>JALESO010000082.1 GCA_022781925.1 Lachnospiraceae bacterium
ACTTACATCTGATATAAATGTATCCCAACGGCACAATATAAAACAACAGCACCAGTCGATACAGCGGATATATGATCCGTATTGCATTACATTTCTTTGCGGCCAGAGCCAGCAGCTTACACAACAGATAAGCAACTGTTCCGGTCAGCGTATTCAAGACAATTACAAAAAAGAAAAAATTAATCCAGTTCATCCATTAAGCTTCTTAAATCTTTCAGAGTTTCCTCTGTATTTTTTCCTTTATCGCCCTTTACAAACAATGCTGAAAGAAATTCTGTCGGTGTTCCCGGCTCTCCCCAGTAATGAATCAACTCATCCATCTGAGATGAACGATATTCTTCCTCTGTTACCTCCGGGTGATAAAGAAATACTTTTCCAGATCTGCGCATGGTAAGATAGTTCTTTCTTACCAGGTGTGCCAGATAGGTAGAAATCGTCTGCGGTCTCCAGTTTTTGTCAAACCGCTCATTTACCATTGCTACCAACTGTGATAAGGCCAGTTCTTCCGGTGTATCCCAGATGCATTTCATTATCAACATCTCAATATTTGTCAAATCATTCTCCAGCATAGCCATTCCTCCTCATAGATCCCTTATAAACCTATACATTTTCCTTTGTATTTGCGAATCAGGCACTGCTCTACAAAGTTTATTCTGTTCTGATTTTTGGTATTACAAGTTACACAGTGTTTGATTCACTGCGCTCATTGTACCATGTCAAAATTTGTTTGACAACAAAAGAAAGTATGAAGACTGCTATACTATGAATTCTTTTTAAGCATAACACCTGTGATGTTTGAATGTTGAAAATGAACATTTGTTCTGATTTTACAAACCTTTGTTTCATCGCCTCTTGTTACGATTCAAGTATAGCATATCCTACATACCGCATGCAACTAATTCTGTCGGATTAAATTAGTGTTTATGTGTGTCGTTTTAGTCCTCTTCTGACTGGTGGCGTAACACAACAGCCGAATATTTTGGCAGCGTCAGCTTCAGATAGCTTCTCTCCACCTGATACGTTACCGGTGCCATGGAATAATTATCCTCGGACGAGTACATAATCTGTGTCAGCTGGCAGGAAGATGGTACTCCTGCTCCGCACACACCGATCTCCATGCTTCTCGTATAACCATCGTTATTTACCACAATAATAAACTGCTGGCTCCGGTTAAATCTCGCATAACAGAGAATATTTCGGTCTCCCCGCAGGAATTTGACAGAGCCGGTGCGAAGTGCCGGATTTTCCCGGTGGATCCGGATCATATCCCGATGAAAACGGATCAGTGCCTTGTCTTCTCTGCCCCAGGGATACGTTCTGCGGTTATCCGGATCTGTAAATCCGCACAGGCCGGCTTCATCTCCATAATACAGGGTCGGAGCACCCGGCCAGGTCATCTGAATGACAACCGCCTCTTTCATGACACCTTTGTTAATGCCCTCGGAAGCTGCCTGTGTACCAAGATTTGCCGCCCGTCCTACCTTGTGATTTGTTCTGGTCAGGAAACGGGAATGATCATGGTTGGACAGCTGGTTCATGGCACACTGCAGAGAGGATGTCGCAAAACTTGCCATATAGTGTGTCATTGCATTCTCATAATTTTCTATATTACCCAGCATGTAGTCTTTATATTCATCGCTGTGTTTTTCCATACCGGTCAGGAACCAGGTCATCGGCTCCATAAACGCGTCATAGTTCATGACACTGTCCCACTGATCGCCCTGCAGCCAGTCTTTCGGATCGCCGTAATGCTCCGCAAGGATCAGTGCTTCCGGATTTGCCTCTTTTACTGCTTTTCGGAATTTTCTCCAGAACAGATGGTTATATTCCTGACTGTGTCCCAGATCAGCAGCCACATCCAGACGCCAGCCATCTGCATTATAAGGCGGAGACACCCATTTTTTTGCCACGTTCAGAATGTACTCTTCCAGTTCCGGAGAATCCTCATAATTCAGTTTCGGCAGTGTATCATGTCCCCACCAGCCTTCATAAGTCACATTATCCGGAAATGCATTGTCATTCTGGAAATGGAAATAGCTGTGGTACGGACTATCCTTTGTCGCAAAGGCACCCGGTTCAAAATCTTCCGCGTCATCATATATTTTTTCACGATCCAGCCATTTATTAAAGGAACCACAATGGTTGAACACACCGTCCAGAATGACACGCATGCCGCGTCTGTGTGCCTCTTCTACCAGCTCAATAAACAGCTGGTTGCTGGCCTCCAGATTTTTCTTATTTGTCACACGAGCCTTGTACAGAGACGCCTGGCGGTTGTCACAGCAGCCCTGTGGCATCGCCTCGCCGCCGTCCTCCACGATCACACCAAAATGTGGATCGATGTAGTCATAATCCTGTGTATCGTACTTGTGGCTGGAAGCAGACACAAACAGCGGATTAAAGTATATTACTTCCACACCAAGTTCTTCCAGGTAATCCATCTTGGACAATACACCTGCCAGATCACCGCCATAGAAGTTTGCCACGTCGAAATCTTCCGGACATTTATCCCAGTTTTCCACCTGTTTCGTCTGACGGTTGATGTAGTAATACTCCCCTGTCTTTACGTCATTGGAAGTATCACCGTTGCAGAAGCGGTCTGTAAAAATCTGATACATCACCGCACCTTTTGCCCACTCCGGTGTCGCAAATCCAGGAATAATGCAAAACTCATACTGTGGACGGAAATCTCTGGATACACCCGCCCGGTCATAGGTACAGCGTAGCATACCGGATATGATCTCAAAATGGTATTTGTACTGCTCCTCTCCGACACGGATCTCCGCTTCATAATAATCGAAATCCCGCTCACGGTCCGCCAGATGCATTTCAATGCGCTCGTCCTCATGACAGAGCACCACCAGATCTACGTTATCGGCAGCGGTACGAAAACGGATCTTCACCGTGTCTCCTGCCTTCGGCTCCGGCGGCATCCGGTAATCCGCTGTTCCATCAGAGAATAATGCCCGTTTTCTCAGGATCGGACGCATCTGCAAGATGTAATTCTCTATACTGTTAAATTTCTGTACTGAATCATATGTCATTTCTTTTCCCTCGGTAATAAACTAATTATTTTATAATAAAAAATAAATGTGATATAAATAATCATCATCAAAATAAACAAGTCTTGTTATTTTTCACTCTACTCAGCTGTCAGGACTTGTTTTATTTTGCGCGCCAGATGCATGCTGCTTTGCAGCTATCTTCCTTATGCATCTGGTCGCATAGATTGTCTCTTTTTTCTGTTATAGGTAAAAATTTATTTTTACCTATAACAAAAAAGAGACAGCCAATCGATCTGCTGTCTCTTTCAAAAGGAGAAGGTATTTTTTACTATGGGGGTAGCAAAAAACTATATAATGTATTGGGGGTATTTACAGTTAGTATATTAGCAAATCCCAACAAATAAGTGTGCATAAAGTTCACAAATTCCACGATGTGTTTTTATGCACTTTTGCCATTACCCGCAAGTAACCTTCTCCGTATTTTACGGAAATATCGCACAAACCATGGTGCATTTTCCACATTTTCCTACTCAGCAGACGCTTCTACAGTTTTTTCCTCGAACAATGCCTCGAACTCATCTCGATTGATCTTTTCTTTTTCCAGAAGCAGTTCTGCACAGCGGTGCAGCACATCCTCATGCTCGCGGATCATCTGGCGTGCTTTCGCATAACACTCATCCACGATCCGTTTGATCTCGCCGTCGATTCTGGTGGCCACTGTCTCACTGTATCCTCTGGTGTGACCCAGATCTCTTCCGATAAAGACTTCCTCGTCATCGTCGTAGCAGATCAGTCCGACATCCTCGGACATACCATACTTGGTAACCATGGACTTCGCCAGGGAGGTTGCCTGTTTGATATCCTGGGATGCGCCTGTGGTGACATCCTCAAAGATCAGTTCCTCAGCCACACGGCCGCCGAGATCCACGATGATCTCCTGAAGCATCTGTCCCTTTGTATGGAACATCTCATCTTTTTCCGGCAGCGGCATGGTATAACCTGCAGCTCCCACGCCGGTCGGGATAATGGAAACCGTATAAACCGGTCCCACATCCGGAAGCAGATGGAACAGGATCGCATGACCTGCCTCATGGAAGGCTGTGATTCGTTTTTCCTTATCGGTAATGATGCGGCTCTTCTTCTCCGCACCGATGCCTACTTTGATAAATGCTTTCTTGATATCATTCTGGCAGATGTACATCCGCTGCTCTTTCGCTGCGATGATAGCTGCCTCATTCAGCAGGTTTTCCAGATCGGCACCGGTAAATCCAGCCGTTGTCTGGGCGATCTGTTTCAGATCCACATCGTCTGCCAGCGGTTTGTTTTTCGCATGAACGGAAAGGATCTGCTCACGGCCGCCCACATCCGGACGACCCACATATACTTTACGGTCAAAACGTCCCGGACGCAGCAGCGCCGGATCCAGAATGTCCACACGGTTTGTCGCTGCGATAACGATGATGCCCTCGTTGATGCCGAAACCATCCATCTCTACCAGCAGCTGGTTCAGTGTCTGCTCACGCTCATCATGTCCGCCACCCATACCGGTTCCACGACGGCGTCCCACCGCATCGATCTCATCGATAAATACGATACACGGTGCATGTTTTTTGGCCTCCGCGAACATATCACGGACACGGGATGCTCCGACACCGACAAACATTTCCACGAAGTCAGAACCGGAGATAGAGAAGAACGGTACCCCCGCCTCACCGGCTACTGCCTTTGCGATCAGGGTTTTTCCGGTACCGGGAGGTCCGACTAACAGAACACCCTTCGGGATACGTGCCCCGAGTTTTGTATATTTGCCCGGATCCTTCAGGAAATCAACCATTCCTTCCAGTTCCTCTTTTTCCTCATTCAGACCTGCCACGTCTTTAAAGCGGACTTTTACGTTCTCGCCCATGGTCAGCGTCGCACGGTTTTTGCCAAAATTCATCATCTTGGAGTTGCCGCCGCCACCGGACTGCGCACTCATACTCATAATAAAGAAGATGAGAATACCTGCCATCAGCAGAGTCGGTAAGATCTGTACCAGCCAGTTCTCCCCCGGCACATCTTTCAGGGTATAGTTATCAAAATCTGCCTCTTTCAGTGTCTCCTGAACTGCCCCTACATCAGATACATTCATCTGCTCGCGGCTTCCGTCTTTCAACAGGATCGTCAGTGTACCGGTCGGGACTTCCTCGTTCTGCTTGATCACGATGGAATTGATCTTGTCATCCTCCAGTGCCTGCTCAAATTCTGTCTGTGTGCAGGTATTGGTTCCGATTCCCCGGGAACCGAAAGAATACCAGCCCAGAATGATGATCAGAAAAATCAACACATACAATCCAAGGCCTCTAAAATTACGTTTCAATCTCAAAGTTCCTCTCTTTCTATTACATTTAAGAATCTGACCACAGACTTCAAAAACGTCCTCACATTCAGATATGTCTGCAGTATGTTTCCTGCTTCACAGTCCGCAGAAAACGCTTCTTATTATTTTCTATTCGAATTCCACAACGCCTACATACGGAAGGTTGCGGTATCTCTGTGCATAATCAAGACCGTATCCTACCACAAACTCATCCGGGATCTCATAGCCGATGTAATCTACCGGTACATCTACCACACGACGGGACGGTTTGCTCATCAGTGTGCACAGACGCACGGATTTGGCTCCACGGCTCTTCAGGTTCTCTACCAGATAGCTTAATGTACGGCCGGAATCAATGATATCCTCCACGATCAGCACGTTCTCACCTGCGATGGAATCATCCAGGTCCTTGATAATGCGGACGATGCCGGATGACTCTGTGCCGTCACCGTAACTGGATACGGACATAAAATCAATAAAAACCGGGACGGTGATACGTTTTGCCAGTTCACATGCAAAAAAGCTTGCGCCCTTTAAGATACAGATGATCTTCACCGGCTCACCGTTCATGTCTGCACTGATCTGTGCTCCCAGCTCTTTAATCTTTTCATTTACCTGTTCTTCTGAAAACATGACACGAATTTTTTCACTCATTTTTTTCTTCTCCTCCATTGACGCATACGGACAGAATGCGTTTTGTCTCCTGTGTTATTTTATATGCTTCACTGATCCGCATTCCGACAACCCAGATGATCTCTTTTCCGTCTGCCAGAAGCACCAGTGAATCCCGCTGACTCTGCGGGATTTTGCTGTCAATCAGATAATCTTTCAGTTTCTTGTGCCCGCCCCCGGATCGCACCTGGATCCGGTCTCCCGGACGGCGTGTTCTTATCTGAACAGTATCTTTGATTTTATCATAATCGAACCATTTCGTATATGTTTTTTCCGGAATTTGTTGAAAATTTCCATCAAAAGGAAATAATTTTGCGGTTATTTCCATCCCGTTGAACTGCTGTATGCCGCCGGAGGTATCCAGTTCCTGCGTCGGAAGTTCTTTGTCGTTTTCTTTTCTATTTCTCCGTTTCAGAAAAACTTCCTCATAACCGGCCTCCGCCTGCATCTGATAAGGCAGGTCGCTGTGTTTTCCAACCTGTGCGGCAAACAGTGCCTGTACCTGTTCCACATGTGTCGCCGTAATGTCCTTGCGGCTGCCTGCAAGTTCCCCCAACAGACGCTGCAGGAGATTTTTCTGCAGCACTCCGGGAAGTTCTGTAAAGCCACTGCGTCGGATCCGGATCTCCTGCGGATGCCCGGCTTCCGGCACATATCGGATCAGATGCGCGCCCGCCTCCCAGGCCGCCGCATCCAGATAAGCACACACTTCTTCCATATAGCCTGCGGTCCGCACCATATGTGAAACTGCCGCAGGATTGATCTGGCGAAGCTGCGGCAGCACCTGGCTGCGGATCCGGTTCCGGCTTAAGCTTTCATCCAGATTTGTACTGTCTGTCCGGTAATCCTGTCCGAAGTCCTGCAGCATCTGTTCGATGTCCGCCCGGGTCAAGCACAATAGCGGCCGGATCAGTGTAGCCTCCACCTGCTCCAGTTTCCGCACCGGCACGATGCCGCACAGCCCCCGGATACCGGTTCCCCGGCTCAGGTGAAACAGCAGCGTCTCTGCACAGTCGTCCCCGTGATGCGCCACCGCCAGACGGTTCGCCCCAAGTTGTCTGCACGCTTCATAAAAGCATTCATACCGCAGATCCCTGGCGGCTTCCTCCAGAGACTGATGCCGCTCCCCGGCTCTTCCCGGAGCATCCACGGAAAAGGACAGCAGCGGCACCTCCAGGGTCTGACACAGTTCCCGGACAAATGCCGCATCCGACAGGCTTTCCTCCCCCCGGATGCCATGCTCCACATGTACCGCCGACAGGGAAAATCCCATACGCGCCCGCAGGTCACACAGCACCCGCAACAGGCAGACAGAATCTGCTCCGCCGGACACCCCCGCCAGGACATGATCTCCATTTTCTATCATATGATATTGTTCCATAAATATTTGTATTTTCTTTTGCATTGTTCTCTCCGTCTGCTATCGGCTCCAGATTCCGGCAGTCAGCACTGTCATATCGTCCCGGACACGCCCGCCGGTATAGAGCAGCACCTGTTCCAGCACAAGTCTGGAAAATTCCGCTGCATTATTCGTATCAATTCCACGGATGACCTCACACATAGTCTCCCCGGCATCCCGGACCCGCAAATGCTCCAGCACACCGTCTGTCACCATGATGACAAAATCTCCGTCAGCCAGCTGTTCTGACACCTTCGGCACCTGCTGTCCCGCAAACACACCCACCGGCATGCTCTTCTGCGTCACCACCCGCACTTCTTTTCCATGACGGATAAAGGTCGCCGATGCTCCGATCTTGTAAAACTCTGCCGCGCCGCTGTCCAGATCCAGCCGCATCAGATCCACCGTGGAAAACAGATTATTTTCCCCGTGAGTCACCATGGCAGAATTCATCATGCGCAGCGCCGTATCCGGCAGAAAACCAGCTTCCATGAATTTCTCTATTAAATCTACCACCATTTCGCTCTCTTTACAAGCCGCATAACCGCTTCCCATGCCGTCAGACACCGCCATGACACAGCAGCCGTTGTCCAGCATCTGAAAAGAAAAATTATCCCCGGACACCTGCTCGTCCTCCCGCACGGCACGCGCCACACCGTATCCTGCCGTCAGACGGCAGTTCTCACAGAATACCAGAGACTGGGATTCCTCCCCAAGCAGCGCCTTGCTGTCTTTCACCGGTGCAAATCCCCTGCCGCTGACACCACTGATTAGTTTTGCCATTTCCCGGACGGATATACATTTGCTTCCCCTGCTTCTTCCCTGAAACAGCACCTGCCATTTTCCATGGCTGTTCTCCAGGATCCGCAGCTGTTCCACCAGCACGCCGGCCTCCTTCCAGGCATAACGCATAGATGCGGCAAGCTTGCCCTCCTGCCCCGTCACATCCGTCTCCTCGTTGGCACAGTCCTCCATAATATAAGCCATGGCATCCAGCTGCTGGGCGATCACATCCCGGTTTTCCTGCAGCCGGTTATACCATGCCATATTCAGATGCGCCTTCTCAAACACCAGCTGTACCTGCTCGATCAGTTCCTCCCGGTACGGACAGTATTCCCCCAGTTCGGCAGCACTTTCCTGCACTTCCGTCTCCCTGCCCCGCTGCAGTGCCTGCAGAAAACGGTACAGAACCTGATACATCGGCATAGTCTCCTCATCCCAGCACAGGGCACACTGACTGCAGGACGCGCAGATACGTCCGGTCACCTCCGTCTGCATCCGCCCCAGCTCTTCCGCAGAAAAATCCTCTTTGTAGCGGTTCATCTTCCGAAAGGTGCGGGACAGTTTTTCAAAAGATTCCGCATACTCATTCAGCCGTCGTCCGCCCGGCGCATACATCACCATAGGTGCCTCGCTCCGTGGCTCCCAGTCCGGGATCATCATGATCAGGCGGCTCACCACATAGACGAAACCGGTCACCAGAACACCTTCACAGATGCGGATCACAAGTCCCGAAGTTCCCGGCAGATGCAGTCCGTTCCAGCACAGACCAACCACCACTGTGACGCAGCCGCACACCGCCCCCGCCACATGGGTGCGACAATGCCCGGCATACAGTTCCAGCCCCCGTACCAGCGCCGCACTCAGCAGTATGATCAGTGCATATTTGACCATCACCGACACCGGTGCCAGAATCAGCAGACCGCACATACTGCACAGAAACAGCAGGCTGCGGTTCACGCCGCAGACAAATCCCGTCATAAAAAGCGCCGGTACCAGCGGATACACCCCTGCCAGCTGAAACTGCGGCGACAGCAGCGCCGCCATACACACCAGCATATGTTTCAGATTAAAATTGAATCGTTTCATTCTACATCCCTCCCTGATCTGTTTTTTTCAGGGATTTATTCTACGTCCCCCACCGCAAAATCTTTGTCAAATGCCTGTCTGTTTTTTCAAAAGATTTCGCCAAAATTCCTTCATGGATGGGGGATTTCATCGAATGGAAGCACTTCATGTTTTTTAACCAAAGGAAATCCACTGCTTCAATCACTGCACTATTATCTGCTCAATTTATTTTTTCAGGATCACTCCATATAACATCAAAAGCCACGGAACTGCACATTCCATGGCTTTCTAACTTTCATTTCTTTCATTTATTTCTCTTTGAATACGATCTCATCCGGATAGGTCATACCGAGCTTTGATTTTGCCGTATCCACGATATACTGGTCAGAACCGACATAGGCTTCTTTTTCCTGAAGTTCCTTGGAGCGTTCCTGCTCATCCTTCAGCTGCGCCTGCTTGGTCTTCTCATCCTGTTTGTAACCTTCATTTACCTGATATAAATGTCCGATCTGTACAGACATGATCAGTGTCAGAACAACTACCATGCAGGAAATACAAATCTTACCTGTTCTATTTTTACTTTTCTTTCTTCGCTGTTTCATTTTACGCATCTGCAATCTGTCCTCTAACTAAATCCTGTTCCGGAATGAATATTAACATAACAATTACAACCTCTGTAAAACAATGTAAGATCCATCTCTGTGATCCTAAAGCTTACATAAACCCATTCTAACTGCTTTCCACAATTTTTTCAATCGTTTTTTTACATATCTGTTTCTTTTTTTACAAATCCGTTTCAAACACTGTGCACATTTACCAACAGGGCGCGCCATGATCCTGACAGGTTTCATAATTCCACGAAAAAGGAATCGCACACCGCCGCACAGTTTCCGGAGCAGAAAGGTCCCGCCCTTTACCACCGCCCTGCTGCACAGTCTGCCATACAGCAGCATCCCGAGAAACATCGCAAGGATGACGAACCCCCGCACCTTACCATCGTCCTCCTGATGCAGAAACTGAAACAGCACAAAGGCGCTGATCACCCAAAAGAACATATCTTCCACTGCGATCCATACGACACCATGTGCCGCCACCCTGCGGAAGATCCGGATCAGATCATACACCAGCAGCATGCCGCAGCCGAGGATCACCGCCTGTCCAAACATCTGCGCCTGATGTACGATCTGTGCACTGCTCATTATTTAAACAGCCGCCCCAGCAGCGACTCCCCCTGGGATCCTTTTCCTTTGCTGACATCGGAATACTGGATCGAATCGATCTTTCCCGACAGATCCACCTCGCCTTTTTCCAGGGTCAGCCGGTTCACATGCAGATCGATCCCACGGATCATCAACATGCCCATCTCTGTCTCCAGCAAAATCTCATTCACATCAAAGGATAAAATGTCCGATATTCCATTTAACGCACAGGTGCCCCGGTTGGTCAGAATGATCCTGTGCTGTCTGGATGCCTGTCTCTCTTCCATACAAAAAACCTCCCTTACTGTTTCCAGTATATGGGAGGTTTTATTAAAATATGCCTTATAAATAGCGGAACATTTCCTTTGCTTCCTCTTTGCGGGAAGTATCTGCCACTACCAGCACTTCCGCTCTGACCGATTTGTTTCCAAATGCGATTTCAATGATATCACCGACTTTTACATCCTGGGATGCTTTTGCCACACGGCTGTTGACCATGACTCTTCCTGCATCGCAGGCTTCATTGGCAACGGTACGCCGTTTGATCAGGCGGGATACTTTCAGATATTTATCTAATCTCATGATTATGCGTTTACGATATCTTTTAATGCTTTACCAGCTTTGAATTTCGGAGATTTGGAAGCCGGAATCACGATATCTTTACCTGTCTGCGGGTTTCTTCCTGTTCTCTCAGCACGCTCAGCTACTTCGAAAGTACCAAAGCCTACTAACTGGATCTTGTCACCGTTTTTTAAAGTATCTGCTACAACATCTGTGAATGCTGCTAAAGCTTTCTCTGCGTCTTTTTTGGATAATTCAGCTTTCTCTGCGATTGCTGCTACTAATTCTGTTTTGTTCATTATAAGTTCCTCCTGTAGAACGAAAAAGTGTTCTCTTTTATTTTTATTATAGACTATTTATACTTGTTTTCCCTGTATTTGTCAAGGAAAACAGGCAGTGATGCTCATTTTCCGTAAATGTCACTCTGCAAACAGCGTATGGAATGATCATACATTCTCATCAATACGCTTAGCCCAGCATCGGCTCTACAATAGCCATAACTGCTGCACCGAGTTCTGCTGCCTTTGCATCTGCAGCTTCCATGCTGTCTGCTTTGACACCATAGTAGAATTTCAGTTTCGGTTCTGTACCTGACGGACGGAAGCATACCCATGCTGCATCCGGAAGTTCATAATACAGTACGTTGGAATTCGGCAGACCGGTCGGTGTCACTGCACCTGTCTCCAGATCTGTAATGGTATCCTTCTTGTAGTCTCTTACTTTCAGCACTTTGTGCTCGCCGATCTGAGCCGGTGTATTATCACGCAGGGTGGTCATGATCTCCTGGATCTTAGCCAGTCCTTCGATACCTTTTAATGTGATGGCTTTTACATCATCTTTGTAGTAGCCATATTTCTCATAGAGATCCAGCATTGCATCCCACAGAGTCTTGCCCTGGGTCTTGTAGTATGCTGCAGCCTCACATAATGCCATGGAAGCAACTACTGCATCTTTATCACGGCAGTATGTACCAGGCAGGCATCCGTAACTCTCTTCCATTCCGAAGAGGTAAGTGCCGTTTCCTTTTGTCTCAAACTCCAGCATCTTCTGACCGATGAACTTGAAGCCGGTCAGAACTTCATACAGTTTTACACCGTAATCTGCTGCGATGGCATCTGCAAGGTTCGTGGAAACGATGGATTTTACAAAAGCTCCGTCTGCCGGAAGTCCCTGTTTCTCTTTTCTCTGGCTGATCTCATATGCACCGATCAGGCATCCGGACATATTTCCGGTCAGGGAATGATATTCGCCTGTTTTGCTGTCTTTGACATATACACCGAGACGGTCTGCATCCGGATCTGTTGCCAGTACCAGATCAGCATCCAGCTCTTTTGCCATGCCAAGTCCGAGGGTGAAAGCTTCTGCTGCTTCCGGGTTCGGATAGCTTACGGTCGGGAAGTTGCCGTCCGGAAGTTCCTGCTCCGGAACTACATAGACATGCTTGAAGCCAAGCTCTCTTAATACACGGCGAACCGGAATATTTCCTGTTCCGTGAAGCGGTGTGTATACGATCTTCAGATCATCTGCCACTGCGTCGATGGCATCCTGGTTTAATACCAGTTTCTTTAACTCTGCAATGTACGGATCATCAATGTTTGCGCCGATCACTTCATACAGACCTGCTGCAACTGCGTCCTCTTTGGACATGGTCTTTGTAGTTGCATAATCTGTCACAGCTTTTACCTCAGCCATGATGCCGCCATCATGCGGCGGTGTGATCTGTGCACCGTCCTCCCAGTATACTTTATAACCATTGTATTCCGGCGGATTGTGGCTTGCAGTTACGTTGATTCCGGCGGTACATCCGAGGTAACGGACTGCATAGGACAGCTCCGGTGTCGGACGAAGGCTCTCGAAAATGTATGCTTTGATGCCGTTTGCTGCCAGACATAATGCTGCTTCTGTTGCAAATTCCGGAGACATTCTTCTGGAATCGTATGCAATGGCAACACCTTTTGCCTGTGCTCCTACTTTGATAATATAATTTGCCAGTCCCTGTGTCGCCTTACGAACCGTGTATACATTCATACGGTTTGTTCCGGCACCGATGACACCTCTTAAACCGGCGGTACCAAATTCAAGATCCATATAAAAACGATCTTCAATCTCTTTCTCATCATTTGCGATGCTGCGCAATTCTGCTTTTGTATCCTCATCGAAATACGGATTACTCAGCCAGGATTCATATGCTTCTCTGTAACTCATGATCGAACCTCCTGCGTTTCATTCATTGATATTTTATGATATCTGCATTGATTATCCTATCATGAACAACATCAGTTCATGATCAATATCCGTTACCCATTATATCATACTAATTGCCAAATGGAAACCGCTTTTCTCGGCGTTTTCCGCCACTTTTCGACCCGATTTCACGCACCCGGAAGGCTGGTTACAGATGCATCCTGCTGATATTTTTTCAGACGGGAGTCTGACACCCTTTACGGGTATAATTTTGTCACTTTCCTTCTGCCAGAGCAGGTATTATTTCTCGTCTGATATAGCTTTTCCCTGTCGTCCGCACCACTCCCTGAGGGCATGGAGGAACTGGCTGCGCGCCCGGTTCTGCCGGATCTCCCGGTACAGTTTTTCATAATTCTGCCCCGAATCCCACACCTTTCTGGTGCAGTAATAGCGGTTGGCGATCTTCCAGAATTTTTCCGGATATGCAAGCCGGTAGTACAGCCCCCGCAGATCCTGGCCGCTCAGCGGATGTACCCGACAGTATTCCCGGATCAGTTCCATGCCAAGCTGCCGGTTCCAGTCATTTTTCTCCAGGATCTTGCGTAAAAAATTGCCAAGATCCGTGATCTGTGCACCCACATGGGCATGTTCCATCTGAATGATCGCCGGTCCCCCGGAAGTAAACAGGATATTGTGCTGGTTCACATCCCCATGGCAGACACCGGTGGTATAACCGCCGTCGTGCTCCGGATACCGCTGCAGGAACTCCGCCACCTCCGCGGACTGCCTGGCAAATTCTTCATAACACTCCAGAAACAGACGCTCGAATTCACTCTTGTTATTCCGCTTCAGGATGTACTTGCGGATATGCTTCAGTTCCCGGTTGTGACGCACATATTCTTCTCCGAGTCTCAGCGTCTCCTCCTCGCCGGATCCTTCTTCCGGCTGTGCAAACTCGCTGCCGGAACAGCACTGATGAAAATCCGCCAGAAAGCAGACCGCAGTCACAAGTTCCATCCGGTTCTTCACCTCGCACTCCCGTCCCCGGACCCAGTGGTGAAAAGTATATGGGACCCGGTCCGCTCCCTCCGTGATCAGGCTGCCTTCTTTATTTTTCAGCATGGAATCACACAGGAGCCCCTGCTGCTCCAGACAGATTCCCAGCCAATATAAAAACTCCGCCTTCTGTGCGGAGCCAAAGTATTCCTTTAATGCAAACAGACCCTGTTTCGCTTCACAGATCAGAAGTCCCCGCCCCTTGTAAATTTTTTCAATCTCCGGTTCCTGCTGTTCCAGCACCTGTTCCACCTGATAATACATAAAAACACCCCTTTATACGATAAATGTCTGCTACACATCTGTTAGCCCTTGTTTATCATATGAAGAGGTGTTGTTAATTATGCTTTGAAGTACCAGGCAAGCAGTGCTTCCTTCTCGTTCAGTTCCGGTTCCTCCAGAACTTTTTCCAGCATCTGATGCAGGATCTCTCCGATTTCTTTCCCAGGCTGAATGCCTCTGGCGATCAGATCAGAGCCATTCACTGCCAGATTTTTCAGGGACAGACACTGCTCCTTTTCCATGATCTGCTGATACATATGCTCATACCGGTCCACGTACAGCAGTTTTTCCTGCTGCAGAAAGCTGCTCTGCGCCAGAATATCCGCACGTTTCACTTCAAACAGTTCCGGATACTGTTCCGATCCGTTCCGGTAGATCGCCCGGCGGATACTTCTGCCCTGCAATGGCGGCCGGTCATCGTGTGCCCGCACCAGTGCCATCACCCGGCGGATCGTATCATTATCAAACTTCAGCCGACGCAGGATCTTGCGGCTCATCTCCGCTCCCACCTGTGGATGTCCATGAAAATGATGGATCCCGTTCTCATCCTCTGTGCGACAGACCGGTTTTGCCACATCGTGGAGCAACATGGTCAGACGCAACACTTTGTCCGCGCGGATATACTGCATGGAACGGATCGTGTGCTCGCCCACCGTATAAATATGGTGCGGATTGTGCTGTTCCGTCTCCATCATGGTACAGAATTCCGGCAGGATCACCGCTGCGATTCCGGTGTCGTAGACGTTCTGCATTTCCTCCGGATGATCCGAAGTCACCAGTTTCACCAGTTCCACCTGAATCCGCTCCGCACTGATCTTTTCCAGATTTCCGCACATATCACGGATGGCCTGTTCCGTCTGTTCCTCAATGGTAAAACCAAGCTGTGCCGCAAAACGGACGGCACGGAGCATACGCAGTGCATCCTCCGAAAAACGCTCCGTCGGTTCTCCCACACAGCGGATCCGCTTCGCCTTCAGGTCCGCAATGCCGTCAAAGGCATCCACCAGACCGGTCTCATCATTGTATGCCATAGCATTGATGGTAAAATCCCGGCGCTTCAGATCTTCCAGCAGATTCGACGTAAAGATCACATCCTTCGGATGGCGGGCATCCTCATATTCGCCGTCAATACGGTACGTGGTGACTTCAAATCCTTCCTTATCCATCAGAACCGTCACCGTACCGTGCTGGATGCCGGTGTCCACCGTCCGCGGAAAGATCGCCTTCACCTGATGCGGCTTGGCGGATGTCGTAATATCCCAGTCTCCAGGGGTGCGCCCGAGGATACTGTCTCGGATACAGCCGCCCACGGCGTAAGCATCAAACCCGTGTGCCTTCAGTTCACCAATGACGGTCTTTACTTTTTTCGGTAACTCGATCTTCATACGCACCCTCCTAAAATACTATCTTTACATCACATGATTCAAATAGAAAAATGCTTCTGCATTTTTCACGCTGGATTTGCATCGCTTTGCGATATCTTTCCGCTGCAAATCCATGCGATCATACAGGGCATATTAAAAGTATCAACTTTTAATATGCCTTGCCCCAGTATACCAGTTTTTTCGCCGGTTTTCCACAGCATACACATACATCAGAAATATGCTCCTGATCGTTGAACGGCATACATCTGGATGTAGCAGTAGTCTCTTCTTTGATCTTGTCCTCGCAGGCACGGTCGCCACACCACATACCACGGATGAATCCCGGTTTGTTCTCAACTGCGTCACAGAACTCTTCATAATTATGTGCATCTGTGATATGCGCATCACGGTGTGCTTTTGCACGCTCAAACATATCTTTCTGAATGGTCTCAAGTAACTCCGGTACTACATTCTCAACTTCATCCAGAGATACGACTACTTTTTCACGGGTATCGCGGCGAACCAGTACACACTGATTGTTCTCGATATCTTTCGGTCCTAATTCTACACGAATCGGAATACCACGCATCTCCTGCTCAGAGAATTTCCATCCCGGACTCTTATCGGAATCATCTAATTTTGCACGGCATACTTTGCCTAAACGCTCCTGAATTTCCTGTGCTTTCTCCAGAACGCCTTCTTTTCTCTGCTGGATCGGGATTACCATAACCTGTGTCGGTGCAATGTGCGGCGGCAGAACCAGTCCGGAATCATCGCCGTGAACCATGATGATGGCACCGATCAGACGGGTTGTCATACCCCAGGAAGTCTGGTGTACATACTGTAATTTATTCTCTTTATCTGTATACTGGATACCAAATGCTTTTGCAAATCCATCGCCGAAGTTGTGGCTTGTTCCGGACTGCAGTGCTTTGCCGTCATGCATCAGTGCCTCGATGGTGTAAGTAGCCTCAGCACCTGCAAATTTCTCTTTCTCTGTCTTCTGTCCGCGGATCACCGGCATAGCCAGTACCTCTTCACAGAAATCTGCATACAGGTTCAGCATCTGTACGGTACGTGCCTCAGCTTCCTCAGCAGTTGCATGTGCGGTATGACCTTCCTGCCATAAGAACTCTCTGGAACGAAGGAACGGACGGGTCTCTTTCTCCCATCTTACAACGGAACACCACTGGTTATATACCTTCGGCAGATCACGGTAAGACTGGATATCATTTTTATAGAAATCACAGAATAATGTCTCAGATGTCGGACGCACGCAGAGACGCTCCTGCAGCGGGTTCAATCCACCATGTGTAACCCATGCAACTTCCGGTGCAAATCCTTCTACATGATCTTTCTCTACATTCAGAAGGCTCTCCGGAATAAACATCGGCATATATACATTCTCTACACCGGTCTCTTTGAAACGACGGTCAAGCTCTTTCTGGATGTTCTCCCAGATCGCATATCCTGCCGGTTTGATGACCATGCATCCTCTGACGCTGGAGTAATCGGTTAATCCAGCTTTTTTTACTACATCTGTGTACCACTGTGCGAAATCCACATCCATGGATGTAATGGCTTCTACTAATTTTTTGTCCTTTGCCATGACTATGTCTCCTTTTCTCAAAATAATAATTTTCTGTAAAAACTTACAGTAGTTTCCTTAAAAATTTCCTATCAAACAAAATACGCCGGGATCCCAGTCCACATAGGGACCGGAATTCCGGCGGTACCACCCTGCTTATATGCGCAGCTTTATCACTCGCATATCCACTCAAAAACCGTTAACGCCGGTACTACGTCGTACTCCTCGCACGAAGCTCAGGGCCCGGTTCCAGATGTTCCAAACAAGAATGTCTCAGCCTTAGTGCACACGACACTAACATCCTCTCTCTGTAGAATCTTCCACCTGTACTATCTCCCGTCACAGCCAATGTCTGCAAATAAATTATAAAATAGATCAGTGGTTATTTTAAGTGAATTTCGGGGGAATGTCAAGGGGCTTGAAGAATCCGCTCTGCATTTTCTACCCGTTCTTTCGTCGGCGGTTTGATGCCTTCCAGTGGATATGGGATTCCGAGATTTTCCCATTTGAATACACCTAACGTATGATAGGGCAGCACTTCCACCCGTTCCACATTTTTCAGTGTATGGATAAAATCTGCCAGACGATGCAGATACTCATCTTTGTCGTTCCGCTCCGGCACAAGGACATGACGGATCCACACCGGTTTTCCCATATCGGACAGTTCCCGCGCCATGGCAAGGATATTGTCGTTTGGCTGACCGGTCAGTTCCAGATGGCCTTCCGGATCAATATGTTTGATATCCAGCAGGATCAGATCCGTATACTGCATCAGTTCTTTCCATTTGGAATAGAAAGGTTCTTTTGTAGTAAACGGATTCGCACTGGTATCTAATGTGGTGTGAATTCCCTTTTCCTTCGCCTTGCGGAACAGTTCTGTCACGAAATCAATCTGAAGCAGCGGTTCTCCGCCACTTACAGTAATACCGCCCTTCTGTTTCCAGTAAGTGCGGTATCGACAGGCTTTTTCCAAAAGCTGATCTGCTGTGTACGGCTGCCCGCTCTTCCTGTCCCAGGTGTCCGGGTTATGGCAGAACTGGCAGCGCATGGCACAGCCGGAAAGGAAAATCACATAGCGTACTCCCGGTCCGTCCACGGAACCGAAACTTTCCAGGGAGTGAACGTAGCCTGTGATGTTTTCCATGTTTATCTCCTTACATTCTATCGTGGCAAGTACGTGAGATTACATCCATCTGCTGCTCTCTTGTCAGATCGATGAATTTTACTGCGTATCCTGATACACGGATGGTGAAGTTTGCGTATTCTTCTTTCTCCGGATGCTCCATAGCATCGATCAGTTTCTCTACACCGAATACGTTTACGTTCAGGTGATGTGCACCCTGATCGAAGTATCCGTCCAGAACATTTACCAGATTATCTACACGCTCAGCCTCATCATGTCCCAGTGCACCCGGGTTGATGGTCTGTGTATTGGAAATACCATCCAGTGCTTCTTCATATGGAAGTTTTGCAACAGAGTTCAGGGATGCTAATAAGCCGTTCTGCTCTGCACCGTAGGATGGATTTGCTCCAGGTGAAAGCGGAGCGCCTGCTTTTCTTCCATCCGGAAGAGAACCGGTTGCTTTACCATATACAACGTTGGATGTAATGGTCAGGATGGATGTAGTCGGCTCGGAATCACGGTAGGTATGGCAGTATTTCAGTTTGCTCATGAATGTGCGCAGTAACCATACAGCGATCTCATCTGCTCTCTCATCATCGTTTCCGTATTTCGGGAAGTCGCCGGTTGTCTCAAAGTCAACAACGATTCCGCTGTCATCACGGATTGTTTTTACTTTTGCATATTTGATTGCACTTAAGGAATCTACAACATGTGAGAATCCTGCGATACCGGTTGCGAATGTACGACGTACATCGGTATCGATCAGCGCCATCTCAGCTGCTTCATAATAATATTTATCATGCATGTAATGGATCATGTTCAGGGTACCTACATAGAGGTGAGCCAGCCAGTCCATCATCACATCGTATTTCTTCATTACTTCATCATAATCAAGGTACTCGGATGTGATCGGTGCATATTCCGGAGCAACCTGATCATGAGTTCTCTCATCCACACCACCGTTGATTGCATAAAGTAAGCATTTTGCAAGGTTTGCACGGGCACCGAAGAACTGGATCTCTTTACCTGTCTCTGTTGCGGATACACAGCAGCAGATGGAGTAATCATCGCCCCATACCGGACGCATTACATCATCGTTCTCGTACTGGATAGAACTTGTCTCAACGGAAATATGAGCTGCATATTTCTTGAAGTTCTCCGGTAAATGAGAAGAATATAATACAGTAAGGTTTGGCTCCGGAGCCGGTCCCATGTTCTCAAGTGTGTGCAGGAAACGGTAGTCTGTCTTTGTAACCTGATGACGACCGTCCATGCCGATACCTGCTACTTCCAGTGTTGCCCAAACCGGATCGCCGGAGAACAGCTGGTTATAAGACTCGATTCTTGCAAATTTTACCATACGGAATTTCATTGTCATATGGTCGATGAGTTCCTGTGCTTCTTCCTCTGTCAGAACGCCGTTTTTCAGATCTCTCTCAATATAGATATCAAGGAAAGTAGAAACACGTCCAACACTCATAGCTGCACCATTCTGTGTTTTAACAGCTGCAAGGTATCCGAAGTATACCCACTGAACTGCCTCTTTTGCATTTTTCGCCGGCTGGGAAATATCGTAGCCGTAGATAGCAGCCATCTCTTTCATGCCTTTTAATGCACGGATCTGATCTGCGATCTCTTCTCTCAGCTGGAAGTCACCACGACGCATACCCTGACGGTTTGTTGCATTGAAATCTTTCTGTTTGAACTCAATCAGTTTGTCGATACCGTACAGTGCTACTCGACGATAATCACCAACGATACGTCCACGTCCATAAGTATCCGGAAGACCTGTTAAAATCTTGTTGTGTCTTGCAACTTTCATCTCCGGTGTATAAATATCAAATACTGCCTGATTGTGAGTTTTGTGGTATTTTGTAAAAATCTCATGAATTTTTTCGCTTGGCTCATATCCGTACATTCTGCAGGATTCCTCAGCCATCTTGATTCCACCATACGGCATAAATGCACGTTTCAGCGGTTTGTCTGTCTGGAGGCCGACAACCTGCTCCAGATCTTTTAATTCCTCATCGATATATCCAGGACCATAAGCTGTCAGGGAAGTAACAACTTCTGTCTCCATATCCAGAACGCCGTTTTTCGCACGCTCTGCTTTCTGTAACTCCTGAAGCTTGCCCCACAGACGGTTGGTTGCCTCTGTCGGTCCTGCCAGAAACTCCTCATCACCCTCATACTGAGTGTAGTTGTTCTGGATAAAATCACGGACATTTACTTCTTCTTTCCACAAACGTCCTTCAAAACCATTCCACTGTTCAAATTCCTTCATGATCGTCCTCACTTTCTGGTTAGTAACTAGTAATCATTCCACGGCAGTAGAATAACAGACTAGTATACAGAACACAATACCTTTTTGTTAAATTTTTATCATTTTCAGTCTTTGTTTCAAGAAAAAAACAGCCCGAATCTACTTCAAAAAGTAAATTCAGGCTGTATTCCCTATATTTTCCTATCCCTATGTCAAAAAGCCAAGGCTTTTATCGTTATTTTTTTATCAATAACGCAATCTTGCACATCAAATACGCTTATGCATTTTTAATAAAAACAGTTCAAAACGTCCGTTCTTCAAAACTTAAAAATTCTCGTCAATGTAATCAGCGATTGCCTCACCAGCCATACGTCCGGAGTTAATAGCAAATCCCATGGTGTTTCCGCACAGTGTAAAGTTATAACTGTCACCATAGATTGTGTTTGCATCAGATCCTGCACTGTAAAGTCCCGGGATCGGTTTCAGATTTGCATCCATAACTTCGCCGTATTTGTTGATTCTGACACCGCCGACTGTACCATAAGCAGCGATATAGTATTTACCTACCAGGTAGCCGCCCTTACCTGTGATTGGATGCAGATACTCATGTTTTTTGTGGAACTGAGAATCATATCCCTCATCACACATATCGTTGTAGTCATCCAGAGTCTCCTCCAGTTTATCAGCATCGATACCAAGTTTCTCAGCCAGCTCTTCGATGGTATCTGCACGGAAGAATCCGTCATATCCTTCTTCCTCTGCACGCTCAAACTCAGCATCAACTGCCAGGAATGCATCTTCCGGATGAACGATATCAAAGATATCCGGACCGTTTTTCTTGTAGTTTTTCAGGATCTTCGCATCCATGATGCAGTATCCGTAATGTCCCGGCTGAAGTGCCAGAGCGTTTCCTGTGTAAGTAGTGTTACCCATCATGCCCTCATTCATGAAACGGTCACCGTTCTGGTTGATCAGAAGGTTTGGCTGACGAAGAACTGCGTCTAACAGGAACCAGTTCATGTTATCTTTTAACTGATAGATCATCTCGATGTTTGCACCGAATTTCTGTGCGCCTGCATCCCACATCATGTTCAGACCGTCACCGGTTGTACCCGGAACGTTGAATGGGAAGTAGTCCTCCCAGAGGTTGTAGCCAAAGTTATCTTTGATCATCTCTTTGTTTGTACCGAATCCACCGGTTGCTACAACGACTGCTTTACCGCGTGCTTCGATCTCTTCGCCGTCTTTGTCAACTGCTTTTACACCAACACATTTGCCGTCTTCCATGATCAGGCCGGTTGCCGGTGTCTCAAGGTAGATCTCTGCGCCGAGTTCTTTTGCTTTCTCTGTCATGGCACGAACCATCGGTCCTGCTGCACGAGGTCCGATCACACCGTTCTCCGGTTTTACGATATGCCAGGTTGCCTCAGACTCTCTGAAGTAACGGAATGCGCCTGCGAACTCAACACCCATGTCTTCCAGCCACTCGATGGTGTCTGCGGATTTGTTGAAGTATGTCTGAACCAGGTCGCTGTCTACACGGTAATGTGTATACTCCATATGTTTGTTCAGAGCCTCGTCTACTGTGATGTCGCAGAATGCTTTTTTCTGATATTTTGTACCGATTCCGAGCGGTCCCATACCCATGTTTGCTGCTCCACCTGTTGTGTTGGATTTCTCAAATACGATTGCTTTCAGGTCGTTCTCGCCTGCTGTGATTGCTGCTGCAAGACCTGCCGGGCCTGCTGCTACGACAATTACATCTGCTTCCATTGTTTTCATAATGAAATACCTCCATAAAGATTTATTAATAAAAGTCCCATACTGCGGCTGTGCGGATGTGCAAGCTCGCTTGTACAGACGTACAGACATTGGATGGGCTAACCCATATGAACAAGTAGACCGATAGGTCGGATTGTGAATGTGGGTGAGGATTGCGAGAGTATGCTAATACGGAGCAATCCACTTTTATAGCCCATGTTGATTAATTTTAGTGACGTTTTTTGAATTTACCGCATTTTGTCAGACGGGTCGGCAGCTTCGGCAGACGGCCGTTTGTCTGGATGATCGCGTCATTCTCACATGCGGAAATACATTTTCCACACTTGGTACATTCGAATTCATCGATCATGTGAATGTATCCGCTCTTGCCCTCGATGGCGTCAGCCGGACAGACATCCGCACATTCCTCGCAGCCTTCGCAGAGATCCGGATCGATGTAAATACTCATAAATGCGGAACATACGTTGTTTGCACATTTTTTCTTCTTGATATGATCTTCATACTCATTTGCAAAATATTTCAGGGAGCCCATCGCAAAATCAGATGCGGTCTGTCCCATGGTACACGGAGTGGAGAATGTCATGGCTTCTCCGATCTCTGTCATCATATCAGTAAACTCTTTTTTGCCCTGTCCTTCGGTGATCTCTTTTACCATAGTGTGAAGCTGGATCAGGCCTTCACGGCAGAAAGTACATTTTCCACAGCTCTGCTTACGCTCTGCCAGCAGCACTTCTTCGGTCTCATGGATCATACAGCATTTGGAGCCGTAAACCGTGATCACACCGTTTCCGATCTGGGTATCTGCCTCGATCACCAGATCCATGGCGGATGCATCGTACAGTTTTGTACCGATGGCGATGGCTTTTACATCTGCGTCGCCCACCAGATCGGCTACTTTTGTACCAAAGGATACTTTCTGAAGTTCACCCATTTTTCCATCTTTGCAAACTGCCATGTAAGTACACGGCTCATAGCTGTCTGTAAAAATATCTGCCAGTGCAGCCATGGTTAAAATATGGTGGAATGCACCTCCGCGGCTTGCTCTGCGGTTGATGATGCCGGTCTGGATCTGGATGCCGTACTCCGCAGCCTGTGCTTCCAGTTCTTTCGCATACTCAGCTTCTTTTGCCGGAATGTACAGATACATTTCCTCTGCATTGACTGCCAGCGCTGCGATGGCCATACCTTCCATTACTTTTTTCGGGTCAGATTTCAATACTTCCAGCTGAACCCCTGCGATATCCGCATTATTTAAACCTGCAACCACGCGAATCGGATTTGTCTGAAATTCACGTTCTGCATTTACCTGATTCCATTTTTCTGTCACTGCTCTGCGCTCTACACCGAACTCCAGTAATCCGGAAGCAGCAGTTTTTGCCAGAATATCTTCAACACTCATGTTTTTTGCATTTTCTAAAGCACTCATCTGTCTTACGCCTCCTTCTGATTAGAATACTCGGTCCACAGTCTGGACGGATGGATCTGAAGTCTCAAGTCACACTGCAGACAGCGGCTTGCCTCGCCGCAGATATCAGCGTCGCAGATACCATGGTCTACTTCGTTGAAGTTGTCCTGTCTCTCTGCCGCCGGAGTTACCTGCGTCTTAGTACGTCCAAGGTAACCAAAGCCTTCTACTTTGCCGATCTTCGGATCTGCATGCTGCTCCGGAGCAAGTGTCTCGCTGATATCTCCGTCGCCGCCCAGATATTTATCAATTTCAACCGCTGCATCACGGCCGGATGCAATGGCAAGGATGACAGATTTTGTTCCGTATACAACGTCACCGGCTGCGAATACGCCTTCGGTCTCGGTTGCAAGGGAATTTTCTTTTACTACAATGCTGTTTGCTCTGCCTAAAGTCAGACCTGCTTCTTCGGTCAGATCCGGGCGCTGGCCTGTTGCAAAAATAACCGTGTCTGCATTAATGTGATGCTCGCTGCCTTCCTCTTTCTCAATGATGGCTCTGCGGTTCTCATCAAAAGTAAAGGATTTTACGTTCATGAAGTCAACACCTGTAACAGCGTCAGTTCCTGTGATACGCTCA
The DNA here is from genome assembly GCA_022781925.1 of Lachnospiraceae bacterium. Lineage (GTDB taxonomy): Bacteria > Bacillota > Clostridia > Lachnospirales > Lachnospiraceae > Eubacterium_I. The sequence continues at coordinate 24,730 of JALESO010000082.1, forward strand.
AAAGTCTGTGCCGGATGTACGAAAATGCCTTCTTCTTTTGCCTGCTCGATTTCTTCATCATCCGCAGTCATGGCTTCTCTTGCTTCCAGACAGGCCAGATGGATTTCCTCTGCGCCCAGACGTTTTGCAGTTCTCGCACAGTCAAAAGCTACGTTTCCACCACCGAGAACGATGATGCGTTTGCCCATTCCGGTCTCCTGACCAAGACTTGCATTACGCAGGAAATCAATATTTAACAGAACACCCGGAAGTTCGCTGCCTTCCATCGGAAGACGGACACCTTTGTGTGCACCGATGGACATTAAGACTGCATCGTACTCTTTCAGTAACTCTACCGGTTTTTCCACTTTTGTATTCGTCTCGATGACTACGCCCTGATCCTCGATCACTTTTGCTTCCTGTGCAACGATCTCCCGGGGAAGACGGTAGGACGGGATTCCGTAGGACATCATACCGCCGACGGTCGGAAGTGCTTCTTTTACGGTAACGGCATGTCCCTGTTTTCTCAGATAATATGCTGCGGTCAGACCTGCAGGACCTCCACCTACGACACATACTTTTTTGCCGGTATCCGGAAGCTGTTTTCCTTTGCCTTTCCAGTAACGGCCGGTATCATGCTCTGCGGCATAACGTTTGATGTCGCGGATGGACATTGCCTCGCTGACTTCTTTTCGTTTGCACTCCAGCTCACATGCATGGCTGCACACATGTCCCAGTGCGTTCGGGAACGGTACTTTCTCACGGATAACCGCTACGGCTGCATCATAATCGCCCTCTTTTACAAAACGGATGTAACGCGGGATATCAGTATGGGCCGGACAGGCGGTACGGCACGGAACCAGTGCCTCTTCTTTTTTCAGGTTCGTTGTCAGAAGCTGTAATTTATCACGGATGGAACCGGTCGGACAGACTTCTGCGCAGGCGGTACAGAAACGACAGTCTTCGTCTTTCAGTAATTTGCCATGCAAGGTTCCTACATAGGTCTCAAGATCTTTTTTATTATACTGTAATACGCCTACACCTCTCAGCTTGTTGCAGGCACGTACACAACGTCCGCACAGTACACAACGGTTCATATCGTGGATGAGCAGCGGGTTGCCCTCTTCCATCTTGATACCTTTGATACGGGTACGCATACGCGCGTTGTTTGCACCGATGTACTGAATTAATGTCTGAAGTTCGCAGTTTCCGTATTTCGGACATGTGGAACAGTCTTCCGGATGACCGGCAAGCAGCAGTTCCAGTGCCAGAGTACGGAGTTTGTTGATCCGCTCACTTGTGGTATGTACCACCATGCCATCCTGTGCACGCAGAGTACAGGATGTGGTCACACCTTCCTGACCTTCTACTTCTACAATACACATGCGGCAGGAACCATTCTCCGGCAGATCCGGATGATGGCAGAGGTGCGGAATATAGATTCCGGCTTCCAGCGCACATTCCAATACATTTTTGTTCTCCGGCACTTCCAGGCGAGTGCCGTCAATCGTAATGACTGCCATGTTTTTTCTCCCTTCTGTTCTTCTTCATTCAACAGTTGTCGTTCTGATTTTCATTCTGTTCTGATCTTGGTTTTCAGGAATGCTTCTGCATTCCCTCTCATTTGATATATTTTTGACGTGCACGGTACTATTATGGTACACTGTCACTATAATCACTGATAAAATTATAACATGGGGATTGCAAAAAAGCTTCAAACAGCTGTTGAAAATCCTTGCACCTTTTGGCTTTATTTTCAACAAATGTCGAATGGGCAGACTGCCCTTCACTTTCAGGGGGATTCTTATGATCACATTAAAAACACTGCTTGACCAGCTGCAGGATACCAGCCACTGTACAGTTAGAAATAACTATGATGCGACACGGTTTATCAGCCGGATCGATATACTCCGGAGGGACACGGTTCTGTGCGGGGACACCCTGTATCTGTGCCCGGATGAGGTTCTGGCAGATCTGATAAAAAAAGAGGACGATGCTTCATCTGTCTTATGTGCGCCAGGCATGGACCAGGCACCGGCACTTCTGGTGGATGCTGCGTTCTGGGAGACATGTACAAAAGAATCTGCTGCAGGTCATTTACCGGGAACCGACGATCCTGTGTATACAGCGGATGAAAAGACCTCTCCGTATGGAAATTTTTCTGTCATCCCGGTAGAAAACCTGCCTGCACCAAAAGATGCTTTCCTGCTGCTGAACCGGCGTCTGACCTTTGAACTCCGGTTGCAGCAGGAGATCAACGAACTGTATCATCTGCTTTACAGCGGTCATGGGCTGGACGATCTGATCCTCCGGGCAGAATCTTTTCTGCACCGTCCCATGTCCGTACTGGACGCAAGTTACAGCATGATCGCAGTATCCCCGCTGATGCACCAGCTTCCGTTTGGTATGGAAAAAAGTAAAGAAGGCAGCATTTTTTTAAGTTCTCAGGAGGTAGAAAGTCTGCGCCGCCTGCAGATCGAGCATCAGATTTACAAAAATAACCAGGCGTTTTTTATCCAGACGGAAGACCACCCGGACACAAACTGGATCTTCTGTGGCATCCGCATCCAGCATGTCATGACCGGCTACGTGGCACTTTGTCTGCCAGAAAAAGTCGAGGCCAGCGAGCATGAACTGCGGCTGATCACCGCCTTTTCCGACATCTGTGCCATCGAGATGCAGAAGCATGAATTCTTTGTGCAGAAAACCGGCCTGCAGTACGAGACCTTTCTGACAGAACTGCTGGAGGGACGTTTCAACGATGTAAATATCATCGAAGCCCGGCTGAAACTGCTGAACCGCCGCTTTGGCAAATTTTTCTGTCTGGCAATCCTGTACTGTCCGGAACCCCATAACAGCGACCTGTTCAACAAACGTCAGATGGCGGCGCTGCGGCAGGTCTATCCGAATGCCATGTCCGTGGTATACAAAAATAACATCATTCTGCTGATCAATCAGGACACACCGGTGCAGCTGAATCCAAAACTGACGGATCCGCTGGAACAGTTTGCGGAGCGCAATCACCTGAAGGTCAGCTTAAGCCAGCCTTTTGCGGATATCCTGAAGATCCGGATCTTCTACAATCAGGCGCTGCACACCCTGGAACTGTCCGATCTGCAGACACCGGATCAGACGCTGTTTTACAGCACCGATGCCCTGCCGGAATATCTCTTTTCCAAATGTGATTATCAGGAACTGGAAGTGGGGATCCACTATCATATTTTTCAGCTGCAGGATTATGACAAAACATATCATACGGATTTTGTAGAGACGCTGCGGGCGTATCTGGATCATGACCGGAATGCCGCAAAAACTGCGGAATTTCTTCATATTCACCGGAGCACCTTCTTCTATCGGGTAAAAAAAATAGAAGAGCTGCTGGAAATTTCCATTTCTGACAGTCATCTTCTATTTCTCTATGAACTATCCTTCAAGATCTGGGATTATTTGTGCCGGTAAAAATTTTCGTTATAGATAAATTGCAGGTTTATAATTTCTTTTGTGGCTAAATTGTATATTTACGAAAAAAAATCAGAAATATGATCACGCGGGCTAAGACGCCCTGCTTAGATAATATTTCTGATTTTTTATTGCAAACTATCATACGTTGCGTGATATAAAAAATACCGATAATTTTATTATATCTCTTTTTATCGCATAATTAATTGCTTATTTCACGGCTTCGTTTATTTTACGTTGCTTATTATTCATGTACACTGAGAGTTTCACCGGCGTAATCATCCCACTGTGCCGCTAAAGCAACTTAAAACAACTAATGAATGTTACCACTCCAGCAGTTTTGACAGACGCAGTAATGTCAGGCGGTTTCTGACATACGGGCTGCTCTGCAGCGTCAGTTCTACTTCTTTCTGACCGATTCCAAGGTTGGATATCTCATGTACGCAGCCTGCGTCATGCAGTTTTGCATACATATCGTCTGCATCCGGGAGGTCGTCAATGAGATCTTCAATATCCGGAAGCTGTTCTTCCAGTTCTTCCAGATCGATATCCTCCAGCGGATTCGGTGTGTTCTCTGTCAGAATTCCTTCCAACAGTCCTTTTTTTCCAAATGTATGTTCCAACAGACTCATTTCAAGTCCTTTGGCTGTTTCCGATTTTACAGTTACATTTTTATGTCGGATGGCATATCCGAGTTTTTTATAATAATCCGTCACGATCAGAAGGCCGAGACCTACCTGCTCGCCATGCAGGGCATTGGTTTTCTCATTCAATACATTCAGATCCCACAGATGGGATACCATATGCTCTGCTCCGGATACCGGGCGTGGACTTTCTACCATCTGCATGCAAAGTCCTGACAGGATCAGGGCATACATGAGTTTTTCGATGGCATCTCTGTCTCCGAAACGAATATCATCCAGTACCCTGCTGACATCACGCAGTGCTTTTTCCAGCAGATCACATACTTCCTCACAGATGTACTCGCCTGTGACCAGGTGCGCGATCTTCCAGTCGAGAATGGAAATGTACTTTCCCAGAAAATCAGATACACCGGAAGCGGTAAGTCTCGAGGGTGCTGCACCGAAAATATCGGTATCTGCCAGGATCCAGCGCGGAGCCACACCGGCAACGGTCTTCTTCAGCCCGTCCCAGGTCAGCGCTGCCACATTGGCTGCATAACCGTCCACACTTGCTGCGGTTGGTATGGAAACAAACGGGATATCATACTCGGTCGCCGCATAGCGGGTCAGATCATGGATCGTTCCGCCGCCGATCGCCACCAGCACATCCACAGAGACACTGCTCAGTCCTCTGTCACAATAATCCAGCTGTTTCATCACTTTGTTTACACCACGGTTGTCTGCCTGAAGTCCTTCCGGATTCAGTTCAATGACCGGATAATCTTTGAATTCTTCCTCTAAAAACGGTTCCGCCGCCGTCCGCGTATTGCTGTCACATATAAATACCGGATTCTGAAACTCTTCCAGAATGTCTTCCAGTTGGCTTACTGCTCCGGATTCGATGACGATCTTCTCCACATCGATTTTATGTTCCATTCCGCAGGCGCACGGCTCTCTTAACTGCCCAAGGTCTACGTCCATCTATCTATCTCCTTCACTTTTCTACACCAATCGTTCTACCACTGAAAAAATTTTGTTATTACTCACCCCTTACAGAAAAGGGCATCTCAATTCCTACTGAGATCAAACAGTAGTTTGGGCGAACTATGGTTTTTCACAATTATCTCTTATTCTCTCATATCTTGCGTTAGAACACAATATCTATTTTTGATTTTTCAATTCAGAATCACTGTATATCATATTTCAAAGCGCCGGTGTTGCATGCCCGCACACAGGCAGGCTCCATTCCGAGTGCCACCCGCACGGAACAGCCGTCGCATTTCACAATTTTTCCTTCGGCATCAAACTTCGGCACATCATACGGACAGACGCGCAGGCACATTCTGCAGCCGCGGCATTTTGTCCGGTCTGCGATCACAAAACCTCGTTCATCCCTTGTAAGTGCCCCAAACTTACATGCTTCCATGCAGGCTGCCGGTTCACAATGATGACAGCTTTTTGTGACATACGTCTGCAGGTCGCTGTGTTCCCGTTTTTTCATCTCATAACTGCGCAACGGTACCGCATTATAATCCGAACCTTCATAATGCTGATCCAGACAGGCCGCCACACACGCCAGACACCCGGAACACCGCTTTTCATCACACACTACTCTGCTCATGCTTCCGCCTCCTTTTTCACGATTCTGCAGCAATAAGACTTGAATCCCGGAAAACCGGAGATTGGATCGATATAGGTGTCATCTAAGAGGAGATTGATATCCCCATTCTCTGCACCATGGTACACATTTACCACGCCTTTCAGGCAGGAGGTGGTCACAACCGCCATCATATCCAAGCTGCCCACCGGCGTCTCCAGCGTGACCTGTTCGCCATCCGCCACACCATACCGCATTGCATCCTCCGGGTGAAGTTCCACCACCGGACAGGTCTCCATGTTCACCAGCCACGGCAGGCGGTACGTGCGGGAGTGAAACAGCTGCGGTTTACGGCTGCCCGTCGTCAGTACCAGAGGATACTCCTCCATAGGAAGTGTTTCCCGGAAATCATGATACACCGGAAGTGCCTCATGCCACTCTTTTTCACAGGATTCAAGGACTGTTGATGTAAATTCTATTTTTCCCGTCGGTGTCTGTACTTTTAAGATATCCTCCGTCGTCCGTGGCGGCATCAGTTCTTTTGCCTGCATTACATAATGAGACACCCGCAGTTCTTCCAGGGTAAGCCCGGTGGGTGAGAGACGATCCTGAAGGTACTCTTCATAGGTGTGGTACACCGGATCCCCCAGAGAAAATCCCAGCCGTTCTGCCAGTTCCAGAAGAATCTCGATATCATTCTTTGTCTCGCCCTGATTCTCCAGCACCTTCTGCTGATAGAAGACAGTCTGCGGTGTCAGCAGTTCAATCTGCTCCCGCTCCTGGGACGTTGCCACCGGCAGAAGGATATCCGCATATTTGCATGTCTCATTCATATAGATATCGGCACAGGCGAAAAATTCTACCTGTTTCAGTCCTTCTTCCAGCCGGTCCGGACGCGGCCACATATGATGGTTCATGCCAAACGCGATCAGGTTCCGGATCGGATAGGTGCCTTTTCCAAGGAGAAAATCAGCCATCCGCTCCACCTGAAGTTCTCTGGAAGTCAGACGGTCCCATGCCGGAAACTCTCCATAATTCAAGCCGTTTTTCTGATAATCACGATCCTGAATGGACTGCATAAACGCATCCTTCAGCCTTGTCCGGGCCAGTCCCGGTCCCGCAAATCCTCCCGGCATGCCAAAGTTTCCGGTCAGTGCCATCAGAAGTCCGATGGCCCGGCCGTTCTGTACGCCGTTGATATTGTGGACCACCGGTGAGGCAGACAGCATCAGAGAAGACGGTCCTTCCGATGCGATCATCCGTGCCGCCCGGATCATATCTGTTGCCGGAACACCTGTGATCTCCTCCACTTTTTCCGGGGTAAATTCCATGACATACTCCCGGTATGCTTCATAGCCGATCGTATATTTTTCGATATAATCCATGTCCTGCAGTTCTTCCGTAATGATCACCCGCGCCATTCCCAGGGCAAGCGCCCCGTCGGTTCCCGGAACCGGCCGCAGATGTAGTGTCGCATATTCCGTGGTCGGTGTGCACTTCGGATCCACAACGATGATATTGATGCCACGGTCCACCGCATGCAAAAATCCGGCTCCGCCTTTAACGGAATTGCTGTACAACGGATTTACACCCCAGACAACCAGTGTGTTGCAACGTCCGAAATCCGGTGGCATCAGCATGATATTTTTGCCAAAATTGCACTGATTTGCCATCATAAGGGCATAGGCACAGGTACTTGACTCTGTCCCGTAATTCGGTGTGCCATATTTATTTACAAAATCCGTGATCTGCGGGCGGAACCACTTCGGATGTCCCATATAGATCATCGTCTGCTCGGCGCCATAAGTCTTCTTGACCGACTGCATGCGTTCCGCAACGGTATCCAGTGCTTCCTCCCAGCTGATCCGTTCAAACTTTCCCTCTCCCCGGGCACCGACACGTTTCATCGGATACAGAATGCGATCCGGATGATACAATGCCTGCTTCAGTGCCGCGCCTTTGACACAGACACGCCCCGATGCTCCCGGAAGGGTTTTATTTCCTTCCACTTTTACGATTTTTCCGTCTTTCAGATAAAAATCCAGCAGACACTCTCCGCCGCAGAATCCGCAGGTTCCGGTTCTCACTTCAATCCCAGTTTCTTTTCCCGGGATCTTCGCCCGCAGCAGTTCTTCGGCACTGAGCGTGACATGCGGTTTTGATATTTTTTCCTGACTGTCCATTTCTCTGTCCATCTGTATTCTTACGCTCCTTATATTTCAAAAAATACGTTCCGTATGTTTGTTAGTAATCTTTCAAACAGCTTCATATTAAACAAAAAATGCCGGCAAATCAATGCCGGCACCTCATGTTTATAATTGTATACTTGCAAAAGGAATGCCCTCTTCCTTTAGAAGTCTCATTTCGTTTTCCCGACAGGTAAACAACAAAATCTGATTTTCCTGTTCTGCCAGCCACCGCAGGGTCTGGCGCAGCCGTTCTTCATCATAGTTTGCAAAGGTCTCATCCAGAAGAAATGGCAGTGGTTCTTCCTTCATCAGCATATGCCCCGCCGCCATCCGATAGGCAAAATAAGCCTGCTGCATGGTTCCCTGGCTGTATGCCTCCGGCACACGTTTCTGCATCTGCTCTGTCAGTACGATGCCCTGTGCACCGTTCATCTGCAGCTGCTCATGTACATCTCCCGTAATCTGCGCCAGGATCTCTGACATCTCTTTGTCCAGGGTATGCTCCAGCGTCTTTGACATCCGGGCGGCAAGACGGAACATGGTTTCTGCCGCCAGTTCCAGTGCTTCCCTGTCTGCCCGGGCATTCTGTTCTTCCAAAGTCTCCTGCTGCAGTTCATCCACCTGCTCTGTCAGATTCTCCCGTTCCACTTCTTTCTCCTGGATCTGGCTTTGCAGCTGATCCCCGGAGCCTTCCTGCCGGGCCGCCTGAAGCTGAAGTGCTTTTTTCTGATCCTTCAGTTTCTGCAACTGTTCTTCCAGGGCAGATTTCTGCTGACGCACACGCTGTAACTGCTGATCCAGGGCAGATTTTCTTCGCTCCCGCTCCACAGAATGAAGATCCATCCCACCATTTGACCGGCCATTTTGCTCCCTGTAATCCTGCGCAGCGTCATTTACACTTTGTCTGTGATTCTGTGCAGCGTCAGCCTCTTTCTTTGCTCGGTTTCTGCAATAGGCTGACGCAAGCCCCGCCAGGATCAGAATGATACAGACAACATTTACAAACGGTGCTATCTTCTGAAATCCATCCATGGCTGACCTTAAAACAGGTGCCAGGATCAGACCCGCCACACCGATCAGCAAAAGCGGAGAAAATCCTGCGTTTTTACCGAATTTCTGCTGAAGTGCTTCCGCTTCTTCCTGCTCCCGTTGGAGTTGCTCCTGCTTCCATTGTTCCCGTTCAGCCTGCTCCCATTCTGACTGCACCTGCGCCACTGCGCTATTCAGCTCCTGTTCCCGCTTGCAGACTGTCTGATAGTCCGCCTGTACTGGTTCCATCTGCTGTTGCAGCCCTCTTACCTGCTCCTGCATCGTGCCCTGCTGTGTACTCTGCTTTTCCTGCTGCGCTTTCAACCCGGCAATATCTCGTTCCAGCACCTGTTGGTTTACTTCCAGCTGATGGATACGCGACAGGCGTTGCTGTTCCAGTTCTTTCCGGGTCTTTTCCGCATGTTTCCGTTTCTGCTCCAGTTCCTGCAATGCCTTCGACAACTGGAAATCCCCGCTGCCGGTCTGCGCCAGATTGCTGCGCTCATCCTCCAAAAGTACACCGAGCTCCCGCCCCGGAAGCAGCTGTTCCTGCCCGATACAGCAGGTATTCTCATAAGCAGCTGCACTGACATTGCCAAGCAGCATATCCAGATCTCCGTATTCCACGGAAAGTTCCTCGCCGTCCCGGATATTCACCAGCCGCGCACGTTTTTCTTTATGATAAAAATTTCGCTCCAGCAGAAACTGCTGCTGCCCGGTCTCAAACACCATGGAGCCGTAAAAATAAGCCGGCGTATCCCATGGTTCATACCGGTTATAAGTATCCAGCGTCTTTCTCACCCTTGTTTTTTCCAGACCGAACAGCATCGCCTTCAGAAACTGCATCAGGGTACTTTTGCCGGATTCATTGGCTCCGTAAATGACATTGATCCGCGGAGAAAACTGATACTTCTGATTTTCCAGTTTTCCAAATTTTCCTATGTTCGCCTCTCTGATAATCATCCTATATCTCCTGTCCTTCCCCCATGGCATTCAGCATGGCCTGCACACCATAATACAGCGCCTTTCTGCCGGATGCCGCATCCGGATATGTCTCCAGCGTCTCGATGTACTGCGCCAGAAGTGTTCCGTCATATCGCTGTTTCAGTTTTTCAAACGGATAGTCCGGCTCAGTCTCATCCACGACACGCACTACCCGGTTCAGCTGCGCCAGTTCCTGCACCGGCAGGAGAATATCCGCATCCCGGTATCCACGCAAAACCAAATGAGAGACCTGATACGGCGCACGTTTTGCCAGTTCCTGCTGCGCCAGTTCCACCACCGCATAAGCGGACATCTCCGGTGTCACCGGAAGTTCCTGCCGGATATATTCACATTTTTTGATCGGGTAAAAAGAGACCCGGCAGCCGGCCTCCGTCAAGTCTCCCATCCAGAAACCATGGGGACCGAAATCATTACAGTCCGTCGGCTCCAGGGAACCGGCCATCACCACCCGGTTCGGGATCAGCTGCGCCGCCTTGTGGATATGTCCGAAGGCTGCATAGTCATAGCCTGCCGCCGCCAGTTCATTTGCCCGGAACGGATGATGCCGGTCATCGCCGCCGTGCCCCAGCAGGATCTGAAACTCTGAACTCGTCTGCCGCTGGTTTTTTCCATACACCGCTCTGACATCTTCCTTATCCCAGTAGCTGCAGCCCCATACCGTTGTATGGATCCGTTCAAGATGCACCGGCGTGAGATCTTTATTTAAAATAAAATGCACATTGTCCGGCCACGCAAAGGTGCGGTAGTAAGACTTCGGATGCAGATAATCATGGTTTCCCGCGATCAATACGACCTCCGTGTCCGGTATCGTAGCAAATCCTGCTGCCACTTCTTTCAATTCACGCTTTAATGGCTGTCTGTGAAACAGATCCCCGGCAATCAGCAGCAGATCCACCTGTTGTCTGCGGGCCTCCTCCAGCACCATATGAAAACTGTTCCAAATATCTTTGCCCCGTTTCTCACTCCAGGGCATTCCCACATCCGGGGTAACTCCCAGATGCACATCTGCGATATGTATGAATCTCATGATCTCCTCCATAATAAAAAGTAGTAAAACTGAATGATCGTCACAACGTAAGGAAAAACAGTGTGGTTTTAGTGAAAGGCTGAAAAACGGGACTCTGGCTATTTTATCTCGGCCAGCGATCATTCGCGGACGAGATAAAATCGCAGAGTCCCTTTTCATAACCTACACAGGAAATCTCACGATTCCCCGGAAAACGTCTTACTGTTCCACCTGTTTCGCCAAAAACAATGCCGCAGCCTGTGCCAGTTTCCCCTGCAGTTCTCCGACACGGTCTTTCTCTGCGCCGCTGCACAGCGCCACCGCGCCGATAGCATCCCCCTCACAGATGATGGTCGCCAGTGCCTGGGTCTGATACTGCATGGCATCGTCAAGGGTCAGTTTCTGACAGTTTGCGTCCTGTGCAGCCGTCACCTGACAGCCTCTGGCTTCGATAAACTGCTCCATCTCCGGGCTGACCGGTTTCCCGTCATAATTTTTTCTGCCGTTTCCCGCTGCCGCGATGATATGATCCCGGTCCATGACGCACACCAGACTCCCGGCCACCTCCGCCATACTTGTTGCATACTGGGCGGCAAAGGTACTCAGTTCCCCGATGGGGGAATATTTTTTCAAGATAATGGCTCCGTTCTGTTCGGTAAAAATCTCCAGCGGATCACCCTCCCGGATGCGCAGCGTTCTGCGGATTTCCTTTGGCACTACCACGCGCCCCAGATCATCAATCCTGCGCACGATTCCTGTCGCTTTCATATCGTAAAAACCTCCTGTTTCCTCTTCACAATTACCAGATTTTTGTTGTACATCTAGTATGTGGAAGCAAAAGGTCGATTATACCATAAAATTTACTTCTGCTTATGCTCAATGTCAGCGCCCAGTTCCGCATGGGTACGGTGCACATGCCGCCGTACAAAGTAAAAACAGATCACCTGCATCACAATCGTGAGGATCCAGGATGCCGGATAGGAAATAAACAATATCGCCAGTGACCTGTGCTGTGGGAAAATGCCATAGATCCAGACGATTCGTGTACCGACGGTGCCGATGACAGACAGGATCATCGGTACTGCGGAATGTCCCATACCACGCAGTGCTCCCGGAAACAGATCCATCAATCCGCAGAAGAAATACGTCACCGTAGTATACAGCAGAATCTCCATGGCACACTGGATAACCGCCGGATCTGTGGTATAGATCTGCAGGATCTCCGGTCCGAAGACATACACGCCAACGCCCAGTACCAGAGATACGCTGACGGATAAGATAATGCAGTCACGCAATACCCGGTCCATTCGTTTCAGCTTTCCCACACCGTAATTCTGACTGGTAAAACTCATACAAGCCTGTGTCACAGAGTTCACGGACACATATAAAAATCCAAACAGATTATTTGCCGCCGTATATCCCGCCATTGCTGTGGAGCCAAAAGAGTTGACGGAAGACTGCAGCAATACGTTTGACAGATTGATCACGGTACTCTGGATACCCGCCGGAATACCCACCTGGAAAATCTGAAGCATATATGCTTTTTTGATCTTTAATTTTGAAAACCGCAGCTGATAACTGCTGGCGGATTTATACAGGCAACGCAGCACCAGCACACAGGAGATCATCTGTGAGATCACTGTCGCAATACCGACACCTGCCACACCCAGGTCAAACTTGATGACCAGCACCAGGTTCAGCACCGCATTGGTGGAACCTGAGATCAGCAGGAAGATCAATGGCCGCTTCGTATCGCCCACTGCACGCAGGATCGCCGCACCATAGTTGTACAGCATAAAAAACGGCATGCCGCAGAAATAGATCCGCATATACAAGGTGGACAGATTGATGACATCATCCGGTGTCCCCATCAGTTCCAGGGCGCCTTTTGCAAAAAGCACGCCCACAAATGCCATCACGATTCCACTGATCAGTGCCAGCGTAATGGCAGTATGTACCGTCTCTGACATTTCCCTGTCACGACCGGCTGCATAAAACCGCGCCGCTAGCACGTTTGCCCCCAGGGAAATTCCAATAAATAAATTTGTAAAAACAGCGATCAGCGCGGTGGTAGATCCCACTGCCGCCAGCGCCTGACTTCCGCTGAACCGTCCCACCACAATGATATCCACGGCATTGAACATCAGCTGTAACACACCGGACAGCATCAGTGGCAGCGCAAAAGAAATCAGCTTATCCATGATCGTGCCGTTGCACATATCAATCTCATATTTATTCTTCTTCAATTTGTATTCTCTTCTTTCTAAACCCTTATAAACCTTTATGTCTGAACCTTTATTTTTTAACCTTTATGTTCGAACCTTTACTTCCTGGCCTTCCTTTTTGAAACTGCATTATACTTCCAGATCTGACCGAATCGCCCAGCGCATTTTTGTGGAGCGGGCACGGCCGTTCTGTGCACATTCCTGTGCGGATGGACGGATGACATCCTTTGCATAGTCTGTGTAAATGCCGGATTTATAACCGTCCTTCAGCGCTTTTTTCACCAGACGATCTTCCCCGGAGTGGAAAGTCAGGATCGCTACCCTGCCGCCGGGCTTTAACGCACCCGGAAGCTTCTCCATAAATTCATACAGCACTTCAAACTCCCGGTTTACATCGATACGGAGTGCCTGAAATACACGCTGGCAGGTCTTTTTCACTGTATCCTTCCGCTCTTTCTCCGGCAAAAATTCCAGTGTCTTCTCGATCACCTGACGCAGCTTTGTCGTCGTGTCGATACGGTTGCCCCTGCGGATCTCCTTCACGATCGCCTCTGCGATCTCCTCGCAGTATGGCTCATCTGAATTTTCATCCAGCATACCCGCCAATTCTTCAAAGGAAATGGTATCGAGGCGTTCCGCCGCACTGATTCCTTTTTCCTGATTCAGCCGCAGATCAAGCGGACCGTCAACCTTGTAGGAAAAACCACGTTTTGGATTGTCGATCTGCATGGAGGAAACCCCAAGGTCTGCCAGGATAAAATCAAAACCGCCCACTTCTTTGGCAATCTCATCGATGGTACAAAAATTTTGCAATTTAACCGTCAGCATATCTTCCCCGAAGCCCTGCTCCGCCAGACGCTTTCTCGTCTTGGCAGACTCCTCCGGATCCACATCCGTCGCATACATATGCCCCTCGCCATTCAGACACTGCAGCATGGCTTTTGTATGACCGCCGTAGCCCAGCGTGGCATCGAATCCCACCTGCCCCGGCTTGATCTCCAGAAAATCCAGAATTTCTTTCACCATGATGGAAATGTGCATGCCCGCCGGGGTATTACCCTTGCGGATCACATGCTCAATGGTGTCCTGATATTTCTCCGGCTGAAGTTCTTTGTATTTTTCCTCGAATTTCTTCGGATACTTTCCTTTATAACGCACACGCCGTTTGTGCGGTGTCTGTGTCCCATTTTCCGTATGTCCCATAGAAAACCTCATCTTTCATGATCTTATGTTAAACAACTATTTCATCAGCAATTATCTTCCCATTTCAGCAATTTAAGATCGTTACGTATATTTTGTGTCAGTTATTTTTATTATACCCAAGACAAATGAGCAAATCAAGAACAGCCTGCGCAGAAAAAAGAACGAAAAAACGGCAGTGAAAGAAGTGTATTTCTCTCACTGCCGCGCTGTTTTGATCTGCCTGTTTCTCAGACTTGTCCTTCAGAAATTTTACTGTGCAAAAGTCTCCAGGATCACATCTGTTGCAGACGCACCCCCTGCTTTGATGACAGATTTTTCTGCCTTTTCTGCAATGCATGCCTCCACATCCTGTGCATCGGAATAATCATCACTGTTTCCAATCATCTGATTCATCAGATTCGTCTGCAGATTCGAATACCAGTAACTGTAATACTTGCTGATATCATATTCGGTCAGCCCGTAGCTGTCTGTGACATCTGCGCTGTCTGACTGCCCAGCATTCTTTTCTTCCATCTGTGGTTTCAGATCTTCAAAGGTATAATCCTCTGTCACCTTCCACTCAACTGCCAGATGCTTGATGGCATAGTTCTCCGTCAGATCCTGTGAGATGATCGTCTCCAGCTGCTCTGCCGGTACCTTTCCGTCAATCTCCTGTTCCCAGAAATCCGGCTGGTTCACCTGCTCTGTGGTATAGCGCATCAGGATATCGTTTTTGTGATTTTCTGCCAGCAGGGCATACTCTTCCACGGAAACTGCATCGCCGTCTATGTAGCAGACAACATTTGTATCCGCCTGTGTATCCGCCGTTCCGGCTGAGACTTCCGCCGAAACGTTTGTCTGATCATTCTGATCTGTGTTCTGTGTTCCACATCCTCCCGCAAAAGCCATTGCGGCAATGAGAATCCCCATTGCCGCAAAGCCTGCCGGAATCATTTTCTTTCTTCCGAACATATAAAACTCCTGTTTGTTACTGCCTGATTTTTGTATTATGCGGTAATTACTTTTCCGCCTTCTACACGGTAAGTTACTCCGTAATAAGTAGCATATCCGTTGTAATTGAAGTTGATCTTGCCGCCTTCTACATACCACCAGCCGTACTCGTTGAGTGCAAGGCCTGTGTAGTTGAAGTTGATCTTGCCGCCTTCTACTCTCCACCAGCCATACTCGTTTGCTACGAGGCCTGTGTAGTTGAAGTTAATCTTGCCACCTTCTACATACCACCAGCCGTTCTCGTTTGCTACGAGACCTGTGTAGTTGAAGTTGATCTGACCATTCTCTACATACCACCAGCCATACTCATTTGCTACGAGGCCTGTGTAGTTGAAGTTAATCTTGCCACCTTCTACATACCACCAGCCGTACTCATTCTGAGCAAGTCCGGTTGCGTTGAAGTTGATCGCACCGTTCTCTACATACCACCAACCGTATGCATTCTGTACCAGTCCTGTGTAATTGAAGTTGATCTGGCTGTTTTCTACATACCACCAGCCATAAGTGCTGTCATTTACAAGACCTGTTACATTGAAGTTGATCTGACCGGCTTCTACATACCACCAGCCATATTCATTTGCTGCAAGTCCGGTATAAGCAGTATCTACTTCACCGTCTTTGTAGTAGAACCAGTTGCCGTCTTTGTCCATTCCAAGACCATCTGCAGGTTTCGGTTCCGGCTGCGGTTTTGCATCTTCATCTGCTTTTGCTGCTGCTGCTTTGATCACATTCATTGCACTGTCTGCTGCAGCCTGTGCTGCTTTGATCTCTGCATTTGTCTGTGCCTCATCCAGCGCTTTTGCTGCATTCTCAACAACTGCATCGATCTGGGCTTTGAAGTCATCTTTCTGCTCCTGAGAGAGATTCTCAAGGGCATCGATCTGTGCTTTTGCTGCCTCGGCATTTGCCTCGATGGCTTTCTGCGCATCATCTGTCTTGACTGTCTCGTTTGCTCCGATATCCGGTGTACCGTCTGTCAGTGCATTTCCGTAGTAGTCAACAGATGGGATCTGTGCTTCATTTGCTACCAGCTCACCGCCAAGTGTATCGTCGGTGTATGCCGGAGCTTCCGGAATTGCCATACCTGCATCTACTGCCGGTGATGTCTTCGCAATGCGGAATCCTTCTACTGTTCCCAGAGTTGTCTGGCCATCTGTCCAGCTTCCTGCTGTGTAATCTGTTACATCTGCAAACTGCGGATCTGCGTAAACTGCATGCGCATCATTTGACAGAGCCTCGTATACGGCCTCAGCACTTCCGTCGCTGCTGTATACCAGGTTGTTGGAGTAAGTTACACCCTCTTTTGTGCTCATGCTGTCTGCTTTTACCGGTCCGTAGAAGATGTTGTTAAATACAGAAACATCTTTGATTGCCTGGCCTTCCCATGCGGAATGCGGTGTCAGTGACATTGTGTAGCCACCGTTGTTCTCCCAGTACATGGTGTTGTTGTAAATCTGAACGCCGAGGGAACCATATTTACCGGTACCCATACGGATCACTGGTGCGCCGTCATATTTACCATCGTTTACGCTGACATTGTAGCGTGCGATGTTGTTTACGGTTGCTCCAGGTCCCGGGCAGAGCATCAGGAATCCACCCAGGTTGTCATGGCTGTAATTGTACTCGTATACACAGTTCTGTACACCATAGTCAAAGTCAAATGCCATGCTGTCGTTTCCAACTGCGGATCCAACGGAATGTCTGGATGTGTTGGAAGCTTCGTTATAACGGAATGTTACGTTGTTGCTATCCCATGACCAGATTGCTGCATGGTTCGGGTTTGCACTGTAATTCCAGTTGCTGTCTGCAGAGTTGTCAACCAGGTTGTACTCTACCATTGCATCTGTGGTGTTAATCGGTACGATACCGTCGCCTGCTACGTCATGTACATAGTTGTTGCTGATCGTCACATTGCTGCTACCGATCCATTTGCTGTTACCTGCATTCTGGTATCCGGTATCACCGCTTGTTCCGCCTACCAGTTTGCGGCTTGCCCATACGCTCTCCATGTAGATTGCTTCGTGGCATACATTGTATACTTCATTTCCTTCAATGGCAAGTCCTGTGTAGTAAGACTCTACGGTACCGGTATGGTTGCTGCCGTTTCCTGTTACGAGAACGATCAGTCCGCCTGCGCCTTTGCTTGCACCACCGGCCATCTTACCATTGACATCATGGATCTTGTTGTTGCGGATGGTTACATTTACCAGTTCACCGCCGTCACGGTTCTCTACTACGAGACCGGATAACAGTTTGCTGCTCTGTTTGTAGCTTCCGATTTCTCCTGCAGAGATATCCCAGTTTGTGATCTCAAGGTTTTCGATCACGATATTCTGGCTGTTTCTGATATGAACAGCTGCCAGATCTTCCTTGGTAGAAGCGGACCAGTCTGCTCCGTTTCCGTTGATGACAGGTTTTGCACCCTCACCGTAGCTTCCGATCACGATCGGAGCTTCTGCGCTGCCGATGGCATTGTCGATGAACAGCTGCTCACCGTTCCATACACAGCCTGCTTTCAGTAAGATGCTGCCGCCTGCTTTCAGCTGACGGATGGAAGAAGCTTTTGTCAGTGTCTTCCATGCTGTCTCAGGTGTAGTACCATCGTTTTCATCATCACCGTTTACGGCATCTACATAGTAAGTTACATCGCCAGTCGGCTCATGAATGAAGATCAGTTCGCCTTCTGCTGCATTTACTTTTGCGATCATCTCACGGATATCGCGCTGTCTTGTTTCGCTTGTTGCATTTGCTTTGAAGTCTTTTGCTTCTTTTACAACTGCCTGGAATGCGCTCCAGGAATCTGCTGTCCAGTCAGCCTCATTCAGCTGATCTGCTTTTGTGATCGTTGCATCGAAATCTGTCCAGTCAAGTTCACCGCTCTGTGCATCATTTGAAATGATACTGATCCAGCTTAATACCGGATCACTTCCGGATGCTTTGCTGATGGTTACAAGGATATGATCAGAACCTTCCGGAACGGTTACATCCACGCTGCTTCTGTCCTCTGTCTTGCTGGAGGAAAGGCTTGCGCTGCCTGTGCCGAGTTCTGTCTTATTACCATCCGCATCCACAGAAGAAACTGTGATCTTGATACCTCTGGAACTGCTCCACCACTCGTGGAATCCGGTTGCTACTGTGTAAGTACCAGGTGTCAGTTCAAAACCGTACTCGATCTTGCCGCCACTGGTTGCCCACCAACCGGTGTCGAAGAAGTCGCCGGATCCTTTGGATCCCATATCCTGGGAACTGCTTCCGCCGGATGCACCCGTTGTACTTGTGTAACCCCATGTTACGCCATTGTCATCACCGTATGCCTGATCGGATACCATGTTCTTCAGGTCGTTTGCTGCTGCTGCAAATTTTTCATAAATAGAAGATGTATTATCTCCGTTTGTGTAGCAGTCTGCGAAGTATACCAGAGATTTCGGGCAGCAGAATACCTGAATGGTAAAGTCTCTGTTCAGATCTTCCAGTGTACCTGTTACTGTTACATAGCCAAGTGCTGTTTCACCTGCGGACTCATCTACGGTCCAGGTTACTTTTGCATCTTTTACTACTTTTGTACCGATTGTTACATCAATGGTTTCCGGTAATGCTGCCTTGAGGTCAGCCATACTCTCTGCTGTCTCCGGAAGTGCTGTATCGATAGAGATCGCACCTTTATCATCCAGTTCATCCAGTGTCCAGTCTTTGTAGTTCTTGATCGCGATGGTATTGTTGGCACCGAATTCGATTGGAAGCCATACATATCTGGAATCGCTCAGATCTTTTCCGTTATCCGGATTGTACCAACGGTCACCCATGTAGATGAATTTGCCGTTCTCGGCATCTACCGGAATCACGCATGTACTCTGTGTCTCAAATGTATTATTGGAGGTATCTCCGATACACGGATTACCCATGTTGGTCCACGGTCCCAGCGGGCTGTCTGCGACTGCATAACGTGCCTGGTTCGGAGCCCATCCGGTACAGCCGGATGTGATCAGGTAATATTTACCCTGATATTTGAACATTGCCGGAGCCTCTCTGGAATCGGTACTACTGATGCAGAAGTCTTCTCCCAGAACCATCTCATCTGCGTCTTTTGCAAGACCTGTGTAAGTGTCATTCAGTTTTGCGATGTACATTACCGCATTACCCTCGGAGGAGTACATTACATATGCGGTTCCGTCATCATCCTGGAACAGGTTCATGTCTCGTACATGTCCGCCCACGGAATCAAATCCATGACTGCCGTAATCACTTGCCAGCATGTAGCTGCCTACCAGTTTGTACGGTCCGTTGATGTTTTCTGAAATAGCGATACCTGCTTTTGCTTTTGCGTAGTTGGAACCGCTGCCATCAGAATACGGGCTTGTTCCATCTGCATGGAACCAGATCACGTATTTGCCTGTTTTCTCATTATAAAGCATCTTCGGACGCTCCATAACGCATCCCTCTGCCCAGAGATCTACATAGATGTCTTTCTTCTCGTCATCGCTGAGATCGCCGTACAGATCCTTGAAGTAGTCGTCTGTCTCAAACTGGTCATAATTGTCCATTGTTCTTAAGACAACACCTTCGTCTTTCCAGTTGTACAGATCTTTGGAGGAGTACATATGTACACCCGGCATCGGTCTGTAACCGTTGGTTCTGTCTTCACCGATCCAGTAGTAGGTATCACCGATCTTCTGAATCTGTCCGCCATGAGCCTGAACCTTTGCACCGTTGTTGTCGTAGATTCTTGCTGCATTGGTACCTGTGATGGAATCATAGGTCTCAAAATGAGCTTCTACCAGGTTACTGTATGCTTTCTCAATGGCTTTCTTTGCTGCTGCAATTGCATCTGCGTCTTCAGAATTCTCATCGATGAGCTTCTGAGCGTCTGCGATTGCCTGATCAAATGCTTCTTTTGTTGTAGTGGTATAATCTTTACCTTCTACTTTTTCCAGATATTTCTGAACAGTTACTTTCAGAACTGCCAGTGCATCTGCATCGCTGCCCGGGATCGCTTTTACAATGATGTAGTTTACGATCGGATCATCACCGGATTTGGAACGGCTGGTAGCCTGAACGAATACATTCAGTTCACCGTCTGTTACGGTTACCTGATAAGTACCTTCAAAATCTTTGGCTGTCAGTCCGGATTCTACTTTTTCACCTTCCAGAAGGATATCTTCTGTCTTGGTTCCCCACTGATGCCATGGATTGTCGATACCTACAGTTACTTCATAATTGCCTTCCGGTACTTCAAAACGATAGTCAATACCGGATTTGCCTGCTTCGTAAGTAATAGCATCAGACTGATAACGGTAAGATCCTTTTAATGTAGTGTCGCCGCCTCTTGCAGTTGCAGAGTAAGTAGCATCTTCTACATAACCCCAGCTGTAACCTGTCTCAGAATCTTCTGCATAAGCCTGATCCAGACTGCCCTGGTATAATCCCATGTTGGAATCTGCCGGAACGGATGTTACATCAGAGGTACCTGCGTTTGCCAGATACAGTACATAATTGTTTGCTGCGATCTCAGCATCACTGAATTTCTTTCCAGCGGATGTTCCGCATACAGTGATCCAGTTTACGATTGCCTCGTTTCCTGTTACTTTCTTAACACTGATGGTTACTTCGGTCTCTTCATCCAGAGTGATTTCACCGGATGCAACACCTTTTGCACCTGTCAGATTCAGATCTGCCAGTTTCTGCTCTTCGCCATCTACGGTGTAGTATACCGCACTCTGTCTGGTTGCGTTCCACTGTGCCCACAGTTCGTTGGAACCTACCATGATGGTATGTGTACCGGCCGGAAGTGTCACAGTGTACTGTACGTTTGACTGATACCATGCCGCAGCATAGGAATCAGATGCATTTTCGCTGTTGTAAGCGTTGTGGCTTCCCAGGTAACCCCAGGTATTGTCGTCTGTCTTCTTCTGATCGGCAACCGTATTTACCATAGATTTGATACCTGCTGCCTGCAGATTCTTAAATGTCTGTGAATCGTTGTTGTTACAGTCGATCATATACTCGATGTATTTCGGAACCACCTGAACGGTTGCGGTTGCCTGTACATCACTGTATCCTTCTACGGTACCTGTCAGATTCAGGTAAGTATATGGATTTACGCCAAAGTCAACGTCCTCGGTGTTCCATGTAACGTTTGCTTCTTTGGTTGCTTCTCCGCCTTTCTCTGTCAGTGTCAGAGTCTTCGGAAGAGATAATGTTCCATCCGGATAAGCAAGACCGGATACCGGCTCTACGGTGTAATCGGAAGCCGGTTTGTATACTTTCAACTCGGAAAGGTTGCAGTTTCCGTTTGCATCTACTGCATATTTGATGTAACGGTAGGAAGCTGGTTCTGCTCCTTCTTTGTAAGTATTGAACTCGCTGTAATATACCATGGTATCTTTATTTGCAGCCGGTGTAGACTCGATGGTATATAACTCTGTCCAGTTCTCACCGTCATTGGATCCATAGATCACAGCATCCTCGCAGCGGCTCTCATAGCCTGTACGCGGTGCATAGCTTACAGCTGCGATCGGCATCTCTGTCTTGAGATCTAACGTAACATATCCGTTTGCAACACCATCAAAGAATGTGGAAAAATCGTTATCAACAACGTTTGTTCCAACGTTTGTCGTTCCGTTGTTCCATGCTGCACTGGAGGTAACCTGATCTTTGTTTACGATGATCTGCTCAACGTCGATCGGCTCTACTTCCGGTACTTCTTTGATTCCATCTACACCTTCGATCGTGTAAGTTGTGATGGAGTTTGCTTTCATGGTAGCAGTAAAATACATATCATCTGTATTTACTGCGATATCGTCAGAATCTGTTACATCTGCCCAGTGCTCACCGTCTGCCAGTGTTCCGCTGGTACGGATGGCTGTGATCTTGCTGCCCATGGTCTCGAACTTGGACAGGTCGAATTTCCATGTCTTGTCGGAATCAGATGTATTGGATGCTACAACGACTACTTTTTTGCCTTCCTTGTCATAAGCTGCAAGTGTGGTACCTGTCTTGTTGGTGCCGATGATGGTATATCCAGGACGGATATATCTGGAAAGCTGTCCGTATGCATAATATTTCATACTTACAGTAATGGTCTCATCGTCATGGTTTGCTGCTGCAAGTCCCCAGTAGCCTTTGGATGTGGTGGATCCCCATGCTTTTTCCAGAGCATCCATAGACAGGAAATCATTTGCGCTTCCCTTGTTTACCCAGGACTGACCATATTCGCTGCTGTCTGCATGCATATCAATGGCATTCCACAGAATCCATGCGGAGCATTTCAGACCGTTTACTTCTGTCATCATTGCGCCTGCCAGACCAAGTGCTGCGCTCATCTCGCCTGCATTTGTACCTGCTGTATAAGATCCGTCAACTTCGGACATCCACAGATTTTTACCCTCAGACTGTGCCAGTGCACTCAGATCTGACAGGGAACTTCTGCTGTATGTATGGGTATCAATTCTTCCCAGAACTGCTTTTGCTTCATCGCTGAGCTTGTTGTAGGAATCAATCTGTCCACCCTGTCCGCCATTATATCCGCTGTTTGTCTCGTCAGTACCGGAGATAATGATGTTGATGCCTTTGTTCTTTAACTCTTTGTTCAGTGCAACCAGGATCTTGGACTGAGACTCGCCCTGGCTGAAATGGCAGCCTTCCTGTTTGTTGCTGTTCGCACCCCAGTAGCTTGTTGCCGGCTCGTTCATCGGGTCTGTGCTCTGGAATGTGATCACACCTTCGTTGTTCCAGTGCTCAATGACATCTGCCATATAAGCTGCAAATGCATTGTAGGAATCCTCACGTAAGTTGTCTGTGCTGGAATTGGTATTTCCTGAAGAACAACCGCTGACTGTCATAAAGTATGGCGGGGAATTGGAAAATGCTTCCGCAATAAAATCCTCTCCGCTGGCTTTTGCAGCTGCTTTCAGAACGTTCATCTGATTCTTGTCTGCATCCCAGTCATAATTCCATGCATAACCACACTCTGCATCTGCACGGTCAAAGTTTTCTGTATACCATGAAAGATCATGTTTGCTCTCGTCAATCTTTGTTACGTCTACTGCGTATCCCGGAACTCCGCTGTCTGAACGGATAATATGTGCAGCATGTTTAAACGGATCACTCTCCGGAAGAACACCTTCCTCACCGAATTTGATCACTGCCATTTTTACAAAATCAAGTGTCCAGTCTGCCTGACCTGCAATATTGAGGGTGTTTTCACCTTCCTTTAATGCAACATCAGAAAGTGTTACACAGAACAGCATGCAGTGGCTGGAACCGTTGGTACCCTCAGCGATGATGCTGCTGTTAATGGTATCTGCATCTGCCACATAATCCGCCTGGCTGTCTGTTCCCGCATTCACACGGATTGCCACATCACGGCTGTTTGTACCCTCTAAGGTAAGCAGAAGTTTTACGGTATAATTTCCTGCTTCTTTTGCATTTACCTTATACTGCAGATTGTCTCCACTGCCAGGAGTATCACCCAGTTTGTTGATCCATCCCAGTTTGGAGAACTCACCGACTGTGGTACCTTTTGTAATACCAAAATCTGCGTCGGATGCAGAATAGGTCATGCTTGCCATTTTGCTGTAAGTCTCAACCTTTCCGCTGGTTCCCGCATAGGTATAAGTACCTTCTGTCAGATCATAAAAGCTTGCTTTTTCATTTGCCTTTACTTCCTCAGAAGTTGTGTCTCCGATATCGTCACCGCCACCTACGTTGTAGCGTCCGATATTCATGTTTAATCCGTCTTCACTGAAGAAAAGCTTTGCTGCTTCGTCTGTCAGTTTTTCACTGTAACCGATGCGGTTTGCCCACCAGCAAAGCGATGTGCCCCAGCCCTGAAACTCGCCAAGTCCGTCACTATTCGTGTCGTTAAATGTCGATGCCTCAGAAGGCTTCAGTCTTACTGTGGAATCCACTGCAACGGTCTGCGCTTCTTCTGCATGTACATTCAATGCACTGACCGGAACACTGGTCACAACCATTGCGGCTGCTGCAATAAGACTAATGAATTTCTTCATTTTCCTCATGATTCTCTCCTCCTCTTTTCCTCATGCTGTGATGCAGATGTCTTCCGGGATATTCAGACAAACATCACGTTATGGTGTAAGTATAAAATAAAAAACAGCTAAGATATATCAAATAACTTAGCTGTTTTTTATTTTTCTTAGATTGATTTTGTAAAATTCTGTCTATTTCTGATGTTAAATCATAACTTTTCCATTTACAACCGGGCACATAACGCCGAGGATCTTCACCAGTCCTGTGTAGCCAAAGTCAATCTTTCCTCCGGTCACATACCAGTATCCGTATTCATTGCGTGCCACACCGTTGTAGGTGAAATCTATCTTACCGTTTGTCACTTTCCACCAGCCATATTCGTTGGCCTGCAGTCCGTTGTAATTAAAGTCGATCTTACCATTGATGACCATCCACCAGCCGTACTCATTCTGCACCAGTCCGGTGTAAGTGAAATCTACCTGTCCGTTTGTCACTTTCCACCAGCCATACTCGTTGGCTTCCAGTCCGTTGCAGTTAAAGTCTACCACACCGCCGACGATCTTCCACCAGCCGTACGCATTCTGTGCAAGTCCGGTGTAGGAGAAGTCTACTTTACCATGATTGATATAGAACCAGCCGTATGCATTCTGTGCCACAGTCGTAACACCATCTGCCACTTTGCCATCCAGATAATAATACCAGTTACCATCTGCTTCCGGGCTATTTGCAAGACCGTCTGCATGGGCCGGTTCCGGTGTAGGATCCGGATCTGGGATTGGGTCTGGATCTGGGTCCGGTTTCGGGTCTGGATCCGGCTTTGGATCCGGGTCTGGTGTCGGGTCCGGATCCGGTGTTTTCTCGATCAGACCGTTCACTGCGTTTTCCAGTCCTGTCAGTGCCGCATTTACCTGCTCTGCGGTTGCGTCTGCATCTTCCAGTACCGCTTTTGCCTGTGCCAGCGCATCTGCATATGCCTGATAACTGTCCTCGGTATATACATCTGCATCTTTGCCCTGATTTGCATCATAGGATGCTTTCAATTCTTTGATGCTTACCAGTGCATCCAGTGCTTTCTGGATCGCTTCTTCTGCCGCATCTACGTCTTCCTGGGAAGTCGGCGCTGCGATCAGTGCCTCTGCTGCCTTCACTGCGGCTTCTACTGCGCCGTAGCTTCCACTTGTATAATCTGCCTTGTCAGCTTCGTATGCTTTTGCCGCATCGACTTTTGCCTGAAGGGCATCTGTACTGATCTCCGGTGCCTTTGTCACATCGGAAATGCTGATCCAGCTCAGGATCGGATCGTCGCTGGCTGCTTTTTTCACAGTCAGGGTCACAACTGCTTCCTCTGTCAGCTCGATGGTTCCCTCTGCATAAGTCTCGCTGGATTTTACTGCGTCGAAATCACATAATTTAGTCTCAGTGCCCCCGTTTACGGAATAGTATACATCCATCTCACGGCCCATGCTCCACCAGCCGGTGCAGCCCAGCATGATCTGATGCTCGCCTGCCGGAAGTGTTACCTGGTATGTGATGTTCTTGCTGCCGCGGGCCCACCAGCCACCGGCATACGGGTTCGTCAAGCTTACCTGACTGTATCCCTTAATATCTCCGGAGTCACCCACAACACTTGTGTAACCCCAGCTGTTGTCCTCTGTCTTTGCCTGATCTGCTGCTTCTGTGTTCAGCAGTTTATCGCTGACCGCTTTTACATTTTCCCAGGTCTGGGAACCGATGTTGTTGCTGTCGATCATGTATTCCACATTTTCCGGGATCAGTTGTACCTGTGCGGTTGCCGCTACAATACTTCCCTCCACGGAACCGGTTACAGTCACATAGCTGTATGGATTTCCATCAAAGGGAATTCCCTCAAGGTTCCATGTAACCGCTTTCTCTTCCCCGTTTACTGTCACGGTCTGTGGAAGCTGTGGTTCCTGTCCCATGATAGTGGTCGTTGTCACGGTCTCTGGTGAACTGTAAGCTGCCATGATCTTCTGATATTCCGCAGAAGTTACACGGATCGGTGTACCATGTCTTGCGCGGCTCGGCATCTTGTATGTGCCACTCTCCGGTTTTGTGAATACACCGCTCTCCAGATCGGTTGTTACCAGCGGGTAATATCCGCCGCCGCCAAAATCATCCACCAACAGACACCATTTATCTGTTCCATCGGTATCATCCTGATTCAGCTTGAAGATGGTCGGTCCCTCTACATACTGATTGCTGTTCAGGGAATCAGACGTGATCTGTGTGAAATTGCCAAGTACGCTGTCGCTCTTCTCCAGGAAGATGGTCTTTGTCTTTGCTCCAAGGCTGTTTGTGCTGCCGCCTTCATTTTTTGTAAAACGATAATATGTGCCATTATGTTCGATCATTGTCGTATCAATGCTGGACTGATCTTTCTCAATATACAGTTTCGGCTCTGTAAATGTATAGAAATCTCTGGTCTTTGCATAGTACAGACGCTGTTTTGTATCTACGCTCGGTGTTCTGGATGCCCAGTATACCACATACTCACCGGTCTTCTCATCATAAGTAGCTTCCGGTGCCCAGGTACAGCCTGCGCCGATGTCTGCGGATACTTCCACCATACGCTCATCGGACCAGTTTACGAGATCTGTGGATTCCCAGATCATCAGGCTCTGGCTTCCGTTGTTCTGCGCTGCATCCCATCCGTTTCCGCCGTTGATCTTCAGATCTGTCGCGATCAGATAGAATTTGTCGCCTTCCGGAGAACGGATGATAAACGGATCACGCACACCTTTTTCACCCAGTGTGGAGGTAAGGATCGGATTGTTGTTGTTCAAGTCATCCCAGTTCATACCGTCCTGGCTGGATGCAAAATAAATCTGCTCGCCGTCAGAATAACCTTCTCCTGCAAAATATGCAAAGAAGTAATCGGTGTAATCAGCATCTTCGATCTGTTTCGGTGCCGCCTTTACGGTAAACGTAAAGTCTTTGGTCGTGCTGAGACCTTTCCATGTGATGGTAGCTGTCAGTGTAACGTCTGTATCTTTCTCCGGTCTGGTCACAACACCTGCCGGCATTGCGTCATAGCCTTCTACTTCATGGGCATTTACATCCACGATGTTACTCTGCTCTGTGGACCAGGTTACCTCTGCTTCCCCGACGGTCTCCGGTAACGTGATGTTTCCATATACCTCAGAACCACTCTCGGTGGAGTACGGCAGTGTCAGCTGATCTGCCAGTTCCTTCAGCGTTGCGCTCTGATCCAGTACCGTTACTTTATAAGTTTTTTCACCAACTGTTTTGTCCCCATCTTTCATGGTGGCTGTCAGTGTCACTTCCTTATTCCCATCGGTAGGGATCGTAACGGTTCCATCTTCTTTTATGATATCTGTATTATCCGATGTCCATGTGATGGAAAGTCCGTCAGAAGAAGTCTGGATCAGATCCAGGTTACCGATGACATTATCTGTATCTCCCAGTGCAGCCTCGATCTCAGAAGCGGCTGCTGTCACACGGTCATTGTCATACAGGCTGGTTCCTGCAACAATCTTCAGATTATCCAGCTGCATGCTGGAATATTCTCCGCCGCCCCAGGCTGCTTTGCCGATCCAGAAAATGCCGTTATCACCCAGGATATCTGTCAGACTGTAACTGCTTGCCACTTTGCTGACACGCACACCGTTCAGATAAGCGATGGTCGCATCTTTTGTATATACAATATCCACATGCTGCCACTGGGAAGCGGTCATTTTGATGGTCGGGTTCGTCGGTCTGGAACCGGTGTTGTTGTAACGCTCGATCTCTGTGGTTCCATTTTTCACCAGAACGCCGAGATAACGCTCTTTGTTTCCGTTATCATTCCAGTTCAGGGAATTGCCGTTCTGAGCCGCATAAAATACCCAGTGAGAATTGCTCATCTCCGGCAGGATATCATAGGAAACGGTCACTTCGTCATAACCTTTTAACAGGCTGCTGCCGTCCGTTGCAGTCACCTGCAGCCAGTCCTTGTCGGATGCCACGAATTTTGCAGCTTTTCCTCCATCGTGGTCCACCAGTTCAATACTGCCACCACCTACGGTTGCAATGGCATTTCCACCGCTGAAGCTGCCGTCTTCGCCTGCTTCATTAAAGTCGAAGTCCGCCAGAACCACTTCATCGGAAGCTTCCTCGGCATCCTGCTGCGCAACAGCTGCCTGTGCGCCGGTACCTGCAAAAGCCGTGGTCATCGGCGTAACTGCCATGGACACCGCCAGTACGCCAGCCAGAAGTGCTTTCCGGTTGCACCATTGTCTGTACTTCTGATTTTTCATAAATCCCTTTTCCTCCTTTTTATACAGCCAATATTTTTCATTCCTCTTTTGCAAAAATATCCATTTTCGCTTATCTTTCACATAAATATAACTATAAACGAAAAAGCAGCTAAAATATATCAAATATCTTAGCTGTTTTACATAATTCTTATTTTATTTTTACTGAATCTTCCATTTCTTCCGGTGAGCAAACTGTTTCTTATAATGTCCCGGCGTCTCACCGGTCATTTCCTGAAACACCTTGCAGAAATGGCTCTGGGAACTGAATCCCAGATAAAAACTGATCTCCTGAATGCTGTAATCCGAATACTGCAGCAGGTTCCGGCTTCGGCGGATCTTCTCTTTGAGAATGTACCGCTTGATGGTGATATGCTCCTGCTCCTTGAAAAGATGAGACAGGTAATCCGGATTGACCTTCAGATGCTTCGCAATATCCGTGATCTGGATACTGTCATGAAAATGCTGAAAAATATAATCCTTCACCTCTGCAATCAGCGGGTTCTTGTAACCGCCGTCGTCCGCCTGCAGTTCCTCCGCCACCGCTTCCGCATACATACGCTGTGACATCCGCTTAAAGGCTTCCACTTCGGTAACATTGTCGATCTCCTCGATCTGCTGGATCAGACTGTCCGCCATGGTAAAAGATTTCTCCACATTCACACCGGCTTCCACCGCCGTCCGCGATGCCAGTGTGATATTTCCGATGGCCACATTTTTGTGATGGCGCAAAGGATCCTTGGCCAACTGCCCGATCTTTCCCTCGTAAGTCTCAGAAATACTCCGGTTCAGTGCCGCCACATCTCCGTGGCGGATCGCATCCTGCTCCCTGCATTCCTGCTCATAGGGATTATGGATTCCTGCCTGCTCCTGATGAGCAAACAGATCTCTGCCAAGCAGCTCATGAATCTTCTGTACACTCGGAAACTTATCCTTATTGTGTTCCAGAAATTCCGCCAGGGAAAGTTCCTCCCCGGTCAGATATCCATAGTACAGGATCATGCCTGCCACCAGTGTCTTCAGATCACAGATCTGCAGATGCAGTCCGGCATGTTCCAGCTTGTCATATTTTTTCCCGGCATACTGAAAACGGGCGGCATTCGCCGGTGCCAGAAGGACCGGACCGAATAGGATCCAGCCATCTTCCAGGGCAGGATCCCGTATCTCACCGGCAAGGATATCCGGTTCCAGGGCATAAATGCCGGGGTATTTTTTCTGTTTCAGTTCAAATATATGTTTCAGAAACGAACGCTCCGCCTCTGAAAGCGTCTTACTGCCTGCTGATTCTCCAAAACTCTGACACTGTCCGGTCGTCCCGTCATATCTACACACAGAAATATGCATCAGATTTACCAGCTGTGTTCCTAAAAATAACTCCTGCACGCAAATCCCTCATCCAATACACAATGCACAATGTGCGATTCAAAATGCAATATACATTCTTCCACACACCCGCATTATCCACATATTGTTTCCATCCGTTCTGCTGTACGCTTTTATTTCTTATCCAGAGAATAGTGTACGAGACGTTCCAGCAGATCTACGGTTCCCTCAATGCCGTAGCATGCACTGTTGATACAGATATCAAAATCTGCCGGGTTACCCCACTTCTTACCGGTATAATAATCATAAGAAGTCTTTCTGCGTTTATCCGTCTTGCGGATAAACTCTTCTGCCTCCCGGCGGTCCTGATTGTTCAGCAGCATTTTTCTGCGGATACGGTTCTCATACGGCGCACCGATAAATACACTGAGTCGCGGAATGCTGTTTGTCATCAATACATGTCCACAGCTTCTTCCGACGATGACACAGTCGCCAGCCTGTGCAATTTCCCTGATCACACGACTCTGTTTGATAAAATGTGCATCTTTGCCACCAATTCCCGGCATCTTCTCATCCAGTTCATCGATCATCAGATCCAGAACAGAATCATCATAGAAGGAAAATCCCAGTTTTTCTGCCAGACGGGAACCGATCTCATGTCCACCGGCACCGGTCTCGCGGGCAATACAGATCACGATATGATCCTTCGCTGTCTTGTACATCAGACCATGACGGTCCTGTGTAAAATCTTTTGAAATCTGATCCCGGAATCCGTCGTCCTCCATCACGCCCATCAC
The DNA here is from genome assembly GCA_022781925.1 of Lachnospiraceae bacterium. Lineage (GTDB taxonomy): Bacteria > Bacillota > Clostridia > Lachnospirales > Lachnospiraceae > Eubacterium_I. Next base: position 55,417 of record JALESO010000082.1, read on the forward strand.
ATCATTGCACAGATGTTCATAACGGATAAAAAGTTCCTCATATCTGCCGCCTCTTTCTTGGATAATCTTGATCATATTTCCGATCAGTATCAGCTCATCTTTCAGTTTTTCGGTGTCCTCTTTCTCAAAATCCTTCAAAATCTGCTTTACAGAAATGTGTTTTGGTCCCGGAAAAACTTTTCCCAGCTCACTTCCGGACGCTTCATACACCTCGGTATCCAGTGTGTAAAAACGTTCTGCCAGTTCCTGATAGTTTACCTTGCTTCCCTCTGGTTTCATAAATCAATTCTCCTTTCGCTGTAAATCCATAACAGTCTGTCCGTCTGAATTTTTCAGAACCAGTGAATCCTGATTCTCATCTGCCTCATATGTATATACGGATGAGCTGTTTCCTCCGATCAGCTCAAATTTTTCTTTATCCGCTGCATATTTCATATGTACCCCAAATACAAATGTACCGTCTTCATGCAGTTCAATATAAGATCCGCCATCCGATGTATACTCTGCTTCCAGTGTATTATCCGTAAAGATCGTATCGGATCCGCTCTCAAATTTCAGGATCGTTCCTCCGTTCAGGAAATCCGGCTCCTCACCTTCTGTGATCTTGCACCGGGTATAAGTGCCATCCGCGTTCTGCTCCAGTCCGTAAGAATCGTAAGCCAGCTGTGTCTGTGCATCGTCGTAACCATCCTGACCATAGTAGATCAGGTTCAGCACACGATAACCGGCGTCACTGGTACTCAGCTGATAAATACCTGTATAACCGTAATCACAGTTGCCGTCTTTATCCAGTGTCATCTGTATTTTCAAAGTATCTCCCGCCGTATAGACTCCGTCAAATTTCACCTTGGATTTCACAGAATCCTGCGTTGTCTCGGCAGCTGCACTGCTTCCGTCTGCGGTTCCCGCATTTTTCGTTCCGCATCCTGCCAGTGCGATCATAACGATCAGCAGCACTCCCAGTAATTTCCCTGCGTGTTTCTTCATAATATTATGTTCCTCCAATAACTGTCTCTCCAGAGTTTTCCCATACCCTGAATATGTCCATTTTACCACTTTACGACGCTTCTCACAAGTGTTACAGTAATTTACAACACTATGGAAAGGATCTTTCGCTATGAGTAAAAAACAACCACGCAACACAAAGGGCAAAATCATCTCCGCAGCCTGGAAACTCTTTTATGAACAGGGATACGATGACACCACCATCGACGAGATCATTGCGGAATCCGGCACCTCAAAAGGTTCCTTCTATCATTATTTCGAAGGAAAAGATGCCCTGCTCGGATCCCTTTCCTTTCTCTTTGACGAAAAATATATGGAGCTGGAGGCACAGCTTTCCGGCTTTGCCACACGCTATGAACAGCTGATCTATCTGAATCAGGAACTTTTTTCCATGATCGAGAACAGCATTTCCCTGGACCTTCTGGCCCGCCTGCTGTCCACGCAGCTCATCACCAAAGGGGAAAAACATCTGCTGGACCGCAACCGCTATTACTACAAACTGCTGCGCCGCATCATCCGGGAAGGACAGGAAAGCGGGGAATTCCGCACAGATCTCTCCGTCAATGAAATGGTGAAGCTGTATGCCATCGCGGAACGTGCCCTGCTGTATGACTGGTGCATCTGCAACGGGGAATATTCGCTGAAAACGTATGGCTCTACCGCCATGCCGCTCTATCTGGCGCAGATCCGTGTGCAGGATATCTCTGACTGATCTGTATTATTACCATCCATTTATATTCGTTTTTGAAATTGGCTAACACTGTTAGCCAATTTTATTTACATTACTTTTATAAATGAACTTACACCATTAGCTTATTTTATTCATATCACTTTTATAAATGAACTTACACTATTAGCCTATTGACTGTATTTTTTGTTTTTAACATATCTCAACATTCCACTGGTTTTTCTTATTATACTGCTCAGATTACAGTTTTCTTTTTTGTTTTTATTTTTATTCTATATTTTCTTTCATATCTTAGTCTGGTTTCATTTTTCCTTTATTTTAGCATGTTTGAAGTATATTTTATGTTCATTTTATGTACTTTAGTCTATACTCTGTTCTGTATTGCAGTCTATTTTTATTCATGGTATACTGGCAAAAATTTGTTGAAGTAACGTAATAAAGGAGATTGATTTTATGAACGCAAACACAATTGGAATGCTGATCATCATGATCATCTATCTGGGTGTTATGGTATGGATTGGCGTTCTCTTTTCCAGGAAAAACAACGACACCAGTGATTTCTATCTGGGCGGTAGAAAACTTGGTCCAATCGTAACCGCCATGAGTGCTGAAGCCTCTGACATGAGCAGCTGGCTGCTGATGGGTCTGCCGGGTGTCGCATATCTGTCCGGCTGTGCCGAAGCGGGATGGACCGCCATCGGACTTGCCATCGGAACTTATTTAAACTGGCTCATCGTTGCAAAACGTCTGCGCCGCTATTCCCACAAAGCAAACAATTCCATTACGATCCCGTCCTTTTTTGCAAACCGCTATCGGGATAAAAGCAATTCCCTGCTGGCGATTTCAGCCATTATGATCGTAATATTCTTTGTACCGTATACCGCATCCGGATTCGCTGCCTGCGGCAAACTTTTTGCCACACTCTTCGGTATTCCGTATATGCCTGCCATGATCGTAAGCGCCGTCATTATCGTGGCTTACACCTCCCTGGGCGGATTCCTGGCAGCAAGCACCACCGATCTGATCCAGAGTATCATCATGACCGGTGCCCTGATCGTCGTACTGATCTACGGTGTACATATGGCCGGTGGATTAGACGCCGTTATCACAAATGCGCAGTCCCTGAAGGGCTACTTAAGCATGACACTGTCCCACGATGCCGCAACCGGCGGAACCACACCGTACAACGGACTGACCATCGCTTCCACACTGGCATGGGGCCTGGGCTATTTCGGAATGCCGCATATCCTGCTGCGTTTCATGGGTATTGAAGATGAAAACAAATTAAAAACGTCCCGCCGTATCGCTTCTGTATGGGTCGTCATTTCCATGTTTATCGCCATCTTTATCGGTATCATCGGAAATGCCATGACAAAAGCAGGTACTATGGATGTGCTGGAGAATTCCTCCCAGTCTGAGACACTGATCGTCAGAACTGCCGTACTGCTGAGCAATCACGGCTTCCTGGCGGTACTGATGGCAGGACTGATCCTTGCCGGGATCCTGGCAAGTACCATGTCCACCTCCGATTCCCAGCTGCTTGCTGCATCTTCCAGTATTTCAGAGAATCTGCTGCAGGATTGTTTCGGAATCAAATGTACAAAAAAACAGTCTATGATGATGGCCCGTATCACCGTTCTGATCATCGCAGCCATCAGCGTATTTCTGGCCCGGAACCCGGACAGCTCCGTCTTCCGTATCGTATCCTTTGCATGGGCAGGATTTGGTGCTACTTTCGGCGCCGTTATGCTCTTTGCCCTGTTCTGGAAACGTTCCAACCGAAACGGTGCCCTGGCAGGAATGATCGTGGGTGGTTCCATGGTATTTATCTGGAAATTCCTGATTGCACCGCACGGCGGCCTCCTTGGTATCTACGAACTGCTGCCTGCATTCCTTTGCTCCGCAGCTGCCATCGTAATTGTCAGCCTGCTGACCGCTCCGCCATCACAGGAGATCATCGATGAGTTCGAGAGTGTATAAACAAAGCCCGGAACGGGCGTTTTGTGAATAGGCGCGGGTGAACTGATCAAAAAGGATATCAAAAAATGAGCCTGGCAGAAGTGATTTATCATTTTCTTTCAGGCTCATTTCCTGTATACTGATTTATAATTCAACTTATAATCTTTTATAATATGAAATACTTGAATCCAATGATATACATGGAAGTACATGTTAAGTCTCATATAACTTCAGGTCAATTTATATATACGACTTAGATTACGTTTGTTAGACTCAGTTTAAATGAAAGAAGGGCAGCATTATGACTTCAACTTTAACATTACCCGCACTTGCGATTTTCGATATGGATGGTCTGATTTTTGACACGGAACGGCTCTTTATGACCACCAAAGACGGTGTCATGAAAGAATACGGTTACACCCAGCAAAAAGACGATTACATCCACACCCTCGGAACCTGCGGACAGCAGTTACTGGACATTCTGCACAGGCTCTATGGGGACGATTACCCTGCAGAAGAGATCAGCAGGAAATGCCGCACACTTGTGACAGAAAAAATCCGCCGCGACGGACCGCCGGTGAAATCGGGCATCCCGGAACTTCTCGCATGGTTTGCAACCAACAACATTCCATGCTGCGTGGCATCTTCCACCAAGCATGACATTGTCGCTGAATATCTGCGCCTGGCAAAACTTGACAAATACTTCGCTTTTGTCATTGGCGGAGATCAGGTACAGCGTTCCAAACCAAATCCGGATATTTTTCTGGCCGCATGTCAGCAGGCAGGCATCAAACCAGAAGTTGCACTCGTACTGGAAGATTCCGAAAACGGTATTCTGGCCGCATCCAATGCCAATATTCCAGTCGTATGCATTCCGGATTTAAAAATCCCATCCGAAGAAATTGCGAAAAAAACTGCCACCATCGTATCAAGTGCCGCAGATGTGATTGCACTATTTGATTAGATAAAAATCCCCTGCTCATTGCTTTACGCAAACAGGGGATTTTCTATATTTTATTTTATCAGATTATTAATTAGATGTTTTTCATCAGATTTACCATCTCGATGGCGGAGCAGGCAACGTCATAGCCTTTGTTTCCTGCTTTTGTACCTGCACGTTCGATGGCCTGCTCGATGTTGTCGGTTGTCAGTACGCCAAAGAGTGTCGGTACACCTGTCTCAAGGCCAACCATAGCCGTACCTTTGCTGACCTCAGCGCACACATAATCATAGTGGCTTGTAGAACCTTTGATCACAGCACCCAGGCAGAGCACTGCGTCATATTTTCCGGAAGCTGCCATTTTCTTTGCAACAATCGGAATCTCAAATGCGCCCGGAACCCATGCCAGATCGATGTCCTCATCTTTTACACCGTGACGTACGCAAGCGTCCTGTGCACCGCCAACCAGTTTTGATACGATAAACTCGTTAAAACGTGCTGCTACAATACCGATTTTAATGCCCTCTGCTACTACATTTCCTTCTAAAACTCTCATTTTCTTATCCTCCTGATTTTTAATTTCATTCTAATTATAAATTTCATTGCAATTATTTATAGTTTGTCATATGATCCATTTTTTCCTGTTTGGTTTTCAGGTAAAAATAGTCAAATTTCTGTGCTTTGATCTGGATCGGCACGCGCTCCTCAATGGTAATGCCATATCCTGCAAGTCCTGTGATCTTGGTCGGGTTGTTTGTCAGCAGGCGCAGACGTTTTGCTCCGATATCACGCAGGATCTGTGCACCCACACCGTACTCACGCATGTCAGCCGGAAAGCCGAGTTTGATATTTGCTTCTACGGTATCGTAACCCTGCTCCTGCAGCTCGTATGCTTTTAATTTGTTGATCAGACCGATGCCGCGTCCTTCCTGGCGCAGATACAGCAACACGCCTCTGCCCTCTTCTGCAATGGCTTTCATGGCTGCGTCCAGCTGTTCTCCACAATCGCAGCGACTGGAGCCAAACACATCTCCGGTCAGGCATTCGGAATGTACCCGGCAGAGCACCGGCTCACCATCTGCCACATCACCCATGACAAGTGCTACATGATGATCGCCGTTTAAAATATTTTCATAACCGTAAATCTCAAAGTTGCCGTATTTTGTCGGAAGTTTCGCATCTGCCTCTCTGCGGATCAGGCTCTCATGCTGCAGACGATATTCAATGATATCTGCGATGGTGATAACAGTCAGATCATGTTTCTCTGCAAACTGTAACAACTCTGTGGTACGCATCATGGTTCCGTCCTCACGCATGATCTCACAGCAGAGTCCGCATGGTTTCAGTCCGGCAAGTTTTGTCAGATCAACGGTTGCCTCTGTGTGGCCGTCACGTACCAGTACGCCGCCCTCTTTTGCCCGCAGCGGGAACATATGACCCGGTCTGCGGAAATCCGCCGGTCTTGCGCCGTCTTCCACGCATTTCAGTGCAGTGTAGGAACGCTCTGCTGCGGAAATACCGGTTGTTGTGTCCACATGATCGATGGATACGGTAAATGCGGTGCAATGATTATCGGTATTTACGTTTACCATCTGCTCCAGGCCGAGTTTGTCGCAGAGTTCTCCGCTCATCGGCATACAGATCAGTCCCTTGGCTTCACATGCCATGAAATTTACATTTTCCTGTGTCGCAAATTCTGCCGCACAGATCAGATCGCCTTCGTTCTCTCTGTCCGGATCATCAATGACCAGAATTACTTTTCCATCTCTTAAATCCTGTAATGCTTCTTCTACTGTTCCAATTTCTTTTGCCATCTTTTTATCCTCCCAAGATCACTTAAAATCCGTACTTTTTCAAAAAGTCTTCGGTTATTCCACTTTCTTTTTTTGTTTCTGTCGATTCTTCTTCCGCTGCTGGCTGCAACAGTTTTTCCACATATTTTCCAATGATGTCACATTCCAGATTTACGATATCCCCGACCTTCCGGTCATGCAGCGCCGTTACCTGCTGTGTATGCGGGATGATGGACACTTTAAAGCAATGTTCATCCACATAGGCCACCGTCAGGCTGATACCGTCAATGGTGATCGAACCTTTTTCCACGATGTAACGCAGCAGATTCGGTTTTGCCGCAATGGTGTACCATACGGCATTGTCGTCCGCTTCCATGCTCTGAACCGTTCCTGTTCCATCAATATGTCCCGATACGATATGTCCGCCAAATCTGCCATTTGCAGGCATCGCCCGCTCCAGATTCACGTTGGCTCCGGTGCTTAACTGCCCCAGAGAGCTGCGATTCATAGTTTCCGCCATAACATCTGCAGTATAATAACTGCCGCCCATGCTCGTCACCGTCAGACACACACCGTTGACTGCGATGCTATCTCCGACCTGACTGCCTTCCAGCACTTTCTTACAGCCGATGGTCAGTACACAGGACCGGGCGCCGCGTCGCACATTCTGTATGGTTCCCACTTCTTCTATTAATCCTGTAAACATGTCTCTTTCCTTCTTTTCACTTTATCTCTGCCTTTTATTTTTCAGATGCTTAATACTTCCATTTAGAAATTTACAATTTTTTCTATCGTCCTCATAAACCAGATTTCTGCTCAGGCATTTCACCCTCATAAATCAGATCTCTGCTCAGGCATTTCATCCTCATAAATCAGATCTCTGCTCAGGCATCATTTCACGTATCCTACGATGCAGAAGTCATCGTCCAGCCGCTCGATCTCCATATTTTTCAGCGTGATCGCATCTGCCATCCGGTCAACACCAATTCCTTCCACCGGAGAACGTGCATCCATGCCGCCGATGAGTTTTCCGGCAATGTAGGCATATACTTTATTCACGATTCCCTCTTCCAGCGCGGAAGCATTCAACGTTCCACCGCCTTCTAGCAAAATACTGTCGATGTTCTGCTCGCCCAGCTTTTTCATCAGTTCCACCAGATTGACGCCATGTGTCCCCTCTGTTCCGATCAGTTGGATCCCTGCCTCTTTTAACTTCCGAATCTTTTCCTGCTTCCGCTCCGCTTCCAGTGCTTCCTGACTGCAGGCCACGATCGTCTCAATTTCCGATGCAGTCTTTACGATCTGGCTTTCCAGTGGAATGTGCAGGTTGGAATCACAGATGATCCGCACCGGATCCACACCGCCTTCCACACGACAGTTCAGCATCGGATCATCCGCCAGCACCGTTCCGATGCCTACCATGATGCCCCGGTAGCGTCCCCGCATCCGATGCACCTGCGCTCTGGCTGTCTCTCCGGTCACCCATTTGGAATCTCCGGTGGCACAGGCGATTTTTCCGTCCAACGTCATGGCATATTTCATCACCACAAATGGTGTCTTCGTCGTGATGTAATGATAAAATACTTCGTTTAATTTCAGGCATTCCTCTTCCAGAATTCCGGTTTCCACATAAATGCCATGCTCCCGCAGGATCTGTACGCCCTTTCCTGCCACCAGTGGGTTGGAATCCATGCTTCCCACAAAGACTCTGGCGATTTTTTTCTCAATGATAATGTCCGTACACGGTGGTGTCTTGCCCTGATGACAGCATGGCTCCAATGTCACATACAGATCAGCTCCTGTTGTATCCTCCGTACAACGGGTCAATGCATTCCGTTCCGCATGGAACTCTCCGTATTTCTCATGATACCCCTCACTGATGATCCGTCCATCTTTGACTACCACACAGCCAACCATGGGATTTGGTGATGTATGGCCTTCTCCCTTTCGTGCCAGTTCCAATGCCCATCTCATATATTCTTCTTTTTTCTGCATAAAAAAATCACTCCCTTCAAGCTTCCAGGGATTTTCCTCTTCCATAAATCTTTGCGTTTCCTGATTTTTCTGTCTTCCTTTGCCTAATACAAATGTTAGTTTCATATAACACCAGCATCCCGGCTCCGAAAATTTCTTTCAGATCAAAAATTTATGGTAAAAGAAAATCCCTGAGAAATAAATCTCAGGGAGTGAAAATCTTTTTGCTAAACGGACTTTAAAAATTTTACTTTTTTCTGTCTCATTTAAGTATTTATTTTCGCTTGTTCTTCTTTCATCCAGACTATACTGTCGGCTTTGGAATCTTCTGCTTATCAGAATCACCAAATCAACGCTTTCACGCTCGCGGGCTTTACCGCCGGTCGGGACTCTCCGTTTCGAATTTCATTCGGTTCAGATCACCCTGCCCTGAAGATCTCTTTGCTTTTTCTGCACACATAATAGCACAGACATTTTTAAAATGCAATATTTTTTTACGAGCATCCCGCTTCGAATTGCAATCCCAGACGTTACTCTTACAGCCAACTCATCCCAGGCACCCTCACGGCACACAAGAGGTCCTACTTAGGGCTGCTCCATTCCTGACCTGACCCGGTTCATAAGTTCCTGTTGCGCGAGACCCAAGAATCTACGCCGCTTATAAGAGGCAGCTCTACAATTGAAAACCCTCTGCGGGATATCACCCCAACTCTAGCGGATTGATGGTACAAGGTACCGCTACCACCCCGGCTGCTCGAGTGTTAAGTATATCATTGAATCTCGGTGGCTGTCAACAAATTTTCGTTCATTTCTGTTCAACAGCTTCCGGAGCATTTTTCTTCCGTTTTTTCTTTTCCCGCAATTCTTTAAAAAATTCACTCAGCATGGTGGAACATTCTTCCTGGCAGACCCCCTGCACGATCTCCACCTGATGGTTAAATCCCGCAATCTGAAGCAGGTTCAATACCGATCCGGCGCAGCCGGCTTTCGGGTTCATGCTCCCGATCACCACCCGGTCAATCCGTGACTGCACCAGGGCACCGGCACACATCTGACAGGGCTCTAACGTCACATACATGGTGCAGCCTTCCAACCGCCAGTCCCCCAGCTTTTTGCTTGCTTTGCGGATGGCATTCAGTTCCGCATGGGATAATGTATTTTTGTCTGTATTCCGACGGTTGTACCCACGGGCGATCACCTTGCCGTCCTCGTCCCGCACAATGATACATCCGATAGGGACTTCATCAATGGCATATGCCTTTTTCGCCTGCTTTATCGCTTGTTTCATGTATTTTTCATCTGTGGTCATCTGTGTTATGTCCTTTATTTCTTTGATATTATTTCAGAATAGAAAAAAGCGTTCATGCAAGCCCGATTCATGCTTTTTCTGTTCTTTTAACTCATTCTGGATAAAAATATCCTACCAGAAAATGCTATATGAGGCAATTCATAAAACTCACAGGATTTCGGGCAGATCGGTCTGTACAGCGGATCAGCCACAATGATTTTCGCATCCTTCAGTGCTTCCTCCATCGCTTCCTCACCAAGCACAATGGCGTCTTTCTCTCCGATCAGATTTTCACATTCTTTCAACGGACAAAATACACGCGCAGAACGCCCGTATTTTTTCTCAATGCCTGCTGCCAGAGAACCCATAGTAACCGGTTCTCCGATCAGGGTGATTTCCGCTTCTTTCTGCATGCGGTTCTGCAGATATAATCTCACATCTGACAGTTGCTCCGCTTGCTGTTCTGCCGCCTTTTCCAGTGCTTCTGAAATATCCTCTGTCAGCCATTCATTCGGTGTTCCGATCACATACGGCGTTCCATATTTTTCCTGAAGCACCTTTGCCGTCCGCAGCCCCACTGCCGACACCACCAGATTGACATCCGCGGTTCCTGCTGCCTGCTGCAACGTCTCCAGAGTATCTCCCATCGCCCAGGCAGAAAGAATATTCCAACCATAGTTACGCAGATTTTCTTTTAAAATTTCTACGTTTTTTTGTGGTCCGAAATCTAACGGTGTTATACCCAGCAGATTTACACTGCGTCCAGATCTGTTTTCCGTTTTCTGCGGATTCAAATTCCGTGTTTTTTCGGTAAACCGTTTCGCAATTTCTTCCAATGCAATACCCGCACCATACACATAATCATGCATGCCATTGGTAGGCACGGAAAACGTCGGGATCCCGGTTTCCGTCTCAATGACCCGGGCGATGGCCGGAAAATCCGTTCCGTTCATGAAAGGGATCGGAGAACCCGCCAGAGCAATGAATTTCGGATGCAGTTCCCGGGCCGCATGCTCGATATCGTCGATAAATTTGCGGTCATTTCCCATGATCGCATCAATCTCCGTCAGACCGGAAATAAAGATCAGACTGTCCTGATCGTACCAGCGGATCTCATCATGGGTATTGTAGGTGGAGTTGCAGCCGGAAGGATCATGCATGACAGTCATTCCGCCCAGTTCGTACAATGCCGAGCAGACGCCGGACACATCCGCCGTATAGATCGGTATGATTCGATAAGATTGTCTCATAGGCAGCACTCGCACCCCCATCCCTTTTGTATTACAAGTTTTTCGGTATCTTTTTCTTCACGGTACGCTTCCATCATCAGTTCCGCGGTTCTGCGGATCCCGTCAAATCCGTACAGACCTTCCCCCTGCACCAGATTGACAAAATGACGGCTACGGCTGAAATAGGCCGCCTTCTGTCCGATGGCAAGCACTTCCTCTGCGCCGCCCCTTGGCAGCACCCGCATTTTCATCTGGATTGTTGCGATGAGCTCCAGTTCCGGCGCATGCTCCTGCAGCCAGTCAAAGGCTGCTTTTTCCTCCGGACTGATGCCATCCAGATACACCGCCTTGACGTGAAATCCATGGATCAGAAGCAGTTTTGCCAGCCCCAATGGTCTCGGATGATACAGGTAATCCAGCGTGACCGGCATATCTTTGATCAGCGCTTTCGCTTTTGCCAGAACTTCCTCACAGGCAGAACGTTCCACATCCAGTGCTTCCCTGCTCACTTCCGGAAGCTCCAGCGCATCTGTCAGCTGTTTTAACTGCTGTTCGATCTCATCGTAATCAAAACTGCCCGGCAGATACAGATGCTCCCGGCCTAGCCGCCGTGCCTGAGTCTCCATCCCGTATTTTCCAGCCGGGTAAACATCGAGAAACAGCCGTCCCCTGCTCAGATCCGGCAGATCCTGCCAGGTCTCACAGGTGGGAAGTTCCCGCACCGTATAACCATACCGCCTTAATAAACGCTTGATATCACAGCTCTCATCCAAAGCAAAATCACTGCCAAATACCGAGACTGTTTTCGCATCCGGTTCACACTCCGGCAGCGGATCATACATGGCTTTCCGCAGTTTCTGATCCGGCGTCAGACCATGCTTCTGCATGATCGGATCCATATAGCATCGGATAAAACAGATATCCGGAAAACGCCGCTCCAGTTCCTCATAAATATAATTCAGATTGCTTCCCACAAAATGGTGCAGACACACTGTAAACAGCAGCACCGCTTTGGGGCGATCCCCGCGCTTGTTCAGCACATCCGTCACACCCTCAATGGTGATATCCTCCAGATTGCCGTTTAAAACATGCTGCTCCTCCACAATAACAAAAGAAAAACGATCTGCCGCATTCATCTCCGCCGCTGTCAGCACGACACCACGCATGCAGTTGTCCGCGCAGACATAGATCTGAATGGCCTCCGGGACCTGCATTCCCGTATGGACGATGTTCCAGTTGCCATGCACCGGGGAATTGTATTCCAGTTCGGAAGCAAACGGCGCCGGAAAGGAGGCATCCCTGATTTTTACAACAGCATCCTTTGGATCGACTGCTTCACCTACCCGCCGCAACATCTAGCTTTCCTCCTTAGAAACAGTATCTGCCGGATTTTCGCTCTGTTTTTCCTGTGATGCTGTATCTTTTTTATCATACGCGTTCTGTAACTCTGCACTACCTTTATTATCTTTATTCTTCGTTACATCTGACTCTGTATTTTCCGACAAACTGCCACCGCATAGGGTGTACATCTGCTTTGCAAGGGCACGGTATTCCTCTGCCATGGCACTGTCCGGATAGCACTCCATCAGTGTCATGCCCTGTTCTTCTGCCAGTGCTACCTGCTCGCTGTGGGATAAGGTACCGATCACCGTTGTGCGAAAATCATCCGCCAGTTCCTCGACTTTTTCCTCTTCCCGCGGCACATCCCTGCGGTTCAGAATGATTCCGCCGAGTTCTGCATACCCCCGGTTTTTGAAATTTTCCACCGCCATGGCGATATTTGCCGCCGCATGGATCGCCATATTTTCTCCGGAAGTGATGATAAACACTTTGTCCGCATAGCCGTTTCGCATTGGCATGGAAAAGCCGCCGCAGACCACATCCCCAAGAACGTCATACAGGATCACATCCGGTTTGTAGACCTCATACGCACCGGTTTCCTTCAGTTTTTCCAGTGCCGTGATAATGCCACGGCCGGCACAGCCAAGCCCCGGTGTCGGTCCACCGGCCTCCACACAGATGACATTGTGGTAGCCGATGCGGATCATATCTTCCAGCTGCAGCGCCTGTTTTTTCTCATTATACAAATTCAGTACGGTGGGAACCGCTTCCCCGTGGCGCAGCTGGATCGTGGAATCTGCTTTCGGATCACAGCCGATCTGCATGACCGTGAGCCCCATCTCCGCCAGTGCTGCTGCCACATTGGAAACCGTGGTGGATTTTCCGATGCCGCCTTTTCCGTATACTGCTATCTTGATCACTGGTCTGTTCCTCCCTCTGCCGGAGTGATGACGTTGGAGTACGCAGTTTTCGCAGATACTCCTTTTAAACGCCCGATCTTTCCGGAAAATGTACTGATGGCATCCTGGGGAGCGTCAATGGCGATACTGATGATGCTGATGCCCTTCGGGCGATACGGGATGCCCATTCTTCCGACAATGTACTGCCGTGCTTCATGAAGCAGGGCGTTTAATTCTTCAATGGCGTCTTCCTGCTCTACAATGATTGAAATAACCGCCACTCTGGTGTCCATGTCTGGTGTCCTCCTTTTTTAACAAATTCTTGGCAACAGTTCGCCGCCCGGCTGCGGGAGCAGTGCCTGCGTACCAATCTCTGTCTCCATTACGACTCTGCCCGGCTCTTCTGCGATGACTTCACCAATGATGGCTGCATCTGCGGAATACGGACATTTGCGCAGGGTCTCCACGATAGCGTCAGCCTCTTCCTTCGGTGCCATGATCACCAGTCTGCCCTCGCAGGCCAGATACAACGGCTCCAATCCAAGCATGCCGCAAACACCTTTTACTTCCGGCTGCACCGGAACGGCTGCTGCATTCAGACGAATGCCTACGTTACTCTGTCCGGCAATCTCATATAAAACGGTTCCGACACCGCCTCTTGTGGCATCACGGATCACATGCAGATTATGTGTGGTGTCCATAACTGCTTTTACGGTTCCCCATAACGGTGCACAGTCACTGGTCACATCTGCATCAATGCCAAAATCCTCTCTTTCCAGAAGGATCGTGCAGCCGTGGCGGCCGATGTCACCAGTCACGATGATGGCATCTCCCGGTTTTGCAAGTTCTCCGCCGACCGTTACGCCTTCCTGAATCTCGCCCATTCCGGTGGTGGTGATAAAGACTCCGTCTACCTGACCTTTTCCGGCTACTTTTGTATCACCGGACACGATATGTACACCGGCTTCTTTTGCCGTTTTCTCCATGGCAGCTGCGATCTCTTCCAGTTTTTCCATCGGGAAGCCTTCCTCAATAACAAAAGCGCAGGTCAGATACAGCGGTTTTGCACCCATGCAGGCAAGGTCATTGACGGTTCCGCAGATAGACAATTTTCCGATATTTCCACCCGGGAAAAATGCCGGTGATACGATGAATCCGTCGGTAGAAACTGCCATTCTTCCTGCTGGCGGAACCAGTACGGCCGCATCATCTGCCGTCAGATCTGAATTTGCAAAATGTGCTTTAAACACCTGATCGATCAGTTCGGATGTTTGTTTTCCCCCGGCACCATGTGCCATTGTGACTGTTTTATTTTCCATTATGTTTTCCTTCTTTCCATTTAATCAGCAAAATGACTGAAATTTATTCTGCTGTTTTGCATGTGTTTCGTTCCTTAACATTTATTTCTGTATATTTTTACGAATATTGGTAATATGCAGAGCAGGCTCCCTCGCCGGAGACCATACACGCTCCCACCGGATGCTGCGGTGTACATCCCTTGCCGAACACCTTGCAGTCGGACGGTTTGCATTTTCCCTGCAATACATCTCCGCAGCGACAGGCCGGATTCGGTTTTCCTTCGATCTTCGGCATCTGATATTTGATGCGGGCGTCAAACTCCTGCCAGTCCGGTCTCAGTTTCATGCCGGATGCCGGGATCACGCCAAGCCCACGCCATTCAGAATCGCAGGCTTCCATCATTTCATCCACCAGCACCTGTGCTTCTCTGCTTCCATCCTGTGTCACCACACGCGGATAGCAGTTTACAAAAAATGGTCTGCCTTCCTGGAACTTCACCAGGGAAACCGCCAGCGCTGTCATCAGTTCTTTTGCAGTAAACCCTGCCACAACACCGCTGATGCCTTCCTCTGTCAGTGCCTCGCACAAATGTGTTCCGGTGATGGCATTGACATGGCCCGGATATAAAAACACATCTGCGCTGCCCTTTAATGCCTCATAAGCCTGCGGCATGGTTTTATTTGCAACCAGCAGAGAATAATTGTCCAGTCCGTCTTCTTTTGCAGATTTTACGGACAGACAGCCTGCCGGTGTCGTCGTCTCAAATCCGACAGACAAAAAAGTCACCTGTTCTTCCGGATGTTCTTTCGCATATTTTTCAGCATCCGCCGGAGAATAAACGATGCGGATCTTTGCCCCCTGCTCTCTGGCTCCCGCAAGGCTCATCTTTGTGCCCGGCACGCGAACCAGATCACCAAACGTACAGATTGTCACACCTTTTTCCAGTGCCAGATAAATCGCCTCATCGATAAAGCTGACCGGGGTCACACAGACCGGGCATCCCGGGCCGGAGATTAGTTCCACCTGTTCCGGCAATAATTTGCGGATTCCCAGACGGAAAATCTCATGGGTATGGGTGCCGCACACTTCCATGATCCGCACCTTCGGACCGTTGTAGTTTTCAATGATCTCCCGGGCAGATTTCTTTTTATTTTCGCCGTTTGTCTCTCCCATTACAGAAATTCCTCCATGAGCTGATCGGTCTCGCTGTCATCTTCATCAGTGATCTTTGCGATTGCCACACCGGCATGCACCATGACATAATCTCCCGGTTCCAGATCTTCCAGAAGCTGGGAAGAAACTTCTCGCTTTGCTCCGCCTGCATCAATGACAGCCGTTCCGTTACTGATTTTTACTACCTTTGCTGATAAACCTACACACATTTATTTTTCCTCCTGAAAATGCAATTATTTGTTATTGCGCACAGAACACATGTTTGCCACAATATCTTTGGGTGCTACCTTAAACGGTAGGCGGTTAGTCCTTCAACAGAGGGACTGAACTCTCTGATTACATAGAAATCCTGTTATCAGGAAATTTAATGAAAGAGGGTTTTCTTTATGAGTGATTTCGAACTGCTTTCCCTTATTATGATGATATTAAATATTATCGTAATGATATTGATTGCATATATAAATCAAACAAAAAAGTAACCGCCCACAGTCTGCAAAACTAAGCGATTACTTTTTGTAATAGTATATTTTGTGACTAACCGTCTATCGGTAGCACCTTTTTTCTTTTAAATTTATACTATCATTTCGCTTAATTTATGTCAAATGTTAAATCTCTTTTTTCACATTCTGTAAATAATACAATCCATATGCCGCCTGTCCGATGGCGATTCCACCGTCATTTGGTGGAATCATATGATGTCGCAACACATCAAATCCTTGCTGCATCAGACCTTCTTCGGTCAGACGCAACAATAATCGGTTCTGGAATACGCCACCACTCAAAACAACCTTATTTCTGCCGGAACTTTTTCGGGCTTCCATGCAAACTGCCACGATCTGTTCTGCCAGTGTCTGATGAAACAGATACGCCAATGCACCGCTGTCTACGCCTTGTAATTTTGCTGCCACAATCTGCTGCACCAGTGTTTCTGTATTCAAAATGCAGCGTCCCTCTGATTCAAATATTAACTCCTGACGGATATTATGCCTTTCACTTAAATCTGATATCTGTTTCTGCTCAAAGGCTTCTGCCGCAAACTGCAATGCTGTGGATGCCTCGCCTTCAAAACTCGACTGCAGCCGGATTCCGAGGATCGCACTGACCGCATCGAAAAGCCGGCCCGCGCTGGTGGACATCACTGCATTGATCTTTCGGTCCGCCATAGCAAACTGCACTTTGCTTTCCTGCTCACTGCAAAGCCCCAGTTTGTCAATGATCTCCCATGCCTTTTCCCGGTCTTTTGTATATCCATAGATCATGGACACGGCGATACGCCAGCCCTCTTTTGCAGACGCGTCTCCGCCGATCTGTAAAAACGGAGTGATACTGCCAAATCTTATAAAATCCTGATAATCTGCCAGCAGAATCTCTCCACCCCAGATCGTGCCATCCGTGCCATATCCGGTTCCGTCAAAGGAAACTCCGATCACCGGATCCTGACAGTCATTTTCCGTCATACAGGATAAAATATGCGCATAATGGTGCTGCACCTGAAGCATCGGATAACCAAGACTTTCTGCTACAACTGTGGAGTTGTATTTCGGATGCAGATCACAGACCACCACCTGCGGTTCCACTTCCAGCAACGTCTGGAACCGGTGGATCGTCTCCTGCAAAGCTTTCACTGTCCGCAGATCTTCCAGATCCCCCACATACGGAGACGGGTAAAACCGGCTGTCCACACCGATACAGAATGTATTTTTTAACTCACCGCCCACGGCAAGCACCTGTCCTCTCCAGTCCACCGATGTCATAAAAGGCAATGGCGCATAGCCTCTGGAACGCCGGATCATATAAGACTCATTTTTATAAAAATCCATGACCGTGTCGTCTGCACGGATCCGAATTTTCCGATTGTGAGACAAAATGGCATCGCTCAAATGAGATAACTCGGCAATCGCTTCCTCATCATCACGACAGATCGGCGCTCCCGATGTATTTCCGCTTGTCATCACCAGCAGATCCGGCATCTCAATGCCATCATCATATTGAAAAATCAGCAGCTGCACCGGCGCATACGGAAGCATCACGCCAACCTTTGGATTTCCCGGTGCCACAGAAGGTGCCAGCCGTGTTTCAGATATATTTCCCGACTGCAGTTGATTTTCTTTTGAATCTGCTTTATTTCCCAGTTCTGGTTCTATATCAGGATTTTTGTTTTCCGACTCCGGTTGTTTTTCTTCTGATGTAGAAAAATCAATATCCGCTTCTGCATATTCTCGTCTGTCTAATAGTAAGATCGGCTTCTGGTGACCGGTCAGGATTGCCTCCTGCTCCGATGTCACAACACATTCCCGCTTTACCACAGTCTCATCTTTTGCCATGATTGCAAAGGGCTTCGCCGGACGGCGTTTTAACCTCCGCAGACGGCTGACTGCTTCCTCATTTGTCGCATCACAGCACAGATGAAAACCGCCGATTCCCTTGATTGCTACGATCCCGCCGTCGCGGATCACCTGTCGCGTATAAGTGATGGCATCTCTGCCCCGCTCGGATCTGCCGATCAGATACACTTCCGGTCCACATGCATTGCAGCACACCGGCTGCGCATCATAGCGCCTCGTATCCGGATCATAATATTCCTTCGCACAATCCGGACACATTGGAAATTCCTTCATGCTGGTACGCTCCCGGTCATAGGGCAGGGAATCCAGGAGCGTCAGCCGGGGGCCGCAGCAGGTACAGTTGATAAACGGATGCAGATACCTCCGGTCCTTCGGATCATACAGTTCCGCCTTGCACTCGTCACAGATTGCGATATCCGGTGAAACAAAGATCTCACCCTTTGTTTTTTCACTTTCTATAATGTCAAAGTCCGCAAACTGCATTGCTTCCTCTGCCGGAACATCTTCCGTATTTATTTTTAAAATCGCCGCACGTTTCGGTGGCCGTTCCTCCAGATCCTTCAGAAAACCATCCACCTGCTCTTCCGGTCCCTGAGCATAGATTTCCACATATGGCCCCTTATTACAGACATTTCCACGAATCCCGTTTGCTGTGGCATGGCGGCTCACCGTCGGGCGGAAACCAACACCCTGAACGATACCGTACACCCGGATCCGCTTCGTAACCTCGCTCATATCTCTCTTCTTCTCCTAATTTGCTTTTCTCACATATCCCTGTTAAATATAAAACACAACATTCTATTATGCCAGTCGCCCGGACACTGCAAAATGCACGGTATCCACAAAAATTCCGGCAAATTTCGGTGTCATCCGCTCCATGCAGTGATCCGCATAGATCACATCAAACGCTCCCTTTTCTACCAGTTCGATATAATCATCTTCATCCCGCAGATGCAGATCCCCCTCCTGCCGCAGTTCCGGCTTCATCATAAACCAGCTTGCCACGGTTACCTGCGCATCCGGCGCCTGTTTTAAAATCGCTTCCCGGATTGCGGTTCCCATCACCTGCTGCTGTACAACCAGCACTTTTTTGCCGCTGTGATCCATGTCGGAAACCAGTTCGTCCACCAGCGGATAGCCAATCTCATAGGGTGTTCCATACGTCCGCTCCAGATATTTCGCCGCTTCCAGTGCCGCCGGTGCCACCACGATGTGTTTTTCCACATCCGATACGTTTCTGACATCCTCCAGGCCATTTCCCATGCCATAGCAAACAGCGGTTTTTCCTTCTGCCGCAAACCGTTCCCGGATGCGGTCTGCCGCACGCAGGTCACTGATATCCTGCGGTGTCATGCCAAGGATTCCGATCCGTCCCGGAACCACTGCTTTCTTTTCTCCGGCAAACACACGGAACAGTTCTAGCCATGCTTTTTCCTCGCCTCTGTCATACAGCTCCATGCCATCGGTATCCATCGTCAGGATCGGCAGATCTACTTTTTTCTCCGTCATACGCTTTAAGGCATGATAATCCGTTCCGATGACAGCCGGAACCGGCGTTCCAATGATCGCCGCAAACTTTGCATCCAGTTTTGTCACCGCATCTGCAAGTTTTGCAACCAGCCGGTCATCCCGTCCGAGGATCGCATCCATATCCCGGAGTCCTGCACTGAACAGTGCACTTTTGCTCTCAAACCAGCGCGGCTCGTCAAAACCGCAGATATTTCCGGTACAGCCGCCCGCATCGCAGATCACGATGATCCCGCCAAATTCATATAACACAGACACCGCTCCGGACTGATCCGGTGCAAATGGTGTCAGATATTTTCTCAGTCCTCTCATTGCTCTATACCTCCGCCAGTGCCTCAAACAGTCTGCGGACGCCGGCGTAGCCGTATGGCTGCCGTTCCCCGTTCCAGAGCACGTTTGGACAGTGCTTATGATAATAACCGGCATCTTTTCCGATGGTCAGATTTACCCCGGAATCCGTTCCGTCATAATACAGCATTGTCGGTTCCAGATTGGAAAATACTTTCGTCTCCGGGCTCAGTGCTGCAAGCTGTTTCACATAGACAAAATTTTCACCGGATAATGTTCCGTAAATCTCCGGCACCCGGAAACCGTAACGCACCAGCGCCAGAGCCAGTTCAAAGGGATCTCCGTTCATCCATTCGCCTACTGCAAAAGAGGCATCCGGATATTTTTCCCGGAATCGTGCCACCGCAGCTTCCGCTGCCTTCCGCGGCTCCTCATCATCAAAGGTGACTCCAAGAGCTGCGCCAAAGGCGCGGTACTGACTGGCGATCTTATCGATCTGATACAGTCTGCGCAGCTCGATATACGGGATTTTCAACCGGTCATGAAAATCCTCTGCTGCAAATCTTGCCTCCGGGTGAAGTACCAGATTAAAGTTCGCCTCGGACATGGTCTGATATTCCGCATAATCCTCACATCTGGAAATCTCATGAATCGTTTTTACCCCGGCACCATGGAGCAGATCATACAGTTCACAGTCATTCACCAGCGGGGAGAAAAATCCCAGCAGATTCACCACATTTCCTTTTTTCTTCTTCGGCTCAAGCAGGGAATAGATCGACTGACGCACATGCACCATCGGCGGCTTACGCCCCTCTCTCGTCAATGCATACATATAACATGGTTTTACCGGAAGTCCTGCGTATTCCTCCGCCTTGCGACAGACACGCTCCATGTCCGTTCCCAGTAATGCATCCACACAGGTAATGCAGATCATCACAACAGACGGCTTTTTCTCCAGTCCCTCGCAGATCTCCGCCACCGCCTTCGGGATCTTCTTCAGATGCCGGCCGGTTACGATGTCTGTCTCATCCATCAGCAGATAATAAAACCGGTCGTGATACGCACGCATGGAACTCAAAACAGATGTATTTCGTCCGCAGCATCCCGGCGCCACGATCAGCATGATGGAGCCCGGAACCGCCAGGCCCGCACGCTTCACACCAAAGCCTTCCGCACCCGGAGAGTTGAATGCCAGCGTTGCCGGGGAACTGTAAATCAGATGCGTATGAGAGATCAGCTGCTGCGGAATCTTTTCTTTTCCAAGATCATCCAATTCTTTTACCGTACAAAAATATGCTTCCTGTCTCATATATTTTCCTCTTCTTTCCATAAGTCAGTCCACTCTGTCTGTCAGAATACTTCCTGCCTTATGCCTTTTCCTCTTCCTTTAATAATAATTCCGCCAGATCAAAGAAACATCTGCTGATCTCAGAATCCGGATCACCCTCAATCACCGTTTTCCCCTGATCTTCCCAACGGATGATCTCATCGCTTCGCGGCACTTCACCCACGATCGGCACACCGATCTTTTCAGAAAATGCCTGCACTTTTTCCGTCTCATTTTCCACATTCCGGTGATTCAGCACGATGCCAAATACCCGGGCATAACTACGGTCTTCAAAATTGCGCACCGCACTGGAAATATTGTTGGCCGCATACAGCGCCATCTTTTCCCCGGACGTAACAATCAGAACTTTCTCTGCATAGCCCTCACGGATCGGCGCTGCAAAACCGCCGCAGACCACATCGCCCAATACGTCATACAGCACCACATCCGGCTTGTAATGTTCAAACAGCTCCATATCTTCCAGAAGCTGGAATGTGGCAATGATGCCACGGCCCGCACAGCCAAGTCCCGGTGTCGGTCCGCCGGTCTCGATACAGAGGATCCCGCCGTATCCTTCCTTCGAAATCTGCGCCAGTTCATCCGGCTCCTCGTCCTCTTCCCTCATGTAATTCATCACCGGACGCAGCGACTCTCCTCCCAGCAGATTAATGGTGGAATCTGCTTTCGGATCACAGCCGATCTGAATGACACGTTTTCCCATATTTGCAAAAGCGGCTGCCAGATTGGAAGTCACTGTGGACTTTCCGATGCCGCCCTTTCCGTAAATCGCTACCTTTAACATAATCTCCTCCTGAAAATTCTCATCTCACTGTATCAATATCAGCTATCTGTAATTATGATTTTCTATATCATTCTATATAAAAAGAACCATCTTCCCGGCAATCCTTCGGAAAAATGGTTCTGTAAATCCAATCACATCAGGTCTTACTTCTATCTGATCAAAACAACTACTAATCAGAACAACTAACCTGAATAAAAATATAAGCTTTTGCTGACATATATAGCAACTTACACTGCCACGATTCAGAACTGTATGCCAAACCTCGTGCCTGTTCAGTTTAAGTTGAATTTCAGCCAAAACGTTATATTTTTTCATTTTACTTATATCGAACAACTATTCCCGCTCGGATCTACCTTGCCGTCAGAGTCTTCTTTCTTATATTTGTATTTGTTTATTTGTTATTTGTCTTTTCAAAAAATCATTTCGCATTCAGATAGATAAAATCACTCCGTCTGCTTATTTCAACTCAGTATGTTTATTGTACTTGTTTTTATGCAAGTTAGTCAACTACAACAGTCAGCCTTAACATGCGCAATCTGCTTATTGTTATTTGACACAAACAGATATTTGCAATCCGCTTACGCTATTTGGTTAAATTGCAATTCCACCGGATATTCTTGAAAATACACCGGCGACGTGATACAGTCTGACTCCACCACCGTAAACTGCGTATGCGCTGCAAAATATTCCGGATATAACTCGTCTGCCTTCATAATACTTTTTGGCGGACAGCGCAGACATTCATACGTTCCTGCGGGCATACATTTATACTCCGGCAGATCCTCGCAATTTTCATACACTTCCACATATACAAAATAAGTAAATGTTCCACCTTCCACATCCAGCATCATCCCGGAGGGATAATTTGCCGACAACTGATGCTTCTGCGCCAGTTCAAACAATTCGCTCAGTTTTTTATGAAATTCCACGGAGGACAGCCCTTCTTTGATCTCTCGTCTCAAAATATGCCGCTCCGGAATCTCCCTTTCGTAAAACCCTTCGACATCCCGGTACTTTTCCGTATCCTGAATGCCGCGTTCTGCCAGCTGCAGTCGTTTCAAGCAGCTTTGCAGCTCACCTATCTTTTCATAGGCACGGATCTGACCATCCCGCAGTAATCCCCTCAGATCAAATTCTCCCGTCGGCTCCACATACCGGTTCCAGTTTTTCAGTGGAATATCCAGAATCTGCAGAAACTTGATCATGTCCACAGCCAGCATCTGTTCATTTTTATAATAACGGTATCCCGTATCCGGATCACAATATGCCGGTTTCAGGATTCCGATTTTCTCATAATAACGCAGGGCCTTTATGGAAATCTGTTTTACCTTCGCCACTTCCCCGATCGTCATATATCCGTCCATGTGCGCCTCCATATTTTTAGTGTAGAATTTTCTATGTACCTTCAAAATCCCTTATCATACATGCTTCTTATCAGCTTTCAAAAATTCCATCTATTTTTCTTGTATACATTTTCTTTTTCCTTGACTCTGCCCTTGGGGCAAGGTTTACAATTATTTTATCAAAAACAAATACGACCTGCAAGAATCATTCATTTTCCGACAGACACCTATCCCTATTTATCTGTCTTTCAGTTAAGAACTGATTTCCACAAATGAGGCTGTACGCAAAATCCATTCATATATTCTCATTTTCGCAAGTAAGTCGTGAACCGATTTTTGCAGAACAAACACATTATTTATGGAGGTATTTCTAATGGCAGTAATGAACAAAACACTCATCATTCACCACATTAACGACATCGACAACATCCCGGCTATGGAGCGCTGGTTCGTGCATCATCATTGTCCGGAAGTAATGGCGCAGGAGCCATGGCTGACACGTTATGTAATGTACCGTGTAATGCCGCCTGCAAAAGGCATGGAGGCAATGGGATTCTTCAACTACCGTGTACATGAGAATCTCGGCCTTGACGTAGAAGGCAGAAGAAGCCTGCGCGGACTGCTTGGCATGACACCGGAACCGGTAGAGAATGCTATGACCGTTGCTATCGCAAACATTCCTGCTGAGCCGACAGAGGATTTCTTCGGTCAGACAATGAACCATGCCGGCAAAACATTTATCCGTTTTGTATACATGATGTCCTATCCAAAGGGAGTTTCCCGCGAAGAAGGCGAAGACTGGTTCTTAAATCATTTCGCACCGGAAGCATGCAAACTGCCGGGACTGCTTCGTTTCTTCTCACACAAAGCATATGACAAACAGTATTCCCCGATTCCGCTGCCGGAAGGTGACGGCACACCGGAATTCGTAGATGTCAGCGAAGACAACATCTTCTTCCATCGCTGGGATCGTGTCTGCGAACTCTGGTTTGAGAACAACTCCGCATGGACAAATGCATTCATCAACAATCCGCCGGCATGGACTGTTCCGTCCTGGGCAACACGCGATACCTTCCCATTCGTAGAGCCGATGAAAGATTTCGTGTGCACAAGCCTTCTGGAGCGACCGGATCAGAATATGCTGAAACACTATGACGGCTGCATTTTCTAGTGTGCTTTCCTGTGGTGTAAATTGGCTGTAATTTAATATTTTATATTTTTAATTTTTTACTTTTTAATACGAAAAGGAAGAATCCTGTCGGGTCGCTAGACGTTCACTACCCTCGTTTCACGTCGGTTTTATCGCGCTTGCTCCCGCGCCTGAAAAAGAGGGCGCCCCCACTCGCGCAAAACTCGTGAAACTCCGTCGTTCACTTAATCGCTCCTCCTGACAGGATTTTTCCTTTTCTGTATTTACACAGTGAAAAATATAACCACACCAGTAACTTGACGATTTGCCCTCAACCATCATAAAGGCTATATTACCGCTCGCCCCAAAGAGCGGTATCACAATCATCATTGATCTGTCTATAAGGCAATTCCATTCTAGCATAACTTAGTAATCAGGATATTTATATCTGCGCGTGCACAAAATGTTTCATAGCTGTATGGCACGCGCGGCACCCCGGCGCCACCGTGTAAATGGAACAATGCAGAAAAACATCCAAAGACAAGACGGTAGGGCAATTTTCGTCATCGGAGTGAGCATAGCCCGCCTCCGTGAGTGTGTCTGAGGCTGCTGATCTTGCAGCCGAGTTCGCGGGAGGAGGCGAGCAGTGGCATGTAGTGCAGTGTGGCGCAAAAATTTATGATTATCGTAACGAAAAAGGAGCGCCGGTCAGGCAATCTTTCCTCAGCAAGCGATTGCTAGCTGCGGAGGTAAGATTGATGACTGGCGCTTTTACAGCCTAAATTTTAAGCCACACAAAAAAATTTAAAGTATTTTTAAAGTTCACCCGTTACACTCTCCTTATCAACTAATTGAAAGGAGCAATTCTCATGAAACAATTGTGGAAACCAAAGAAAATTCTTTCCCTGACAACAGCAACTTTCCTGACGCTTTCTGCGCTGCCGTTTTCCGTGGCAACCGTAAGTGCCGCAGAAGCCGATGACTACGATACAACCGGCGCAACTTCCTTCGTTTTCTCTGACTCAGAAATCTCTGTCACAGAAGGCGATTACACCGGTTATAAGACAAAAGGCACCGCACTTACCATCAACAGTGCAGGTACTTACATCGTATCCGGCAGCTGCTCCGACGGTTCCATCACCGTCAAAAAAGGAACCACCGGCGTCACACTGATCATGGACGGTCTGACACTAACCAGCGATGATACAGCACCGCTGGCATGCAACAAATCCACAGAAGTTACCATTGTGGCCGCAGATGACAGCACCAACACACTGACAGACTCTGCCAACAACAATGATGACAATTATCCGGATAACGAAAATGCAGAAAATGCCGTTATCAAATGTAAAGACGGTTCCCAGATCACCATCTGCGGAGGCGGCACCTTAAATATCAACGCAAACGGCAAAAACGGTATCAAATCCGGCTGCACCACCGAGGAGGAAGGCGAAGCATCCCTGACCATTGAAGATGCCACACTGAACATCACCTCCACAGCCGGAGATGCCATCAACGCAGAACAGCTGCTGACCGTTGCAAGCGGAGATCTCACCATCGATGCCGATGATGACGGTATCCACTGTGATTATATTTTAAATATCGGTGCTGCCGGAACAGACGGACCGACCATCGATGTAACAGACTGCTATGAAGGTCTGGAAGGCGCTACTTTAAATATTTATTCCGGTGACATCACCATCCATGCAGAGGATGACTGCCTGAACGCCGCAAACTCCGACCTCACGGACTACGATTTCTCCCTGAACATCGCAGGCGGCAACCTGTATATGGATACTACTTCCGGCGACGGTATCGATTCCAACGGAACACTAACCTTCACCGGCGGACGTACCGAAGTATGGACTGCAAGCACCGCAGACAATCAGCCTCTGGATGCTGACGGAACCATCACCATCACCGGCGGTACCGTTCTGGCAGCCGGTGGAAGTGCCGGTATGGGTATGCAGCTGAGTGCGGAGCAGTCTTATGTGATCTATGGCAATGGCATGGGCGGCGGACAGCCGGGAGGCCAACCGGGTGGACAGCCAGGCGGTCAGCCGGGTAATGGTGGTCCTGGTGGTCAACCGGGCGGTCAGCCCGGTAACGGTGGTCCTGGCGGTCAACCAGGTGGTCAGCCGGGTAACAACAGTTCCAGCATACAGGCAACAGATACTACCGTATCTTCTGATGCTGCCGAAACAGCGCTGACCTCTGACACAACATCCGCTACACCTGCACAGAGTGCCGTTTCCATCACTTCCGGAAGCGAAATTTCCATCAAAGATGCTGACGGCACAACCATTGAGACCGGAACAGCTGCATGCAATGCAAGCTATGTATTCTTCTCCTCTTCCGATCTGACAGACGGCAGCACTTACAGCCTGTACTCCGGCAGCACAAGCCTTGCGTCTGCCGATGCACAGAACGGTGATTCCACTTCCGGTACAGAACCGGGCGGACAGCCGGGTGGTCAGCCAGGTGGCGAACCGGGTACTGACGTACCGGATAAACCAGGTACTGATCTTCCGGACAATCCAGGTACAGATACTCCGGACAATCCGGGCACTGATACTCCGGTAGCTGACGGACTTTCCGATCAGGCCGCTGACGATGGAAACTGGTACTATTATGTAAATGGTGAAATTGCCACAGATGTAACAACCGTTGCACAGAACCAGTATGGATGGTGGTTTGTAAACAATGGTGTCGTTGACTTTACTTACACTGGACTGGCTCAGAATGAATACGGATGGTGGTATATCCAGAATGGTATGGTAGACTTCACTTATACCGGACTGGTTCAGAACGATTATGGATGGTGGTTCGTACAGAACGGCGGTATCACATTCAGCTATACCGGACTGGTTCAAAACGACTACGGATGGTGGTTTGTCGAAGGAAGCCGCATCAATTTCGATTATACCGGTCTCGTTCAGAACGACTACGGTTGGTGGTTCGTTGAAGGTGGCAAGATCAACTTCAACTACACTGGTTTAGTACAGAACGATTACGGCTGGTGGTTCGTCGAAGATGGCAAGATCAACTTCAACTACACCGGTTTGGTACAGAATGACTATGGCTGGTGGTTTGTCCAGAACGGTGCCATTAACTTTGGTTACACCGGCGTTGCACAGAACGAATATGGCTGGTGGAACGTTGTAAACGGACAGGTCGTATTTTCCTAAGACAACTTATCAAAATACTTACTAGAATATTTCCTAGAATATTTTCTTAAATTTCATTAATAATTTACTGTTGCTCTCATTTTGTGATACAATGAATAACATATCGTTAGTTATGCACAAAAGGAGAGTAACATCTATGAAAAAACAGCAACTCGCAGCATTATGTTTAGCTGCCGGACTTGCTTTTACAGGGATTACATCTCCGGTGTCAGCAGCACAGACTGGCACCGGAATTTCCATGTCAGCAGATTCCGCATCTGACCCGCAGGCCATTTCCTCTAAGGAGGATGGCACAGCCACAGATTTCGAAAGCAATTCCGCAAATCAGAGCAGCACAGATTCCACTGATACAGACATTTCCCCGGAACAGGCGGACGGAACCGCTCCGGTAACATCTGAAGATCCCACCGATACAACGAATCCAACGGATCCTTCTGAACCGACAGACACAACAGATCCGACCGATCCATCCAATCCGGAAGACCCGGAGGCTCCGGTGAAAAACGGCGTCTGCTATGACGAAGACACCGACACCTGGAACATCTACGAGGATGGCGAACTGACTGAGCCATGCAACGGCCTGTACGACACTGAAGAAGGCTGGCTCTATATCGTAGACGGCAAATTCCGGAAAGACTATACCGGACTTGCAGAAAACGGCGCCGGATGGTGGCGTATCGTTGACGGCAAAGTCGATTTTTCCTGCAACGGTCTCGTAGACAGTGAATACGGATGGTGGTATCTGCGGGGCGGCCGGATTGATTTCGAATACACCGGTCTTGCAGAAAACGAATACGGTTGGTGGTATATTGAAAACGGCGGTTTGTATTTCAATGCCACAGGCCTGGCACAAAATGAATATGGATGGTGGTACGTCCGCGACAGCAAAGTAGATTTCAGTTTTACCGGTCTTGCAAACAACGAAGTTGGCTGGTGGTATGTCCGCAACGGCCAGATTGATTTTTCCTATGATGGTCTGATGTGCTATTTTGATACCTGGTGGAAAATCACCGGCGGAAAAGTAGACTTTGATTACACCGGAATTGCGCCGAACGAATACGGTTGGTGGCGCGTGAAAAACGGTCAGATTGATTTCAGCTTCAACAGCATCGCATCCAACAAACACGGATGGTTCTATCTGAACGGTGGAAAAGTTGATTTCGGCTTTACCGGCATTGCTGAAAATGAAAACGGATGGTGGTACATCCAGAACGGAATCCTCGACTTTACTATTACCGGAAACTATGTGGACGGCATCCGCACCTACAATGTTTCCAACGGCAGAGTCATCGGCTGTAACTTCTACCTGCCGCAGACATCCATCATTCTGCCGGACGGCGGCTACAACCTGTCCACCGCAAATATCGGACTGAAGGTGATCAAAGTAAATCAGGCGGTATGTGGAAACAGCAGTGAACGCTATACTTCTTCCACAGCCTCCGCAGTAAAAACATTCCAGAAGTCACACGGCCTTGGTGTCACCGGAATCGTGGATATCACTACATGGAAAGCAATGGGTTACTCCGAGTATGACTGGTACAATCTCGGCACTTACCGCACACCGATCAAAGTGTTCAACGGTGCGACCCGGGAGTACCGCATCAACGCGATGCTCCAGACGGCCGCTGAATACGCAGCTGCAGGCACAAAATACAAAGTCGGCTGTTCCGGAACTCCGGGCACCTATGCGGACTGCTCCGGTTTTGTCTATCAGTGTCTGTACTCTGCAGGTATCAACCCGGATTCCAACATTGTAGATCATGCCCTTGCGATCTATGAATATACATCCGCAAACCTTGCCGCAGACAACAAACTTGGCATCGAGGTTGCCACCTACGATCTGCAGCCGGGCGATCTTGTATTTTATGCCAAAAATGGGAAAAGCAGCGTGTGCCACATTGCCATTTATGCCGGAAATGGATGCATCTACGATTCCTGGCCGGGCATCGGTGTTTCCTACCGCTCCTTAAATATCAGCGGTTACCATACGGTAAAAATCCGACGCGCATTCTAAATGCTAATATCACAATGATTTTCTATCCCCTGTTTCTGCTCAGGCTGGTAGAGGCTTCCGCTTCTGTCGGTGCGAGGAAAAACAGGGGATATTTTTTTCAGTCAAAAAGAGATGCTCACTTCTTATTATTTTACGCAATGGAAGCAGGTGGACTGACTTTATTTACTAAATATCGATGAAACGATACCAGTATCCAAACTCTCCCGTCTTCTGCCTGGTCATCTGTTTTGTCCGGAATTCCGGGAATCCGAAGATCCCCGCCATCAGCTGTTCCTGATTGGAAAACACACCCGGGACGCCCAGAAACCACTGCCGCTGCTCCGCTTCCATATATCCGAACAGCACCATTTTATAATTAAAGTAACCATGCAGCAGAAAACTGTTATTTGCCAGATACTGATATTCCTTTGGCAGAATCTTAAAATCCTGCATCTGCAGTTTCACGGCATACACATTTCCATCTTCATCAAAAGGACAGCATAACGGATGCGCTGCGCAGAAACGCTCCCACTGCTTTTTCCAGGTGCTGACCGCCGGACAGAGATGCTTCTCCTGCGTCTGCGGAAACGGTGGATTTTTCCGATATAACGTATCTGGATTCCCCGACGGTATGGCTTTTGCCTCCGCCGTCTGGGTCGCATGCAGTTCCCCCGCTGTCGTATTTTTCTGATTCTGTACAGGTTCCCCGGAGTCTCCTTGTCCCTCTTCTTTTGTACCCGCTTTCTCTGTATCAGTTTCCTTCTGTCCGCCATTCTGCACCATCTGACTCGTTACATCTTCTTTTTTCACAACATTTTCTGCACCATCTTCTTCCGGAAGGTTTTCCGCTGCCGGATCTGTTCCTTTCTGCAGCTTTAGGTTACGCCACACGGTTCCGGCATCATCCCACTGACTGGCAACAAATGTACTTTGATTTTTCTCCTGACAGATGTAGAGACCGCGCATTTCCTGCATGGAATGTGCCGTCTCCCCGACATGATCTGCCTCGCACAGAAAGAACCGGCTGGCCATTTCCTCCTGAATCTGCAGTTCTCCCAGATAAATACCCACCGGTGCCTGTGCATCTCCGCACAGAAAATAAACCTCCGCCACAGTCCCGCTCATTCCCTTGATCTGAATCTGCACCCGGCAGTGCCCCTGCCGAATTTCTATTTTTGCAAATCCACAGTTCTCCTGTTTTTTCTCATCTTCGTACCGAAACATGTATGTAACAAACCTCTGATATCCGGGCATACGATCGCTCCTTATACAGCATACTTCTTTATAATGTATGAAATACTTTTTCAATTATTCATTCAGAATACCCCTCTATCTTTTAATTACAGAATGCTTATCAGAATATATGGCATACACTATATGACACATTTTTCTATGTATCTGTATCACATATCTCTTTACTATTTTGCCCTAAATATATGGTGCTCTGAATCGTTGCAAATTTTTTTGAAAATATCTGATAATTTTGTTGACAAATCATATGCTGCATGCTATATTAATTTCAACAACAATAATCATTATCATTTTCGAAAGGAAAATAAATGTTAAAACACAGCAAACAACGAGATGCAATCGAACAATTTCTGGCTACCAGATACGATCATCCCACGGCAGAAACAGTTTACCTGAATCTGCGGGAAGAATATCCGAAGATCAGCCTGGCAACCGTTTACCGCAATCTGTCGCTGCTTGCCGAATTAGGTAATATTCAGAAAATACCTACCGGAAACGGTCCGGACCGCTTCGACGGCCGACCGGAACCTCACAACCATTTTCTGTGTGATAAATGCGGCAGCATGATAGATTTACAGATGAACAGTATTGATCATGTAGATGAAATCGCCGCCCAGACATTTGATGGCATGATCAAAGGACATTCCATTTTATTCTATGGTATCTGCCCGGAATGTCTGAAAAAAAGAACAACAATAAATGAATAAACCAGCTGGAAACGGCTGATTTTAATAAAATGATATTACAATTAATTTCAAGAGAAAGGAAATGAATTATTATGAAAAAATTTGTATGTACTGTATGTGGTTATGTTTACGAAGGTGAGGCAGCTCCGGAAGTCTGTCCAATCTGTAAAGCTCCGGCAGAGAAATTCAAAGAGCAGTCCGGTGAGAAAGTATGGGCAGCTGAGCATGTAGTAGGTGTTGCACAGGGTGTCAGCGAAGATATCCTTGCTGATTTAAGAGCAAACTTCGAGGGCGAGTGCTCTGAGGTTGGTATGTATCTCGCAATGGCTAGAGTTGCTCACAGAGAAGGTTATCCAGAAATCGGATTATACTGGGAGAAAGCAGCTTACGAAGAAGCTGAGCATGCTGCAAAATTCGCAGAGTTACTTGGTGAAGTTGTAACAGACAGCACAAAGAAAAACCTTGAGATGCGTGTAGACGCTGAGCACGGCGCAACAGAAGGAAAATTCGATCTTGCTAAACGTGCAAAAGCTGCAAACCTTGATGCAATCCATGATACCGTTCATGAGATGGCTAGAGACGAGGCTCGTCACGGCAAAGCATTCGAAGGATTACTGAAGAGATACTTTGGCTAAGCTACAAGCCGAGTAAGATAAAAAAGGAACCCGGCTGGGAGGGAATTTATTCACTCTCCAGTCGGGTTCCTTTTTTAGACATATTGGGCAACAGCCCAACATGAATAGCCCGTAAGGGCTATGAATGGCTCGGCGTAGCCTCAATAACGCCAGCCGTCCATGAGGAAGTAGCGACAGCGGATTCCGAATGGCGCATGGCTTTTTTAGACGCATTGGGCGACAGCCCCTATTTCAACAACATCTCCACTTCCACATCGTTCCCCACAGAAGTTACCTTTGCATAGCTTCCGCAGATCAGCGGCATTGCCGGTGGAATATGTCCGATATCCAGATCCATGATGATCGGAACCTTATATTTTCCAAGGATTCCTGTCACAGCCTCATACTGATCCAGCCCCAGGAATTCTTCTCCGTTGCAATATGGCCGCCCAATCAGAAATCCTTTGACATGACCAAACCAACCTGCCTGTTCCATCTGCCACAGGGCACGGCGGATTCCCATGACATTCAGATCACAGGCTTCGATAAACCAGATGATTCCATCCTCTTTATAGCGCTCGGTAAACTCCTGTACTTTATCGTACTTTGTGCCGAGAAGCAGGGTCAGTACATCGAGGCAGCCGCCGATCAGACGACCTTCCATGGTGATATCCTTATCCGGCACTTTTTTGCGGATGCATGGCTCTGTCACATTGTAAGGTACCAACGGATTTTCCTCATCCTTTAATCCTTCTTTTTCATACAGATCATAGCCCTTGATGGTCAGCTTCTGTCCGGTCAGTGCATCAAACGCATCCTGGATCGCCGGATGCCACGGCTCCATGCCAAACGCTGCTGCACACGGTCCGTAGACAGATGCCACATCACAGAGCGTCGTCAGCAGAAATGTCATGTTCGTATTGTCTGAATAGCCCAGATACCATTTTGGTTTTGCCTGACGGATTTTTTCAAAATCCACATAAGTAAGATCCTCACACATCAGTTCCCCACCGCCGCAGGAAATCAGCACATCACTGGTATCATTACAATAATACTCCATCAGTTCCTGTCCGCATTTCTCCGGGGTATTGCTGATGCCGATACCGCAGCCCTTATAGCAGTTCGGTCCCAGCTCCGTGCGATAACCCATTTTTTTAAATTTATCCAACGCATGTCCAAAAGCTGTCTTGTACGGCTCAATGTTGCATCCAAAAGATGGTGCCACAAATCCGATACAGCCGTTCTTTTTCAAAAATTCCGGATATCTCAT
>JALESO010000058.1 GCA_022781925.1 Lachnospiraceae bacterium
GGTAGAATCTGTGACGATTAACGATACGGTGTTTTCTATAACTAATGCAAAGTAAAATAAACTTTACAATCCATATAACTGATTCTGGTGTATAATGAACAGGCAGCTGTCAATTAGGATGCATAGTGCTTCTATTTGATACATGGCAGCTGCAGAAAGCTGGGATTAGTTATGTGGATTTTGTTTGCATTTGGTTCTGCGATTTTTGCGGGACTGACAGCGATTCTTGCAAAATGTGGAATCAGAAAGACGGATTCGAATGCAGCGACAGCGATTCGAACCAGTGTAGTATTGATTTTCTCATGGATCATGGTGCTGATCACAGGTTCCATCGGAACCATCGGTTCCCTGAGCACCAAAACATGGATTTTCCTTGTGTTATCCGGAATGGCTACCGGAGCATCCTGGCTGTGCTATTTTAAAGCACTGCAGATGGGGGATGTCAATAAAGTTGTGCCGATTGACAAATCAAGTACGATTCTGACCATCATACTTGCCTTTATTTTTCTGGGTGAGCCGATCACTCTGGTGAAAGGCATTGCGGTTGTTCTGATCGGTGTCGGAACCTTTATGATGATCCAGAAAAAGGAGACTTCCCATGAGCCGGAGAAGCCAAAGGGACGTTCCTGGCTGATCTATGCGCTGCTCTCTACGGTGTTTGCCAGCCTGACGGCGATCCTTGGAAAAGTCGGTATCGAGGGCGTGGAGTCAAACCTTGGAACCGCCATCAGGACCTGCGTGGTTCTCGTGATGGCATGGGTGGTTGTATTTGTAAAAGGCAAACAGCATACGATCCGGGAGATTCCGAAAAATGAACTTGGATTTATCTGTTTGTCCGGCCTGGCAACCGGTGGATCATGGCTGTGCTACTATAAGGCACTGCATGACGGAATGGCCAGCGTGGTCGTACCGATTGACAAACTGAGCATTCTGGTGTCCATCGCATTTTCCTTTATTGTATTCAAGGAGCGGCTGACGAAGAAAGCAGCGGTCGGATTGTGCCTGATCGTGGCGGGAACGCTGATTATGTTATTATAGAGGTTGTGATAGAGAAAATAATTAAGGCTACCGGCAGTTGCTGTCGGTAGCCTTAAAACATGAAGAGGGTTAAAATATATAAAAAATGGTTAGGAAAATTTTTGTGTTGACTTTTCTTTACTATCTCTGAACACGTCCGGCACCATCTGTATTCATCAGATTCAGAACTTCTTCTGTTGATATGAAATTCAGGTCGCCCGGAACAGTGTGCTTGATGGCAGCTGCTGCCAGGCCAAATTCAAGTGCTTTTTCGGCACCCATCTCTGCAAGAATTCCGTGGAGGACGCCGGCAGCAAAGGCATCGCCGCCACCGACACGATCCACAATGTGCAGGTCATAGGTTCGCCCATGGTAAAGACCCGAAGCGGTACATACAGCGCCCGACCAGCCGTTGTCAGAAGCACTGACACTGTTTCGCAGGGTCGTGATCAGGTGGGTAAATCCATAGTGTTTCATGACATTGGTCATGTGAGTTTCGTCCACGCAGATGCTGTAATCTCCATTGATAAAATCAATACTGTTTTCTGTATAGCCAAGGCATTTTGCCGCATCTCTTGCATTTCCAAAACAAATATCAACATAGGGCATCATGCCAGAGAGCATCTGCTGTTTTTCGGAAATACGATCGATCCACAGTTTTGCGCGGTAGTTCAGGTCAAAGGAAACGGTAACACCATGTTCTTTGGCTTTTTTCAGTGCGGTTAATGTAAGATTTGCCGCGTCCTGGCTTAATACTGGTGTGATGCCGGATACGTGGAATAAATCTGCACCGTCAAGTATTTCATCAAAATTAAATTCTTCCGCCTTTGCCTGTGTAATGGCAGAATCTGCACGGTCATATACAACACTGGAAGGACGGATAGAGGCACCGTTTTCCAGAAAATAAATGCCGAGGCGATTTCCACCGCGAGCGATATATTGACAGTTTACCCCAAGGCTTTTTAAAGTAGCGATTGCTGTGTCACCAATGGCATTTTTCGGGATTTTTGATACAAAAGCGGAGTCATTTCCAAACTGAGCCAGAGAAGCAGCAACATTGGCTTCCGCACCGCCATAATTTACATCGAAACTGGAAGCCTGTGCAAAGCGTTCATACCCGGGTGGGGAGAGGCGGAGCATGATTTCTCCTAATGTAATAACTTTAGCCATTATTTCACCTCCCGTGCAGAATGAACGAGTGTAACTGCTTCTTTTGTCAGAGCAGTGATCTCATCAAATTTTCCTTCTTTCACAAGACTGTTTTTTACCATCCAGCTTCCGCCGCACGCAATGATCTTGTCGTATTGCAGATAAGGGAAAGCGTTTTGTGGGTTGATTCCGCCAGTTGGCATGAATCGTAATTGATTATATGGTGCAGCGACAGCCTTGATCATGGCGAGACCGCCGGATGGTTCTGCTGGGAAAAATTTAACAACGTCCAGACCAAATGTAACAGCCTGAGCGATTTCGCTTGGGGTGACAACGCCAGGCGTAATGGGAATGTCTTTTTCAAGACAGTAGGACACGATTTTTGGATCGAATCCCGGACTTACAATAAATTCAGCACCGGCTGCAATGGCATGGTCAACCTGATCCGTTGTGAGAACGGTTCCGGCACCGACTACCATATCCGGAAATTCTGTTTTCATGATGCGGATAGATTCTTCTGCCGCATCGGTTCGAAAGGTTACTTCTGCGCAGGCAAGACCGCCTTCGCAGAGTGCTTTTGCTAGAGGAGCAGCGTCCGCTGCGTCGTCCAGCACAACCACCGGGACAATACCAAATTGTTCAAGTTTTTGTAATGTAGCGTTCATGTTTATTCTCCTCACATAACGATAAGACTGTGTTTATTTCAGTAAAGTTTTCATAACGGCATAAGTACCATCTTTGCGGATCTGTGTCAGATAATCGCAGACAGCTGTTTCAAAACCATCCAGTTTTGTGAGATCTTCGCCCCAGAAATCTGTATTTGTACAGACTGCATGAACCAGATCTTTCACAGAATCATCTTTGTGTGCCAGATAGAAATCCAGTACGGCCTGATCATCTTTGATTGTATAATCATTTCCGGTTCTGCTGCCGGTGAGCCCGTCTGCCGTCATGGTATGGCCGTTAAAGAATGCGATATAAAAGGCAAAAGATGCTGTGATGCAGGAAGGAAGCGTTCCTTTGCGTTTGATATATTCTTTCAGGGACGGCATAACACGCGCTTTCCACTTGGAGGTTGAGTTCAGGGAAATTGCAAGTAATGCATGGTCGATAAATGGATTTTTAAAGCGTTCTGTCACAGCTGCTGCAAATTCTTTTAATTCTTCCTGCGGAAGATCCAGGGTAGGGATGATCTCATCGTAAATGGTTTTGTTCATAAAGCCACAGATTACATCATCATTCATACAGTCTCTTACAATATCCTGACCGGCAAGGTAAGCGCCCAGTACAAAAGAAGTATGTGCGCCGTTTAAAATGCGGACTTTTCGCTGTTTATAAGGTTTGTGGTTGTCTGTGATCAGGATCGGAAGTCCTGCTTTATCAACTGGAAATTCATCTTTAATAGACTGCGGACCTTCAATAACCCAGAAACCGAAAATTTCCCCGGTATCGATCAGATTGTCTTTGTATCCAAGTTCTTCGCAGATTGCATCTGCTTCGTTGTGTGGATAGCCGGTAACGATTCGGTCAACCAGTGTGGAGCAGAAGATGTTTTCTTCTTTGATCCATGCAATAAATGCTTCACCAAGATTCCACTGTTTTGCATACTTCAGAACGCATTTTTCAAGTTCTTTTCCGTTGTCATCGATCAGCTCACAGGAAAGGATGATGAATCCTTTTCCCGGAACGGTTCCGAATTTCTCAAAACGGCGATACAGAAACTGTGTCAGTTTTCCCGGATAAGAAGAAGCCGGAGTGTCTTTGAACTGACAGGAAGGATCATATGTAATACCTGCTTCCGTTGTGTTGCATGCGATAAAACGCAGATCAGGATTGGAAGCACAGTCCAGAACTGCATCAAAATCCTGATATGGGTTCAGACAACGGCTCACACAGGAGATGACACGTTTTTTATTTACTTTCTGTCCGTCCTGAAATCCGCGGAGAAACAGGGTGTAAAGCCCTTCCTGTTCGTTGATCATATCAGCGAGTCCTGGAGCGATTGGCTGGCAGAGAACAACTTTGGAGTTGAATCCGGCTTTTTCATTCATTACGTCAATAAAATAATCTACAAATGCACGAAGAAAGTTTCCTTCGCCAAATTGAAGTACACGTTCCGAAGCTGATTCAAGAAGATATCCGGAATAATGCTGTTCTTTTAAAGTTTGATAGGAAAGTTGTTTCATTTTTATATTCCGCCTTTCTGTTTATGACAAAAATTAAAGTGTTACACCCTGCTTGAAGATGGCCATATCGTGGAATCCGGCTTCTTCTGATTTTGACTGTTTTCCGGAGGCAATCTCTATGACAAAATCGAGAAGCTGGTCTGCAAGCGCATCGGCATGGATGTCATCTACCAGTACACCGCAGTTGAAGTCAATCCAGTTCTGCTTTTTCTGTGCCAGTGTATTGTTAGAGGATATTTTGACCGTTGGTACCGGACAGGCAAACGGTGTTCCGCGTCCTGTGGTGAAAAGTACAATGTGTGCACCTGATGCAGCAAGTGCAGTTGCCGCTACCAGATCATTTCCGGGAGCGCTTAACAGGTTCAGACCTCTGGTGCTGAGCGGTTCGCCGTAGGCGAGGACACCTTTTACCGGAGCTGTACCGGATTTTTGTGTGCAACCAAGGGATTTGTCTTCCAGTGTGGAAATACCGCCTTTTTTGTTACCCGGAGATGGATTTTCGTAAATCGTCTGACCGTGGCGTTTGAAATATGCCTTAAAGTCGTTAATAAGAGCGACTGTTTTCTGGAACAGGGATTCGTTTTCACAGCGGTTCATAAGGAGCGTTTCTGCTCCGAACATTTCCGGAACTTCCGTCAGGATCGTAGAACCACCCATGGAGATCAGCCGGTCGGAAAAACCACCAACGGTCGGATTGGCAGTGATTCCGGATAAACCGTCGGATCCGCCGCATTTCATGCCGATCACCAGTTCGCTGCAGCTGATCGGTTCTCTGTGAAACTGAGATGCATACCGGATCAGTTCGCGGATGATCAGAGTTCCTGTTACAATCTCATCTTCACAGTCCTGGGCAACAAGAAAACGTACCCTGTCCGGGTCATATTCCCCGATATAATTTTTTAAAACATCAATGTTACTGTTTTCACATCCGAGACCAAGTACGAGGACTGCTGCGGCATTCGGATGATTGATCAGGTCTGCAAGGATCTGTCGGGTATGTTCCTGATCGTCCCCCATCTGGGAACATCCATAGGGATGGGTAAAGGCGATGACACCGTCAATATCATCCGTGATATATTTCTGTGCAGCTTTTTCGATGGCCTGTGCAACATTGTTGACACAGCCTACCGTTGGAATGATCCATACTTCGTTACGCACCGCTGCACGGCCGTCTTTTCGACGGTAGCCCTGAAAATACCGTTCCGGACGCAGTTGTTCGGAAAAATTTTTTTTCTCATAAGTATAAGTCAGCAGATCTCCCAAACCAGTCTTCATATTATGTGTATGTATCCAGGAACCGCAGCTGATCGATTCCTTTGCAATGCCGATGGAATTTCCATATTTTATAATGGAGGAACCTTCTGCGATATCGGTCAGTGCAAATTTGTGTCCCTGTGGGATATCTTCCTTTAATGTAATGGAAGTGTAATCATCAATCCAAAGGACGCTGCCTTCTTTTAAAGGAGTTAACGCAACAGCGACCGTATCGGAAGGGTGGATTTTAATATAATATTTCAAAAAATCACCTCGTATTTCATTACGCCAGTAAGCGCAGTCTTATTTGAAAATATTATGTAAGCGATTACATAAAGAATAGCGAAAAAAGTGAGGACTGTCAATTGTATAATTGAAAAATGCATAAAATATATTGCAAAATGAAATGAGTATGATATAATTTTAATGTAAACGGTTACATTTTGGCACGAAAAATAAAAAAGGTGGATAACAAAAATGAAAAATTTTTTGGATCGTGATTTTCTTCTGCACACGTTGACGGCACAGAAGTTATATCATAATTATGCAGAGCAGATGCCGATTCTCGATTATCATTGTCATATTAATCCAAAGGAGATTGCGGAAAATATAAAATTCGATAATATTACACAGGTGTGGTTAGGCGGCGACCATTATAAATGGCGCCTGATGAGATCAAATGGTGTGGATGAATATTATATTACAGGAGGCGCTTCAGACTGGGAAAAATTTGAAAAATGGGCAGAAACATTAGAACGTGCAATTGGAAATCCGTTATATCATTGGAGTCATTTGGAATTACAGAGATTTTTTGGATATACCGGAGATCTGAATCGGGAAACCGCTTCGGAAGTATGGAAATTGTGTAATCAAAAATTACAGGAAGAGGATATGCGGGTACGAAGTCTGATAGAGAAATCAGGTGTTACGTTATTATGTACTACGGATGATCCGGTGGATGATCTCAGGTGGCACAAGATGATCAAAGATGATCAAGGGTTTAACGTTCAGGTATTACCAGCCTGGAGACCGGATAAAGTGGTGAACATTGAAAAAACAGAATTTACAGAATATATGAAAACACTTGCAGCTGTTGCAGATATGGAAATTACTAATTTTTCACAGTTAAAAGCAGCGTTGCAGAAACGGATGGATTTTTTTGCAGAATCAGGATGCAGGGTATCGGATCATGGCATCAATTATGTAATGTATGCACCGGCATCCGATAAAAAGATAGAAGAAATTTTTTCAAAGCGATTCTCACAGATAACATTGACCAAACTGGAAATAGAACAGTATAAGACGGCATGTCTGCTTTTCTTCAGTAAAGAATATAGGAAACGTGGATGGGTCATGCAGTTACATTATGGATGTAAAAGAGATAATAATCAGATGATGTATGAGCGGCTGGGACCAGATACGGGGTATGATTGTATCAATAATTATACACCTGCAGAACAGTTGACGGATTTTTTGAATGCAGCAGAAATTCAGAATGGTTTACCAAAGACAATTTTATACAGTTTAAATCCGGGTGATGATACTTTGATTGACAGTGTGATCGGATGCTTCCAAAACAGTGACGCAGTAGGAAAGATACAGCATGGATCGGCCTGGTGGTTTAATGATAATAAAACAGGAATGGAAAAACAGATGGTATCTTTGGCAAATCTTGGAATGCTGGCAAA
Organism: Lachnospiraceae bacterium; assembly: GCA_022781925.1. Taxonomy (GTDB): domain Bacteria; phylum Bacillota; class Clostridia; order Lachnospirales; family Lachnospiraceae; genus Eubacterium_I. The sequence continues at coordinate 7,295 of JALESO010000058.1, forward strand.
TTTTGTGGGAATGCTTACTGATTCCAGGAGCTTTCTGTCCTACCCTCGTCATGAGTATTTCCGAAGAATTCTCTGCAATCTTCTCGGAAAGTGGGTTGAGGATGGAGAATATCCGGAAGATATGAAACGCCTTGGCAGGATTGTGAAAGACATCTCATATAATAATGCTGTGCGCTATTTTGAGTTTGATCTTCGGATCCGGGAGTAATATATTCAGATTTACAAAGAAACTAAAAAAATATTTAAAAAATGTATAAGATATATGACAAGAGCTGACTGCTATGCTACAATGGGATTATCTGAATAACTATCATGCGAAAAAAGGAGGGAGGAAGTGAATAAGAAAAAACAGATAACAATTTATGACATTTCAGAAGCGGCGGGAGTTTCAATTGCAACCGTTTCGCGTGTTTTAAATGACAGTCCAAAAGTCAGCAGGAAGACAAAAGAACGGATACTGGATATTATAAAAACTTCTGGGTATGAACCGAATGCCTTTGCCAGGGGACTGGGAACAGGATCCATGAAGACAATAGGCATTTTATGTGCGGATGTTGCAGATATTTATCTGGCCAATGCGGTATCTTATCTGGAAAGAGAATTACGAAAAGAGGGATTTCAAACAGTCCTTAACTGTACCGGTTATTCTTATGAAGGGAAAAAAGACGGTATAAGGAGGATGGAAAATCAGCGCGTAGATGCTATTATACTGGTAGGATCTCAATATATTGAAGCAATAGAGAGACGTAATCAATACATTATGGATGCGGCAAAGCAAGTTCCGGTAATGATGGTAAACGGATACCTAAAAGGAAAGAATATTTATTGTATACTTTCCGAAGACAGAGAGATGTTTTTTGATGTGACAGGGCAGTTATTGGATCGAGGAAGAAAAAATATTGTATTTCTGATGCGGGAAGAAAGCTACAGCGGACGGGAAAAGAAAGAGGGGTATCAGGCCGCATATGCAGAGAGGGGGTTATTATGTAATCCGGAAATGATAATCCAGTTCAATGATAAAATTGACAAAGTGAAAGATTTGCTCATAGAATTTTATCGGGAACATCCACAGATTGATGCTGTTGTGGCTACAGATGACGAGCTTGCTGTTGGGGCATTGAAATTTGCATTGCAATCCGGAATAAAAATTCCGGAAAAAATGGAAGTGGTTGGATGCAATAATTCAGTGTTGTCTATTTCTTGTTATCCAGAATTGTCTTCGGTTGATAATATGTGCGAAGCACTGTGTGTTACAGTGGTTGCTTCCTTAATGCGTGTGCTGGAAGGCTCCGAGGTTCCGGTACGGACAATGATAGCATCAGAGTTTGTGGCAAGAGGTACTACAAATAACTAAAAAATTATACAGAAAATGTCAAGGGAGACGATATTGCAGGTCGATTGCGATATCGCCTTCTTTTGTTTAACAGGAAAATTGTATTGTGTAAGACAATGTTAAATAAAATGAAAACGCTTACAATTTAACTGTTGACAAAAGTGTTTATATGTACTACAATTAGCTTACAAACAAAATGTAAGCGGTTACAACTAAGAAAAGAAGGAGAAGGAATATGGAAGGTGAAGGCTCAATACTTGAAGTCACAGGCTTGGAAAAAAGCTATGGAAGAAACAAAGTTTTAAAAGGTGTGGACCTCACTGTCAGAAAAGGTGAAGTAATAGCCATTATCGGTCCTTCGGGCTGTGGAAAAAGCACGTTTATCCGATGCCTGAATCTTTTGGAAGAACCGGATTGTGGAAAAATTGTCTATAAAGGAACTGATTTAGTTTCTGCAGACAAAAAAACAAGATCAGAGACCTTGAAAGATATAGGAATGGTGTTTCAGCAGTTTAATCTTTTTCCACACAAGACGGTAATGGACAATGTTACAATGGCTCCGCAGTTAGTCAGCAAAATGTCAAAGGAAGATGCGGAAGCGAAGGCAGAAAAGTATCTGAAACTGGTTGGAATGGATCATAAGAAAAATTCTTATCCGACGAATCTTTCCGGAGGACAGCAGCAGCGTGTTTCAATTGCAAGAACGCTCTGTATGGAACCGGAATTGATCCTGTTTGATGAACCGACTTCTGCGCTTGATCCGGAAATGGTTGGAGAAGTTCTGGATGTTATGAAAAAACTTGCAGAAGAAGGCATCACAATGATTGTTGTTACACATGAGATGGGATTTGCACGAAATGTGGCGAACAGGGTTGTATTTATTAATGATGGGGTGATTCAGGAAAATACGACGCCGCAGGAATTCTTTGAAAATCCGAAGAATGAACGTTTAAGAGAATTTTTAAGTAAAATGATTTAATATCAAGGAGGAAAACATGTCAATTGTAAAAATCGCAAAAAGAAAAGATGTAACATTTGAGTATGACGCAAATGGCTTTGCGCAGGAAGAAGTACTCAAGGGGGAATGTGATCAGGCAAAATTTGTCCGCTGTTCTTTACAGCCTGGAAAATCTGTAAAACCGGAACTTTATTCCACGGTAGAGCATACGCAGGTTTTTCTGTTTCTTGAAGGAAAAGGGTATATTACAACTCCAAGAAAAGGATTTAACATCAAAAATGAGTTTGCTGTATTCGTTCCGGATTATGATACAGAGGAATTTGAAATCACATGTTCTGCAGATAGTAAGAAACCATTGGAATATATTCATATTGTCACAGAACTGAATGATTATGATAAACATTGCCTGTATGCATCTAAAATGCGTCTTCCGAGATTCCGTACCATGGATATGGCATGGAATTATTATGAGGATTTCAAAGATGATAGTATTGAGAATAAAATGCTCTTAGAGCATAGAAATCTGGGCCGTGTATCCTGCGGAGCAGTGCTTGGAAAAGGCCCATCGGTTGTAGGTCAGCATATCCATGATGCATTAATGCAGTGGTACATCATCCTTCCGGGATCAAAGATGACATATACTGCCGGAGACGAATCTCATGTAATGGAAGGTGGAGATATCAGTTATACACCGACCGGATATTACCATGGCAGTGAAGTAAAAGAGGGTGATACCTTAGATTATGTGTGGTTTGAAATGGTTATGGAATGTTATCCGGGAGAGATTGAATAAAGGCTGAGGAGGAAGAAAAAATGTCATTTGTAAAGGTATCAAGAAACGCAGATATTGTATATAACTATGATGAAAATGGTATCGCACATGTGCCGATTCTGGAAGGCGAGTGTAAGGACTGTGCATTAGAGAGAGTATCCATTCAACCGGGATGTGAATGGAGTCCGGATGTTTATAAGCTGGAAGAACACAATCAGGTATTTCTCTTTATGTCAGGTACCGGTTATGTTAAAACACCGCGAATGGTTTATAACATCACCGAAGTTGCAGTGTTCGTACCGGAATTTGATAAAGAAAAGTTTGTGATTCGTTGTGCGGCAGACAGCAAAGAGCCTTTAAATATTTTACATGCAGTTTCTGAAATTGCCGAGTATGATCTTCAGTGCCTCAAGCACGCAAGAATGAGTCTTCCGCGTTTCCGTGGACTATCAGAGGCATGGTTATACAAAGAGTTTAATACTGCAGAAAATGTGCAGCAGCTGACACTGTTGGAGCATCGTAATCTGGGTCGTTTGTCTATGGGTGGAACCATTGACCAGGGTCCTACAAAAGTAGGAACACATATTCATAATGAACTGGAACAGTGGTACATTGTTCTTCCGGGCTCTGAGTTTACTTATTATGCAGAGCATGACGGAGAAAAAGAAGAGATTCATGTTACAGCCGGTGATATTACATTTACGCCGCATTCCTCACATCATGGAAGCTGGTGTGAAGAAGGAGAAGCATACAAATATATCTGGTTCGAATTATGTACGGATGGATATCCGGGAGATCTGGCATAGATGAATGATAGTCATATGAGATTTCTGGAATCTAACAGTCAGTATATCCGATATTCCATGACGGATTTTTTGAAAGTACAAAAGGAATTGGAAAGCCATCATATTGACCTGGTTTTGCAGAGCCCGCATATTTATGTGGATTGCGAGGAGTATGGTCAGATTCGGAAATATCAGAAGGATTTCGAACGGTATCAGATTTGTGTGGATTGTGTGACACCTTTGCCCTATCGTTATAGTATAGGATTTCATCCCAACAGTCTGATCGGACAACGAAGTCGACAATATTATGCAAACTGTATTCGCGCAGCGCATCTTTGCGGTAGTCAGTATCTTTGTATTACAGCAGCTAATGCGTGTTTTGATGAGCCAAAGCAGAAATTGATGGAATATTGTATAGAAAATCTGAATGATCTGGTGAAAGTAGCAGAGGAAGAAAATGTTATTCTTTTACTGGGAACCGTGATGGGAATGGACAGTCCATGCAATGCATCCACACCGATTGTACTGACTGTAGACGAAGTAGCTGAGATCATTGAACAGATTGGAAGTTCTTATCTGGCGGCTTATGCAGATACACAGGTTTTGAGTATCCGTGGAGAATCTCTGACAGACTGGTTTGACAGACTGGGAGAAAAAGTTCGGCTCGTCCGGTTTACAGACGGTAATTATAATGGATATCGAATCTGGGGAAAAGGTGTACTTCCTGCCGAAAAACTGGCAGAAGAGATATACCGGACGGGATTTAATGGACTCATATCGTTTCAGATACCGGGAGAACGCTATTGTGAAAATCCAAAAGATGCACAGAAACAAAATCACTTCCGTGCATTAAGCGCATGGAGGGAGGTAATGGATTGCCAACGATAAAAAGAGAGCAGATTGTTTCGATGAATCAGCATTATCGGCGTTTTTCATTGGATTACTATCTGGAATGTCAGGAAAAGCTGGGCGTTGAAAACATTGAATTCTGGCTTGGTGCATCTCACTTTTACGTGGATTCGAAAGGATATGAAGCGATTCAGCCAGTCAGAAAAAAGTTACAGGATCATCATATAAAGGTGGTATCAGTTACTACTCCGAGTTGTGCTTATCAATATCAGTATGCATCACAGGAAAAAGAAATTCTGGAAGAAAGTTTTCGATATTTCTGTAATGGACTTCGGGTCGGTGCAGAGTTGGGAGCAGATCGTGCAGTTGTAAATTCCGGATGGGGATATTGGAACGAATCGGAAGACGACAGATTTCGACGTTCCCAGGAAAATTTATATCGCATTGCAGAGTATGCTCAGACATTGGGAATTACCTGCATGATGGAATCCATGCGAAATGATGAAACAAATATTGTGTATGATATTCACAGTGCAAAGCGAATGTTTGATGCAGTCAACCATCCGAATTTAAAGGTTATGGTAGATAATATTGCAACCGGTAATGCAGGAGAGACATTGGAAGATTGGTTTGAAACGTTCGGAACGGATCTGGTACATATGCATTTCCTGGACGGAGATCCATATCTTCACAATGTGTGGGGAGATGGCAATACATCCTTGGAGCAGCAACTGGAAACAATCAACAGATATCATTTTGACGGATATCTGGTTCAGGAAATAGCAGACGAAAAATATTTTTGCAATCCATACTATGCAGATGTAAAAAATATGCGTATACTGGAAAAATTTATGGGGTAAATTTTCTGAGAAAGGAAAAGAAAAATGAAAAAGAGATTATTAGCAACTGTATTGGCGGTAGCAATGATGGGAACTTTGGCAGCATGTGGTAATGGTACGAAAACGGATTCTGCGGGAAATGATGCAAACAGCAGTAAAACAGAACAGGTAAGCAGTGAGGCCGAACAGAGCGGAACCGATGATTCGCTGCAGCGTGTGTTGAATGCAGGTGTGCTTTCTGTAGGTGCAGAAGGAAACTGGGAACCATATGTGTATAATCAGGACGGAACAGGCGAATTAGACGGATTTGAAGTTCAGATGGCAGCAGAGATTGCAAAGCGTCTTGGTGTTAAAGTAGATGAAGCAGATAATATTGTCGGAGATTCTTTCGATGGTGTTATTGCCGGATTGGATGCCGAACGTTATGACGTTGTTATCTGTGGTGTATGCCCTACACCGGAGCGAAAGGAAAAATATAACATGTCAGATCCGTATGGAGAGCAGCTGATCGCACTGGTTGTAAAAGGGGACAATGACACAATTAAAGGTTTTGATGATTTGAAGGGAAAAACATCTGCAAACTCACTTTCCTCCAGCAGTGGAAATATCGCACGTTCTTATGGTGCGGAACTTACAGAGGCTTCTCTTGAGCAGGGAATGTTATTGATCCAGCAGGGAAGAGCAGATTGTACCATTAATGATGCAGCATCCATCAATGCTTATATGAAAGCAAATCCGGATGCAGATGTTAAAATTGCAGCATATTATGAACCGGAGAATGAGTATGAAATCCAGTCTTCCGTAATGTGCAGAAAAGAAGACAAAGCTTTATGTGATGCAATCAATAAAGCAATTCATGAAATTATTTCTGATGGAACAGCGAAAAAACTGGCAGAACAATATTTTGGTGAAGATTTTGCAAGTAATGTGTCACTTTACAAATAAGATGAAAACTATTTCTGAATTTGCCAGGCTATTTTAGCCTGGCAGACTCAGAAATAAGGAGGATTTTTAAATGGTAAAATTATTTTTGGATTCATTTTGGCCCATGGTTCTGGCTGGTATTAAATATTCGATACCGATGATGCTTATCTCCTTTGCACTCGGTCTGGTAGTCGCTTTATTTGTTGCTCTTGGGCGCAATAGTAAAATAAAAATCATATCCGGTATTTGCGCATTTTATGTATGGATTATTCGTGGAACACCACTTCTGGTGCAGTTATTCATTATCTTTTACGGTCTGCCAAGCGTTGGTATTGTATTTACTCCGTTTGTATCGGCAATTCTCGGATTAACAATCAGTCAGGGTGCATACAATTCAGAGGTTATCAGAGGTGCCATTGCAGGTATTCAGAAAGGACAGTATGAGGCACCGAAATCTCTTGGCATGACGAAGGGACAGACGCTGATTCATGTTATTTTACCGCAGGCAGCACTTACTGCTGTTCCTGCACTGGCAAATTCCTTTATCAGCTTGCTGAAAGATACGTCTCTTTGCTCCATTCTGACTGTACAGGAGATTTTTATGGTTGCAAAACAGATTTCAGCAATTCAGTATCAGCCGCTTCTGCTTTACATAGAAGCTGCAATTGTATATTTGATCTTTAGTACAATCCTGACTTTCTTCCAGGGCAAGATTGAAAAACGTCTGGGAAGACATCTGGTACCGGAGAGCTAAAAGGAGATTGGAATATTATGGAAATGACATTACGATGGTACGGTGAAGGATATGATTCCGTAACATTAAATCAGATTCGTCAGATTCCTGGTGTGACGGGTGTGATCTCTACCTTATATGGGACACAGCCCGGTGAGGAATGGAAAGACGAAGAGATAAAAAAATTAAAATCCCAGGTGGAAACTGCAGGGCTTCATCTGTCCGGAATTGAAAGTGTAAATATTGCGGATGAGATCAAGACAGGAGATAGCACCAGAGATTTGTATATCGAACGCTATATCCGCACATTGGAAAAATTAGGTCAGAATGATATTCACATGGTCTGTTATAATTTTATGCCGGTATTTGACTGGACACGTTCCGATCTGGCAAAACCAAGACCGGACGGATCCAATGTTCTCGCATATGATCAGAAGCAGATCGATCAGATCGATCCGCAAAAAATGTTTGAATCAATGGATGCAAAATCAAATGGATTTATTATGCCGGGATGGGAACCGGAGCGTCTGGAAAAAGTAAAAGAACTGTTTGAAAAATATGCGGAGATAGATGAAGAAACATTATTTGAAAATCTGGTGTATTTTTTAAATGCGATCATGCCGGTCTGTGATAAATATGATATTAATATGGCAATTCATCCGGATGATCCTGCCTGGCCGGTGTTTGGACTTCCGAGAATTGTGAGAAGCAAAGAACATATCATGCGCCTGCTGAATCGTGTAGATAATCCGCATAACGGACTGACATTTTGCACCGGTTCGTTTGGATCAAATCCAGATAATGATCTTGTTGATATGATTTACGCAGCCAAGGGACGCATCCACTTTGCACATGTGAGAAATATTAAATATACAGGTGACAGGCAGTTTGAAGAGGCAGCACATCTGTCTTCTGATGGCTCACTGGATATGTATGCCATTATGAAAGCATTGTATGATACAGGATTTGACGGACCAATACGCCCGGATCACGGACGGATGATCTGGGATGAAAAAGCGATGCCGGGGTATGGCTTGTATGACCGTGCACTCGGTGCTGCTTATCTGAATGGTATCTGGGAGAGTCTCAATAAGGAGAGTCGTAACATATGAAGCTGGAAAAGAAAAGTTTAAGAGAAGCTGAAGAATGGAAAAAAGCAGGTTATGAACTGCCGGAATATGATCTGGACATCATACAGGCCAATACAAAGAAAAAACCAACCTGGATTCATTTTGGCGCAGGAAATATTTTCCGTGCATTTATGGCAGTTGCCCAGCAAAAATTGTTGAATGAGAAAATTTCTGACACAGGAATTATTGTATGTGAAGGGTATGATTCAGAAATTATTGAAAAAGTGTACCGTAAATATGATAATCTGACTATTGCAGTTTCTATGAAACAGAATGGCAGTATGGATAAAATGGTAGTAGGAAGTGTCGCAGAATCCTTACTTTTGAAACCGGAAACATCCGACTGGCTGCGATTAAAAGAAATATTTGAAAATCCCGCTTTACAGATGGCAACGTTTACCATAACGGAAAAAGGTTACCAGATAAAAAATGCATCCGGTTATCTACCACAGATTAAGAAAGATATGCTGGCAGGCCCAGAGCATGTAAAGAGTTATATGGGATGCCTTACAGCATTATGCTATATCCGGTATCTGACAGGAAAGCTTCCATTGGCATTGGTTAGTATGGATAATTTTTCACATAATGGTGATCGACTGAAAAAGGCTGTTTTAACAATAGCGAAAGAATGGGAAAAAAATAATCTGACAGAAAAAGGTTTTTACAATTATCTTCAGGATGAGTCAAAAATCAGTTTTCCGTGGTCAATGATAGATAAAATTACACCACGTCCTGATTTTGAAATCAAAGAAATGCTGGAGCGTACCGGTTTGGAGAATATGGATATCTATACAACATCAGCGAATACATATATCGCACCGTTTGTAAATGCAGAAGAAACAGAATATCTGGTTATTGAAGATAATTTTCCAAATGGAAGGCCAAAGCTGGAAGAAGCGGGTATTCTATTTGCAGATCGCCGGACAGTAGAATGCGTCGAACAGATGAAAGTTTGCACATGTTTAAATCCGCTTCATACAGGACTCGCCATATTTGGATGTCTGTTATCTTATTCATCCATCAGTAAAGAAATGGAAGATCCGCTGTTGCGGGAACTGGCAATACAAATTGGACAGGAAGGGATGCCGGTTGTTGTGAATCCGGTGATACTGGACCCAAAAGATTTTCTGCAGGAGGTCTTATGTGTCAGATTGCCTAATCCATATATTCCAGATACCCCTCAGCGGATCGCAACGGATACATCACAAAAAATGTCAATTCGATATGGAGAAACAATCAAAGCATATCAGAAAGCAGGTAGAAGCCTGAAACAGTTGCATGCAATCCCATTGGTAATAGCAGGATGGATCCGATATCTTACCGGAGTGGATGATTCTGGAAATGTGATGAAACTCAGCCCGGATCCACGTATAGAAGAGTTACGTGAGAAAATATCTGATATTGCGGATAATCCGGAAAAAGCAGCAAGACTCATTATGTCAGATGTATCTGTTTTCGGACAGGATCTTTCAAGAACAGAATTGTTTGTAACAGTAACTTGTTATTTGAAAGAAATGCTTGCAGGACCGCAGGCAGTACGAAAAACCTTGGAAAAATATCTCAGATAATAAGGTTATATTTTCGAGTAATATATGCTATAATGCGATAGGAAAAATGATATGATTTGTATCCGCTAGATGCGAAAAATGCCCCCAGAGTTGCAGCCCTGGGGGCGTTCATTCGTCTGAAAAAGGTAGATGATACAGGAAGCGCAAACTTTACATTGACATTTCCAAATGCAACTTTTATAATAATGAGCGTGTAAAAAACAATTGCAGATAAAAACAGCAATGACTGAAACAAGTAAGTATGAGCGGAACATACAGAGAGTTGCCGGGTGGTGAGAGGCGCATGGAAAACTGATACTGAATACATTCACAAGCTGTGCATTGAACGTTATCAAAACCGGACAGAAAATAGATTTTTGAAGATATTTTGAGTCGTGGAATAGAAGAAAAGTTTTGATGATCAGTAGGCTGCGCCGGGAGCAACCGTTATATTGCAGAAGTATTGTCAGATACTTGGTGAGGCGGATCGTGTGAGCGGTCTGTGAATTAAGGTGGTAACACGAGATTTTATCCCGTCCTTATGCATGTACAGTGCGTGAGGGCGGGTTTTGTAATTATAAGCATAAAAAACCTGAGACTGATTTTTGAATAATTACAAAGTGTATAAGAAAACTATTTTAAACATGGATAAAAAGGAGAGTACATTATGACAGTTTATGACGAACTCGTAGCCCGTGGTCTGATCGCCCAGGTTACCGATGAAGAAGAGATCAAAGAATTAATCAATAACGGAAAAGCAACATTTTACATCGGATTTGATCCGACCGCAGACAGCCTTCATGTAGGACACTTCATGGCTCTGTGCCTGATGAAGAGACTGCAGATGGCTGGTAACAAACCGATCGCCCTGATCGGCGGTGGTACCGCTATGATCGGTGATCCGTCCGGACGTACTGACATGCGTCAGATGATGACAAAAGAGACCATCAACCACAACTGTGAATGTTTCAAAAAACAGATGTCCCGTTTCATCGATTTTTCCGATGGAAAAGCATTAATGGTAAACAATGCAGACTGGCTGCTTGGCCTAAACTATGTAGAAGTATTACGCGACATCGGACCGCATTTCTCCGTAAACCGTATGCTTTCCGCTGAGTGCTATAAACAGCGTATGGAGCGTGGATTAAGTTTCCTGGAGTTCAACTACATGATTATGCAGAGCTACGATTTCTATGAGTTATTCCAGAGATACGGCTGTAACATGCAGTTCGGTGGTGACGATCAGTGGTCCAACATGCTGGGCGGTACAGAGCTGATCCGTCGTAAACTTGGCAAAAACGCATGCGCAATGACCATCACACTGCTTCTGAACTCTGAGGGCAAAAAGATGGGTAAGACACAGTCCGGCGCTGTATGGCTTGATCCGGAGAAGACATCTCCATTCGAGTTCTATCAGTATTGGAGAAACGTTGGCGATGCCGATGTATTAAAATGCCTGCGTATGCTGACCTTCCTTCCGTTAGAGCAGATCGACGAGATGGATAAATGGGAAGGAAGCCAGTTAAATACTGCAAAAGAGATCCTTGCATTTGAACTGACCAAACTGGTTCACGGCGAGGAAGAAGCTGCGAAAGCACAGGAGAGCGCACGTGCACTGTTCTCCGGCGGAAACGCAGCAAATATGCCGACTGCAACCATCACAGAAGAAAATCTGCGTGACGGCGAGATCGACATCATGGGTCTGCTGGTTGCTTCCGGATTATGCGCATCCCGTTCCGAGGCACGCCGTGCCGTACAGCAGGGCGGAGTAGCTGTAAACGGTGAGAAAGTTGCTACTATCGAGGCTTCCTACAAACCAGAAGACATCAACAAAGAAGACTTTGTACTGCGTCGTGGTAAAAAGAACTACCGCAAAATTATTTTTGAGTAAAAGTTGAAAAATAAGATCAGAGTATCATAACAGACAGGCAGAGCCGGCATAATTTCTTCTATGTTCGCTCTGCTTTCTGTAAGTTACAGTTTGCGAATGGCGTGAGTAAACTGTAAGCATAATTTAAGGAGAAACTTCATGAAAAAAATAGTAACATTACTTTTAAGTCTCTCTCTGGTTTTTGCCGTGGGCTGTGGAAGCAGCACATCCACTACGTCCATCCGATTCGGTTCCGCTGCCGTGGGCGGTATGTATTCTGCATTCGCAAATGCGTACACACAGGTAGTTGCCCAGGATGACGACAGCCTGCAGTTTTCCGTGCGTGCGACTGCGGGATCCGCAGCGAATATCCGTCTGCTTTCCGACGGTTACATTCAGATGGCCATTGCACAGGCGGATCTGACGGATGATGCGTATCACGGAACCGGAGATTTTAACAAAAAACCACTGCACGGTTACAGTGCGGTAGCAGCTTTGTATACCGAAGCCTGCCAGATCGTTGTCCGTGCGGATTCCGATATCCACAGTGTGGATGACCTGCTTGGCAGAAAGATCAGTATCGGTGAGGAAGAGTCTGGAACCGAGCGGAATGCAAAACAGATCCTTGAGGCTTATGGACTTTCCGATGAATTGGTAGACTGTGAAAATCTGGATTATACACAGGCAGCGGAAGCTCTTGTTTCTGAAAAAATCGATGCCATGTTCTGTACCGCCGGTGTACAGACAACCGTTATCGAGGAGCTGACCTGCGAGCGTGGCATCCGCCTGCTGTCTATCGATGAGACACATATTCAGAAACTGATGGCGGCCTATGATTTCTACACACCGTACACCATTCCGGTGTATACATACAGCGGTCAGTCTGAGGAAGCAACCACCGTTGGTGTGCAGTCACTTCTGCTTGTCAGCGATGAACTGAGTGACAAGACGGTGGAACATCTGACAGAACAGTTATTTGCACATGTGCAGGATATTCAGTATTCCCTGCCACTGGATCTGCAGGTGGATGAAACCAGCGCGACGAAAAATGTGACCATTCCATTCCATGACGGAGCTGCGGCTTATTATAAGAAACATGGAATCACTGTGAATGCCGAATAATGGTTGTGCAACTCTGACAATCGTGGTACTTTTTGATTAGAGTACGAATGGTCAGAGGGGTATTGAAAAAAGGTACTTGTTGATAAGTTTGAAAGGATTTTTATGGAACTTCATTTAGATATGTATCAGACCCTTGCCATTGCGGTACTGGTTCTGTTACTTGGTAGATTTTTAAAGAGAAAAATTAATTTCCTGGAAAAATTCTGTATTCCGGCGCCGGTTGTCGGTGGTCTGCTTTTTGCCATCCTGACCTGTGTGCTGTATGCTACCGGAATTGCAGAAGTTTCCTTTGATGATACGCTGCGTGAAGTCTGCATGGTATTTTTCTTTACTTCCGTAGGCTTCCAGGCAAACCTTAAAGTATTAAAAAGCGGTGGTAAATCGCTGATCGTGTTCCTGGGACTGGTTGTGGGACTGATTCTCTGTCAGAACTTCCTGGCAGTAGGAATGTCAAAAGTCCTGAATCTGGATCCGCTGATCGGTCTGTGTACCGGTTCGATTCCGATGGTCGGAGGACATGGTACCGCAGGTGCTTTCGGACCGGTTCTGGAAGACTTTAATGTCTCCGGTGCGACGACATTGTGTACGGCAGCGGCAACCTTCGGCCTGATCACCGGAAGTCTGATCGGTGGTCCGATCGGAAAATCACTGGTGGAGAAAAAGAGCCTGCTTTCCACAGCAGTAGCAGAGGATGACAGCCTTCTGGTGGAGGATGAGAAAAAGCATACCCGTCATACTTCCATGTATGCGGCAGCTGTATTTCAGCTGATCCTTGCCATCGGTCTGGGAACCATTTTCTCCTGGCTGCTGACCAAGACCGGCATGACATTCCCGATTTATATCGGAGCCATGATCGCGGCAGCGTTATTCCGAAACATCGGTGAATATTCCGGAAAGTTCACCATTTACATGGGCGAGATCAACGATATCGGTGGTATCTGCCTGTCTCTGTTCCTTGGAATTGCCATGATCACACTGAAGCTGTGGCAGCTTGCAGCACTGGCATTGCCGCTGGTGATCCTGCTGTCTGTTCAGGTACTGCTGATGTTTATCTTTGCCAGATTTATCGTATTCAACGTCATGGGACGGGATTATGATGCAGCCGTGCTGGCAGCCGGAACCTGCGGTTTCGGTATGGGTGCGACACCGAATGCCATGGCAAATATGCAGGCAATCTGTGACCGCTATGCACCATCCGTAAAAGCTTACCTGATCATTCCGTTGATCGGAAGTCTTTTCGCAGACTTTTTGAACAGTCTTATTATTACATTCTTTATAAACCTGTTATAATTACAGTTATTGAAAAACATATTAGTTTAGGGAGATTGCGCTATGTTTTGGAAAAAGAAAAAAAAGCAGAACGATAAGAAGACAACACATGAAGCCTATGATGTAAAATATGAAAACCTTGCAGTTCCGGAAGTCCATACAGAGCCGGAAGTGGAGGAAGAAGAGAACGAGGAAGAGAAAGAATCCATCACATATGAATCTGTGGCGATTCCGGAGATCCATATCCGGAAAAAGAAATAAATAAAAGAAAAAAAGAGAGACTGTTACTTTCACGACAGAGAATCGTGAAAGCAGCGGTCTCTTTTGCATATGCCATAACTTGCATTATTCTATTCAACAATTATTATTTTATTCAATAATTACCCTACAATATCTTTCGAAGGGGCGGAATTCTCCGCAGTGCAAAGATCACCAGGAAATACAATAGCAACTGCAGCACGATGGATACCAGACTGCACAGGTAAGGACCGGCAGCATGTGGAAACCAGGATGCCACAAACTCAAAGATCTGTCTGGAAAAACTGGTGTGTGTCTCGATCAGAAACATACCAAAGGTGGCGGCGGAAAGCTCTGCCAGCACTTTCCCGGAGAAGAGCAGCCGGATGGATCGACCGGAAAAGCCCTCATACAGACCGTAGAAGACGAAACAGCAGGGAAACAGGATGGCATGCTGTGCAATCAGTTCCAGGTACTCGCCGTGGTTTGCAGTCAGATCATAATTCATCAGAAGCATGGCAATGATCAGACTGGCGATGGTGCCAAGCAGAAGCACCAGAAGAATCCGTTTTTTTCGTGTCGGATCTTCTTCATGTTTTGAAAAGCTAATCAGACAGTAGGCAAGGATCGGGAAGACCAGATTCCAGCAGCTGCTTCCAAAGGGCGAACTGAAAATAGGCATGAATCCGGTAAATGCTTCCACCGCACTTGTGAATGGAATCAGGATTTCGCTGACGGAATATGCGATGGCTGTCAGGATGAAAAACATCTTCATGTCTTTTTTGGTCATGTGGTTTACCAGGATCCGGAGAAACGGAAGCATTAGAAGGAAGCCTACATAGGCATACAGATACCAGTTCAGTCCGGAGAAAAATGTCTTGAAAAACGGATCCGAATCCGGGATCAGTGTCACCATCAGGATGCTTACGATCACCATTACGATTAAAATCCGTAAAATACGGTGTTGAAAAATTTTCCGGAAGGATTCTTTTTTGTGAAGGATCAGGGCACCGGATACCATAAAGAACAGCGGTGGTCCGCATTTGCAGAAAGCCGCTCCACACATGGAAAGGATGTAGCGCAGTCCCATGTGTGGAACGTGATGATAAAAGATATACGTTTCGCGGTGATTGTACATGACAAGAAAAATTGCCAGAATACGAATCAGATCGAAGCTGATGTTGCGCTCCGAATGTCCGGCGGTGGCCGGATGCGGCGTCTTTGCCGTGTTTGTCATAATGTGTTTCCCCCAATGAATAAATTTCATAACTCGATGTGATTATCTGCTCAATGTAACTATTCTAGCATAAGATAAAAAATTCGGAAAGAGATATTGCAATTAAAAAAAGATGGTGCTATACTGTCGTCAGTTAATGAATGTGTCTGATACAAAACGTCAGACAATATTAGCGGAAGTTCTGCGAAAGATGCGGAACACGATAAGCGAATAAGAAAAGGGGAGCTTGCCGACAGCAGGCTGAGAGCAGACTTGGTGGTCTGGACCCGTAACCTGATTTGGATAATGCCAACGTAGGGATATAGCAGATGCAGTATTTTTTGTATTGTTTATTAAGCGGATATACCGATTTTGGTATATCCGCTTTTCTATTTTAGTTGATAAGGAGAAAATGAAATGTTAGGAACATGTCTGGAAAATGTAAAAACACAGGTACCTCTGGTACACAACATCACAAACTATGTCACCGTAAATGATGTGGCAAACGTGCTGCTTGCCTGCGGCGGAAGCCCGATCATGGCAGATGAGGCAGAGGAAGTGGAAGATATCACCACCATCTGCGGCGGCCTGAATATCAATATCGGTACGTTAAATAAACGCACCATTGCAGGAATGTTACTTGCAGGAAAACGTGCGAATGAGCTTGGACATCCGGTTTTACTGGATCCAGTTGGCGCAGGTGCATCCGCACTTCGTACCAATACAGCCATTGAACTGATGGATACATTGCATCCGACAGTGATCCGCGGAAATATTTCCGAGATCAAGACACTGGCGTCCGGCAGCGGCACCACAAAAGGCGTGGATGCGGATGTGGCAGATGCCGTGACAGAAGATACATTGGATCAGGCGGTTGCATTTGTGAAAAATTTTGCAAAACAGAGCGGTTCCATCGTGGCCATCACCGGAGCCATTGATCTGGTGAGTGACGGAGAAAAATGCTATGTCATCCGCAACGGCAGACCGGAGATGGGTAAGATCACAGGAACCGGCTGTCAGTTATCCGGCGTGATGACCGCATACATTACTGCAAATCCGGACAACAAGCTGGAAGCGGCAGCCGCAGCTGTCTGCGTCATGGGACTTGCCGGTGAGATCGGCTGGGGCAATATGCAGGAAGGCGATGGCAATTCCACCTACCGCAGCCGTATTATCGATGCCATCTACAACATGAGTGCAAAGATGTTAGAGCAGGGGGCAAAATATGAAATTCGATAGAACGACACTGACAAAAGAGCAGTTACTTTTATATGCAGTCACAGACCGTCACTGGTTAAAGGACAGAACCTTACATTCTGTTGTAAAAGAAAGTCTGGACGGTGGTGTTACATTCGTGCAGTTAAGAGAAAAACAATTAGATGAAGCGCATTTTATGGAAGAGGCAAAGGATCTGCAGGCGCTTTGCCGTGAATATAAAGTGCCATTTATCATCAATGACAATGTGGATATCGCACTGGCGATGGATGCGGATGGTGTACATGTGGGACAGAGTGACATGGAAGCCGGAGATGTTCGTGCAAAATTAGGACCGGACAAGATCATCGGTGTATCCGCACAGACCGTAGAACAGGCGATCCTGGCAGAAAAACACGGTGCGGATTATCTGGGGGTCGGTGCAGTATTTCCCACCGGTTCCAAGGACGATGCCACAGAAGTGCCACATGAGACTTTGAAAGCAATCTGTGATGCGGTATCCATTCCGGTCATCGCCATCGGCGGGATCACACAGGAAAATGTGTCCACCCTTGCCGGAAGCGGCATCTGCGGCATTGCAGTGATCAGTGCGATCTATGCGCAGCCGGATATCAAAAAAGCGACGGAGAATCTGAAAACAGCAACCGTAAAGATGGTGAAAGCATGATCCGTGGCGCGATTTTTGATCTGGATGGCGTGTTATTGGATTCTATGGCGGTCTGGAATGACCTTGGAGTGCGGTATCTGAAAAAACGTGACATTGAGCCGGAAGATGGCTTGAGCCAGATCCTGTTTTCCATGAGCATGGAACAGGGGGCGGATTATCTGAAAGCGCAGTATTACCTGCCGGATACACCACAGGAAATTTTAGCCGGAATTGAGCAGATGATCCGGGACTTCTATTTTTACGAAGTGCAGCCCAAAGAAGGCGCAGAAGAACTGTTGGAGTTTTTGCAGGAACAAAAGGTAAAGATGATCGCGGCTACTTCCAGTCCGCGGGAGCATGTGACGAAGGCTTTGCAGCGAACCGGTCTGTATGACTATTTGCAGCAGATTTACACCACCGGGGAAGTGGGAGTCAGCAAGCACGAACCACGGATCTACCAACTGGCAGCAGAAAGCCTGGGCGCAAAACCGGAGGAAACACTGGTTTTTGAAGATTCCCTTTATGCATTGAAAACTGCAAAAAAGGCAGGTTTCCGGGCAATCGGTGTATACGATGCTGACGGGGAGACTGATCAGGAAGGCGTGCGCCAGACCGGAGAAGTGTATATAACGTCGCTGTCTGAGTTCCGCCAATACTGGATGGAAGTAGATGATGGAATAATTGAAACAGATCATGCAAGCGAATGATAACTATCTGCTTTACAGTGATAAGTGAACAGTTGCGACAGGTCGGGGGCACCACTTCCTGCCGCATTAGAAAACGTATGCTGAAAAAGATACAGATGAGAGGAGATTATAAGTATGAGAACAGCAGTAACGATTGCCGGAAGTGATTCCAGCGGAGGCGCCGGTATCCAGGCGGATATCAAGACAATGATGGCAAATGGCGTATATGCCATGAGTGCGATCACTGCCCTGACCGCTCAGAACACTACTGGTGTCACAGGAATATTAAATGCAACTCCGGAGTTTTTGGGACAGGAGCTGGACAGCATTTTTACGGATATTTTTCCGGATGCGGTCAAGATCGGAATGGTTTCCGAGAAAAAACTGATCTGCGTGATCGCAGAGAAACTGAAGCATTATCAGGCGAAAAATATCGTGGTGGATCCGGTGATGGTAGCCACCAGCGGGGCGCGGCTCATCAGTGAGGATGCCATCGATACCTTAAAACAGAAATTGTTTCCACTTGCCACAGTGCTGACACCGAATATTCCGGAAGCAGAGGTGCTGACCGGCATGGAGATAAAAAGTGCAGAGGACATGATCCGTGCGGCAGAACAGATTTCCAGGGAATATGACTGTGCGGTGCTCTGCAAAGGCGGCCATCAGTTAAATGATGCCAATGATCTGCTTTTTGCAAAGGGTACATATCACTGGTTCAGGGGCAAACGTATTGACAATCCAAACACCCACGGAACGGGATGCACGCTGTCTTCTGCCATCGCTTCCAATCTGGCAAAAGGCTATGATCTGCAGACTGCGGTAGAACGCGCAAAGGAATATATTTCCGGCGCACTGGCAGCCATGCTGGATCTGGGAGCAGGCAGCGGTCCGATGGATCATGGATTTGCCATTGAAAATGAATATACGAAAGAACAGGGGGAGTAAGTGATGGAAAAGAGAACTTCCCTTCTGGAAAACGGTCTGATCTGGTTTGGGGCCGGTGTGTCAATTGCTGAGATCCTGACAGGAACATATTTTTCTTCCCTGGGATTTCAGAGAGGTCTGGCAGCGATTTTGATCGGACATGTCATCGGATGTGTCATGCTGTTTCTGGCGGGTGTGATCGGTGGAAAAAGCCGGCTCAGTGCTATGGAAACAGTAAAGAGCAGTTTTGGAAATAAGGGCGGTCAGTTTTTTGCTATTTTAAATGTCTTACAGCTGGTTGGATGGACAGCCATCATGATCTATGACGGAGCACTGGCGGTGGATGGCATGGTTTCCACAGGCAGATGGCTCTGGTGTCTGATCATCGGAGCACTGATCGTTGTGTGGATATTGATCGGTATCACAAACCTTGGAAAAATCAATACGGCAGCGATGATACTGCTGTTTATTCTGACACTGGTACTTTGCAAAGTCATTTTCTTTGATGGAAATATTATTCAGAGTACCGCGGACGACAGTCTTTCCTTTGGCGCAGCAGTAGAACTTGCGGTGGCAATGCCGCTTTCCTGGCTGCCGCTGATCAGTGATTATACGAGAGAAGCGGAAAAACCGGTGAAGGCAACAGCGGTCAGCGCGATTGTATACGGTATTGTCAGCTGTTGGATGTATGTCATCGGCATGGGCGCAGCTTTGTTTACCGGAGAATCTGACATTGCACAGATTTTGCTGAAAGCGGGACTGAGCATTGCCGGACTGCTGATCATTGTATTTTCTACTGTGACCACCACATTTCTGGATGCATATTCTGCCGGAATTTCCAGTGAGTCCATTTTCAGCAGGATCAAAGGAAAATTTGCCGCCATTGTGGTGACAATCATCGGAACTGTGGGAGCGATTTTGTTCCCAATGGATGATATTACAGACTTTCTGTATCTGATCGGATCGGTATTTGCACCGATGATCGCAATTCAGATCGCAGATTTCTTCCTGTTGCACAGGGACAGACGTAAAAACGCTTTTGACTGGCGCAATCTCATCATCTGGGTGATCGGTTTTGTACTTTACCGACTGCTCATGCGGGTGGATTTGCCGGTTGGAAATACATTGCCGGACATGGTGATCACCATTGTGATCTGCGTGATTGTCGGCAAACTTGTGGGTGAAAAATCCACAGAAAAATAAGTAATACTTGAGAGTTGAAAAGGAGGTTAAGAGAGATGAAACAGAATGACACAGTGAAAAAACTTGCGATGGCAGGAGTCCTGACAGCGGTGGCTGTCGTTGGAAGTATGCTCAGTTTCCCGGTTTTTGGCAGCAAATGTGCGCCGGTACAGCATATGGTAAATATTCTGGCAGCGGTTGTACTTGGTCCGGGATGGGGTGTCGGCATTGCATTTTGCGCAAGCCTGCTCCGTAATCTTCTGGGATTGGGAAGTCTGATGGCATTTCCGGGAAGTATGATCGGCGCGTTATGCTGCAGCCTGGTTTACATGGCATGTGGAAAACTGTGGCTGACCTGTATCGCAGAGGCATCCGGAACCGGCATACTTGGCGGTCTTGCAGCTTACCCGGTTGCAAAACTGTTTATGGGACTGAATCCGGGGGGAATGTTTGTATACATTGTGCCATTTCTTGTTTCCACAGTAGTAGGAAGTATTCTTGCATATTTTCTGGTAACTGCGCTGCAAAAAGGCGGCGTGATCAGTATGTACAGACATCCGGCTGAAAAAGCAATCGCCGTAAACCAACGCAGGCAGTAAATGCGATTGGAATGAAATGTACTGAAAATGAAAGTAGAAAATATGCGGCAGTAATGTAATGCATAGCGGCAGATTGGGGGCACCACCTTCTGTCGCATAAGAAAAATGTTGTAAATTTAATTTCAGAAAATCCGGTAAAACCGGAAGAAGGAGAACATCATGAGAAATTACACAACACAGATGGACGCAGCAAGAAAAGGAATCGTGACACCGGAGATCGAGGCAGTTGCGAAGAAAGAACATATGACGTCCGAGGCGCTGATGAAGCTGGTAGCAGAGGGTAAAGTAGCCATCTGCGCAAACAGGAATCATACCTGCTTGAATCCGGAGGGAGTCGGCAGCATGCTGCGTACCAAGATCAACGTAAATCTGGGGGTATCCAGAGACTGTAAAGATTACGATATCGAGATGCAGAAAGTAATGAACGCGGTAAATCTGGGGGCTGAGGCGATCATGGATCTGTCCAGCCACGGAAATACACAGCCATTCAGAAGAAAGCTGACAAGCGAATGTCCGGCGATGATTGGTACGGTTCCGGTATACGACAGCGTCATCCACTATCAGAGAGATCTGGCGACATTAACTGCCAGAGATTTCATTGATGTGATTCGGATGCATGCCGAAGACGGAGTGGATTTTGTGACACTCCACTGTGGAATTACAAGAAAGACCATTGAACAGATCAAGAAACACAAACGTAAAATGAATATCGTAAGCCGTGGCGGAAGTCTGGTATTTGCATGGATGAGCATGACCGGAGAGGAAAATCCGTTCTACGAGTATTACGATGAGATCCTTGACATCTGCGAGGAATATGATGTGACTATTTCCCTGGGCGATGCCTGCAGACCGGGCTGTCTGGCAGATGCCACAGACGTATGCCAGATTGAGGAGCTGGTACGGCTTGGCGAGCTGACCAAGAGAGCATGGGCGCACAACGTACAGGTTATGGTAGAAGGTCCGGGACATGTGCCGCTTGATCAGGTGGCTGCAAACATGAAAGTGCAGCAGAGCATCTGTATGGGCGCACCGTTCTATGTATTAGGACCGATCGTGACGGATATCGCACCGGGTTATGACCATATCACAAGCGCCATCGGTGGTGCTGTGGCAGCCATGAACGGCGCAGCCTTCCTGTGCTATGTGACACCGGCGGAGCATCTGGCACTGCCAAACGTAGAGGATGTAAAACAGGGAATCATCGCGTCCAAGATCGCAGCTCATGCGGCAGATATTGCCAAAGGCGTTCCGGGGGCCAGAGACATCGATGATAAGATGGCGGAGGCACGCCAGAAGCTTGACTGGGAAGCCCAGTATGCGTGTGCACTGGATCCGGATACGGCCAGAGCCATCCGGGACAGCAGAAGTCCGGAGGAAGATCACGGCGATACCTGCAGTATGTGTGGAAAATTCTGTGCGGTGCGCAGCATGAATAAGGCACTTGCAGGGGAGTATATTGATATTTTGTAAGAAAAACATTGACAAATCGCCCTCATTAAGATATTCTTTTAAAGAACTTCGTGAGGGAGTAGTTTGCACAGTAAGAATTGTGTGATTTGTCAACAACCTGTTTATCGTTTTTAGGATAATCTGGCAAATCTTAATGAATGAGACTCATGTATGTCAATAGGAATCAGTTTATGATTCTGTATGTGGCATACATGGGTCTCTTTTTTTAGAAAATACTATGGATATGCACATGGATTTCTGAGATGAATTTCAGGAAAATCGTATTGCAACAAAGATTGTATTGCAGCAAAGATGGTATTTGGCAAAGAATGAAACATTGTGCAGGAACCCTGGAAGTGAGTGAAAAATAAGAAAACAAAAATACGGAGGAATGGATTTATGGGTTTGTTAGAACTGGCACTGATTGGTGTCGGCCTTTCCATGGATGCTTTTGCGGTGTCGATCTGTAAGGGCTTAAGCATGCGGAAAGTAGACAAAAAGTATATGCTCGTGCTGGCGGCATTTTTTGGAGGATTTCAGGCACTGATGCCGACACTTGGATGGCTTCTGGGAAGTCAGTTTCAGTCATATATCACAGCTATCGATCACTGGATCGCATTTATCCTGTTGGCGCTGATCGGTGGAAAAATGATCCTGGATGTGATCAAGGAAAGAGGAGAAAACGAAGAAGTCTGTCCGGACGACAGCGTGCGTATCGATCTGAAGGAATTTTTCCTGCTGGCGGTTGCCACAAGTATTGATGCACTGGCTGTCGGTATCACATTTGCATTCCTGCAGGTGAAACTGATTTCATCCGTAACCGTTATCGGATGCATCACTTTCTGCTTTACGATTGCAGGCGTACTGATTGGTAATGTATTTGGAACAAAATTCAAAGATAAGGCAACGGTTCTTGGCGGAGTGATTTTGATTGCAATTGGAGTGAAAATCTTATTGGAGCATCTTGGAATTTTAGGTTAAAGAAAGGAGAAAACTTATGATATTAGCGTTTATAGGTGTGGTCATCGGATTTGTATTACTGGTTAAAGGTGCAGACTTTTTCGTAGACGGCAGTGGTTCTATTGCAAAAAAATTTAATGTGCCGGTGTTTATCATCGGAATGACCATCGTAGCCATGGGAACCAGTGCACCGGAATGCGCGGTCAGCATTTCCGCATCTTTACATGGAAGCAACGGAATGGCAATCAGTAACGTCATCGGTTCCAATATATTTAACCTTCTGGTTGTATGCGGTGTCTGTGCATTGTTTCAGCCGTTGGTAATCAAAAAAGCAACCTTAAAGAAGGAGTTCCCATTTTCTGTTTTGGCTGCAGTCATTCTTGGAATTATGGGCTTTGTCGGAATGACAGTCGGACATGCAGACGGAATCATCCTGGTTGTGATTTTTGCATTTTTCCTGTACTGGATGGTCATTTCAGCGAAAAGATCCATGCAGGCAGGAGAAGATATTGAAGCTGAGGAAATCAAAGATCTGCCGATGTGGAAATGTCTGGTATTTATCGGAGGCGGTCTGGTAGCAATCGTGGTCGGTGGGCAGATTGTCGTAAATTGTTCTGAAACCATTGCCCGTGGATTTGGTCTGAGTGAGACGCTGATCGGTCTGACGATCTGTTCCATCGGAACTTCCCTGCCGGAGCTTGTGACATCCGTTGTGGCTGCGAAGAAAAATCAGGCAGGCATGGCGCTCGGAAATGTCATCGGTTCCAATATTTTCAACATCCTGCTGGTAGGTGGACTTGCATCCGCCATCAGCCCGATCACAGTCAATATGAATAATATCATTGATATTATACTTCTGATCATCATCAGTCTGTACATCATGGTCCTGGTATGGAAAAAGCAGCTTCTGACCCGCACCGGCGGCGTGAGTATGCTGGTGATCTATGCGGCATATATGGTTTACATCTGCATGAGAGAAGTGCTGTAATCCTGGATCCGGCGGATCACAGTCTGCATACCGTGAAAGCGGTCGGTAGAGATCATATTCACTTTCGGAGCGGCGGAAGCAGGAACACCGAATTACAGCGGAATCATTACCTGGGGAGCGGCACTGGATTATCTGATGTAGATTGGAATTGAGCGGATGGCTTCTTATGAAGAAGAATTATTGAAGAAAGCAGAAGCAGTGTTAGAGGCGATTCCGCAGGTGAAACTATTAGGTCATCCGAAACAGCGGGCAGGTTGTATATCCATTCAGATCGATGGTGTTCATCCGTATGATTTTGCAAGTATGATTGATAAATACGGTGTGGCGGTGCGGACCGGAAGCATGTGTGCACAGCCGATCATTAACAAGATGGGACTGGACACGGTAATCCGTATTTCTCCGGCGTTTTATAATACGGGGGAGGAAATGGAAAAACTTGGGGAATACACGGAAAAAGTGATTGCGTTTTTTGAAAGGATAAAGCGGTAGCACAGTTAATAAAAAGTTTATAGAAAATTCCTTGTGATATGACGGAATTGCGGTATAATAAAGGAAAACTTGAAAAGCATACACAGAAAGGGGTTTTGAAAATGGCTTTTTTTGACAAATTAGGAAACACAATTTCTGCAGCAGGAAAAACCGGCTTAAGCAAAGCGAAGGAGATTAAAGATACAGCGATGATCGCATTAGATATTCAGGAACGTGAAGGTGCGATCCGCAAACTTTATCAGGATCTGGGACAGGCTTACTACCATGCTCACAAAGATGATGAGAATCCAGAGTATGAGCAGATCGATGAGATCAAAGCTGCTTTTGAAGAAATCGGAGAACTGAAAGCTGCAAAAGATGGCATTCGTGGAATCAGAAGATGTACAGAGTGTGGTGCAGCCATTGCTGACGATGCAAATTTCTGTTCTTCCTGTGGAGCAAAATGTGAGGATCCGGAGCCGGAAGTATACGAAGGCGAAGTGGTAGATTCTGACAAAGCGGAAGAGACAGCTGAGGCTGATGCAGAAGATGCACCGGTAGCGGAAGAAGCTTTTGAGGACGAGGAGAAAACCGAGGAATAAATTTAAATTTTGTATTGTTGAAAAATTATTCAAAATAACATAATGGTTATTGCGTATGTAAATTAAGGGTCTGTGTTTATTTTTTCTCAGCAAGCGATTGTTAGCTGCGGAGATAAAATAAACACAGACCCTTTTAGTAACTTAAATTTCCTTAAGATAACCTACCGTTTCGCAGAAACCTGTTTTGGAAAGGCCTTTTTCGTATAAATGACCATCAGCACTGCACCGATGAGCCAGGAGATCGGATATACCATATACACACCATCAATGGTAGGAATATGCGGCACAGCCAGCTGGATCCATACCACACGGTAAACGCACAGTGAGATCAGGATAATGACCATCGGCGGCACGGATTTTCCAATCCCGCGGATCGCACCTGCCAGACCGTGCATGATCGCCAGCATAAAGTAAAACGGGCAGAAGTACCACATGGCGCGGACACCGTATTCAATAACCGTCGGATCCTTGGAAAAGACGCCGATGATCGGATGCGAGAACAGCAGTAAAATTCCGCCGATGCAAAGGCAGTAGATCACGCCCATGGCAACGGTGACACGCATGCCTTTCCGTACACGGTCAATATTTCCGGCACCATAGTTCTGTCCGGCAAATGTGGTAGCTGCCATACTGAAACTCATAACCGGCAGGATGTTGAATCCGTCGATCTTGATGTACGCTGCAAATCCTGCCATCGCCAGAGCACCGTAGCTGTTGACACTGGACTGAACCAGTACGTTTGCAAACGAAATAACGGTATTCTGGATGGCAGTCGGTACACCGACCTGGATGATGCGGATGGCTACTTCTTTATGAATTCGAATCTTTTTCAATGATACTTTATAACTCTCATTTACCCGCATCAGATACAGCATACAAAGCACGGCGGAAATCACCTGGCTGATATCCGTAGCGATGGCGGCACCGGCGATTCCCATTTTCAATACCGGGATGAATAAGAGATCCAGCACAATATTTGTAAAAGAAGCGATGGCGAGGTACAGCAGGGAACGTTTGGAGTTTCCCACTGCGTTTAAAATACCGCTGGCCATATTATAAAGGACACTGAACAGCAGTCCTGCAAAATACAGCCGCAGATAAATAACAGACTGTGGCATAACCTCGTCCGGCGTTCCCATCCAGCGCAGGATCTGCGGAGAAAGCGTGACACCAAGCACGGTCAGCACGACACCGAGGATCAGTGCGATCGCCAGAGCGGTATGTACGGATTCGTGTATGCCTTTCTTATTCTGGGCACCGATAAACTGTGAAACAATGACACCGGCACCGGCCGCGGCACCCATACTAAAAGAAATCAGCAGACCAATCAGCGAAGAACTGGAACCAACGGCGGCCAGTGCTTCACTTCCCAGTGAATTTCCGACAACGATGGAATCCACGGTGTTGTATAACTGCTGAAGCATATTTCCGAGAATCAGCGGAATAGAAAAAAGTAAAATGTGTTTCCAGATCGTACCTTCTGTCATCAGGGTTGAGCCGGATGAGTTCTTTTTATGTAGAGCAATTCCCATATTAAAACCTCCCCTATGTAATCATTTATAAAGTCTCGTATATGTTCGACTTAAAAAATTTTTAATCAGTGAATTCGCTAACAGCGGTGCCTTATATTATAACGCTTCTTATTTACAGGAATCAATGAAAAGATATATTTTTCTGTTTCACAGTTTTTTGTTTGAGTAAAAAACAGGGATATGGAATGGCTGTTTCATTGACTTTTTAAGGTGCCTGTGATACGCTTAACTACTAGGAAAAAAAGAACAATCCGCCTGTATAAAAATAAAAGGAGTGATTTGATTATGTGTAAAACCTGCAAAGGAAAATATTATATGACCACAGCGATTGCCTACACTTCCGGCAAACCGCATATTGGAAACACTTATGAGATCGTACTGGCAGACAGTATTGCCCGTTACAAACGTCAGGAAGGCTATGACGTATACTTCCAGACCGGAACAGACGAGCATGGTCAGAAGATCGAATTGAAGGCAGAGGCAGCCGGCATCACACCGAAGGAGTATGTAGACAAGACTGCCGGAGAAGTAAAACGTATCTGGGATCTGATGAATGCTTCTTATGACAACTTCATCCGTACAACCGATGAGGATCATGAAAAACAGGTACAGAAAATCTTCAAAAAACTGTACGATCAGGGAGATATTTACAAAGGATATTACGAAGGAATGTACTGCACACCGTGTGAGTCTTTCTTTACAGAGTCTCAGCTGGTAGACGGCAAATGCCCGGACTGCGGCCGTGAGGTTCAGCCGGCGCAGGAGGAAGCATATTTCTTCAAAATGAGCAAATACGCTGACCGCCTCATCGACTACATCAATACGCATCCGGAGTTCATTCAGCCGGTTTCCAGAAAAAATGAGATGATGAACAACTTCCTGCTTCCGGGTCTGCAGGATCTGTGTGTATCCAGAACATCCTTCAGCTGGGGTATTCCGGTAGATTTCGATCCGAAGCATGTCGTATATGTATGGCTGGATGCACTGACAAACTATATCACAAAGATTGGTTACGATGCAGATGGTAACTCTTCGGACCTGTTCAAGAAAAACTGGCCGGCAGACCTTCATCTGATCGGTAAAGATATCATCCGTTTCCATACCATTTACTGGCCGATCTTCCTGATGGCACTGGATCTTCCGTTACCGAAACAGGTATTTGGACATCCGTGGCTGCTTCAGGGCGATGGAAAAATGAGTAAATCCAAAGGAAACGTACTGTATGCAGACGAGCTGGTAGATTTCTTCGGCGTAGATGCAGTCCGTTACTTCGTGCTTCATGAGATGCCGTTTGAGAATGACGGAACCATTTCCTGGGAGCTGATGGTGGAGCGTGTAAATTCTGACCTTGCAAATACCCTTGGAAACCTTGTAAACCGTACCATCTCCATGAGCAACAAATATTTTGGCGGCGTGGTAAACAAAACAGGCGTTGAGGAAGACGTAGATGCTGATCTCAAAGCAGTTGTAACAGGAACCCGCGACAAAGTAGCTGCAAAAATGGATCAGCTGCGTGTGGCAGACGCAATTTCAGAAGTATTTACCTTATTCAAGAGATGCAACAAATATATCGACGAGACCATGCCTTGGGCACTTGCAAAAGACGAGGCAAAACAGGATCGTCTGGCAGAAGTTCTCTACAATCTGGTAGAGAGCATCAATATCGGTGCAGAGCTGTTAAAGAGCTAT
Organism: Lachnospiraceae bacterium; assembly: GCA_022781925.1. Taxonomy (GTDB): domain Bacteria; phylum Bacillota; class Clostridia; order Lachnospirales; family Lachnospiraceae; genus Eubacterium_I. The sequence goes on from JALESO010000058.1 coordinate 35,819, forward strand.
CTGCCTGAGACATCTGCAAAAATCCTTGCTCAGATCAACGGCGCAGAGCGTGATTTTGATGATCTGGTAACCTTCGGTCTGCGTGAGAACGGTCTGAAAGTGACAGACAAACCGGAAATCCTGTTCGCACGTCTGGATCTTGCAGAGGTTATGAAAAAAGTAGAAGAGCTTCATCCGCAGGTAAAAGAAGAAGCACCGGCTGAGGAAGCAAAAGCGGACGAGGAAGTCATCGACATTGAGCCGAAGGAAGAGATCACTTTTGAGGACTTTGGCAAAATGCAGTTCCAGGTTGGCGAGATCATTGCCTGCGAAAAAGTGAAAAAATCCAAAAAACTGCTTTGCTCCCAGGTAAAAATCGGCAGCCAGGTAAAACAGATCGTTTCCGGAATCCAGAAACATTACACACCGGAAGAGATGGTCGGCAAAAAAGTCATGGTACTTGTAAACCTGAAACCGGCAAAACTGGCAGGTGTTCTCTCTGAGGGTATGCTGTTATGTGCAGAGGACACAGAGGGCAACCTGTCCCTGATGACACCGGAGAAAGCAATGCCATCCGGAGCGGAGATCTGCTAATGATTTTTGACACACATGCACATTATGATGATGAACAGTTTGACGCAGACAGAGATGCGCTGCTGCGCGGCATGGCGGAGCAGAATGTCGGCACGATTATAAATGTCGGCGCGTCTTTAGACGGCTGCTGGCGCAGTGTGGAGCTGGCGCATCAGTATCCATTTGTCTATGCGGCGGTGGGGGTTCACCCGGATGAGGTAGGGGACTTAAACGATGAGACCTTTGACCGTCTGCGGGAAACTGCCCGCACCGAAGAAAAAGTGGTAGCCATCGGTGAGATCGGTCTGGACTATCACTGGGATGTACAACCCCACGAAGTGCAGCAGCACTGGTTTGTGCGGCAGATGGATCTGGCAAAAGAACTGGATCTGCCCATCGCGGTACACAGCAGAGATGCGGCAAAAGATACCTTTGATCTGATCGCAGCCCGTGGCAGAGATCAGCGCGGCGTGATCCACTGCTATTCCTATTCTCCGGAGATGGCACAGGAATATGTGAAACTCGGATATCATATCGGACTCGGCGGCGTGGTGACTTTTAAAAATGCGAAAAAGGCAAAGGAAACCGCCAGACAGATTCCGCTGGAGCGCATTTTGCTGGAAACAGACTGTCCGTATATGGCACCGACACCGTTTCGCGGAACACGCAATAATTCCGCATACATTGATTATGTGGCACAGGAGATCGCAGATCTGAAGGGAATTTCCAAAGAAGAAGTGATTGCTGTTACCGAAGAAAATGCAAAAACACTGTTCCTTTCATACAGGAGAAAATAGAACTATGAGTGAAAACAGACCAAAACCGTATCTTGGAAATCCGCAGGAAACCATTGCGGTATTAAACCGTTATAAATTTGCATTTCAGAAAAAATTCGGCCAGAACTTCCTGATCGATACTCATGTGCTGGAGCGCATCATCGATGAAGCCGGTATCACACCAGATGATTTTGTCCTGGAGATCGGACCGGGTATCGGAACCATGACACAGTATCTTGCCTGCGCAGCCCGTGAGGTTGTTGCGGTGGAAATCGACAAGGTGCTGATCCCGATTCTGGAAGGCGACACACTGAAAGCATTTGATAACGTAACTGTCATCAATGAAGATATTTTAAAAGTAGATATCAACAAACTGGTAGAGGAGAAAAACGGCGGCCGTCCGATCAAGGTGGTAGCGAATCTGCCATATTATATTACGACACCGATCATCATGGGACTTTTTGAAAGTCATGTGCCGATTGAGAGCATCACGATCATGGTACAGAAGGAAGTCGCAGATCGCATGAAGACCGGTCCTGGTTCTAAGGAATATGGCGCCCTGTCTTTGGCGGTGCAGTATTATGCCAATCCGGAGATCGTGGCAAACGTTCCGCCGAACTGCTTTATGCCGCGTCCGAATGTCGGCTCTGCAGTCATCCGACTGACCAGACATGAGACTCCGGTGGTTGATGTGAAAGACGAGAAATTGATGTTTCGCATTATCCGTGCATCCTTCAACCAGCGCAGAAAAACACTGGTCAACGGACTGAAAAATTCCGGTGAGATCAATTTTACAAAAGAGCAGATCGAGACGGTAATCACAGCTATCGGCAAACCGCTGACAATTCGTGGTGAGGCACTGACACTGGCTGAATTTGCGGCATTGTCCAATGCTTTTTCCGATATGCAATGATCATTAGAATAAAATATCTGTGGAATAAATAATAATCTGAGTCATAAAGTTTAGAATGAAAGAAAAATTCAAACTTTATGGCTCAATTTTTATATTGATTATTTTTGTTCCCTGTCTGCTGATGCTCTGGGTACGGGGAGGATTCGAAGGAAAACAGGCTGATCCCGTGCAGCAGCAGATCGAAGACGCACTGCCCTTTGTGGTCGCAAGGGAGATTTCCGTGAGCAGTAAGACAGAAACACTGAAGACGCAGGCTGTTATTGCCAGAACGAATCTCTGGAGAATTTACCTGGAAAGCCAGAGTGAATCAGCTCAGAGGGAATGGAACATATCAGATTCAGGCGTGGAAAGCTATACGGAGTCCGAACTGAAAGCATTATGGAGAACATCTGCTTATGAGACTAACATGGAGAAACTCAGACAGGCTGTGGAGGAGACGCGTGGCGAGATCCTGACCGTTGACAATCAGCCGATTCAGGCGGCATATCACTATGCGGCAAACTGTAAAACCCGGAATGCATCGGAAGTTCCGGGGCAGGAAAGTGCGGTGTATCTGCAGAGTGTGGATAGCCCGGATGATATGCTGGCGGACGGATTCTTAAGCATCAGCTATATGGAAAAACAGCAGATGGCGGATGCACTGGCACCGTTGCTTCAGGAGGACGCTCCGCAGGCGGAAAATCTGCCGGGAGCACTGGAACTGACAGCCAGAGACAGCGCCGGTTATGTGACAGAGGTCACCTGTGGAATGACGGTAGCAAATGGCGAGGCGGTGCGTCAGGCTCTGCATCTGAATTCGGCATGTTTTTATCTGTCTGAACTGGATGGAAAAATCCGTATTGTGACAAAAGGCATCGGACATGGTCTCGGTCTGAGCCAGTACGGCGCAAATGAACTGGCGAAGGAGGGGAAAAATTATCAGGAGATTCTGAGGTATTATTATACTGACGTTACGTTGGAAGATTGGAAATGATCATATTTGGATGACAAAAACAAGAACACCTAGTTGTTGGAGATTTTTACATAATTTATTTCTATATTGAATAGTTTTTCATTTTCCCGGAAAGAATAAAAGTAAAACAGCAGCCGACTGGCGGAATCTGGAGGAGAAAAATGGGAAAAAAAGAAAGACGACGGGTACTTATTCATAGACAGAAATCATATTTGACAGCAGGTGTGGTCACGCTGGTGGCAGTGGTGGCCATGATGGGCGCATATCAGTACGAGAAGCATGCGGCAAAGCAGGATCAGCAGGAGCAGGTGGCACTGGCACAACAGAGCGATACAGCAGAAACACCGGATACCGCAGATGCAGATGATACGCAGGAGACTATGGTGACGCAGAAGCCGGATCAGCAGACCGAAAATACAGTCAGCAGTCAGGCAGACACCTCTTCTCTGGCGCAGACGGATACTGTGCAGGGAAGCACAGACACGACGGCAGTATATCAGCAGGCGCAGACCAAGGAAGAACCTGTGCTGCACTTTGCGGCGACAGATACTATTAGCTGGCCGCTGGAGGGCGATGTGATCCTGAATTACAGCATGGATCATTCCGTGTATTTTGCCACACTGGATCAGTACAAATATAATCCGGCATTGATCATTGCCGGTGCAGTAAATGATCGGGTGGTGGCAGCTTCAGATGGACAGGTGATCGGTGTGGATACCACCGCGGAAACCGGGCAGACCGTGACCATCGGGCTGGGGGACAGCTACCAGGCCATCTACGGGCAGCTTAAGGAACTGGAAGTATCCGCCGGTGATTATGTCAGTCAGGGAGACACCATCGGATATCTGGCAGAGCCGACCAAATACTATTCCGTGGAGGGCGCGAACCTGTATTTTGCCATGACAAAAGAAGGAAAACCGGTGAATCCGATGGATTATATAAGATAAGCGATGATTTCATGCTAAGATGTTGTGTGGAAAAATGTTATATGAATCAGAATGTTTTTCGGATAGTATTTGCAACACACATTTTGCTCGGAATTGTGTATAATAACAGTACAGAGATCAAAATTCGCAATCGATATAGACATGATACAGTTTTACTTCAGATAAAGGACTTTTAGTTCAATCCGGGTTGAGATTCCCACTTCTGTAAGTGGTGAATAATAACCAATCTTTTTCAAGCGGAGCACAGCTGCTCCGATCCGAATAAAACACGGTGCGTCGATTGCTTTTTATAAGAGTGCCTGAGATGTCATGAAGGATGGGAAACCACAGGTTTTGGTATGGCATCTCAGGACACAGAAAAAAGCAAGTTTATAAACACCTGACAGTATAGATGCAAAAAGCATACTGCAAAATGAGAAAATTAGAATAAAGAAAACGGTAATAAAATGAGAGAAATAACAGAGAACATAAAAAAATCAGCAGGGACAGAAATAAAAGATGAATCCGTAAAAACAGAAGATGAACAATCAACAGAATTTGCAATAAAAAAATCCGAAAAACCGACAGAGAATGTATCTGCAAGAAACTATACATATATCTTAAAATGTGGGGACGGAAGTCTCTATACCGGATGGACAAATGATATCGCAGCACGGCTGGAACAGCATCGCAGTGGAAAAGGGGCGAAATATACCCGGGGACGGGGACCGCTGGAACTTGTGTATCTGGAAGTGCATGATACCAGGTCGGAGGCAATGAGCCGGGAAGCGCGGATCAAACGCTTTACCAGACGGGAAAAACAAAAACTTTTCGATGCAGAAGAATGGCGTGCGGAACTGACAGGGACAGAACTGGATTTGCTGGGATAAAGTTTTTCGAGAAAGAAAAGTAAACAGATAAGGAGCTGTCGCTCAGTCATCCGGTTTTAATGATTTTGTGACAGCCCCTTACTTTACTGTTATGCGCTATTTATCGGGAAACGATAAGTTTGCAGATCGGATTTCCCATAGAGGAAAATTTCTGCTCGTATTCCGTCATGACATTTCCCTGATTCAGTGCAGCATCATGGTGCAGATCCCAGGTGAAGGCATCCAGATGCCAGCCTGCCGGTTCCACTTGCTCCAGAGAAAACTGAAACAGATCTTTGTTATCAGTCTTGAACTCCACATGACCTTCCGGTTTCAGGATCTTATCATATCTGCCGAGGTAAGTTGCGGAAGTCAGGCGCCGTTTTGCATGTCTGTCCTTCGGCCACGGATCGGAGAAGTTCAGATAAATGCGATCTACTTCATGCTCGGCAAACATATTGCAGATATTTTCTGCATCCATACGGACAAAACGCAGGTTTTCCGGCTGTGTCTCCAGTGCATCTGTTTTTTCCAGAGCGCGGACAAGCACGCTGGAATATTTTTCAATGCCGATATAGTTAATGTCCGGATTCTGCTGTGCCAGTGTCGTGATAAACTGGCCTTTTCCCATGCCTACTTCAATGTGGATCGGATGGTCATTTCCAAAAACCGCATGCCAGCTGCCGGCCTGAGGATCTTCCTCGAGAATACACAGTGGGTGCTCGGCGATGGTCTCCCGGGAGCCGGGTACATTTCTTAATCTCATATAAAATAATTCCTTTCCTTTGTAAATTTCCTAAATTTATTATTGTAAGATATTGTTGTAAGAACCATGAAATTGCAATCGTTCTGATTTCCATGATTCAAAGATCAGGTATAAAACAGTTTTGTGTTTGTATGGTATTTTACTATAAGATGCGAACCGCGACAAGACATTATTCATCTCAGCCTGAGTTGAGACTCCCACTTCTGCAAGTGGTGAGTAATAACAAATCTTTCTCAGTGGGAGTTCAATCTCCGACTGAGATAAAAGCTCCGCGAGGGCGCACATTGTCTGGGAGACAATGGTTTTGCGCCGACCGAAACGAAGTGTAGAGTGCAGTGATTCTGAGAAGAATATGTCAGCTTACGCTGACCAGAATCACGCACCAAGTCTCACGTGTGTTCGACTTGATATCTGAATGCATAGGATGAGTGAACCGTAATTATTAAGAACTCATGAATTTTTCCCGATACGACCTGTTTCCGGGTGATGGAGCGGTGTTTTTACTGGACGGAATATCGGAATTTTGCTATGATAAATACTGTGTGAATTTCAAATTTACGCAGATTTTTCTGCATGAACCTGAGAGAAAAGAAGATAATCAACCGATTTGTGGGAAAAATAGAGTAAAAGGTACGAGGTATGCAAACGACAATACATTTCAACGGAATGTGATGTTTGACATATTTGGAGGAAAAAATGAAGAAAATATTAAAGAGAGTGACAGGTATTTTTCTGTGTGTGGCGATGGCAGCAGGCATTTATGGTGCGGTTCCGGCATATGCAGAAGGCACGGATGCGGGTGCAGATATCCAGACACAGGCTGCACAGTGGCCGGCGGGACCGGAGGTTCAGGCAGCCAGCGCGATCATCATGGATGCGTCCACAGGAACAGTTTTATATGAAAAAGATGCAGATACACCGCGTTATCCGGCAAGTATCACCAAGATCATGACGACGCTGCTGGCACTGGAAAACTGCAGTCTCGACGAGATGGTGCATTTTTCCGCGACGGCTGTATATGAAAACGAGGGCGGTACGTCCCATATCGCCAGAGATCTGGATGAGGAAATGACGCTGGAGCAGTGTCTGTATGCGATCATGCTGGAATCAGCCAATGAGTGTTCCTATGCGGTGGCAGAACATGTAGGCGGCGGTGATTACCAGAAATTTATCGATATGATGAATGCTAAGGCAGCAGAGCTTGGCTGCACCAATACGCATTTTAACAACTGTAACGGTCTGCCGGATCCGGCGCATGTGGTCAGTGCCCGTGATATGGCGCTGATCTCCAGAGAGGCCATCAAGAACAGCATGTTCCGCAAAATCGTAGGTACGGTGCGCTATGAGATTCCACCGACAAATAAGCATGCGGATCCGACACCGCTGAATAACCATCACCAGATGATCAGTGCATATAAAGGTCGTCAGAACCTGTATGAATACTGTATCGGCGGCAAGACCGGCTGGACATCCGATGCCGGAAACACGTTGGTTACCTTTGCGGAAAAAGACGGTATGACACTGATCTGTGTCGTTATGAACTGTACTGCAGGCGGTCGGTATGCTGATACCAGAACGCTGTTTGACTACTGTTTTGAAAATTTCAAACTTTATAATGTGGCACAGAATGAGACACGTTATGAGAATACAAATAAACAGGAAAATACGTTGTTCACGGAATGGAATGCTTTTGCAAAAGTAGAAGATGATGCACAGATCATCCTTCCGGCTTCTGCAAATTTCCTGGATACCCAGACGGAAGTGAATTACGATCAGGCCGGGGGCAGCATCCTCGGAACGCTGGTGTATTCCTATGGTGGCCGTCAGGTCGGATCCGCCAATGTGGTGACTACCGGAGCGAAAGTGGCAGAGTATCCATTTGGAGAAAAATCCGGAACTGTTCAGAAATCCGACAGCACAAAGAAAGATGATACTTCCGTGGCAGCAGACACATCGGATAAAACCAAGTCAGACGCATCAAAGACTGACACTGGAAAGAAAAGCAGCCTTTCCATCAGCAGAAATAAACTGCTGATGATCGGTGGCGGTGTGGCGGTTGCAATCGTGATTGTGCTTGTGATCTGGTTCCTGTTTAATAACAGCAGACGGATCTGGCGTCGGAAAAATACGCGGGACCGCCGTTATAAAACCATCCGGAACAACCGGAAGTGGAACCGCCGGGGTGGTCGGAAATAAGGAATAAAATTTAATATAATATAAATCATATAAGGCAAAATCGGAGAAATTTTTCTCACTCGCTAGACGTTCACTACCTTTGTTTCACTACGGTTTCATCGCGCTCGTTCCCACGCCTGAAAAAGAGGGCGTTCCCACTTGCGCAAAACCTTGTGAAACGCAGTCGTTCACTTAATCGCTCGCTGAGGAAAATTTCTCCGATTTTGCCATTTACGTTAGTATATTAGTATGAGCTGCTTATTTTTACCGTGATTTCTGTGACTAGATCGTCGCGAGAGCAGACGGATATAAGCGGCACGCAGTACGAGGTGTGAATTGGCTGATTTAAGCAGTGTAAATAAAAAATGAAAAATCCTGTCAGGGTAAGCGATTAAGTGAGCGACTGAGTTTCATGCGGTTTTACGCGAGTGGGAGCGCCCTCTTTTTCAGGCGCGTGAACGAGCGTGATGAAACCAGCGTGAAATGATGGTAGCGAACGTCTAGCGTCCCGACAGGATTTTCCATTTTTAATTAAAAATATTAAAGTTTAGCCAAAAGCCACCCGAAACAAGACTTAGATTGCCGGGAATTTCAGCTCTTTATATTTGCCATATTTCTGCTGAACCACATCCATATGCTCAAAGAAATCAATTCTTGTTTTGACAATCTCATTTAAGTGCTCTGCACGGGCAGAGTTTACATTTCGATCACGAATCAGTCCGTTCTCAGCCAGCACAAATTTGTACTCGCCGTTCTCGTCTTTTACAAGGTCTCCGCCTGCACCACAAACTGCGCACTCGAATGGGAACTCGATACCATCCCAGTGTTTGTCACCTTTGTAGATCAGTGCGGAATGACATCTCGGGCACATTCCCTGATCCGGATCACCGAGCCATCCACGCTCTTCTACCGGAGTGTTGATTGCTTTGATGATGTTTTCGCCCATCTTGTGTGCACGCTCGATCTGCTCGTCACGGAGTAATACGTTACCCGGACGTCCGTTTCTGGTAGAAAGCATCTGGTCAACAACCTGTACAGACTGAGTGAACATGGTAGCCCCCATGCCTTCCAGAGCCAGTGTCTGCCAGTCGTGGCAGGAACCGCCGACTGCGATGAGTCCGCCTACCATATGCGGATCTTCTTTGACTGCACCGATCTCAAGCAGGAAAGAAAGCTCGTAAGCTAGGAATCTCTGTGCAAATTTCAGATACAGAGAACTTGGTGTTAAATCATAAGTCGGAACACCGACGATGATTCCGTTGCAGGTGTACATCTCCTGAACGATCTTGTCCATGTCATCTTTGTCTTTTAAGATACAGCCGTTGTATTTGTCAGCTTTTCCCATTGCTACGTTACCCATCTGCATGGTACATCCCTCGCATCCGGTACAGTGCTCGATGTTGTAATCAAATAAGTTGATCAGTTTGCACTCAGCGCCGGCTTCCTGACAGGCAAGAAGTGCTTCTTTTACTAAAATTTCGCTGTTTCCGTTGTGGCGTCCTGCCACGATACCTAAAATCTTCATTGTAAACCCTCCTGTTTTATATCATTTACTGTTTGAAAAATTGAATATAGAATCATGTAAGGCAATCTGTCCTGCAAGTGTCCAATCACCCTGATAAATCCAGTGTAACATGAAGAAAATCGTATGCCTAGTGATGTATTCTTATCAATACATGCAAAAACTTTATACAAATATGCCTTTTGGTAATGGCAAAGTTGCATTTGTGTTATGAACCGGAGTATAATAAAAACCAGAATATGATAAGTGGCAGAAGTAGATACAGGGGGAACAGGAAACATGACTTTTAATCAGATCAAATATTTTGTAACCGTGGCGGAGTGTCTGAGTTTTACGGAAGCAGCGAAGTGTCTGTTTATCACGCAGCCGGCGCTGAGCCGGCAGATCAATGCCATGGAAGAGGAACTGGGAACCAAACTTTTTATCCGTGATAAAAAGCGGCTGAAGCTGACACCGGGAGGAAGTGTGCTGTACAATCGGCTGCCGAAGGTGCTGGCGGATTATGCGGAGGCAGTGGAAGATGCGAAACATGCAAATTCCGGCTATGAGGGAGAACTGCATATCGGTTTTCTGGATATCTACGATATTTCAGAACTGTTTGACAATGTGATCCGGGAATTCCGCGAAGCATATGAGAACATTGAGATGAGTCTGGAACGGTTTGCACTGGGGGAACTTCCGGCCCGGCTGGCAGCCGGAGATCTGGATCTGATACTGACCTATGGTTTTTCGCTGTATGACAAACCGGATCTGATGACGGTGAACGTGCAGAAGTTTGATTCCTGCATTATGTTGAACCGGAATCATCCGCTAGCGCAGCAGGAGACGGTATCACTGGAGGAACTGAAAGACGAGCGTTTTATCCAGCTGGAACCCAAGGCCAGTGATGAGGGATACAGCTATATCACGAATCTCTGTGCACGCTGTGGGATCCACCCGGATTTCCTGCTGGTGGAAAAGATGGAAGATGTTATGCTCTGGGTGCAGACCGGCAACGGTGTGGCGATCACGTCAAACCGGACGATTGAGCGCCAGAACCCGCATGTAGTGCTGCGCAGCATTGATGTGCCAGAGGCGAAAAATCACAATATTACCATGGCCTGGAGGAAGAATAATTACAATCCTGCCATTGCGATTTTTATGGAAATGCTTGAGAAAAAATTAACAAAAATTTAATAGAAATCGTGCATGATATATGAAAAAACAGTGGAAATTATGAAAAAAGTACAGGAATAAAAACAATCCGAGGGAAAAATGGCGGATTTTGTAATAACAAAAATGGATTAAAAAAGCGGGATGGTCTAAGAAAAATGGTAAAAAAACTCTGAAAATGGAAAAAAGAAAGAAGTCAAATCCGAAAAATGGATTACAGTAATGCGAAAAATGCATTAATACATATGGTATTTGTGCAAGATGCACATAAATGAGAGGGACACAACTCTGCGGTTTGGTGAAAATATATTGACTTTACGATTTTTTTAAGATAAAATATCGATGTTTTCGGGGCAGATAGATGAGCTGTCGCTTTCTATATATATGTGAATTCTTTGTTGCAGATGGATTCAGACAGAAAATGGCAAGCGCATAGAAATGAAATTCATTTTATCAATCTGTTCCGGTGGAGTTTTTTGAAACAATAAAAAATGGTTTTATGGTGTTTAGGAGGAAAGTTGAAATGAACAACAAAAAGACTAGCAGCTGGAACCTTGGTGTAAAAGGTTACATCATTGTAATTCTGGCATTTTTCTCATGTTATGTGTACTCAGCACTGACATCTGACTCACTGAACGTAACCCGTGAAGTATTCATTGGTCTTGGTATCAACCAGGCAGCGGTTTACGCAATGTCTACTATCGCAGTACCGTTTGGTATCATTGGTAGTATCATTCTTGGTCGTCTGATCAACAAACATTCAATCCGTCTCTACTGGGGACTGAGCATGATCATCACAGCTGTATTTACAGTTCTGCTTGGCCGTGTACACAATACCGTTGGTGTTGTAGTATGTTATGTAGTAATCTACACATTCTCTCTTGCATCCGCTATGCTGCTTGCCGGTGAGATCATCGGACACTGGTTCCCGACAAAACGTGGTGTAGCTATGGGTCTTTGTACTGCAGGTTATCCGTTATCCGCAGCTACAACATCTGCATTAGCTGGTATGTTCGTTGGAACAGTTGGATACACAGCATACTATACAGTAATCGCAGTAATCGCAGTTATCGTTGGTATCGTAGTAATCGCATTTGTTCGTGATTTCCCGGAAGAAAAAGGTGGTTACCCGGATAACAATCCTGCATTTGATGGTGAGAAAGCAAAAGCTGAGCATCAGGCAGCGCTTGAGTATTTAAAGACATCCAAATGGACTGCTTTAAAATGTCTGAAAACAGGACGTATGTGGGTTCTCTGGATCGCAGTTGGTATCACAGGCTTCATGTCTATGGGTATCATGTCCAACTTCGTAACAAAATTCATGGTTATGGGTTATGAACTTCCGACCGTACTTCAGATGCTTGGTATCGCAGGTGTACTTGCTATCCCGGGATCTATCGTAGTAGGCTGGTTAGACGTTAAGATCGGTACAAAGAAAACCGGTATCCTGATCAACGCACTTGCACTTGTAGCAGTTCTTTGCTGCTTAACACATGTAACAGCTTTACATTACCTTTCCCTTCCAATCCTTGCTGTAATGTTAGGTGGATCTTCCAACTTAATGGTATCCTGTACAGCAGCTATCTGGGGACGTTACGATTTCAAAAATGCATTCTCTGTTATCCAGCCGTTGAACTCTGTAATGACAGGTGTTGGTATCACAGTAGTATCTGCTTGTAACGCAATCGATGGAAGCTGTCAGCTTGCATACATCATCATGGCTGTTATGGCTGTTATCGGACTGATCGCTATGTGCGCATTAAAAGTAGAGCCGATTGACAGCGAGGTACGTTAATCAGATTTCGTCTGATACATTAGAAAAGTAAATACATCATCTTTATAAAATATATTTATATAAGATGTTCGGACAAAAAGAAACCTGCCGGTATGTGGATGATTCCGTATACCGGCAGGTTTTTTGTGAAAATGTGCTGGCCGTTCTTTTTGTAAAAATAAGTATAATGACAGGTAAAAATATGGTATGATAACAGGTATGTTATGACTATCTAATAGAAGAAATAAACGGAAAGAGCGGTGAATCAGATGGAACCAGAGCAGAAGAACAAACAGGATACGACAGATGGGAAGGCGCATTCTGCCGAAAAAGCAGAATATCTGGATGAAAAACTGCTGGCATACAGTCAGACGGATGCTTACCCATTCCATATGCCGGGGCACAAGCGCCAGCCTATGGGAAACTGGACCGGGGAAGAGATCGATATTACGGAGATCACCGGTTTTGATAATCTGCATCATGCGGAAGGTATTTTGCGGGGGGCGCAGTGCCGGGCGGCGGAGACCTTTGGTGCGGATGAGACCTTTTTTCTGATAAACGGAAGTACGGCGGGACTGCTGTCTGCCATCTGCGGAACGGTCAGAAAAGGAGGTCGCCTGCTGATGGCGCGCAACTGTCACAAAGCTGTCTATCATGCGGTCTATCTGATGGAACTGAAGACCGCATATCTGTATCCGGAGCAAACGGAATTTGGCATTCAGGGAAGCATCTCGCCGGAACAGGTGCGTGACATGCTGGAACAGTATCCGGACACGGAAGCCGTTCTGCTGACGTCACCGACGTATGATGGTGTCGTTTCCGATATTGCGGCGATTGCAGCGCTGGCGCATGCAAAAGGAATACCGTTGATCGTAGATGAGGCTCACGGTGCACATTTTGGCTTTTCACAGGGATTTCCGCAGAAGGCGCTTGTCCTTGGGGCGGATCTGTGTATCGAGAGTGTGCACAAGACGCTGCCAGCCTACACCCAGAGCGCATTGCTTCATTACCGGAAAAATCCATGGATCGATCTGGAGCGGGTAAAACGGTATCTGGGAATCTATCAGACCAGTTCGCCGTCTTACATTCTGATGGCGGGGATTGACCGCTGCACCCGGATCCTGCGGGAACAGGGCGCTGGGTTGTTTGCAGCATACGAACAGCGGCTGCATGATTTTTATGAAAAATGCAAAACATTACAACGGATTACCGTGCTTTCCCCGGATGGAAAAATCGGAGAAACCAGGGAAAACGATCCGGGCATCTGGGCCAGAGATCCGTCCAAAATCCTGATCTGTGCCGAGGGCGCTGGACTGCATGGACAGGAACTGGCAGAACTTTTGACGGAGCATTATCATCTGGAAATGGAGATGGCTTCCGGGCATTATGTCACGGCGCTGACCACGCTTATGGATACACAGGAGGGTTTTGACCGCCTGTTCGCTGCATTGCAGGAGATAGACAGAAACAGTAGTAAAGACGAGACGTTGCATCAGGAACAGGGATTGGATACAGCAGATTTTCAGAAAACCGATGCGAAGAGTAGCAAAGGAATTGCTGAGATATCGGAAGTATTTACCACAGATGATATATATGGTGAAGTAGAAAAAGTGCTGGAGATTGCAGAGGCAATGGATGCACCGAAGATGACGGTTCCTCTGATGAAAGCAGCAGGATGCGTATCCGGGGAATTTGTCTATCTGTATCCGCCGGGAATCCCGATCCTGGCGCCGGGAGAGCGTGTGACGGAGGAAATTTTGGAGACGCTGCGGATCTGTCAGGCACGAAATATGCAGGTGGAGGGAATGAAAGATTACAGTGGACAAAGCTTGGAAATCTGTAATATACTGTAACTATTGACCGAGCGCTTGCGCGAGGGATACTTCTTGAACTATGTTCAAGAAGGGACCTGATATATGATAGAAAGTTGGATTTTGTAAGAAAAAACAACTTTCTTGCATAATGAGATTTTGTAATGAAAGCGAGACATGAGCATGGGAAACATCTATTGTCTGATGGGCAAAAGTGCATCGGGAAAAGACACGATCTATAACCGCCTTCTGGCAATGGAGGAACTGCATCTGCGGTGTGTCGTTCCTTATACCACCCGTCCGATGCGCTCCGGAGAAACCGATGGACAGACATACTTTTTCTGCACAGAGCAGCAGGTAGCGGAATTTGAAGCCGCGGGAAAAATCATTGAACTGCGTGCATACAATACGGTGTACGGCATATGGAAATATTTTACTGCGGATGACGGACAGATCTGTCTGGCGGAGAGCGATTATCTGATGATCGGAACGCTGGAAGCATATGAGCAGATCCGTGATTATTTCGGTGCGGACAAGGTATGTCCGGTGTATGTGGAAGTGGATGACGGACTGCGGTTGCAGCGTGCCCTGGATCGGGAACGCGTGCAGGAACAGCCCAAATATGCGGAGATGTGCCGCAGGTTTCTGGCGGATGAGCAGGATTTTTCCGAGGAAAATCTGGAAAAAGCAGGGATCACGAAGCGATTTTATAATACGGATCTGGATCAGGTCACACAGGAGATCGCTTCTTATATGAAGTAGACAGCACGTTTTTTGATTGTATCGCAGTCGGGAAGGCTTCTATTTCTATAAGTGGTGAGTAATAACAAATACATCTCAGTGAGAGTATTTAGAAATAAGGATCCTGTTCTGGGAACAGGAGCGAATAGACATTGGTAGTAAGGAGCAGTAATGGCAGGATTTCATGAGATTATCGGGCATGAACAACTGATTGCGCACCTGCAGAGTGCGATCGTGATGGATAAAGTATCACATGCATACATTATCAACGGTCCTAAGGACAGTGGAAAAATGATGCTGGCGCAGGCGTTTGCCATGGCGTTGCAGTGTGAGACATCCATCCGGAACCGTGAGGGTGCGGCAGGACTTCCCAAGGAGGAACTGCATCCGGAGATACTTGCGGAGCCCTGTATGGAATGCCATTCCTGCAAGCAGGCACTGGGGAACAACCAGCCGGATATCATCTATCTGACCCACGAAAAGCCGAACACGATATCCGTGGCGGATATCCGTGAGCAGATCAATCATGATATTGAGATCAAACCTTACAGCAGTAAATATAAAGTATACATTGTGGATGAAGCGGAGAAGATGAACCAGCAGGCACAGAATGCCCTGTTGAAAACTATTGAGGAGCCGCCGGCTTATGCAGTGATCCTGCTTCTGACCACGAATGCGGATGCGTTTTTGCAGACGATCCGCTCCCGGTGCGTAATGCTGGACGTCAAGCCGGTGAGCGATGAGAAGATCCGGGAATTTCTGATGAAGAAACGTCAGGTACCGGATTACAAAGCGGAGGTATGTGCGGCTTTTGCCCGTGGAAATGTAGGCCGTGCGGTGGCACTGGCTTCTTCCGAGCGGTTTAACGAACTGAAGGATTTTACCGTTTCGCTGCTTGGCAGACTGGGCGACATCCGCAGATACGACATTTTACAGGAGATAAAACCACTGAACGATTTCAAGGACGATATCAGAGAATTTTTTGATTTGGTTTTGTTTTGGTATCGGGATGTGTTATTATATAAAGCAGCAGGTTCCGAAGAGCAGCTGATCTTCCGGGAGCAGGCGCTGGAGATCCGGCGTCAGGCGGAGAGAAGCACCTATCACGGCCTGCAGCAGATATTAGAAGCAATAGAGACAGCAGACCGACGGATCCGGGCAAACGTAAATTTTGACCTGACCATGGAACTGTTGGCAATGACGATCAAGGAGAACATTAGATGATAAAAGTAACTGGAGTAAGATTCCGTCAGGCGGGTAAAGTGTATTATTTTGACCCGAAAAACCTGAAACTGGAGCGCGGCAGCCATGTCATCGTGGAGACTGCCCGCGGTATCGAATATGGTACAGTCATTGTACCGCCGAAAGGCATTACGGACGATGAGGTGGTGCAGCCGCTGAAGGCTGTGATCCGTGTGGCGACACCGGAGGATGACCGCATCGAAGAGCGAAATCACGAAAAAGAAAAAGAAGCATACAAAATCTGTCTGGAGAAGATCGAAAAGCACGGGCTTGCCATGAAACTGGTACAGGCAGAGTACACATTTGACAACAACAAACTGCTGTTTTATTTTACCGCAGACGGACGTATCGATTTCCGTGAGCTGGTAAAGGATCTGGCAAGCGTGTTCCGTACCAGGATCGAGCTGCGTCAGATCGGCGTCCGGGATGAGACCAAGATCCTGGGCGGCCTTGGTATCTGCGGACGTCCGCTGTGCTGTCATACATTCCTGACCGAGTTTGCACCGGTGTCCATCAAGATGGCAAAGGAACAGAATCTGTCCCTGAACCCGACCAAGATTTCCGGTGTGTGCGGACGACTGATGTGTTGTCTGAAAAACGAGGAAGAGACTTATGAATACTTAAACAGCCGTCTGCCGAACGTGGGCGACCGCGTGACAACCGTGGACGGTCTGAAAGGTGAGGTACAGAGTGTCAGCGTACTGCGCCAGCTGGTGAAAGTAGTTGTGGATATGGGGGATGAAAAAGAAATCCGTGAATATCCGGTCAAACAGCTGAAATTCCGCTCCAAACGCCGCAGAGACCACGGTGAGCGTCTGAGCAAAGAGGAAATGCGCAAACTTGCTGAGTTAGAGGACAAGGGAGGACATTCCAAGTTAAATGAGTAATTTATTGCCGGGAGAACGAATCGACGAATTACAGCGAAACGGCTACCGCATTATCCAGAACCCGGAGCGGTTCTGTTTCGGAATGGACGCGGTGCTGTTGTCCGGCTTTGCCCGGGCAAAAAAGAATGAGTGCTGTCTGGATCTGGGCTGCGGAAACGGGATCATTCCGATTCTGATGGAAGCAAAGACAGAAGGAAAGCATTTTACCGGTCTGGAGATCCAGCCGGAGAGTGCGGATATGGCGCGACGCAGTGTGGCATTGAACGGACTGCAGGATCGGATCGACATCGTAGAAGGTGATATCAGGGATGCTTCAAAGATTTTTGGAGCATCTTCTTTTCATGTCGTAACGACAAATCCACCATATATGACCGCACAGCACGGACTGACAAACATTCATGAGGCAAAAACCATTGCGCGCCATGAGGTATTGTGCAATCTGGAGGATATCATCCGGGAGAGCGCCAGACTCCTGATGCCGGGAGGCCGTTTTTACATGGTGCACCGGCCCTTCCGTCTGGCGGAGATTATCTCCCTGATGGTGCAGTACCGCATCGAGCCGAAACGGATGCGTCTGGTGTATCCTTATGTGGATCGGGAGCCGAACATGGTACTGATCGAGGGATTGCGGGGCGGAAAAAGCCGCATGACTGTGGAAAAACCACTGATCGTATACAAAGAGCCGGGAAAATATACGGACGAAATTTATGATGTATATGGTTATTAAGCTTATCTATCGTATATCTTTGAAATAGTGATTCTGGTTTGTACGATAAATTGCAATAAAAAATAAGAGCGAAACATAGTAGATATGTGAACATACAACTTTTGTTGGACTGTGAGGTGAAAGAAGGATATGGCTGGAAAATTATATTTATGTGCGACACCGATTGGAAATCTGGAGGACATTACCCTCCGGGTACTGCGTACCTTAAAAGAAGTAGATCTGATCGCAGCGGAGGATACCCGAAATTCCATCCATCTGCTGAATCATTTTGACATTAAGACACCGCTGACCAGCTATCACGAGTATAACAAGGTGGACAAGGCCTATCAGCTGGTGGAGAAGATGCAGCAGGGAACGAATATCGCACTGATCACGGATGCGGGAACGCCTGGTATCTCCGATCCTGGTGAGGATCTGGTGCGGATCTGTTATGAGCAGGGCATCGAAGTGACATCTCTTCCTGGAGCGGCGGCATGCATTATCGCACTGACCCTGTCCGGACTTCCGACCCGCCGGTTTTCCTTTGAGGCATTTCTGCCAAAGGAGAAAAAAGAGCGTGCGGCGGTATTGGAGGAATTGAAAAATGATACGCGGACACTGATCGTGTATGAGGCACCGCATCATCTGCTGGGGACGTTAAAAGAACTGCAGAATGCACTGGGAGACCGCAGACTGACGGTTTGCCGGGAGTTGACGAAGAAATTCGAGACTGCTTTTCAGACCACATTTTCTGAGGCAATCAGCTACTATGAGGAACAGGGTGTCCGCGGGGAATGTGTCCTTGTCATCGAGGGCAGAAGCCGTGAGGAACTGGTGCAGGAGCAGCAGCAATCCTGGGAGGCGATCTCTGTGGAGGAACATATGGAGCGATACTTAAGCACTGGCATGGATCGGAAAAGTGCCATGAAGCAGGTGGCAAAAGACCGGGGCGTTGGAAAACGTGAGATCTATCAGATGCTGTTAGAGAAAGAAAACGAGTAAGCTGACTTGATTTTAATTTTAAAAATATAGAGATATACAGAAGAATGAATGGTATGTGTTATCGGCTGTATATTTCGCAATAAGAGTGCCTGGAGCATTCTTGGGTTTATAGTTTGGAGAAGGAGTAGCTATGACAAAAGATTTAACGGTTGGAAGTCCAATGAAGCTGATCTGGCAGTTTTCCATACCGCTGGTACTGGGAAATCTGTTTCAGCAGATGTACAACATGGTAGATACGGTAATTGTAGGCCGTTATCTGGGACTGGATGCGCTGACCAGTGTAAGTTCTACCGCATCCATCACATTTCTGATCATTGGTTTCTGTCTCGGTACCTGTACGGGACTGGCGGTTCCGGTGGCACAGAAATTTGGTGCAAAAAGTTACAGTGAAATGCGTAAATTTGTGATGAACGCAGCGTATCTGGCGATTTTTCTCGCCGTGATCATGACCATCGTAACCTGCATGCTGTGCGGATCCATTCTGACCTGGATGAAGACACCGGATCAATTTTATCAGGGGGCATATGACTATCTGTTTGTCATTTTCCTGGGAATCCCATTTACGTTTTTATACAATGTAGTGGCCGGTATCATCCGGTCTCTGGGAGATTCCAAGACGCCGTTTTATTTTCTGGTGCTGTCTGCAGTGATGAATATTTTTCTGGATATGCTGTTTATCATTGGCTTTAAACTGGGAACGGCAGGTGCAGGATGGGCGACAATTCTGTCCCAGGCGATTTCCGGAGCACTTTGTTTTGTATACATGAAGAAAAAATATAACATTCTGAAGACAGAGCATCAGGAGCGCAGGCTGGATATGCATTACATAAAGACGCTGATCACCATGGCTGTGCCGATGGGACTGCAGTTTTCCATTACAGCAATCGGAAGTATCATGCTCCAGAGTGCGGTAAATGCACTGGATGCTGTGTATGTATCTGCATTTGCGGCAGCTACAAAGGTAAAACAGTTGGCAATGTGTCCGTATGACGGATTTGCCACAGCCAGCGCAACCTTTGGCAGCCAGAACCTCGGTGCCGGTAATCTGAAACGAATCCGGGAAGGTCTGAAATCCGGAATCATCATTTCTGTAATTTACAGTATTGCCATCGGAATCGTGCTGATCTTTGCGGGTTCCAAGATTGCGCTGATTTTTGTATCGGGAAGCGAGACAGAAGTGCTTGGCTATGCGCAGCAGCTGCTGACCTGTGCGGGATTTTTCTATTTCTTCCTGGCATTCCTGAACTGTACACGACTGACCATTCAGGGTCTCGGTTACAGTGCCATTGCGATGTGTGCCGGCCTGAGTGAACTGCTGGCCCGTGGACTGATGTCCATCTTTGTCATTCCGAGATTCGGATATACCGCAGTATGTTTCACCGATCAGACTGCATGGATCGCGGCAACCGCCGTGGTAATGCCGGTGTTTTTCGTGATTATGAAACGCCTGGAGAAACGGCAGGCGGCAGGTGCCGGAACGACGCAGAACGGGTAATGAAATAACGGAAGTTTTATGAAGCGGAAACAGCGTATTTTGTTCCGGCGGCTAACAATCGCCTGCCAGAAAAAAATACGTTGTTTCCTTTTTCAACACATTGGTGTTCTAGCGTTTTTCTAGTTATAAAATTTGTACGGAAATTAACCGGACCTGGGATTCCCATTTCTAATAATACTGGTAGAAGAAATGCTCTATATACTGTAAGAAACATATAAGTCAGGTTGGTCGATATGTAAATGGAGAAATCGGAAACTTTGACTGCAGCAAGCGATTAAGTGAACGACCGATTTTCACAAGGTTTTGCGCAAGTGGGAACGCCCTCTTTTTCAGGCGTGGGAACGAGCGCGATGAAACCGCAGTGAAATGAGGGTAGTGAACGTCTAGCTGTTGCAGTCAAAGTTTTCGATTTCGTTTTATAAACTCACCGAACCTACCGATTTCCTAACACATAGTCCCGCAGAACCCCGAAGGGTGCCGGCCCGATTTTCAACACTCTTTCATAAAAGGCAGTGTCCGTATAAGTATCCGGATTCTGCTTTTTCATTTCTTCCTGCAGATCATGAAATTCCAGATATCCGATGTAATATTTCAGATAGTTCGCGGGCTCCGACACGATCAGTTCAAAAATATCCCGCAGCACTTCCTCATCGGTGAATCCGTAAGTGGAAAAGAATGTTGCCGTGTCGTCCAGTGTCCAACCTTCGCAATGAATCCCCATATCTGCCGTAGCGTAAAGACTCAGGATCGCAGCCTGATTTGCAGCGCAGAGCCTTGCGGCATCTTCAGATAATCCACTGTATAGATAGGAATGCAGTTCCACGAAGGTCGCCCAGCCCTCGGTATAACCCGGATAGCCAAGGAGAGAGCGAATAGGCTGTGTATTCTGGCTGTGGAAAAAGACATTCTGATACAGATGCCCCGGGAAACCTTCGTGAGCCAGCGTCGTGAACAGCCGGATCCCCTCATAGCCGTTTTTCTGATTGATGTAAATGGTATTTTCGGTCAGATGATCCAGTGGGGATGTCAGATAAAATGCCGGAGAGAGATAATCTTCCATGGCAGCGTCAATATATTTGATCGTCACATTACAATCCGGGAGCACAGGAAAGTCGGCAGTGATCGCCTGCCGCAGTGTATCCAGCATTTCTTCCGGGGACTGTGCGGAGAGGTCGAGCCGTTCCAGCTCTTCCGCCAGATCCGGGTGATCTTCCAGCAGTTCCGATACCAGGAGCAGATCTTCCTTGCGCTGATTGGCGGCACGCTTTTCCAGCATGGCGACGGAATCATCGCTGCCGGTGGAACAGCGCACCAGATATTCATAATAGGCATTTCCTTCCGGAAAATGACAGAGTCCGGCATCGTTGTACCCAGAGTCCTGTAATCCGGCAATGGTCTGGGAAAGTTGTTCAAAAGCCGGAAATACCTGCTGTTCCAGAATGTCGTGGTTCTGTTTCTGATAGGCAGCACGCTCATTTTTGGAAAGTCCGTTCATGGCATCTGTTTTCTGGTTAAAGGTGGCAATGAGATAATGGGAGTCAATATCTGCCGTAAAGTCGTTGCACTGCTGGATCAGGCGCTGGGCGGCAAAGGATGGCATAAACCGTCCGGCTGCAGCTTTTTCCTTCTCATATGCACTGATCTCAGAAAAATACCGTGGAATGTCGGACAGTAACGACAGGTAATCTGTGATGTCCCGTGTATTTCGAAACGTGTACTCTGCCAGCAGAATGGGGATCTGGGACTGCAGTCCGGTGGTGGGAGTCAGCGGTTCATCATAGCAGTACCACCTGCCACCTGATTTTGTAAGCGTCAGAGATTCTTTCAGGATATCCAACGTCAGTTGATTTTCTTCTGATAATCCAGAGGATTCAAATGGTTGCAGCCCGGCAAGAAGATTTTCGGCAAAAGCGGCAGATCTGGCAGGAGAGTCCGCAGAGCAGGAGCCCAGGGAGGTCTGATAGTCTGTGATGCCGTAAGCAGCAGGATCCGCCAGCGTGTAATGAAGGTTCAGAAGATTTGCGGAAGCTTCCTGCCGGAAAAGTTCTGTCATATAATCAGTGAAGGCGGCATCAGCAGTGGAAATGTCATCAGTGGAAGTATCGCCGGTGGATGCGGCAGAACCGGAGGCATCCGAAGGATTTTTGGCGGAATCTGTCTTCTGTTCCGTCAGAAACTGGGCGATCCAGGTATCGGAATCCGCACATTTACAGACCGCGGCACAGAAAATGCCGAGACCGATGAGAAACAGGGAGAGACAGATGGAAAAACGGATTTTGTGAAAAAAATGAAAATGACAGTGGTGCATGGCAGGTACCGTATCTGTATACATAGAATTATTACATAGATATGCATGTTTTTTCTGTTTATAACAGAAAGTCCTGCGTTTATCCTGTGCGGAAGAACATATAGAAAACCAGGGACTGATGCCGGGGCAGAATGCATGGTAAATATCCGACTGATCGTGTATTTGTCCCTTGCGATGCGTATTCAGATTGTGTATAATTGATTTGTCAACCAACCAAAATATTTGATATACAAAATATAAAAATATGATATAGTCTACGGCCGAATTGCAGAGATGTGCAGAAGAAAGCGTTATGCGTTGTATGATGCACATTTTGCAACAGAAACACCGGGGACATGCTTGAACAGATGGAAGTTATGTCAGGAGGAACGCATTGGAAGGATACGATACACTTCATGACCTGCTGGTCAAATTATTTAACGAAATTATGAATATTGAGGAAAAAGCGATCATTACGGAAGAGTTCAAAGATATTTCCAATAATGATATGCATATCATTGAGGCGATTGGTCTGGATGAGCCGCGGAGCATGTCTTCGGTGGCAAAGGATCTGTCTGTCACCGTGGGAACACTGACCATCGCCATCAATAACCTTGTCAAAAAGGCTTACGTCAAACGTGTCAGAAGTGAAAAAGATCGTCGTGTCGTTCTGATCTCTCTGACAGAAAAAGGTGTGAAAGCATATCATCATCATGCAAATTTCCATGATGAGATGATAAAAGCCACACTGAACGGTCTGAATGAGGAGCAGACAAAAGTGCTGGTTAAGGCGCTGACAAACCTGAGTGCATTTTTCCGTACCTATGGAAAATAGTATGTATTCCGGATTTGCAGGAACATTGACAAGCGGACTGTAAAAGGAACAGAAAGACGCACCCCGTGGATCAGGGTGTATGGAGGCTTGGATAAATAAGGAATAAGTGTTTGGATTTCAGCATACGTTGTTAGAAAGCCCGGAAGGGAACTGACAGCTTATGCTGAATTTTTTATGGATTTTTATGATCCTGGCAGGGATTGTGTATGCGGCTTTCACCGGAAATCTGCCGGCAGTGACGGATGCGGCACTGGATTCGGCGCAGCAGGCGGTGACGCTGTGCATCACCATGGCCGGGGTGCTGGCATTCTGGGTCGGACTCATGCGGATCGCAGAAAATGCAGGGATGATGCAGCGGGCGGCGGACCGTATCTATCCGCTGCTCCATTTCCTGTTTCCGCGTATTCCGCGGGACCATGCGGCATGCAAGTCTATCGCAGCCAACTGTATCGCAAACTTTTTTGGTCTGGGCTGGGCAGCGACACCGGCGGGGCTGCAGGCCATGGAAGATCTGGATGAACTGGAAAAAGAGCGGACACTGATGCAGGCCGTGCATCAGCCTTATCAGAAAAAATTTGATTTTACTTCTGACCGTATCCGGCATGCGCATGTGAAACGGGAAAAAGAGGCTTCCACAGAGATGTGCACGTTTCTGGTGCTGAATATTTCGTCGCTTCAGCTGATTCCGGTGACCGTGATTGCGTATCGCAGCCAGTACGGCTCACCGGATCCGACGGGCATCGTGGGAGCAGCTATTATAGCGACGGCATTTTCTACACTGGCGGGAATCATATTTGCAAAGATCATGTCAGCAGTAGATCGAAAAAGGGGATATTGATTTCTAATCTTATCTGAAATGAGTGAAATATCAAATGATGTGGATGAGTGAGAATCGCATGTCACGGAAAACAGAAGGTATGGAGAGGATATCAGTTTATGCAGCATATATTATTGTTTTTGTCAGATTTTATCATTCCGCTTTTTATTGTGGTAATTCTCATGGCTGGGCTGCTGAACCGGCGGAATGCCTATGAAGACTTTGTAAAAGGCGCAAAGGACGGTCTGAAAACGGCGGTGGATATTTTACCCACCCTTGCGGGATTAATGGTGGCAGTGGGCATCCTGCGGGCTTCCGGACTGCTTGACGCACTGGCGAGAGCACTTGGAAACTGCGTAGACCGTATCGGATTTCCATCCCAGCTGGTTCCGCTGGCGGTGGTGCGAATGTTCTCTTCCTCGGCCGCCACCGGATTATTATTGGATATCTATGAACAGTTTGGGACGGATTCCAGACTGGGACGGATCGCGTCCGTCATGATGAGCAGCAGTGAGACGATATTTTACACGATGAGTATTTATTTTATGACGGTGAAAGTGAAAAAAACACGCTGGACACTGGCCGGGGCACTGGTGGCGACCGTGGTCGGGATCACTGCCAGCGTGCTGTTGGTGGGATAAGCGCTTGGCATAGTAGATTTTGCCGAACTGTCATTATTCACAAAAATTAATTTGAAAATTTATACGAGAATAAAGAAAGCGGGAGGATCATGTAAGCCTAAAGCAAGAAAAATCAAGGCGTTAGAGTGTTTGGGGTGTTATTGGTTAAATTGTACAAAGAGAAAAACCTACCGAAAAATGCAGTTGACATGGTGGGAGTATCGGCTTATACTGACTGCAACATCAGAACGTCAGAGTCGAGTGTTTCTAAGCACTGTTGTGAAAACAGATTTATTTCATATATGATATTGTTTTCTTCATAATTTGTTTTTACAAAATCAAGAGAATCTGTAATACATATCTCATAGTTTTTTCATGCCGCATCGGCAGAGAGATTCAAAGATGATGGAAGGTAAGTAACATGACGGGGGCTTTTTGTGCGGGGAAATGAAATGCATGAAAAGTACCTGTTATACAATACTTGTGGGGGGACTTTTTGCGTGATAGTATGAAAACAGAAAAAGCGCAGATGGTTCTCATATCTTTTATACGGAAAAAGGAGGACAAAAGAGATGGGGAAATCAGACGCTATTGGAAAAGAATTGATGCGTAATAATATGTATTTTGCAGATGCATTTAATGCTGGTTTATTTGGTGGGGAGGCTCTTATCAATCCGAAAGATCTTGATGATGTTGAACCGGCTGAAATAGAACTGAAGGATTCGGAGATGGGATCCGATGAATTCTGGGCAAAGTACAGAGATGTGTTAAAAAAGGTACTTATTAAAACAGATGGAAAAAACTATTTTGTATTGCTGGGGGTAGAAAACCAGACAGAGATACATACGGCGATGCCATTGCGGTCACTTTTGTACGATACACTTCGTTATACAAAACAGGCAGAAGAGGTTGCTGCCGAATATCGGAAACAGAGAAAAGAAGGTAATCCTACTAAGATGACGAAGGCGGAGTTTTTATCCGGATGGAGATACACAGATAGATTAGAACCAGTTATAACACTTGTGATTTATTATGGAACAGATGAATGGGATGGAGCGAGATCTTTGCATGAGATGTTTTCTGAGGAAATAGATGAAAAAATTTTGGAGTGTGTGCCAGATTATAAGATCAACTTGATAGAACCAAACAAAATAGAGGATTTCGATAAATTTCAAACTGATTTTGGAAAATTGTTGGAGGCGATACACTATAAAGATGATGAAACAGAATTGACAAAAATTTTTACAGGCATGACAGCGATAGATAAGATGATTGTGGATGCAATTAGCTATTATGTAGACGAGCGGTGCCGTACAGTTGCAGAACCAGTTGAAGGAGGGAAGATGAGAATGAGCAGTAAAGCGTTTGATATGGCAGAAGAAAGAGGAAAAACAAAAGGAATGATGGAAAAGGCTGTTGAAACAGTTCGAAATTTAGTCAGAGATTTTGATTTTTCTGTGGAGCAGGCATGCAATGCGGCTAATATCTCCGTAGATGATTATAAAAAGAATAATGGAAAATAATGAATAGCAAATGAGTCCCATTGATTTTTCCTTGATAGGCGATTGTTAGCCAGAAAGGCAAAATCAATGGGGTGCTTTGAAAAACAAAAATTTCAGTCAATAGAATAAGATTTTTATCATTCAAACAAAAGGTTACACTGTCAATTCCTGCATGAGTTTCGGTACGGTTGTGATTTCTCTGATTTCTCCAACCCGGGAACCGCAGAAGATCAGGCCGTTATCCAGATCACCCACAACGGCATTGATCAGTGCCTGGGTGATGCAGTAAGGCGCAGTGGCCGGATTGCAGGCTTTCAGACAGTTAAAGCAGTGGGAGATTTTGTCCGGTGCTGTCAGCATACGCTCGATAAACGCATTTCTGATGGCACGGCCAGGCATTCCCACCGGGCTTTTAATAATGAGGACATCTTCTTCGGATGCATTGACGTAAGCCTGTTTATAGGCATCGCTGGCATCGCATTCCTCGGTGGCTACGAAACGTGTGGCAGCCTGAATACCATCGGCACCGAGTTCCAGGACATGCTTCACATCTTCCGCTGTGAACATACCACCGGCGACAAATACCGGAATCGTGGTCTGATATTTTTCCTCATAGGTCTGTTTCAGTGCAATGATATTACGGATTTCCGTGTCATAATCAAGCCCCGGAATATCTTCCAGCTGTTCTCTGGAAAAACCGAGATGTCCGCCGGCCAGTGGACCTTCAATAACCAGAAAATCAGCAGTGCGATGATATTTTTTATCCCAGAATTTCAATATGACATTTGCGGATTTTGTACTGGAAACAATGGGAGCCAGTGCGACATCATATCCTTCGGCAAATTTTGGCAGCTCTGTCGGCAGCCCCGCTCCGGAGATGATGGCGTCCACACCTGCGGCACAGGCGGTTTTGACATAGGTTTCATATAACTGGGTGACAGCCATGATGTTGACAGCGACCAGTCCATTGCCACCGGCGATTTCTTTTGCTTTTTTGATCTGCTCCGGCAGTACATGCAGATTCGTTTCTTCCGGATGCTTTGCAAAATCCGGATCATCATAGCCAATCTGAGCAGTGGAGAGGACACCCATACCGCCTTCCTTTGCGACGGCTCCGGCCAGACGACAGCGGCTGACTCCGATTCCCATTCCACCCTGAATGATCGGGAGCTTCAGAAACTTATCTTTCAGATTCAGTGATTTCATGAATTTCATTTTTAAATCTCGCTTTCTATTAGAAAATATAAATATTGCGCTTACTGTTATGTGTGTTACTTTCGGTTTCTCTGTAAAAAGTACCAGTGCTTCCTGATTTTGTAAAAGCAGTATGAAGTAGCATTTATAATAACGGGAAACAATTTGATTCGTAAAAAGTTTGATAATCAAAGTAAAATTATTTTACAACAGCGGGAAGATATAGTCAATATAAAAAGCATGAAAAACGAGCAGAAGTAGTATTGAATACCACATGCAAATGATCAATGAAGCAGGAGCAGCATTTTAGAATTCATATATCAAATGTGAGATAACGGACATGCTTGCTATTTCATGCAAAATGGTATATGATATCATACAGATTTATAGGAATTCAAACTAAGCGCATATACGTCTCGATTCAATCTCAGGGGAACAAAAAATATTGGGAAAACAGAGCATATGTGAACAGAGAAACAAAAGGAGAAGTATTAGGAGTATGGAGCAGGATAAGACATTTCTTGGAACAGAACCGATTGGAAAATTATTAATAAAGCTGGCGGTTCCAACGGTTATTGCGCAGCTGGTAAACATGTTGTACAACATCATAGACCGGGTTTACATCGGACATATTCCAGGAGAGGGCAGCATGGCGCTGACCGGCGTGGGTGTGTGTATGCCGCTGATCCTGATCATTGCGGCATTTGCGGCACTGGTAGGATCCGGTGGTTCTCCGAGAGCATCTATTTATATGGGAAAAGGTGATCACGACACAGCAGAAAAAATCCTGACCGGCTGCCTCAGTCTTTAGATTATCGTTTCTATTATTCTGACCGTGATCCTGCTGGTCTGGAACAAAGATCTACTGTTAATGTTTGGTGCCAGTGAAAATACGATTACTATGCGACAGCGTATATGAATATTTACGCGATTGGTACGATTTTTGTACAGATTACCCTTGGCATGAATACATTTATTACAGCACAGGGAAAAGCCACCACAGGAATGATGACGGTTCTGATCGGGGCGGTTGCGAATATCATCCTGTGGGCGATCATTATGGCATTTCCGCAGGTCTTCGCAAAACTGTTTACTACAGATGCGGCACTGGTTGATTTTACGGCAAAGGCACTTCGGATCTACTGCCGTGTATTATTTGTATTCGGTATACAGATCGCCTGCCAGATGACATTTGTGTCCATCGGAAATGCACCGTGTTCCATCATCGTGGCGATTCTGCGGAAATTTGTATTGTTGATCCCGTTGATCTACATATTGCCGCATTTTATGGAAAATAAAACCAATGCCGTGTATATGGCAGAACCGGTGGCGGACATTATAGCGGTGAGCTGCACATTGATTCTGTTTCTGATACAGTTTCGGAAATCTTTGCAGCGTTTGACGGAATCGTAGTCGTTTGTTCTTCTGTTTTCTACTTGCAGGAAAAATCATTGATTGTTACAATAATTAAAAACATGCGGTATATAATAAATAAAAAAGAGAAGGAGGCTTGGTGTATGTCTGTAAAAATGAAGCAAGTGGGAAATTTATCTGTAAAAATCATCACAGCAGATAATCGCTCAGAGCAAAAAAATATTATAAGTGAAAATGATCGTGAAATGGATTATAGAGCCACAGCAGCAGTTCAGTCGGCGATTGATAAAGCAAAGATTTGTAAAAAGCCTATTGCTAAATATGATCCTGTCACAAAACGAGCATATGTTGAATATGCAAATGGAGAAAAAAAGTATGTTCAATAAAAAGCCGATGGTGTTGGTTCTTGCAGGACCAAATGGTTCAGGAAAAAGTACAATTACACGTTACTTTGAAAAAGTGGGAGAATATACAAATGCCGATGATGTTGTTGCTGCTACGGGAATGGATAATGCAAAAGCTGCAAAATTTGTTGATGATAAAAGATACACTGCGATTTCGGAAAAAAGAGATTTTACATTTGAAACAGTGCTATCTTCGGAATACAAGCTTAATATTTTGAGAAAAGCGAAAGAAAATGGCTATTTTATAAAGTGCGTATTTGTACTTACTGTTGATGCGCATATTAATGTTGCAAGAGTAGAAGCTAGAGTTGCGCAGGGAGGTCATAGTGTAGAGAAGGAAAAAATAATTTCCAGATATAAAAAATCACTTTCTAATATTAAAGAATTACTTAATCTGTGTGATATACTTCATGTATATGATAATACAATGGAGGAACCTGTAAGAATTATTAGAAAGCATAAAGATGATATATCTATATTTGCAAATGATTTATGGAGTGAGGAAAGTATTCTTTCCTTAATGCAGTAAATTCTTGTTTATCAGTGATGAGATATTGTATGTGCAGATTTACAAAATGACTTATACGATGAAATTGAAAGAAATAGTAATCGTACGCCACCCTTGACAATGAAAAAAAGGAACTGTTGAAAGTCTGTTACCGATGGCGAAGAATTCAAAAACAGTTTGCAACAAATTTGTATGTTTTTATAACGTGAATCTGCGTGCAAATTCGCGGGAGGAGGCGGAGATAAGCGGCACGCAGTGCAGTACGGCTGAAAATTTATGATAAAAACAACTTAAAAGAACGCCAGTCAGGCAATCTTTCCTCAGCAAGCGATTGTTAGCTGCAGAGGTAAGATTGATGACTGGCGTTTCCACAGTTTAAATTTTCAGCCGCACAAACAAGATTTTACTTGCGTTTCCGCAAAAACATCCAGATCGCAATGACCACGACAATGAGGATCAGGAACACATCCCAGAATCGCTGTGTCAGATTCAGATGAAGTGCCTCGATCATCCCGATAAAGATGACGAATGCGCCCAGGATCAGCTGCAGCATAGAACGCTGCACCAGTCCGACTTCATTGGTGCCGCGGGACTGGATCAGTCCGAAAATACCGTATACGAGGCAGATGGCACCCAGAACCGGCAGGACATACATGGTGTCAATGGCATCGGTAAAGATAATGGCAAAGATGACCACGACTCCGATCAGTGTGACATAAGTGCCCCAGTTAAAGGGTTTCTTTTTTTTCATAAGTATAAACCTTTCTACATATTAAAATTTAAGCCGAAGGATTACTCACCACAGATAGAAGTTGGAGCATTCTCGACCGAGGTAAACGTTATCGCATACCATAATAGCATATTTTGGACAAAGCGTGTAAACAGATTACAGATATTTGTGAAATATCTGTCTGACACGGGATCTGTCCAAATTTGCAGGAATGAAAAACGCTGCTCCGATGTGAAGCAGCGTTTTTGTATGGCTTAACTTTCTTTCGATACTAAGATAATTGTCGAAAATAATTTTGCTTATGCCAGTCCCGGTGCAACAGTAAGGATGACAGCACAGAGGATTGTTCCAATTAATGTCATGATAACTGACTGTAAGAACATCGGTAAGTATGCATCTTTGATCTTAACCTGAGCAAGTCCGGTTGTGATCAGAATCATTCCGTTAACTGGCAGTGTTTCAAATGTGGAAACTGCGATAGCAGCACAACGAGCAAGTGCGTTCGGATTCAGAACCGGGTTAGCTGTCCAGATATAAGCTGCAGCAACCATCGGAAGTGCAATACTTAAAGCTGCTGGCGGTGAAGATGTAAATGCTACTACGATGATAGCAAGTATGATACCGATTACTAACGGAGAAGCTTTCATGCCAAAGAGGATTCCAACGAAACCGTTGAAAGCATCTGTGTGCTGTACAACTGCTGCGAAACCAGCTGCAGCTGTCAGAGTCATGATTGCGCTTGCACCATTTGCAGCACCAATGTTTAAGGAATTGAGAACGTTTCCTGCCCATGCCGGAAAGCCTTTTTTCTCATTGTCTTTGAAGTGCGGAGCCATCAGGATGATTACTGCTGCGATACCGGCTACCAGAGCTAAGGAAGCAATCTGTACGATAGCGAAAAGCAGGAATACAACTACTAACGGAATTATAGCAAGTGCGAAATGCGGAAGTTTTTTTGCATTGTCATCCGGAATCGGCTCACAGTTACCATAATCAAATGTCTCGCCTTTTCTCATCTCTTTGATGATGAAGGTGGAGCAGATGAAGTATATACCAACTTCGATTACGATGAAGGAAATGAATCCTGGGATTGGAGCAACACCCGGGCTTGTCTTCAGGATGCTCATACAAATGATGTTATTGATACTTAATACGAATGGAGCAGAGTTAGCACCACAGCTTAAAGCCAGCATAGCCGGAACCATACGTCTCGGAATATCAATGCGGCTTGCCATGTACATACAGATCGGGAATGTAGCGAAGATAGCTACGAAACCATCTACACCACCGTATGTAAGGATACACTCGATAAGTAACATAATTAAAACGGCACGTTTTGCCTGTTTTTCTTTATTGTTTACCGGCATAACGAATTTGTTTACTAATGTGGAAGCAATAGACTGAGCAGCACCACTGTCAGCTAATACTTTACCAAATAAACCGCCTAAGAATACAGTCGGGAAAATTGCTGTGATCATTCCGCAGACACCGCCGATTTCCCATACGCCGGTTGCTGCATTTTCTTCAACGGCACCAACATACAGAGATGTGAATGCATCGTTTGCGTTCAATCCGTTTGTTACTGCTACAATAACGCCGCAGAGCGGAGCCAGATACAGTACGGATACGTTTTTGTAGGCGCCATACAGGAAAATAGCAAGAGCGACTACAATACCAATAATACCTAAAGCCATAAATCAAACCCTCCTAAAGTTTAAAAAAGTTAAGCAAGTGTGAAATTTATAAAGAAAATATAAACTTCATGAGGTTATTATAACGGACTGGTAAGACCATGTCAACAAAAACATGCAAATTACACAATAAAGAATTTGAAAAAATACAATGGATTAGACAAAATGCTCTTGAGGTTTAATGGAAATGTATGTATACATGGTCATTTTTTAAAATAAATGGTAAAAATACGCAACAAAAACAGAAAAAATGTTGCGTATCAGTACAAAATGACAAAAAATGAGCCCCGGGAGCCATTTTGCTTATGGTTCCCAGGGCTGAATATGTCAGATGATGCCGGCTGAAATTATGCATCAGGTTCTGAATGTGTTCAAACCGGAATGCTTAATTCCCATCAGCATAGTTACTGATCCAGGAAGAAAATCGATGGATCTCGATTGTTCCGGTCAATCAGTGAATTGTATACAAGGCAATGATACTGATAGAGCAGATCATCGTATTTGCTGCTTTCGGAATGTGTATAGTAGTTATTGTCGGAATCCACATAGCCTACCGTGTTGATGATCGGAAGTTTCTGATACAGGGAAGCCAGATAACGGTTGTACTGTGTCAGCGGCAGTCCTGCGGTCTGAAGCACCAGTGTGGACAGATAGTTGGCACTGATGTGGTTCAGCGTTGCTTCCGGAATATCATAATTTGCCCAGATCACAAACGGAGTGGTGTAGCGGAGCTGCTGCTGCTCCGTGGTGAGATTATCCAGGCTGGTGCCGAATAATTCTTCATAAAATTCATCTTCAATGGACGGCAGATGATCACCGAACATACAGATGATGGTCGGTTCGGACACGTTGCTGAAGTAGTCCACCAGTTCCTGGAACGCTTCATCCGAGCGTTTTACCAGAGACAGGTAGCGGTTTGCCTTCGGATAGATGCCGTTCATGTTTGTGACATATACTTCCTGTGCAAAGTTTGCGTAGGACATGGCATAGCCGCCGTGGTTCTGCATGGTGACGTTGAACAGGAAGAACGGTTTGGATGTATCCCGGTTCTCATACATGTTTTCCACCATGGAATAGTCATAACTGTCGCTGACGAAACGGCGCAGCAGCATGTTGCGGTCCGGATAGCGTTCATTCAGCAGCATTTCGTATTCGGTGACATCATTATTCTGTTTGTAGGTATCGATGATGTCCTGATCAACAAAATTTTCAAGACTGATATAGTCTTCAAATCCCAGCAGCGGATACACATTTCTGCGGTTCCAGCCCTCGCCGTAATACGGATGGAAAGCAGTTTTGGAATAGCCCAGAGATCCCAGGGTGGATACAAGGGAAGGTACCGTATCCTTTACATAGGACTGATATACGTTACATCCGGTTGGAAGGAAGGAGATGGAATCTCCGGATAAAAATTCGAACTCACTGTTACTTGTTCCTGCACCGAACACCGGCATGGACAGATAACCTTTGATGGTGTTCTCTGTCAGGCTGTGGATGAAGGGCATGTAGTCTTCATTGGTCTCCAGATTGCCCAGGGCACCGAGGTCAGACAGGGATTCATTCATGATACAGATGATATTCGGTTTCGTTCCATCTGCACTTGCGGTGTAATCGTTCTGACCGGTCAGCAGATTGGTGCTGACGGTATCGTCATCCGGATCCACACCGGAATCCTTCAGTGTTTCAGCTACATAATCGCTGACGTTGTCTGCATTGTAATCGGATGGCTTACGGACAACGAGATACTTTGTGTTCAGGCAGAAGTTAAAGAAAGAACCTGTGCGGTGATACCCTCTGGCCTGATCCCAGAAATCCGGTTTGTAGCCGAGATTTGCGGCGTGATCCGTGAAAAATAAGGAAATTACGACCACTGCGATATAAGCTGCCGGGGCAAGTTTTGCCAGCAGTTTGAATTTCAGTTTTTTCGGTTTGATGTTGACACTTTTTTTGTTTACCAGATAGATCAGGAAAAACATGATGGAACCGAGGATCAGCTGCCAGCTGAGCTCGTAGGTGTAGCCGTCTGATACACTCAGTCCGGTTTTGAATGTGAGAATATCCAGTGGAACGAAAGGGGAACCACGGAACAGCTCGATGAAATAATTCAGCAGTGACCATACATATAAGGAAATATTTACGATCAGTCCCACCATATGATACCGTCCGGTAATCAGGTAAAAGAACAGATAAAATACCAGATAGACCATATAGTTTGCCAGAAATGTCGGTACGGAAAACCACCATACATAGTTTTCGTTGAACACTTCTACCATCTGGATTGTAAGGACCGGCATGATAAAAAAGAGTGCCGTGTTGGCCAGAGCCTTATATTTTTCATCAACGGATGGTTTGAATATAATAAGAAATCCTGCAACCGGTCCTGCCAGAAGAGACAGAACAAAAAGAAGGGTTCCATATGTGAGATCCAGTGCCGGATCCAGATAGAGCCGCCAGTTGGCGGACACAAAAATAATCATAAAAATAGTGACTGCAAGTGCAAGCAGCCGGACTTTTTTTTCTGCGAATGAAATATGCATGTCTTTATCTTCCCGTTTCTATATTATAGTGTCATTGTAGTGTATATGTTTTTTGTATAAGCTTTTGTATAATTGTATAAATGAAAGTAAGCTTATCTGTTACCGGCATGGAATGATCCGGCCTTTTAAGCTGCGAATCATTACTTATATTACATATCATATATTATGTTAATTGCCGCTAAGATATATTAAATATCACAGAAGAAAATATGTCAACTGTTAAAACTGTGAAGAAATGATGAAAAATTTCTTACGATGACGGGAAGAAAATGCAGTTGCTATTTTTTTTCGGGCAGTATACTATAAAAGCAAAAGCAGCAGTATTTTATGGAAGGAGCGGAACAGATGGAAAAATTGGAACTATTAAAGCAGTGGATCGCAGATTCAGATAATATCGTATTTTTCGGTGGAGCCGGCGTGTCAACGGAGAGCGGCATCCCGGATTTCCGAAGTGTGGACGGGCTGTATCATCAGAAATATGATTATCCGCCGGAGACGATCCTGAGTCATACTTTTTATATGGAAAAGACAGAAGAATTTTACCGGTTTTACCGGGATAAAATGCTGGCCTTGGATGCAAAACCGAATGCGGCACATCTGAAACTTGCCGAACTGGAAGCAAAGGGTAAGTTAAAGGCGGTTGTGACGCAGAACATCGACGGACTGCATCAGGCGGCAGGCAGCAAAAATGTGCTGGAGCTTCACGGCAGCGTACATCGCAATTACTGCAGAAAATGCGGAAAACTGTACGATGCGCAGTATATCAAGGATTCCACCGGAGTTCCGATGTGCAGCTGCGGCGGTCAGATCAAACCGGATGTCGTATTATATGAGGAAGGTCTGGATTCTGCTACCATGCAGGCGGCAATCCGTGCCATCAGCCAGGCAGAGGTGCTGATCATCGGCGGAACGAGCCTTGCCGTATATCCGGCAGCGGGACTGATCGATTACTACCGGGGAAAGAAACTTGTACTGATCAATAAATCTGCGACGCCGTTGGATAACCGTGCGGATCTGGTGATACAGACACCGATCGGAGAAGTGTTCCGCACAATCTGCGATTGAGCGTAAAATGCTTCGCATGTCGATGTGCAGTGATTCTGAGAAGAAGTTGTCAGCTTATGCTGACCAGAATCACGCACCAGGTCTCACAGAAGTTCGACTTGAACTGGGTTTGTTAGAAATTTCTGAATAAAAGAACGTGCATTTATGTAACATACAGAAATGATAATGGAACAGATGTATGAGTAGGATGATGGAACAGATATATGGAAATATGAGTGGGAAAACAGAGCATAGAGGTGAATAAATGGCATATCAATATGAAGTGGGAGATATCGTAAAGTTGAAAAAGAAACATCCCTGCGGCAGTTTTGAGTGGGAGATCCTGCGTGTGGGTGCGGATTTCCGGCTGAAATGTCAGGGATGCGGTCATCAGATCATGGTGGCGCGAAAGATCGTAGAAAAAAACACAAAAGATTTAAAAAAACACTTGCCTGAATCGTAAAAATATGGTAGCATTGGAAATCGTGATATACAATATCCTTGCTCTCTACATGATGAGCAGAGGGCCAAAAGACCACAAGGAGGTAAGAATAGCATGAACAAGTATGAATTAGCATTAATTGTTAGTGCCAAGATCGAAGATGACGCCAGAGCAGCAGTTGTTGAGAAAGCAAAAGAGTATATTACTCGTTTTGGCGGTACAGTAACAGAAGTTGAGGATTGGGGTAAGAAAAAATTAGCTTACGATATCCAGAAAATGAGCGAAGGCTTCTATTACTTCATTCAGTTCGATGCTGCAGCAGAAGTACCTGCTGAGTTAGAGCAGAGTGTTCGTATTATGGACAACGTGCTGAGATTTTTATGCGTTAGAAAAGACGAGGCATAATTTCACAGTAGAGAAGGAGTTATCCTTATGAATAAAGTAATTTTAATGGGACGTTTGACCCGTGATCCTGAGGTTCGTTATTCTCAGGGTGAACAGGCAACCGCAATCGCAAGATATACAGTTGCAGTAGATCGTAGATTCCGTCGTGACGGCGACAGCCAGACAGCAGATTTTATCGGCTGTGTAGCATTCGGACGTCAGGCAGAGTTCGCAGAGAAATATCTGCGCAAAGGAATAAAGATTGCCCTTACAGGCAGAATTCAGACAGGCAGCTATACCAACCGTGACGGACAGAAAGTTTACACCACGGACGTAGTTGTTGAGGAGCAGGAGTTCGCAGAGAGCAAAGCAGCAAGTGCTGAGCATACAGCAAACTTTGCACCGGCAGGCGCACCTTCCCCAAGCAACGCGGTAAGCGATGGCTTTATGAATATTCCGGACGGAATTGATGAAGAATTACCATTTAACTAAACAGGAGGTAAACTATCATGGCTTATAATAAAGATGGAAAAAGCGATTCTCCGATGAAGAGAAGAGGCGGCCGCAGAAGAAAAAAAGTTTGTGTATTCTGTGGAAAAGACAATGTAATTGATTACAAGGATACAAATAAATTAAAAAGATACATCTCTGAGAGAGGAAAAATCCTTCCGAGAAGAATCACAGGAAACTGTGCAAAACATCAGAGAGCTATCACAGTAGCAATCAAGAGAGCACGTCACGTTGCTTTAATGCCATACGTACAGGATTAATTTTGACAACAGACTCCCCGGATTTTTCCGGGGAGCTTTTTGTATATTTCAGAGCCAGGCAAAATTGCAGGAGAAAATGCGAGTCATGCTTGCATGAACGAACATTTTTTCCTAAAATTTTATTTGGCGAGAAGTCACATCGAGAGGAAGCGCAGCGGACCCGAGATGACCGGGGCTGAAATATACAAAAAAAGGAATCATATGAAAAAAATAAAGACTGTTTTACGTTATTTACGTTACACATTCGGATTATTAAAATTGAATATAGGCACACTTCTTGTGTTTGAACTTTTATATAAATTTGCATCCATGGCAGTGTTCAAGCCGTTGCTTACAGGGCTGATGAAGTTGGCACTGAAGGCGCAGGGGCTGAGTTATCTGTCGGATGAGACCATCGGAACCTTTGTCCGAGCACCGCTGACCTGGGTGTTTCTGCTTCTGATCGTTCTGGGAATGGCATTTTTCACGCTGTTTGATATCTGCTGTATCATTACCTGCATCCATGCATCTTTCCGGAAACAGGAGATGCCGCTGCTGGCGCTGATGCGGAAGGGATTCAAGACATCGTTACGGGTTATTTATCAGAGGAATATCGTGATGATTCTCTATCTGCTGATCATCATTCCGATGACCCATGCGCTGGTTATTTCCGGTTATATCACGAAATTTACGGTGCCGCAGTTCATCGTGGATTACATTATGTCCCATACCTGGCTGGCGATTTTGTATATTGGATTCTGGGTGTATATTGGCCTGCGTTCTTTCCACTGGATTTACAGCCTGCATTATTTCTGCCTGGAAAACTGTAACTTCAAGCAGGCGAGAAAACGCAGCTGGAGACTGCAGAAGAATCATTACTGGAAAGATCTCGGCATCGTGGTAGGCTGGAGCCTTGGCTGCATCGGCATTTATTACGGTGTGATCCTGTTTGGATCCTGGCTGGTGTCCAGAGTGAATCAGGCGCTGCCGACACAGGATCTGTTCAGCAGTCTGACCCTTTCCGGAATCTCCCTGCTGATGGAGATATGCGGAGCGTTATTTTTCTGCTTTGACTTGCCACTGTTTTTCCTCTGCGTCAGTCTGCTGTTCTATTATCGCAAGGCTGCCACCGGGGAGCGGATTCCGCGGGTATTCAATGATCTGGACAATGCGTACCGGATCACAAATACCAGATGGGTGAAAAAGATCTATATGTATCGGAAACGGATCATTGCACTCAGTATCGTTGTGGTGATCGGTGTCAATTTCGCATATGCCTTTGCAGATAAGCGGGGGGTGCTGCACATGGGACTGGATAATCCGGTGGAGGTGACAGCGCACCGTGGTTACTCTGCGGTTTATCCGGAAAATACAATCCCGGCTTTCAAGGGAGCCATTCAGGTGGGCACTGACTGGGCGGAACTGGATGTACAGCAGACTGCGGACGGTGAGGTGATCGTCATGCACGATTCCAGCCTGAAGCGGACGACGGGACTGGATAAGGAAGTCTGGCAGGTGACCTGGGACGAGATCAGGGATCTGGACAATGGCAGCTGGTTTGACAAAAAATATCAGACGGTGCGGATTCCAACCCTGGAGGAAGTGCTGAAGGTCTGCCGTGGCAAGATCCGTCTGAATATCGAGATCAAGCCAAGCGGACATGATAAAGATCTGGAGGAGCAGGTGGCAAAACTGCTGAAAGAATATCATATGCGGGATGCGTGCGTAGTTTCTTCCCTGAAATATGACTCCCTGCGCAAGATCAAGGAGGCGGACGATTCCATTGAGACGGCATATATTACTTCTGTGTCCTATGGAAACTTTACAGATCTGGAATATGCGGACGGTTACAGTGTGGAATCCACTCTGCTGAGCCAGAGTTTTGTAAACAAAGCGCAGAAAGCCGGAAAACAGATCTACGTCTGGACGGTAAATTCCGAAGACCGTCTGGAAAAAGTCGTAGGCATGGGCATCGACAATGTGATTACGGATGATCCTGTCATGGCGCAGGAGCTGATCTATCAGCAGGATCACAGTACCTTCTGGGACAAATATGTAAAACAGCTGCTTCAGATCGGGGACTAAACGTTGCATGCGGTTAGCAATATAAAACAGGGGCTTTCTTATGAGTGGGAAATGTGGTATACTTACTAGATAGTATCGGTTTTGTATACCGGCCGGGAGATAATTTCGGCAGTATAAAGGAGTTAGCATGAGACAGGATGTTAAGTTGAAGGGTAAGTTAAAAGGATATACACAGACACCACTGGTGCTGACAGCACTGTTTGCTGCCATGGATGTATGGATGTATGTGTTGAATATCAAAGCGGGAATTCTGGGAAGTGTTTTCGTCGGCATATATTTTTTCGTCATGCTGTTTGTGTACTGGCGGAACAAGCCGATCCTGATGAATGAACTGATTGACTTTGCCACACAGTACGGTACGGTGCAGAAGCGTCTGCTGAATGAATTTGAAGTGCCGTATGCGGTGATGGATGCCACGGGAAAACTGCTGTGGATGAACCGGCAGTTTGAGGCATTATCAGGAAAAGATAAAGGATATCACAAATCCATCACGACGATCTTTCCGCAGATTACCAGGGAACTGATGGAGAAGGCAGATGAACTGGACCTTG
Organism: Lachnospiraceae bacterium; assembly: GCA_022781925.1. Taxonomy (GTDB): domain Bacteria; phylum Bacillota; class Clostridia; order Lachnospirales; family Lachnospiraceae; genus Eubacterium_I. The sequence goes on from JALESO010000058.1 coordinate 75,834, forward strand.
TTGTGGAACGGGAAGAATCTGTATATCGCGCTTCGGTGCATAAGATTCATTTTACGGATATCCTGCATGAGAGCAGCAGTATCGAACTGACAGAGAAAGAGCAGTATCTGCAGGTCATCTATCTTTTTGATGAGACGCAGCTGACCAGATATCGTATCGAAAACCAGGAAATGCAGATGGTTCCTGCGCTGGTTTATATTGATAATTATGACGAAGTTCTGGATACCGTGGAAGAGGTAAAGAAATCCCTGCTGGTTGCACTGGTAGACCGTAAGGTGAACAAATTTTTTGCTTCCATTGACGGTCTGGTGAAAAAGACAGAGAACGACAAGTATTTCGTTGTGTTCCAGCATAAGTATCTGGAGAAGATGGAAGAGGAAAAATTCAGTCTTCTGGAAGATGTCAAAAGTATTAAAGTCGGAAATGAGATGTCTGTTACCCTCAGTATGGGAATCGGTTATGTGGGAAATGATTACACGAAAAATTATGAGTATTCCTGTATGGCCATCGACCTGGCGCTGGGCCGTGGCGGAGATCAGGTGGTGGTAAAGACCAGAGATAAGATCTCTTATTTTGGCGGAAACAATCGGCAGGTGGACAAAACCACCCGTGTAAAAGCCAGAGTCAAAGCACTGGCGCTGCGTGAGATCATGATCAGCCGTGACAAATTCTTTGTCATGGGACATAAGATCGCAGATATTGATTCCTTTGGCGCGGCCATCGGTATTTACTGTGCGGCCCGTCAGCTGGGCAAGAAAGCACAGATCGTCATTGATGAGGTAAATACCACACTGCGTCCGCTGAAAGAATGTTTTACACCGGAGAATGGCTATCCGGATGATATGTTTATCCCGAGCCAGCTGGCACTGGATGAGATCGATTCCCACACGGCACTGATCGTGGTGGATACGAACCGGCCGAGTTATACGGAGTGTCCGAGCCTGCTGAACCGGGCAAAGACCATCGTTGTCTTCGATCATCACCGTCAGTGTGAGGATGTGGTAAAGAATGCGGTACTTTCCTACACGGAGCCGTATGCTTCTTCCACCTGCGAGATGATCGCGGAAGTATTACAGTATTTTGATGAAGATATCAAGCTTTCCACACAGGAGGCAGATGCCATCTATGCGGGAATTTTGATTGATACCAATAACTTTGTGTCCAAGACAGGTGTCCGTACCTTTGAGGCAGCAGCATATCTGCGCCGGTGCGGAGCCGAGGTTACCAGAGTGCGCAAGATGCTCCGGAACGACATGGCTGCATACAAAGCCAGAGCAGAAGCCGTGCGGCACACACAGGTGTTCCGCAACATGTTTGCCATCAGCGTGTGTCCGGCGGACAATATTGAAAGTCCGACGGTGGCATGTGCACAGGCGGCGAATGAGCTGCTGAATATCATCGGCATCAAGGCTTCCTTTGTGCTGACGGAATATCATGACCGGATCTATATCAGCGCCCGCTCCATTGATGAGATCAATGTACAGCTCGTCATGGAACGTCTGGGCGGCGGCGGCCATATGAATTCTGCGGGAGCGCAGCTGACAGGCTGTACGCTGGAGGATGCAAAGCGGACCATAGAAAATACACTTGATGAAATGATCAGGGAAGGAGATATCAAATAATGAAAGTGATTTTGTTACAGGATGTAAAATCTCTCGGCAAAAAAGGAGAGATCGTAAACGTAAGTGATGCATATGCAAGAAACGTTATTTTTGCAAAAAAACTTGGCCTGGAAGCAACCGGAAAGAATCTGAATGATCTGAAACTTCAGAACAAGCATGCAGAGAAAGTTGCGGAAGAGCAGCTGGAGGCAGCACAGGAACTTGCAAAAGAACTGGAAGATAAATATGTGGAAGTAAAGATGAAAGCAGGCGAGGGCGGACGTACCTTCGGTTCTGTTTCCACAAAGGAGATTTCCGCGGCAGTGAAAGAACAGCTTGGCCTGGATATTGATAAAAAGAAAATGTCCCTGAATATCCCAATCAAATCCTTCGGAACGTTTGATGTGGCCATCAAGCTTCATGCAAAAGTAACCGGATCCCTGAGAGTGAAAGTAACAGAGGCATAATTAGAGGATCATGCGGAAACTGTATCAGCGGAATCAGAAGCAGTACCGGTGATACAAAAACAAAACCGCAGGAAATAGAAAAATATGTCACTCGCACAGAAAGGAGCGGCAGATATATGGAAGAGGCTCTGGTAAAACGGATCATGCCTCACAGCCTCGAGGCAGAGCAGTCCGTCATCGGTTCCATGATCATGGACAGGGATGCGATCCTCACAGCCTCCGAGCAGCTGGTGAAGGATGATTTTTATCATCAGCAATATGGAATTCTGTTTGAGACGATCACGGAGCTGTTCAACAGCGGCGCACCGGTGGATCTGATCACCCTGCAGAACCGTCTGCGGGAGAAGAACGTACCGCCGGAGATCAGCAGTTTGGAATATGTCGGTGATCTGGTGACTGCGGTTCCGACGTCTGCAAACGTAAAATATTATGCGGAGATCGTAAAAGAAAAAGCGGTGCTTCGCAAACTGATCAAGATCAACGAACAGATCGCAGATACCTGCTATCTGGGAAATGAAAGCCTGGAAGTGATTCTGGAGGATACGGAGAAAAGTATTTTCAACCTGCTCCAGAGCCGGAGCAACAGCGATTATGTACCGATCAAGCAGGTGGTGTTAAACGCACTGGACAAGATCGAGATCGCATCCCGGACCCAGGGAAATGTCACCGGTATTCCCACCGGCTTTGTAGATCTGGACTACAAACTGTCCGGCCTGCAGCCCTCGGATATGATTCTGGTGGCAGCACGACCGTCTATGGGTAAAACCGCCTTTGTATTGAATATCGCCCAGTATGTGGCATTTCATGAGGATATGGCCACGGCGATCTTCAGTCTGGAGATGTCGAAGGAACAGCTGGTAAACCGTCTGTTCTCACTGGAATCCAGAGTAGATGCACAGCTGCTCCGTTCAGGTAACCTGTCCGATGCGGACTGGGAAAAGCTCATCGAAGGCGCGGGAACCATTGGAAAGTCACATCTGATTATCGACGATACCCCGGGTATCTCGATCTCAGAGCTGCGCAGCAAGTGCAGAAAATATAAGTTGGAACATGACCTGAAGCTGGTCATCATCGATTACCTGCAGCTGATGTCTGGATCCGGCAGAAGTGATTCGAGACAGCAGGAGATCTCAGATATCTCCCGTTCATTAAAACAGCTTGCCAGGGAGCTGAACGTGCCGGTCATCGCACTGTCACAGCTCAGCCGACAGGTAGAGCAGCGTCCGGATCACAGACCGATGCTTTCGGATCTGCGAGAGTCCGGAGCCATCGAGCAGGATGCCGATGTGGTTATGTTCATCTATCGAGACGATTATTACAACAAAGATTCAGAAAATAAAGGAATTGCGGAGATCATCATCGCCAAGCAGCGTAACGGTCCGATCGGAACCGTCAATCTCGTATGGTTACCGCAGTACACGAAATTTGCAAACATGGAAAAATAAAGGAATAATAAGGAGGTACAGGGGATGCAAATTCATCAGTCAGCAGAAGATTATCTGGAGTGTATTTTAAAATTAAGCAAACAGCGTCCGGTGGTTCGTTCCATCGATATTGCCAATGATATGAACTACTCCAAACCAAGTATCAGTGTAGCCATGAAAAATCTGCGTTTAAACGGCTACATCAATGTGGATGAGAGCGGATTTATCACACTGACAGACAGTGGTATGGAAATCGCTTCCAACATCTATGACCGTCATCTCATTCTGAGAAAATGGCTGGAGTTCCTGGGAATTTCACCGGAGACGGCAGAGCAGGATGCGTGCAAGATCGAGCATACACTGAGCAAAGAGACTTATACAGCACTGCGTAAACACATCATCGAAGAGATGGGTGAAGAGTAAGACAACTGGAAATTCAAGTCTGACGCATATGGTAAATTCAAGTCGAACGCATATGGTAAAATGAAGGAAGGGCTTTGGGTTTGTGCATAATGGAGCACAGGCTCAGAGCCTTTTTGTGTTTTACAAAAAGCAGAAAATCTTTCTCAATCCGCTGTTTTGGTGGAAAAATTGACAGAAAATGAGAGAGAGTCTTTGTGCTGGATGACAAAAATATTGTGCTGAGTGACGGAAAACGTTTCGGATTATGCAAAAAACGTGTAAAAACACGTCTAAATGTGAAAAATATGACAAAATTGAAAAAAAATGTTGCACAATCCTTCATAACATAATAAAATGATGATGTTGAGATTATTAAAAAAAAGGAGATACGAGATGAGCTACGTAGACGAGGTACTCGCAAGAGTAAAAACAAAAAATGCTGCTGAACCGGAATTCCTTCAGGCAGTAGAAGAAGTATTGGAATCCATCAGACCAGTTGTTGAAGCGAATGAGGAGCTTTACAAGAAGGAAGCTATCTTAGAGCGTATCACAGAGCCGGACAGACAGTTCAAGTTCCGTGTAGCATGGGTTGACGACAATGGTCAGGCACAGGTAAACACAGGTTACCGTGTACAGTTTAACAACGCAATTGGACCGTACAAAGGTGGTCTGCGTCTGCATCCATCTGTATATCTTGGAATTATTAAATTCCTTGGTTTCGAGCAGGTATTCAAAAACTCTTTAACAGGTCTTCCTATCGGAGGCGGTAAAGGTGGATCTGACTTCGATCCTAAGGGCAAATCTGATCGTGAGGTTATGGCATTCTGCCAGAGCTTTATGACAGAACTTTACAAATACATCGGAGCTGATGTCGATGTGCCGGCTGGTGATATCGGAACAGGTGCAAGAGAGATCGGTTATCTGTATGGTCAGTACAAGAGAATCACAAGACTGTATGAAGGTGTTCTGACAGGTAAAGGACTTACTTATGGTGGATCCCTTGCCCGTACAGAGGCAACAGGTTACGGTCTGTTATACATGGTAGAAGAACTTCTGAAATCTCATGGACAGGATATCGCAGGCAAGACATGTGTAGTATCCGGTGCTGGTAATGTTGCTATCTATGCAATCCAGAAAGCACATCAGTTAGGCGCTAAATGCGTAACATGCTCTGATTCCACAGGCTGGATCTATGATCCGGAAGGAATCGATGTAGACTTACTGAAAGAGGTAAAAGAAGTAAAACGTGCACGTCTGACAGAGTACGCAGCAGCAAGACCAAGTGCTGAGTATCATGAAGGCCGCGGCGTATGGAGCGTAAAATGTGATATCGCTCTTCCGTGTGCTACACAGAACGAGCTGCTCATCGATGATGCAAAAGCATTAGTTGCAAACGGCTGTATCGCAGTTTGCGAGGGCGCTAATATGCCTACTACTCTGGACGCTACACAGTACTTACAGCAGAACGGTGTATACTTCGTTCCTGGTAAAGCTGCAAACGCTGGTGGTGTTGCTACATCTGCACTTGAGATGTCTCAGAACAGCGAGCGTTTAAGCTGGACATTCGAAGAAGTAGATGCAAAACTGAACCAGATCATGGTAAACATCTACCACAACATTGACGATGCTGCAAAACGTTACGGCAAAGAGGGCGACTATGTAGCAGGTGCTAACATCGCAGGCTTCGAGAAAGTCGTAGATGCTATGCTTGCACAGGGTGTATGCTAATATCTGGCATAGATTTTGCTTGAAAAATAAGAAAGAGGTTATGGGGCAGAACAACTGTTCCATAGCCTTTTTTAATCGAAAAAACGACTAAGAAATGATGAAAAATGCATGACAATTCAGTAAAAGTAACGGTTTTTGAAAAGATGCTTGTCAAATTGTAAAATAAGGGATAAACTACAATAGTATTAGACGGAGGTTAGGAAAGGCGTATGAGTAAGAAAGAAATTGTCATTGCAGATGTCGTAGATAAGTACGATAATCCAATTGCAGAGCTGGTACAGGTAGCCTGCCAGTTTTCAAGCTCACTGTATTTAGTACGGGGAAATCATCGTATCAATGCAAAAAGCATTATGGGGATTATGGCGTTTAACCCGCACAATGGCGTAGAAGTTGAGATTGAAGCTGATGGAGCAGATGAGGCAGAGGCATTGACTGCCATGGAGAAATTTTTGCTCTGTATGTAACTTATAGTATATCAACAGTTTAAAAAGGCATCGGATGTTCCGGTGCTTTTTTTGTATACAAAAAGAGCACCATGGCGGTGCTCTTTTCTATATGCTTTTTCTGATTCTGATGGGATTACTCTTCTGCAGGAATCTCACCTTTGTATTTTGCAACCAGAGTCTGGATTCTCTGATATGGATCAAGTAGATCACTGATAGATGCATCATGATTTAAAGTATCGATGATGTAAGCGATGTATTTGCTCATATCACAGCTGATGTAGTAATCTCTGCTTAACAGCTCCGGTGTCTGATATGCAAGGTTTGTGGTAACCACTTTGTAGATCAGGCCTTCCTCTACGGCTTTGTCAAATTTCTCAAGACCGTTTGTGAACAGACCGAAAGTAGCGATTACGAAGATTCTGCCTGCGTTACGTTTCTTTAATTCGCGGGCAACATCGATCATACTTCCGCCGGAAGAGATCATGTCATCAACAACCCATACATCTTTGCCGTCCAGAGAAGAACCAAGGAACTCGTGAGCGACGATCGGGTTTGTACCGTCTACGATGTGGCTGTAATCACGACGTTTGTAGAACATACCCATGTCTACGCCGAGTACGCTGGCAAGGAATACGGCACGGCTTGTAGCTCCCTCATCCGGGCTGATGATCATCAGATGGTCATTGTCGATCTTCAGGTCATCTACGTTGTTCAGGATACCTTTTACAAACTGGTAAGCCGGCTGAACGGTATCAAATCCGTGAAGCGGGATTGCGTTCTGTACACGAGGATCATGTGCATCAAAGGTGATGATATTGTCAACACCCATGCTGATCAGCTCCTGAAGTGCCATTGCGCAGTCCATAGACTCTCTTGCGGTACGTCTGTGCTGACGGCTCTCATACAGGAACGGCATGATAACTGTGATTCTTCTTGCTTTACCGTTTGCTGCGGCGATCATACGTTTCAGATCCTGATAATGATCATCCGGTGACATATGGTTCTCATTGCCGCAAAGCTTGTATGTCAGGGAATAGTTTGTAACATCTGTCATGATGTAAAGGTCATATCCACGAACGGACTCGTGAATGATACCTTTTGCTTCACCGCTGCCGAAACGCGGGCAGGAAGCATCAAGAATATAGGAATCACGAAGGTATCCTTTGAACGCAATGTCGTTTTCATGCTCATGTTCGCGGACACATCTCCATTTTACAAGGTATTTGTCTACCTTTTCACCGATCTCGCTGATGCTCTCAAGCGGAATGATTCCAAGAGTACCAGCCGGGATTGTTTCTAAGTTTCTCTGGTCGTTATGCATTAGAAAAGTTCCTCCATCAAATCTTTTCGTTTGTTTATAAATACGATGGCATTATAGCACTGAATCCCCCGCTATGACAAGGGATTTCTTATGATATGGGCATTTGCACATATAATACGGGAAAAATGTCTTATTTTTCGGTTAGTTTTTTACAAATACGGATATCATTGCCAAACAGATGCAGAATGATAAAGCTGTTCGAGATCCTGGAGAAGATACGCTCCGAATAAATGGATGCGATGTCGAAGAGTTCCAGGTTCGTGGAGATCAGCGTGGATTTCTGCTTGCGAATCCGCTCGTTTAAGCATATAAAAAACTGTGATGTCGTAAAGGTATTGGTCAGTTCCGTGCCCAGATCATCGATGATGAGCAGATCACAGTCGAAGATGTTGCGATAGCTTTCCGCCGCCTGAGGATCTCTGGCGAAGGTCTTCTGCGCCAGCAGTTCAAACAGGTGTTGGGCGGAAAAATAGATCACGGAATGACCGGTATCCAGCAGCTCCTTTGCGACACAGTTGGACAGAAATGTTTTTCCCACACCGGTGTCACCAAAGAGCAGCAGATTTTCAAAGGTATCGTCAAAAGTGTCCACAAAGCGGTGACACTGAACCACGGCATTTCGCGCCGCCTCCAGGGAAGACAGCTGCGTGTTGTCGTAGATGTCATCTGCATAATAATCATAGGAAAAGGTGTCAAAATTCTCCTTTTCCAGAATACCCTGCAGGTTGGACTGGGTGTAAACCAGATCGATGGCTGCCTGTTTCAGACAGTGGCAGCGCTTCTGACCGATGTAGCCGGTATCCTGACAGTCCGGGCAGGTGTAAGGCGGCTGAAAATAATCCGCCGGATAACCGGCATTTTGCAGACATTCCTGCTTGCGGGCAGAGAGCGCCTGGATCTGATCATGGAGATCCGTCAGGGCAGAGGCATCGCCGTCCAGCAGCTGTCTGGCCCGTCTGACGCTCAGGGATGCGATTTGCGCATCCAGCTTTGTGATCTCCGGGATCTTTGCGGCGATTTCTTCCCGGCGGGCATCGATGAGATGCTGGCGTTTCAGCTGCCGGTCCTGATAGCCCCGCATGATCTGATCATATTGTGTATTGGTAAGTGGCATAGTATTCTCCCTTTATGGTTGTTCTGTCTATGATTGTGACTGATTCGCAGTGGAAGACATGGATTTCTGAAGCAGCTGTTGCTGCAGATCCTGATAATCATTGTTCCGCTGCCTGAAATTTGTAAACTGGCTGGCAGTAGAAGGCTGGGGCCGGTCGTTCTTCGTCCGCTGCTGCTGATATACCTGATCGGCTTTTGCCACCGCATCCATGGTATGTATGCCTGCCTTGTGCCATTTTTCCAGAATGGAATTCGCATATCCGAAGTTCGGCTCATGAATGGCGCGGATGGTGCGGCTGCATGCTTCCGTGATCAGTTCTTCAGAAAAGCCCATGTGGGTGCTCCACTGTTTCAGAAAATTCATCTCAGAAGGAACCAGGTTGCGTCCCCAGATGCCAAAGGCTTTCATCACCGCATGGTAGAGGGAACTGTCCTGATTCAGAACCTGTCTGGCCTCTTCCACGGTGCGGATATTGCGGGAGGCAAAATCCTCTGCAATGCGCTGCATGTAGTGGAGGCTGGTGTGTCCTTTTGCCACGCAGTTTTCAATGAGAAATTCAATGAGCTCTGTGGAAAAATGCAGTTCATCATACCAGAAGAAGATCATGTTCAGATCGTTCTGGTTCAGGGTGCGTCCCAGATATTTCTCCGTGATAAAGATCAGTTCCCGGACAGCGGCATTTTCACAGAAAGAGCGCATATCGTCCATGGTGTAGGACGGGCGTTTCTGTGTGGCTGCCTGGATAAACTGATCCGTGACATTTCCGGTGGAACGGGGCTGCTCCGTGGCTGTGTCTTTTGACGCATAAGTTCCGGAAGATTTTTTTCTGTCAGAAACTGCTGGTGCCGGAGCCGCTTTTTTCTCCTGCTGTGCAGCAGTTATAGGTGTAGTTTCCGGAGCAGCTGTCCAGGCACTGGTCAGCATCCGGATGCCGGAGAGATTGTCATCAGCGTCGTATTCCAGATGGAACAGCCGCAGTTTTTCCCAGTATTTTAAGGCGCGCAGAATATCCCGTTCCGTGCAGTCGAAGTGGTCTGCCAGGCCGGAAAGGGAAAAATCTGTGGATGGCTGTGCAAAGCAACGGAGCAGGTACAGATAGATCTTCACGTACTCTCCGTTGGCACGGGTCATGTATTGATCGATAAAAATATTCGGCACACAGGTTGCTGCAGCCGACTGGTCATTATATAACGTAATTTTTGCCATAATCGTACTCTCTCTTTCGCCTTGAAGTATATCATATCGATTTCGAAAAGAGAAGAAAAAGATATCCACATCACAGCGGGGATAACCCCGTCTGAAATGTGGATAACCTATTACGAAACCGAATGCGGAAAGCATTTCTGAATGTACAGAATAAGTGTTTTTAGCGTCTGCTCAGCAAATGCTCACCGACCTGATAGATATCGCCTGCACCCATGGTGAGGATCAGATCGTTGTCGGTACATGTCTCCAGCAGGAAGTTCTCGATGGCGTCAAAGGACGGGAAGTAGTAGCTTTCGGTTCCTTTGCGGCGGACATCGTCTGCCAGATCTTCACAGTGGATGCCGAGGGTATCGGTCTCCCGGGCTGCATATACGTCTGCAAGGACAACCACATCAGCCAGAGCCAGAGCATCGGAGAACTGATTCCAGAATGCTTTGGTACGGGTGTAAGTATGTGGCTGGAATACGCAGATGATACGGCCGTGTGGATAATTGCGTGCTGCAGTCAGTGTTGCGGCGATCTCTGTCGGATGATGTGCGTAATCATCGATGATGGTGATGCCGCCGAGTTTTCCTTTGTATTCGAATCTTCTGGCGGTTCCGCCGAAGGCCTGAAGACCGCGGATGATGGTGTCTGTATCAATACCGGCTTCTGTCGCGAATGCGATGGCAGCCAGTGCGTTTGCAATGTTGTGTCTGCCCGGAACGTTTAAGGTTACGTGACCGGCAGCCTGTCCATGTACCTGGAAGGTGAAGGATGCGCAGGCAGCTTCATTATAAGTAATGTCAGCGGCAGTGTAATCGGCATCTTCGGTCAGGCCGAAGGTAACGACACGCTCTTTTAAGTCTGCGGTGATTTCTTCCGGATGATCGATGGCTGCGTTCAGGATCAGGACACCGTCTGCAGCTGTATTCTGTGCAAACTTGTGGAAAGAATTCCGGATGTCGTCGATATCCTTGAAGAAGTCCATGTGATCTTCCTCGATGTTCAGGATGATGCTGTATTTCGGATGGAAGTTCAGGAAGCTGTTGGTGTACTCGCATGCTTCTGTCAGAAATACATCGGAACCTCCCACACGGATATTTCCACCGATGGCTTCCAGCATACCGCCCACAGAGATGGTCGGATCGCTTTTTGCTTCCAGCAGGATGTGTGAGATCATGGATGTCGTGGTTGTTTTTCCATGAGTACCGCTGACTGCGATGGATCTGGCATAGTTGTCCATGAGCTGCCCCAGGAACTGTGCACGGGTCAGCATCGGGATGCCTGCGTCATTTGCGGCTTTCCACTCTGCATTGTCCGGATGGATGGCTGCAGTGTAAACTACCAGCTCAATGTCATCTGTGATATTGGCTGCACGCTGGCCGATGTATACCTTAGCACCGTTTTTCTCCAGCTGCTCTGTCAGAGCGGAGGCTTTGTTGTCAGAACCGGATACGGTAAAGCCTTCCTTTAATAAAATCTCGGCAAGACCGCTCATGCTGATGCCGCCGATTCCTATAAAATGAATATGAATAGGTTTCTCAAAATTAATCTTGTACATGTTTATCTACCACCTGTATATAAATGATGTGTCAGGAGAAAACCGACCGCTTTCGCATTGCGGTTTTCCGGATGACACGGATTATTATTTTAGGATATTATACCCCATCAGTGGTGGATTGGCAACGTTTTGCATGCAGTTCACCTGTGAAAAACTGTTACTGTTCACATGCACTAGTTGTGAATTATCCTTCATCAGAGATGCATATTCCTGTCACTCAGTGACATGGCATTACCACTTTGTAGGATTTGTCAAAAATTCGCGATAATTTACAGAAAAATTGTTAAAAGTGTAGTGCACAGCAACGAAAAATATGTTATAATTTTGATATCAAATTTAATTTTTAAATAACAGTGTGTCCAGGCATGCTGTTGTTGGCAAGAGGTGATTTACATGATTCGAAAGGAAATGATTGCGATGCTTCTGGCGGGAGGTCAGGGAAGCCGTCTCGGCGTGCTGACTGCAAACGTTGCAAAACCGGCAGTTGCATTCGGAGGTAAATATCGTATTATCGATTTTCCGCTCAGTAACTGTATTAATTCCGGAATCGACACAGTCGGTGTACTGACCCAGTATCAGCCGCTGCGGTTAAATACGCATATCGGTATCGGTATTCCGTGGGATCTGGACCGCAATAACGGCGGTGTTACGATTTTGCAGCCATATGAGAAAAGTGGCGGAAGTGAATGGTATTCCGGTACGGCGAATGCCATTTACCAGAATATGAAATACATAGACAGTTACAATCCGGAATATGTACTGATCTTGTCCGGAGACCATATCTACAAGATGGACTACGAAGTGATGCTTGATTTCCATAAGCAGAACAATGCGGATGTTACCATCGCAGTTATGCCGGTTCCGATGGAGGAGGCAAGCCGTTTTGGTATCGTAGTGGCCGATGAAGAGAACCGGATCCGCGAGTTCCAGGAGAAACCGGCAGAGCCGAAGAGCAACCTTGCGTCCATGGGAATTTATATTTTCAGCTGGAAAGCGCTGAAAGAAGCTCTCATCGCAAACGAGGATGTGGAGAACTGTGACTTTGGTATGCATGTCATCCCGTACTGCTTCGACAAAGGGGAGCGTATTTTTGCATATGAATACAACGGATACTGGAAAGATGTAGGAACCCTCGGTTCTTACTGGGAAGCAAATATGGAGCTCATCGACCTGATCCCGGAATTCAATCTGTATGAGGAATACTGGAAGATCTACACCAAGAGTGATGTCCTTGCACCGCAGTACATTGCAGCGGATGCAAAAGTGGACAAGAGTATCATCGGTGAGGGCACGGAAGTATACGGTGAAGTGCATGGATGTGTCATCGGTGCCAACGTAACCATCGGAAAAGGAAGCGTTGTCCGTGATTCCATTATTATGGAAGGTGTTACCATCGGAGAGAATGTTGTGATTGACAAGGCGATCATCGCAGAGGATACCGTGATCGGAGACAATGCGGTACTTGGTATCGGTGAGGAAAAACCAAACAAATTAAAAGAGAGCGTTTATGCATTTGGCCTTGTGACCATCGGAGAGAAATCCGTCATTCCGCCAGATGTAAAAATCGGAAAAAATACTGCAATTTCAGGTGTGACAACACCGGAAGATTATCCGGATGGATTGCTTGACAGCGGGGAATATATTGTTAAGGCAGGTGGCAAATAATGAAAGCATTAGGTATTATTTTAGCAGGTGGTAATAATTACAGAATGAGAGAGCTTTCCGAGAAGAGAGCCATTGCTGCGATGCCGGTAGGTGGTGGATTCCGTGCCATTGATTTTGCACTGAGCAATATGAGCAATTCCCATATCCAGCGTGTTGCGGTTCTGACCCAGTACAATTCCCGCTCCTTAAACGAGCATCTGAATTCTTCCAAATGGTGGGATTTCGGACGGAAACAGGGCGGTCTGTATATTTTTACACCGACGATCACAGCAGAGAACGGCAACTGGTACCGCGGAACAGCGGATGCACTGGCACAGAACATCGATTTCCTGAAACGCAGCCATGAACCGTATGTCATCGTGGCAGGCGGCGACTGTGTATACAAACTGGATTATAATAAGGTACTGGATTACCATATCCAGAAAAAAGCGGACATCACCATCGTGTGCAAAGATGTGCCGCCGACAGAGGATGTCAGCCGTTTTGGTGTCGTTCAGATGAATGAAGAGTCCCGTATCGTGGATTTCGAGGAGAAACCGATGGTGGCTCAGTCCCATACCGTTTCCACCGGCATCTATGTGCTGCGCAGAAGACAGCTCATCGAGATGCTGGAGAAGAGCATGCAGGAGCACCGGTTTGATTTTGTTACAGACATCCTGATCCGTTACAAGAATCTGAAACAGATCTATGGATACAAACTGGAAAATTACTGGAGTAATATCGCCAGTGTGGAGTCTTATTATCAGACAAACATGGATTTCCTGAAACCGGAGATCCGCAACTATTTCTTCCACCAGGAACCATATGTATATTCCAAGGTGGATGATCTGGCTCCGGCAAAATATAACGTGGGAGCAGAAGTCCGCAACAGCCTTGTGGCAAGCGGATGTATTATCAACGGAACAGTGGAGAACTCCGTACTGTTCAAACAGGTATTTGTAGGCAAGAACTGCGTAATTAAAAATTCTATCATTTTAAATGATGTTTACATCGGTGATAATACGCATATTGAGAATTGTATCGTGGAGAGCCGTGATACAATTTGTGCCAATACATACTTATGCGGCGAAGATGAAGTAAAGATTGTGCGAGGACACAATGAGCGTTACATCATGTAGTACGCTGTACGCGGCAGACGGGAACAGACCGACATTGATGTGACAGCTAAGCATACGAACCGACCTGCTGTGAAGAAAGAAATAAACACAGGGGAAAAGAAGTATGAATATTACAGATGTGAGAATTCGAAGAGTAGACAAAGAAGGAAAAATGAAGGCTGTTGTATCGATCACGATTGATAACGAGTTTGCAGTGCATGACATTAAGATCATCGAAGGTGAAAAAGGTGTATTCATTGCGATGCCAAGCCGGAAAAACGCAGAGGGGGAGTATAGAGACGTAGCTCATCCGATCAATTCTGATACAAGAAAACAGCTTCAGAATCTGATCATGGAAAAATATCGTGAAGAAATTGCGGAAGCATAAATAATTGTGGTATACTATCCACAACTGCACAAAAAGGAGAATCCTGCATTGCACAGGATTCTTTCTTTTGTTTGCAAGAAATTGCAAACAAAAAAACGCTCCGCGAGGATGTGCAGTGATTCTGAGAAGAATATGTCAGCTTACGCTGACCAGAATCACGCACCAAGTCTCACGTGCGTTCGACTTGAATCGTTGATTTGCAGAAACTGCAAACAAAAAAAGAAAAATAAAGATTCGGATGGTTGCAGAAATTGGCAAGAAGAAACAGGAGGAAGAATAGAAATGTACCTGATTGCAGGACTTGGAAATCCAACAGCAAAATATGAAAAAACACGGCACAATGCAGGTTTTGATGTCATTGATGCCATTGCAGATAAATATGGAATCGAACTGAATTTACGAAAAGGGAAAGCATTCTGCGGAACCGGTTATATCGAAGGTCAGAAGGTGATGCTGGCAAAACCGCAGACGTATATGAACCTCAGCGGAGACAGTGTCAGTGCCCTGGTGAATTTTTACAAGCTGGATCCGGCACAGGATCTGATTGTTGTTTTTGATGATATCAGCCTGGCACCGGGGAATCTGCGGATCCGGAAAAAAGGAAGCGCAGGCGGACACAATGGCATCAAAGATATCATTGCGAAAACAGGAACGGATCAGTTCGCCCGGGTCAAAGTCGGTGTGGGCGAAAAGCCTGCAGGCTGGGATCTGGCAGATCATGTGCTGGGACGTTTTTCACCGGAGGACAGAGAGAAGTTCGAAGATGCGGTGAAAGAGGCTGTGGATGCCGTTGCACTGATGGTGCAGGACAGAACGGACGAGGCAATGAATCTGTATAACCGAAAGAAATAGTCGGAGATAGAACTTCCATTGAGAAAGAAAAAGGAGGAATGACATGGATGCTTTTATAAGTCCACTGCATGAACTGGGCAGTTTCGAGGAACTGGAACGGGCCTCGGCGAAGGAGGGAGTGGTCCTCTCGGCAACCGGCTGTATGGATGCACAAAAACCACATATGATGTACGGCTGGAACAATGGCAGCGGCATGCGTGTCATTGTTACTTTTAATGAGCAGAAAGCCCGAGAACTGTTGGATGCCTACCGGTATTTTGACCGGAAAGCCGTGTATTTTCCGGCAAAGGATATCCTTTTTTATCAGTCGGATATCCGTGGAAATGCGCTGACTCAGGAGCGGATTCAGGCGTTCCGGACACTGTTTGAGGAAAAAGATGCGGCCATCATCACTACCTTTGATGCCTTGATGGACCGTCTGGTGCGGCCGGAGGTGTTGCGTGGATTTCTGCTGCGGCTGAAGAGCGAAGATACCGTGGATCTGGAAGTGCTGCGCAGACGTCTGGTGGGGATGGGCTATGAGAGTGCTTATCAGGTGGAAGCACCGGGCGAGTTTGCCATCCGTGGTGGTATTGTGGATATATTTGCCCTGACGGAAGAACTGCCTTACCGTATTGAACTGTGGGGAGATGAGGTGGATTCCATCCGTACCTTTGATCCGGACAGCCAGCGTTCCGTGGATACCATGGATGAGATCGTGGTGTATCCGGCGGCGGAGCTTGTGCTGACGGGGGAGCAGAAACGTGAAGGACTGGAGCGCATTGCAGCGGAAGGGAAAAAGGCGGCAGAGCGTTTCCGAAAGGATATGAAAACCCAGGAAGCGCACCGGCTGCAGGAATCTGTGGATCTGCTGAAAGAACAGGTGGAGGAGCTTGGAAGTCTTCGGGCAGCAGAGAGTTATCTGACCTATTTTTACCAGGATACCGTGGGATTTCTGGAGTTTGCCTCCCGCTGTGCCAGGGTGCAGGATCAGAAACTGCTGATCTTTGTGGATGAACCGGCCCGCTGTCTGGAAAAAGCGTCTGCGGTGGAAAAAGAATTTTCCGAGAGTATGAAGCAGCGTCTGGAGAAAGGCTATATCCTGCCGGGACAGGCGGATATCCTGTATACACATCAGGCGGTGACGGCGCAGATGCAGCAGCTTGGCTGTATCCTGATCTCTGCCATGGAACTGCGGGCAGAGGGACTGACACCGGCCACAAGCTGCTTTTTCCAGGTGCATTCCGTCAATGCCTACAACAGCAGTTTTGAACTGCTGTCCAAAGATCTGAAAAGTTATAAAAAGCGTAAATACCGGGTGATTCTCATGTGCAGCTCCCGGACCCGTGCGGAGCGCATGGCGGAGGATCTGCGACAGGAGGAATTGAACGCATTTTTTACCACGGATACCGACCGGCCGGTACAGCCGGGAGAGGTCATGGTGCTGTACGGCAAGCTGAAACGTGGTTTTGAATATCCGGATATCAAATTTGTCGTGCTGACAGAGACCGACATTTTTGGCGGGGAAAAGAAGAAGCGCAAAAAGAAAAAGAAGATTTACGAGGGTGAGCACATTCAGAGTTTCTCCGAACTGAAGCCGGGAGACTATGTGGTGCATGAGAATCACGGTCTCGGTATTTTCCGTGGCATAGAGAAGATCGAAGTCGACAAGACCATGCGGGATTACATGAAGATCGAGTATGACAAAGGCGGCAACCTGTATGTGCTGGCGACACAGCTTGATCTGATCCAGAAATATGCCGGGGCGGATGCAAAGAAACCGAAACTGAACCGTTTGGGTGGACAGGAATGGACGAAGACCCGGCACCGGGTACAGAAAGCGGTTCGGGAAGTGGCACAGGAGCTGGTGGAACTGTATGCCATCCGTCAGAGCAAGGAAGGTTATGAGTACGGACCGGATACCGTATGGCAGCGGGAGTTTGAGGAAATGTTTCCATATGATGAGACGGAGGATCAGCGCCTTGCCATCGAGGCGACGAAGGCGGATATGGAGAGTAAGAAGATCATGGACCGTCTGATCTGTGGAGATGTCGGTTTCGGCAAGACCGAGGTGGCCATCCGTGCGGCATTCAAGGCTGCGGCGGAAGAAAAACAGGTCATTTATCTGGTGCCGACCACGATCCTGGCGCAGCAGCATTATAATACCTTTGCACAACGGATGAAAGATTTTCCCATCAATGTGGAACTGATGTGCCGGTTCCGCACGCCGAAGCAGCAGAAAGCGACACTGGAAGGGCTGAAGCGGGGAACCGTAGACATTGTGATCGGAACCCACCGTCTGCTTTCCAAAGATGTGGAGTGCAAAAACCTTGGTCTGCTGATCATTGATGAGGAACAGCGGTTTGGCGTGGCGCATAAGGAAAAAATCAAGCAGATGAAAAAGGATGTGGATGTGCTGACGCTGACAGCGACACCAATTCCGAGGACGCTGCATATGAGTCTGATCGGGATCCGTGATATGAGCGTGCTGGAGGAGCCGCCGCAGGACCGTATGCCGATCCAGACTTATGTCATGGAATATGACGAAGAGATGATCCGGGAAGCCATTGAACGTGAGATGGCGCGGGATGGTCAGGTGTACTATGTGTTCAACCGGGTCAACCAGATCGCGGAGGTGGCGGCAAGGATTGCCGAGCTGGTGCCGGATGCGGAAGTGGCATATGCCCACGGTCAGATGAGCGAGCGGGAACTGGAACGTGTCATGTATCAGTTCATGAACGGGGAAGTGGATGTACTGGTGTCCACCACCATCATTGAGACCGGACTGGATATCGGAAATGTCAACACGATGATCATTCATGATGCGGACAATCTGGGTCTGTCTCAGCTGTATCAGTTGCGGGGCCGGATCGGTCGGTCCAACCGGACAGCCTATGCGTTTCTGATGTACCGCAGAAATAAGATGCTCAAGGAAGTGGCAGAGAAACGGCTGTCTGCCATCCGGGAATTTACGGACCTGGGAAGCGGGTTCAAGATCGCCATGAAAGATCTGGAGATTCGGGGAGCCGGCAATCTGCTGGGCGAGCAGCAGCATGGTCATATGGAAGCCGTCGGATATGATCTGTACTGCAAGATGCTGAACGAGGCGGTGAAAACTGCCAAAGGTGAAGTAGTGGAGGAATCCTTTGAGACCTCCATCGACATCGAACTGGATGCCTATATTCCAAACGGCTACATCGCGAATGAGTATCAGAAGCTGGATATCTACAAACGGATCGCTGCAATCGAAAATGAGGAAGAAAAGGATGAGATGCTGGATGAACTGATCGACCGTTTCGGAGAACCGCCGCGGCCGGTACAGAATCTGCTGCTGGTGGCACAGCTGAAGGCAGAAGCCCACGGTCTGTATTTTGTAGAGATCAAGGAGACGGCAAACGACATCACTTTCCGGATGTTCGAGCGTGCAAAATTAAATGGAAGCAACATCCCGATGGTATTGGAGAAAAATAAACCGCTGCTGTCCTTTGTACCGGACAAAAAGGAACCGTATTTCTTTTACCGGAAGCAAAAAAACAGCCCGGACATTTTGACGGTGATCCGTAGCGTGCTGCAGGACTGCCGGGAATTGCTGGCGGAGTAGAAAATCCGGGGAATTTTTCTCAGTCTGAGCTGAGACTCCCACTTTTGCAAGTGGTGAGTGGACTGTGATGAAAAATACCTTGCGGTGACGGGAAAACTACGCTATACTTGACAAATGAAAGTATCCGGTATGACTGTAAATCGTAGAAAGAAATCCTTTTGCGGTGGACAGGCGGGATATCGAAGAACAGATAGCAATAAATAACAGTAATAAATATAAGAAACAGAAATATCACATACGGATCAGATCGCCGGAGAAAAACGAAAGGGATCTGAGATCCGATATAGATGGAGGAAACCATGAAATTTAAGAAATTCGCTGCAATTATCCTGATGAGTACCATGATTGGAACGATGAGCCTGAGCGGATGCGGCGGCGTGAACAAAGATGCAGTAGCAATTACCATGACAAGCGATGACGAAGATGCCATCGAAGTGACAATGGGATATGCAAACTTTGCGGCGCGTGTGCAGCAGGCCAGCTACGACAGTGTATTCGCTTCTTATTATGGAGACGATTACTGGACCAACGATTCCTATGCACAGGATGGAAAAAACATGCAGGAATCCATTAAGGAAAATGTCCTGGATACCATCGAGACACAGCATCTGCTGGAGGAACATATGGCAGATTATGGTGTGGAGATCACAGAGGATGATCAGGCAGCCATCAAGAAAGCGGCAGAGCAGTTTATCTCTGACAACTCCAAAGCGGCACTCAAAGAACTGGGCGCCACACAGGAATATGTAGAGCGTTATCTGTATCTGCAGACCGTAGAAAACAGAATGCGGGCAGCCATCCGGGCAACTGCTGATACAAACGTATCCGATGAGGAAGCTGCACAGAGAACTTTCAGTTACATGAAGATCAGCCTGACAACTTATACGGATGACAATGGGAACCAGCAGACTTATACAGCAGACGAGACCACGGTTGTGAAGAAAAATGCAGACGATGCGGCTGTAAAAGCACAGAGCGATTTCGACGGAACCGCAGAGGAATATTCCTATGACGTACAGACTTATTCTTATGGAAGTGATGAGAAGAGTGAGGCAGACGGCGGATTCTGTGATGCAGTCATCGAGGCAGCAAACAGCATGACAGCCGGACAGGTATCCGGTCTGATCGAGGGTACCGACTGCTATTATATCATCCGTCTGGACAGCGAGTTCGACGCAGATGCGACAGAGAAGAAGAAAGAAAGCATCATCAGCGACCGTCAGGATCAGATTTATCAGGATGTGACAGATGGATACAAAGATGCTGTGAAGATCAAAGTCGATGAGGATGAGTGGGCAAAAGTAAAATTTGACAATATCTTTACCACAAAAACCACCACGGACAGCAGCGATTCCAGCGCGACAGCAGAATAGTTGAAGCTGCGGGAGGATAATGTGCATTGGAAAGGTGCACAGAACGAATATCAGAAATTCAGATAAAAAGAGACAGAGCGGACATTTGTCCGCTTTGTTTCGCGGGTTACAGGTTAGAGGCTTACAGGAAAGATTTAGTTGAGAGATGAAAAAGGAAAATATTGTTTTAATCGGTATGCCGGGGGTAGGCAAGAGTACCATCGGTGTAGTTCTGGCAAAAGTTCTGGGATATGAATTTATAGATGCGGATCTGCTGATCCAGAAATCAGAGGGCAAGCTGCTCCGTGAGATCATTGCAGAGAAAGGAACCGACGGTTTTATCGAAGTAGAGAACCGGGTAAACAGCCAGATTGAGACCACACACAGTGTGATCGCCACCGGCGGAAGCGTCGTGTATGGAAAAGAAGCGATGGAGCATCTGGCGTCCATCGGAACGATCGTATATCTGAAACAGAATCTGAAACCACTGGAGCGTCGGCTGCGCAATATCAAAGGCCGCGGTGTTGTACTGAAACCGGGTCAGACACTGGCCGGACTGTACAAAGAGCGTGTGGTCTTATATGAAAAATATGCCGACATCATTGTGGATGAATATAAACTGAATGTGGAACAGACACTGGATGCTGTTTTGCAGGCATTAAAGGAAACGAATGGAACCGAAAAGGCTGGAAATGAATAAAATAAAGCAAAGTTTCTTTTCTAAGAGAGAATTTCATGGTACAATGAGTATAAGTGAAAAATTTTCTTGACAATTTTTTTGAGATATAGTTATAATAGCGTGTTTAAATATATAGCATAGAGGTGCAAAATGGATCAATATGTAATAAAAGGTGGAAATCCGTTAGTCGGAGAAGTGGCAATCGGCGGAGCAAAGAATGCAGCGCTGGCAATTCTTGCTGCAGCAGTGATGACGGACGAAACCGTTACGATAGATAATTTACCAAATGTCCGTGATATCAATGTCATGCTTCAGGCAATCGAGAACATTGGTGCGACTGTCGAGCGGATCGACGTCCACACGGTAAAGATCAACGGCTCAACCATTCACGAGACGAGCGTTGACAATGAGTACATCAGAAAAATCCGTGCGTCCTATTATCTTCTGGGCGCCTTACTTGGAAAATATAAAGATGCAGAAGTGGCACTGCCGGGCGGATGCGCCATCGGAAGCCGTCCCATCGACCTGCATCTGAAAGGATTCCGTGCCATGGGTGCGGAGATCGACATTCACCATGGTCTGGTAGCAGCAAAGGCAGACCGCCTTTGTGGTACCCATATTTATATGGATAAGGTTTCCGTAGGAGCGACCATCAATATCATGATGGCAGCAGCTATGGCAGAGGGAAAGACGATCATCGAGAATGCAGCGAAAGAGCCGCATGTCGTTGATGTGGCGAACTTCCTGAACCGTATGGGAGCCAATATCCGTGGAGCCGGAACCGACGTGATCCGTATTTCCGGTGTTGAGAAACTGCACAAGACGGAATATTCTATCATTCCGGATCAGATCGAGGCAGGTACATTTATGTTTGCGGCAGCCGCAACACATGGTGATGTCACAGTAAAAAATGTCATTCCGAAGCATCTGGAGGCAACCAGTGCAAAGCTGATCGAGGTGGGATGCGAGATTCAGGAGTTTGATGATGCGGTACGTGTCATTGCAAAGAATCCACTGCATCATACCCAGGTGACCACATTGCCGTATCCGGGCTTCCCGACAGATATGCAGCCGCAGATGGGTGTGGTACTGGGCGTTTCCGAGGGAACCAGCACTATTACCGAGAGCATTTTCGAGAACCGTTTCAAATACGTGGATGAACTGGAAAAGATGGGTGCAAACATCAAAGTCGAGGGCAACATCGCCATCATCAACGGTGTGGAGCGTTATACCGGCGCAAGAGTCAGCGCACCGGATCTGCGTGCAGGCGCAGCACTGGTGATTGCAGGACTGGCAGGAGACGGCATTACCATCGTGGACGATATCTACTATATTGAGCGTGGATATGAGGCATTTGATGAAAAATTCAGAGGTCTCGGCGGCATGATGGAGAAAGTAAGTTCCGAGAAAGAGATTCAGCAGTTCCGATTGAAGATCTGATCGTGACAGAAGGCTGGTATCCGGCAGAACTGAGAAAAATGAACAGCAGGCGGGCAGGCAATATGGACTGCCCGCTTTTTGCGTCGCCATATAGATCAGATGAAAAAATATGGATTTTTCCAGCTTTTGGACTATTTGTTCAACATTTTCGGGGGAATCTGTTGGTTGACTTTTACTACTTTCGAATGTATGATACATAAAGTATGACTGCAATAACGTGAACTGTGGGAGTTCACATGTTTCAATTTAGATTAGAATGAGAGAAAAAGAACGGAGGATAATTATGGAAAAATTATTATTTACTTCTGAGTCAGTTACAGAGGGACATCCGGACAAAGTCTGCGATGCCGTATCTGATGCAATTCTGGATGCCTGCATGGCACAGGATCCGATGAGCCGTGTTGCATGCGAGACAGCTGCTTGTACAGGTTTCGTATTAGTAACAGGTGAGATCACTACAAAAGCACAGCTTGATATCCCGTCTATCGTTCGTCAGACTGTAAACGAGATCGGTTACAATGACGCAAAGACAGGTTTCGATGGAAATACATGTGCAGTTATGGTTGCTCTGGATCAGCAGTCCGCTGATATCGCTATGGGTGTTGACAAAGCACTTGAAGCAAAAGAGGGTGAACTGACAGATGATCTGGATACAGGTGCTGGTGATCAGGGTATGATGTTCGGTTACGCTACAAATGAGACACCGGAATTAATGCCTTACCCGATCTCCCTTGCTCACAAAATGGCTCTTCAGCTTACAAAAGTTCGTAAAGACGGTACATTAAGCTACTTAAGACCAGACGGAAAAACTCAGGTTTCCGTAGAGTACGATGAGAACGGCACACCGAAGAGATTAGAGGCTGTTGTTCTTTCTACACAGCATGATGATGATGTAACTCAGGAGCAGATCCATGAGGATATCAAAAAATATGTATTCGATCCGATCCTTCCGGCAGAGCTGATCGATGATGAGACAAAATTCTTCATCAACCCGACAGGACGTTTCGTAATCGGTGGACCTCACGGTGATGCAGGTCTGACAGGACGTAAGATCATCGTTGATACATACGGTGGAATGGCTCGTCACGGCGGCGGAGCTTTCTCAGGAAAAGACTGCACAAAAGTAGACCGTTCTGCAGCATATGCAGCACGTTACGTTGCAAAGAACATCGTTGCAGCAGGTCTTGCTGACAAATGCGAGATCCAGCTTTCTTACGCAATCGGTGTAGCACAGCCGACATCTATCATGGTAGATACATTCGGAACAGGCAAACTGTCTGATGAGAAACTGGTTGAGATCGTTCGTGAGAACTTCGACCTTCGTCCGGCTGGAATCATCAAAATGCTTGACTTAAGAAGACCGATCTACAAAGCAACAGCTGCTTACGGCCACTTCGGACGTACAGATGTAGATCTTCCTTGGGAAGCAACTGACAAAGTTGATGTATTAAAAAAATATCTGTAAGATAAATAATTACGGAAAGAGATAGAAATCCCCGTCACTTGTTGAAAAACAGCGGCGGGGATTTTTTGTGTTGCTTTTTTCTTTTCCAGACTTTTGATTTCATATCTTCTATGCTATAATGAAATGCGAACAAAAAGTTAATGTTTTAAAAAGAGGAAAGGAAACAAAACATGAAAAACTGGAAGAGAAGACTGCTTGCGGTATTATGTGCTACCGTTACGGCAGCAGGCATTGCGGCACCGGAAATGACACCTGTGTATGCGGCGCAGGATAGCACCACAAATGATGGACAGACGGATTCCGGCAAAAACGATGCACAGGATGATACTCAGAAAGACACTTACGCACTGAGATTTATTACTGTGGATGGCCGTGCAGCATGGTACTATGCCAACGAAAAAGGCGAAGTAGACAAGTCTTATACAGGTGTGACAGACAATGCATACGGCTGGTGGTATGTGAAGAACGGAGAAGTTGATTTCTCTTATACCGGACTTGGATTTAATGATGCAGGCTGCTGGAGAATCGTAAACGGAGCGGTAGATTTTGGCTGTACAGGTGTAGTAGACAGTGAGTATGGCTGGTGGTATGTACGCGACGGTCATGTAGATTATTCTTATACAGGAATTGCACCAAACGATTATGGCTGGTGGAGAATCGTCAATGGTCAGGTCGATTTTACCTGCAACAGCGTAGAGTCAAATGAATATGGCTGGTTTTATCTCAGAAACGGTCAGGTAGATTTTTCCTATACCGGACTTGGCTTCAATGATGCAGGCTGCTGGAGAATTGTAAACGGAGCCGTAGATTTTGGCTGCACCAGTGTGGTAAACAGCGAATACGGCTGGTGGTATGTCCGTGATGGCCGTGTGGATTATTCTTACACCGGAATCGCACCAAACGAGTATGGCTGGTGGAGAATTGTCAATGGACAGCTGGATTTCAGCTGCAACAGCGTAGAGTGCAATGATGCCGGCTGGTTTTATATCCGTGGCGGTAAAGTTGATTTTGATTTTACCGGAATCGCAGACAACAGCGCAGGAAGCTGGTGTATCTGGAATGGAAAAGTAAACTTCGGTTACAGCGGATGTGTCAAATATCAGAACCACACGTATGCAGTATCAAACGGACAGGCACAGTGTATCGATGAGCAGGTTGCAAAAGGTGCAGTGGGCTTCCTGGAAGTAATTGATCCGGATATCGACTGGGTATTTGAAGTGGATGATTATGGATATAATCAGTATACTACCATCGGGGCAGCAGACGATGCCACATCTCTGGAAAATATGAGACAGGCACTGAACTGGATCAAAGAATGCAATGATCTGCGTAGAGCAAATGGTTTGCCGGAACTGAGAATTTCCAATACACTGATGGCAATCGCACAGTATGACACAAATGCGTCTGCCGTAGTAATGAACCACCTTGGTATCTTTAATGTCGGTGAAAACCTCGCCTGGGGTTATTCCGGCTGGGATCCGTTTGACGGATGGTATACACAGGAAAAAGCATCCTTTGATCAGGGAGATTACAGTAATGTCGGACATTATCTGAATATCATTGATTCTTCTTATACGATCACCGGATTTGCGGTAAATCAGAGAAGCAGATATGGCAATACATTCGGTCAGGTATTTTCTGATATTGATCTCGAGGGTGACAATTTCAGTGTCGATGAGTATATTACTTATTTCATGAACTACTACAATGCAATCGGAAATCCGGTAATCCTTGGTTAAGTAACCGGTTGAAAAGCAAGGGCAGTCTTCTGCATCATAGGATGATGCAGGGGCTGCTCTTTTTTCTGTAAAGTCGGAGAATCTGTCAGACATTAAAAAAGCAGAAACCGTTTCGACACAGGTCACTTTATTTCTCAAAAGCTTTATAAAAAGTTTACGATTGCAGAATGTAAATCATCGGTTATCCGTGTTATAATTAAAAAAGCAATGAGCAGTTTCACATGAATAAGAAAAAAATTTACGGAAATTCATTTAGCAGACTGCAGATATGGAGATCACTATGAAACTGAAAACACGTTTGGTTATTGCGTTTTGCATTATTATCATATTGCCGATCGGCCTGGCAGGGGCGGCAATCCTCGGATTGTACCGGATCCAGACAAAGGCGATCCAGAAAAATTATGGTCTGGAAGCATCGGATACCCAGGGAGTTCTGTCAAATTCCCTGCAGCTGATGAGCCGTTATACCAAAACGGAATATGATGAGATCTGCAAGCTGGCAAAGTCAGATCCGGAGAAACTGGAGTCGGAAAGTTATCTGACGGAGGTAAATACAAAACTGCAGGAGAAGAGTTCTTACCTGATCTTCTGCAAGAATGGTGTCCTTGTATACAATGGCTACCATGGGGATTCTGTACTCAGTGATGATCAGTGGGAAGAGCAGCTTCCCTCCTACGGAGAAGGTGACAGCAGCACAGGTGCGGCTTATTATGTGGACAACGATGCACAGTCACTGTTAAAACAGGTGGATTTTGAGGGAAGCAATAACGATAAGTGCAGCATTTACATTATTACTTCTTCTGAAAGTATTCAGCCGGAGATTAAGAAACTGATGATCGATATTACGCTGTCGATGCTGCTGATCCTGGCGCTGACGGCCGGCCTGATGACGATCTGGATCTATCGGGGAACCATGGTTCCGATCAAAAAGCTTCAGATTGCCACGAAAAATATCAAAGAAGGAAATCTGGATTTTACCATTGATTATGATGAACAGGATGAGATGGGCGATCTATGCCGGAACTTTGAGGAGATGCGCAAGCGTCTGAAGGAATCCACAGAAGAAAAGATGGTGGCGGAGAAGGAAAACCGTGCTCTGATCAGTAATATTGCCCATGACCTGAAGACGCCGATCACGGCGGTAAAGGGCTATTCCGAAGGCATTCTGGACGGTGTGGCAGATACACCGGAGAAACAGGAGCGCTATATCCGCACGATTTACAATAAAGCAAACGAGATGGATCGCCTGCTGAATGAGCTGACGTTGTATTCCAAAATCGATACGAACCGCATCCCATACAATTTCAAGAAGATCAATGTGTCGGACTATTTCAATGACTGTATCGAGGAAATCGGTCTGGATCTGGAGACCCGTGGCATTGGTCTGACGTACTTTAATTATGCGGATGAGGATATCGTGATCATTGCAGATCCGGAGCAGCTGATGCGCGTGGTCAACAACATCGTGACAAATGCCATCAAATATATGGACAAGCAGAAAGGACAGATCAATGTCCGGATCAAAGATGTGGGTGACTTCATCCAGGTCGAGATCGAGGACAATGGAAAAGGCATTTCCGCCCGGGATCTGCCGTATATTTTTGACCGGTTCTACCGGACGGATTCTTCGAGAAATTCTTCTACCGGAGGCAGCGGTATCGGTCTGTCTATCGTAAAGAAGATCATTGAAGATCACGGAGGAAAGATCTGGGCGACAAGTAAAGAAAAGACAGGTACGACCGTGTACTTTGTCATTCGAAAATATCAGGAGGTACCAAATGAGTAAGATTTTAATTGTAGAAGATGAAGAGGCAATCGCAGATCTGGAGAAAGATTATCTGGAACTGAGCGGATTTGATGTGGAGATAGAGAACGACGGAACCAGCGGCATGGAGCGTGCACTGAACGAAGATTTTGATATGTTTATTCTGGATCTGATGCTGCCGGGCACAGATGGATTTGAAATCTGCAGAAAGATCCGTGAGAAAAAGAATACACCGGTACTGATGGTTTCTGCAAAAAAAGACGACATCGACAAGATCCGTGGACTTGGTCTGGGTGCGGATGATTACATTACAAAGCCATTTTCACCGAGTGAACTGGTAGCCCGGGTAAAAGCACATCTGGCGCGGTACGAGCGGCTCATCGGCAGTACGGCACAGAAAAATGATATCATCGAGATCCGTGGCATCCGCATTGACAAAACGGCCCGCCGTGTATGGGTCAATGAAGAAGAAAAACAGTTTACCACAAAGGAATTTGATTTGCTGACTTTCCTGGCAGAGAATCCGAACCATGTATTTACAAAAGACGAGCTGTTTTCCAAAATCTGGGATATGGAGTCCATCGGTGACATCGCAACGGTTACGGTCCATATCAAAAAGATCCGTGAGAAAATTGAGTTTAACACTGCGAAACCACAGTATATCGAGACCATCTGGGGTGTGGGATATCGCTTCAAACTGTAAATAGTAGTAGGAATGTAGGGAAGATGAGAGTAAAACAACCGGAAATCATATATGAAGATGACGCGGTCATTGTCTGCCGCAAGGAAGCCGGTGTGGCGGTGCAGACCGCCCGGGCCGGACAGGCGGACATGGTGAGCCTGCTGAAAAATTATCGTGCAAAAAAGAAAGAGGAGCCTTATATCGGTCTGATTCATCGTCTGGACCAGCCGGTGGAAGGTGTGATGGTGTTTGCCAAGACGAAGCAGGCTGCGGCGAAGCTGTCAGCCCAAGTGAGCAGCCGCAGCATGGAAAAGGAATATCTGGCAGTGACGAAGGGAATTCCACAGTCATCAGAAGGAAAACTCTGCGACTGGCTGTTGCGGGACGGACGCACAAATACCTCACAGGTGGTAAAACAGGAAACACCCCAGGCAAAGGAAGCAAAATTGCGTTATCAGGTGGAGCAGACCGATGAAGAGCAGCAGAAGGCACTGGTGCATATCTGGCTTCATACCGGACGGCATCATCAGATCCGGGTGCAGTTTTCCCATGCAGGATATCCGCTGGTGGGCGATACAAAATATGGCAGAGAAACAGTTGCGGGCAGATACTGTCCGGTGGCACTTTGTTCCTGCCGGATCGCCTTTGTGCATCCGGTGACCGGAAAAGAGATGGAATTTACGATCCAGCCCAAAGGGAAAGCGTTTACGCAGATGGTATCCGTGTAAAAGTAATATGAAATATGACCGGAAAGCTTGCATTTTACCAGTGGTTTATTGTATGATAAAAAATACAAAGCATTGTGATAATAGCAGGATATAACTACGAATGCACGTAAATAATAATACGTGCCACAGGGGTATGAAGAATGAAGATCAAAAGTGTTACGATTTTACCGGAGACAGGTCAGGCAGGTTTATTTATCAGCGGAAGCACTGCAGGACGGAATGTGCTGTATACCTGTGAGGAGCTGGAGCAGCAGGAAAAAAATGAGAGTTGCCGTTTTTCTGTTTACGATAATCATGAAGATGCAGAAAGCAAAGATATCGAAGAAGGACGTGGTTTCCCGCTGCAGAGATATCTGGATGCGGCCTGCGTGACGGATACCGAGGAAATCCGGTTGAAAAGCGTGGACGGATTCGAGTCAATTGTGACGGAGTTAAAGTCAAAGCGGTATTATTTTCCGAAGTTAATGGAAGGTGTATCAGAGGGAATGGAGCCACGGGAGGCTTTTATTTCTTTCTATAAAGACGGTATACCAGTGAAATACTATCCGCATCCCACAATTATGTTTGGACAGCAGGGACTGGATGACAAAAATAAAGACTATTTTTCCAAAGGAATCCGGATGCTGGTGGCAGGAAGCCAGGAACAGGGATTCTGGGTGCGTGGAAACGGACTGCGTTGCAACCGTTATTTTTCACTGAGCAGTTTTTTTGAACTGAATGGAACAGAGGCGGGAACGGTGTACTGGGTGGAACTGGAATATGAGGATGGCAGCCGCCGGAAAGCGCCGGCGATCCGGTTGACGAAAGAATTCTGGCAGCAGCAGGCAGAGTGCACACCGGAATATCTGGATCAGCTGCGGGCAGTAGACCATGCAGGAGAGACCATCGGGACAGTGATGGACACGTTATGGCTGTTTTTGATGGATGAGACATATAAACGGATTGGATATTATGATGGAACTACGGTTTCGGAAGATTTTGCCGGTGTAGTGGCGGGCGAGCTGCAGCCGGTGGCTTCTCAGTGTGAAAAGCGTGTGCCGCAGACCACAGTAGATGACAGTGAATTTTATATCCGGATCATCCGTCAGGGGCAGGAGCTGGCCACCTGGCATTACAGCCTTGCAGAACTCCATTCCGTGTATGGTGATGTTGCATCTGAGGAAGAATATTGTTATTATAATCATAATATGAACAACGGGCAGGGCGGACAGCGCAAGGTAACGGCACATGGATGGCTGCTGCTGAGCCTGCTGGAATTTCTGCCGCAGATTCCGAATCGTGAGGAGATCGAGAACGGATCGGTGATGTTTCAGATTTTCACCAATGATAATTACAAGGAAAAAATTGCACTTTCTGCGGACGAACTTTCTGCATATCGTTTTATCCTGGCTTATGAACAGGATCAGCGGACACAGACCGGACTGGAAAAGGGCGACACCAGTCTGTGGGATGATGTGGAAAAACGTTTTGTGCCGATCAAGGGTACCACGCCGTTTCGTGTGTACTGCGGAAAAGAGAGTGCAAACCCGTCTGTGTATAAAAATGCGGCGGGCATGCAGGTGGAGTTATTATTCTGATCAGATGGTTTCAGCAGATGCGAGGAAGATCGGATATCATTTTTTTGACCAGCAGATAATGAATACCTGCAAACAGGATAACTGATGGAAAACAGACATTGGATTCAGTGGAAAGGAGAGGATGTATGATTACAGATCATTACAACAGAAATATTGACTATATCAGAATATCCATTACGGACCGCTGTAATCTGAGATGCAGATACTGCATGCCGGAGGATGTTCCATTTGTCGCACATGACAAGATTTTGCGTTACGAGGAAATTACACGGATCGTGCGGATCCTGGCGCAGCGGGGAATTGCAAAAGTAAAGATCACCGGCGGGGAGCCGCTGGTACGGCACGGCTGTTCGGATCTGATCCGGGAGATCAAGGCGATTCCGGGAATTGAGATGGTGACGCTGACGACAAACGGTATTTTGCTGCAGTCCATGCTGCCACAGCTTCTGGAAGCCGGTGTGGATGCGGTGAATGTCAGTTTGGATACGTTCCAGAGAGCGCGGTATGAATATCTGACCGGAAAAGATGCCTGTGAAATCGTGCTTGCCGGGATTCAGGATGCATATGAAAGCGGGATTCCGTTAAAACTAAACTGTGTTCCTATCCAGGAGGAAAATACGGATGAACTGCCGGATTTTTTCAACTGGGCGAAGGAGAAAAATATAGCCGTCCGGTTTATCGAGATGATGCCCATCGGATATGGAAAGACCTATGTGTCGGTTCCGTCAGAAGAAATCCTGCAGCGGTTTTTTGAAGCATATCCCGATGCATACCGTCTGGAAAAATCTCTGGGAAACGGTCCGGCTGTCTATTACAGTGCGCCGGGATTTGCCGGGGAGATCGGTGTGATCGGCGCGATCCATGAAAAATTCTGCAGCACATGCAATCGCATCCGTCTGACATCGGAGGGATTTTTGAAGTTGTGTCTGTATTCCGGGGAAGGGCTGGATCTGAGAAATATGCTGCGGGGCGGCTGCTCTGACGAGGAGATCGCGGCGGCCATTGCAGATGCCATTGAGCGCAAACCTAAGGAGCACCATTTCGCAGAAGGCGGCCTGGTTTTGCCGGGAATCGGTCCGGAGGATGCGGATACCCGGAAGATGTCGCAGATCGGAGGATAAATAAAGATTGCATATTTTGCGGAAACGTATTATACTACGCTTAGTAAAAAATAAGGAGGTACAATAGAATGGCACAGATTACCAAAGACACCATGATCGGTGAATTATTACGTGATCAGGAACATATCGACAGCATTGCAGAAGTATTATTCGGTATTGGTATGCATTGCCTGGGCTGCCCGTCTTCCCAGATGGAGACCATCGAGCAGGCTGCTATGGTGCATGGCATTGAGCCGCAGGAATTAGTAGACCGCCTCAATGACGTTGTAGCATAAGGTTCGGATGTTAATATAAGTTCAAAAAAAGAATGGTTCTGAAAAGAGCCATTCTTTTTGTTTGCTTTATAGGAAAGTTCTCCTTTGGAGAACTCTTGATATAAAAGTAGCCCGCACGGAGGCGGACATAGCAAATAAACGATAAGTTTTTAGAAGATATAAAAACCCTCAGCGCCGGGAAAATCTTCATCAAACACATCGTCTTCGTTTAAAAAGTAATCCATATCAAGCAAATCATCCTCACTCATATGACGGATGTCATCAGCA
>JALESO010000004.1 GCA_022781925.1 Lachnospiraceae bacterium
TTTTCTTTTCTGATGACACCGGAGGAAAAGGTGGAGGCAAAGGCTGCCTATACAGCGCTGTTTGAGAAGGTGACAGCGACAGCGGTGGAGCAGAATGCAAGACTGCTGGTGATGGATGAAATGCTGGATCTGTGTAATGCAGAGCTGATTGATACTGCCAGAGTGGTAGAGTTTCTGAAAAACCGCCCGGAGCAGCTGGAAGTCGTGATGACAGGACGCAATCCGAAGCCGGAACTGGTGGAACTTGCAGATTACATTACGAATATGAGTGCGGTGAAACATCCATATGAAAAAGGGGTACCGGCAAGAATAGGGATTGAGATGTAGCTGTTAGGGAGGAAAGTATGAAATCATTGTACGAACTGGTAGCACCTTACGATTCTGTTTCTCTGATTGGAATGTGTAAAAATGCCGGAAAGACAACCACGTTGAATCAGCTGATCGCTGAACTGAAGCACAACGGGGTTTCTTTTGGTGCCACATCAGTAGGCAGAGACGGAGAGAGTACGGACCTGGTTACCAATACGGTGAAACCGGGTATTTTTGTTTATAAGGGAACCATTGTTGCCACGGCAGCAGATTTACTGAAATATTGCGATACGACGCGGGAGATCCTGTGTTCTACCGGGATCTATACGCCGATGGGAGAAATCATTATCTTCCGGGCACGGACGGATGGATTTGTGCAGATCGCAGGGCCGTCCATGACCAGTCAGCTGGCGGCGGTGTCGGATCTGATCCGGCCATATGGAGTGGACAAGATCCTGATCGACGGAGCACTGGGAAGAAAAAGTCTCTGTTCCAGAAAAGTCAGCCAGAGCACGATCCTGTGTACCGGTGCGTCCTATCATAAGAGTCTGGCGACGGTTGTGCGGGATACGGCATATACCTGTGAGATCCTGCAGCTGCCACAGGCGCCTTTTGAAGTGCCGGAGGAACTGTGGAATCAGAATGAGATGAAATACATACCGGTGACGGATCCGGAGCACATCGTGCTGCCACAGGAGCGTATGACGCCGGAGAAAGTATGGCGGAGAGGAGCAGAGAATCCGCCGGAATACATGGTAGTCCAGGGGGGACTGACGGATGCCATGGTAAAGACTCTGGTCATGTCAAATACAGATCTGAAAGGGAAAAAGATGGTACTGCTGGACGGCAGTAAGATCCTTCTTTCTAGCGATATGTATGAAAAACTGCAGATCAAGGGGCTGCGGTTTGAAGTGGCGGATGCGCTGCAGCTTCTGGGGGTTACCATCAATCCGTTTTCGGCATATGGATTCCATTTTGACAAGGATGAATTTATGGAAAAAATGTCTGCGGCGATTGAAGTACCTGTCTATAATGTCAGGGATGAGTACAGGAAAAGGATCGTGTCAGATAATTTATGAAAAAACAGAGTCAGATAAACTGGCTCAGTATATGGGGGAAAAAGAATGATTCAGTTGACATATGAACAGAAAAACAGCATTGGACTGCAATATATATTGGACCGGTTGAATCCGTCTTCACCTTACGGGCAGGAGCGGGTGCGCCGCCTGACACCGTATACGGTGGAGGAACAGGATCTTCTGATGGAGGAACTGTCCAATCTGGAAAAACTGATAAATAAAAAAGATGATCTGAAACAGGAGATCAATCATCTGCGCCGTATATTTATGCAGATGAAGGATGTGCGGCCGACCATAAAAAAGGCGAGAGAAATGTGTCTGAATGATATCGAACTGTTTGAGATGAAGAATTTTCTGATCTATTCAGAACAGGCGAGAAGCGAGGCAAACTATGTGAATGGCCAGACGAAGATGACGGGTCTCGACTATATGGATCTGGAGGAGGCTCTGGATATCCTGGATCCGGATGGACGCCGGATTCCGAGTTTTTACATTTATGAGGCTTATTCTGAAAAACTGGATGATATCCGGAAACGCAAGCGGGAATTGGAAAAATCCATGGAGATCGCAGCGGAGGACACAAAGAAAGAGTATCAGAATCTACGGCATCAGGTCGTTCTGGAAGAGGAAGAAGAGGAACAGATCATCCGGGAACAGCTGACAAAACGGCTGCAGCCATATTTGGATGCCATGCTCTATAATGCCAATGTGACCGGTCGCATGGATCTGCTGCTGGAGAAGCTGACCGCGACTTATTTTGGAAAAGCGGTGAAACCGGTGTTCAGCCAAATGGCGGGAGTGCGCAAGGATCCTGTGCATAAAGATGCAGAAAATGATAGCAATCATGCAGCAGATATATCGTTTAAACTGGAAAATGTGACAAATCCCTGGGTGGCTTCTGTGTTAAAAGAGCGTGGTCTGGAGTTTACTCCATTATCCATCGAACTGACACAGGGGGCGACGGTGATCACCGGTGCCAATATGGGTGGAAAGAGTATTTCACTGAAAACCATTGTACTGAATGTACTGCTTGCCATGTGTGGCTTTTATGTATATGCGGATTATGCGGAGATCCCGTTTTTTGAGAATATCCAGATGATCTCCGAGGAACTGCAGTCTGTGCAGAGAGGCCTCTCCAGCTTTGGTGCTGAGATCATCCAGATGAAGGATGTTATTGAAAATGTGGAAAAAGAGTTCTGCTTTGTGGTACTGGATGAGTTCTCCAGAGGAACCAACCCGCATGAGGGAGCCGCACTGGTGCGTGCAGTGACAAAATATCTGAACAGCAGGCATGTGGTGGCACTCCTGGTTACCCATTTTGACCATGTGGCGGAGTATGGCAAGGCACATTATCAGGTTGTAGGACTGAAGGATATGGATGAATCCCAGGTGCAGCATGAGATCCGTACCGCAGGTACAGAGAAAGGGGTGTCCGTCATCGCATCCCATATGAATTATGGTCTGTATCGTGTGGAGAATGAAGGAAACTGTCCGAGAGATGCATTCCGGATCTGCCGTCTGCTGGGGCTGCAGGATGATGTGATGGATCTGTTGGAAGAGTAAATTCTGAAGAATGTAGTAAGTACAAGATAAAAAAGAACTGTCTGTTTGCGGGGAAAACGTGAATGGACAGTTTTTCTGTGTTGTGAATAGGTGCTGAAAAGAATCTGGATGGAGAAGAGCAGGAAAGAACCGACACAGATAGCTCCGTGTCGGTTCTTTCGTTGGTTTGTTAAGAGAATTTGAAGTGTCAGTATATTATCATTAATCTTCTACTGAGTTGATGATTTCCTGCTGTTCCGATGTGTATTTCCATACCTTCGGTGCGATCATAAGGATGATAACTAAGATTACGATTGCGGTTACTAAGGAAATACCTGTACTTGCTGCCTGACCGAGTCCGTTTGTAACACCGGCAACCACGTAACCGATCGCACAGCACACAGCTACGATAACTGCGTATGGAATCTGGGTACCTACGTGTTTCAGGTGGTTACACTGAGAACCTGTGGAAGACAGGATTGTGGTATCTGAGATCGGTGAGCAGTGATCGCCGAATACAGAACCTGCTAATGTTGCAGACAGGCATGTGATTGTCATGCTTGGAGCTGCTACGGAACAGATTGAAATGATGATCGGAATCAGGATACCAAATGTTCCCCATGCTGTACCAGTTGCAAAAGAAAGTAATGCTGCAATGATAAAGATGATCGGAGCAAGGATGATAACCGGGATACCGGAGGTAGCAACAACATGAGCTACGAATTCGCCTGTTCCAAGGTAGTCACGGCATACGCTTGCGATGGTCCATGCAAATGTAAGAATGATGCAAGCCGGAACCATTGTGCATACACCCTGGCTGATGCCACCGAATAATTCTTTGAACGTAAGAACGCGACGGCATAAGTAGTAAATGAATGTAAATACTAAAGTACAGAATGCACCAAGTGCAAGTGCTGTTGCAGCAACTGTGTTACCGAAAGCTTCCATGATGGAAAGGCCTTCGCCTGAGAAGAATCCGCCAACGTACAGCATACAGAGTACACAGGATACGATCAGGACTACAATCGGAATAACAAGGTCGCATACACGGCCGTTCTGGTTTTCTTTCTCAAAGCTGGATAAGTCGTCTTCTGTCACGTCCCCCTCTGGTGAAGAGAAGATTCCTTTTGCAGCCAGTTTGTCAGCTACCAGCATCGGACCAAACTCGGATTTCTTCTTAAAGGTTAAGAAGAGAACCATAAAGATGGATAACATTGCATACAGATTCAGCGGAATCGCCTGAATAAATGTCTGCATACCTGATACAGAACCATCTTCCGGGAAATAGGAAATAACGGAAGCTGCCCAGGATGAGATTGGCATGATTACGCAGAGCGGAGCACCGATGGCGTCGATCTGATAAGCCAGTTTCTCACGGGAGATTTTGGATCTGTCTGTTACAGGTCTCATGATCGTTCCAACTGCCAGGCAGTGGAAGTAATCATCAATACTGAAGAAAATACCAAGTAAAGCTGTTGCAAAAAGAACGCTCTTTCTGGATTTCAACTTACTGGAAGCCCATTCTCCATAGGCTCTTGCTCCACCGGCTTTGGTAATCAGGATTACCAGAACGCCCAGGAAGCAAAGGAAAAGGATCATGTCGGCATTAGCCCCTACTTTGTCGATCATGATGGTTACTGTTGTAGAAAGCACACCAAACGGACCAAGTCCTGCAAGTGCTGAATAAATGATTGTACCAGAGAAGACACCTGCCAAGAGTGCGAATACAACTTCTTTTGTAAGTAAGGCAAGTACAATTGCTACAATCGGTGGAATAATGGATAGAAACCCCGCATCTACCATAATAAAATACCTCCTGCGTATTATATTTGCCTGACAATACGATTGCTAACTCTTTTGTATCATAAAAAAAACTGCTTGTAAAGGTTAAAAATTTTTTCTGGGAAAGGTTACCAAAAAGTCACCGGGTAAAGATGTCTAATATGGATAACTAACTAGAAAAAGTCTTTGATACAAAGAAAACAGTCCGTGACAAGCGAACAAAAACAGCAGAATATACAAAAGATACAAAAAATAGGAGAGCGTTCTGTACAAAAGTACCAGTTGACAGAACTGGTTACCAGGTGGTAACATGCAATCATCAACAAACAACATATTGCAGACAATAGAGGCGCAGTTCATTGGGTAATCCGTAAATGATAAGGAAAATCACTTCCAATGTTGCAGATGAAGGAGTGAGCTGCCGAAAGGAATGATCCGTGATTGGATCCTTGCTTGGGACAGGAATGTACAGTTCCTGTACTGTCATGATATCATGGAGCACTATTAGCAAATCGTAGTACCTAATTAAACAAAGCGGGAATTGATTTGTTAGTAGTATTTTTTACCTAAAACCACTCTTTTTTCTATATATCCATGATGCGTGGAGCGCTATACAATATGTATTAGCCGCATTTGCGGCAGGTACTTATTAATGGTTGACTGTTTCGAAAGAAACATAAAACACACATCAGAAGGTATTATAGGAGGAGAAAGCAATGGAAAAAATGAAATCAGTGATCAGACTGAGAATGAGCGCACATGATGCACACTACGGTGGAAATCTGGTAGACGGAGCAAGAATGCTCGGTTTATTCGGAGATGTAGCGACAGAACTTCTTATCTTAAACGATGGAGACGAGGGGCTGTTCAAAGCATATGACATGGTAGAATTCATGGAACCTGTATATGCAGGCGATTATATTGAGGCTGTTGGTGAGATCGTATCAGTTGGAAACACATCCAGAAAGATGGTATTCGAAGCACGTAAAGTAATCGCTCCGAGACCGGACATCAATGATTCCGCATGTGACATTCTTGAGGAGCCGATCGTTGTATGCCGCGCAAGCGGAACATGCGTCGTTCCGAAAGACAAACAGCGTAAGTAATTTAAGGGCGAACCTTTAATCAGAAAAATCAGTATTTCAGCATAATATCAAAACAAAAGCATAATATCAAAAATAGAGGCGCGGTTTACCGGGTAGCAGCAAATGATAAGGAACATTATTTCCGAGGTTGCCTGTGAAGGGGGAAATCGCCGAAAGACCGGATCTATAATGGGAGAAGGACTTGGGGCAAAGGCACACTGCTTTTGCACTGTCATGTGAAAACATGGGGCGCTATTCATCAGAAGTTTCGTAAAAAAGCATTCCGATGGATAGCGTCCTTTATGTTTTATAATGTATTGGGAAAATTAGAAGAGGAGAGGTAAACGCTATGGAAAAATTAATTATCACTGCATGTATCTGTGGCGCTGAGGTTACCAAAGAGCATAACCCGGCAGTTCCATATACAGTAGAGGAAATTGCAAAAGAAGCAAAAAGCGCTTACGATGCGGGAGCTTCCATCATTCATCTCCATGTAAGAGAAGATGACGGAACACCGACACAGAGCAAGGATCGTTTCGAGGCTTGCATCAATGCGATCAAGGAAGTTTGTCCGGATGTGATCATTCAGCCATCTACTGGGGGAGCAGTTGGCATGAGTAACGAAGAACGTCTGGCTCCGACGACTTTAAGACCGGAGATGGCAACACTTGACTGCGGAACATGTAACTTCGGCGGTGATGAGATTTTCGTAAACACAGAGAATATGATCATTGATTTCGCAAACACAATGAACGAGTACGGAATCAAACCTGAGATCGAAGTATTCGACAAAGGAATGATCGATATGGCGATCCGTCTTCATAAAAAAGGATATATCAAAGCACCGATGCATTTTGATTTTGTAATGGGTGTAAACGGAGGTATCTCCGGGGAGCCGAGAGATCTGCTCTTCATGGCAAACAGTATTCCGGCGGGTTCTACATGGACCGTATCCGGTGTCGGCAGATTTGAGTATCCGATGGTAACCATGGGAATTCTGATGGGCGGACATGTAAGAGTCGGCTTTGAAGACAATGTATACCTTGAAAAAGGCAGACTTGCTGCTTCCAACGGCGAGATGGTTGAGAAGGTAGTAAGAATTGCAAAAGAGCTTGGCAGACCGGTAGCAACTCCGGCAGAAGCAAGAGAGATTCTGGGATTAAAATAATCCGGGATCAGTGAAATGATCCGGTAGAGTACATAACCGGAAATTCATGTCAGTTCAGATGTAAAAGGGATTCGGTTATGAAAATGTTAAAAACCCTGACAAACGATTGCGAAGCGGCTGAATCCTTTTACAGATAAACAAAACGTGACAAAACCGAAAAACAGTTTGGGGAAACTGCTTTTCATGCAACATTATTATAATAAGGTAAGAAAACTTTTCAGGAGGAGAAAACAATGGGAAAATTAGTAGGAAACAAATATGGTATTCATCGTGTTATTGAGCCACAGGGAGTTTTAACACAGGCAGCTTTAAAGATTGACAACGACATGACAAAGAGATATTCCAACGAGATTATCTGTGATGTTATTTCCTTAAATATTGACTCTGCTTCTTTCACACAGATCGAAGAGGCATGCGGCGGCGACAAAGAGAAGATCAAAGAGATGATCCTCGGAATCGTAAATGAGCGCGGCAAAATGCAGAACCCGGTAACAGGATCCGGCGGAATGTTTATCGGTAAAGTAGCTTACATCGGTGAAGATCTGGATCTGGACATCAAAGTTGGTGATAAGATCGCTTCTCTGGTATCTCTGTCTATGACACCACTGAAAATCGATGAGATCCTCGACATCCATCCGGATATCGACCGTGTAGATATCAAAGGTCAGGCTGTATTATTCGAGAGCGCATTATATGCAAAACTTCCGGATGACATCAGCGAGCCGCTGGCACTGGCAGCATTAGACGTTGCAGGAGCTCCGGCACAGACAGCAAAATTAGTAAAACCGGGTCAGAGCGTTCTGGTTCTCGGTGGTGCTGGTAAATCCGGTACACTGGTTTGCTACGAAGCGATGAAACGTGTAGGACCGACGGGCCGCGTCGTTGCTATGGATTACAGCCAGGATGGCGTAGATGAGTTATTAAATCTCGGTGTATGCCACAAAGCATTCCAGGCAAGTGCAGCACTTCCGGTAGATGTATTAGAGAAAGCTCTGGCAGCAAATGATGGCAAAGAGTACGACGTATCCATCTGCTGTGTAAACGTAAACAACTGTGAGATGTCTGCAATCCTTCCGGTACACGACGGTGGTATCGTATACTTCTTCTCCATGGCTACAAGCTTCACAAAAGCAGCACTTGGTGCAGAGGGTGTAGGTAAAGATATCGACATGATCATCGGTAACGGATATACAAAAGGCCATGCAGAGATCACGCTTCAGGAGTTAAGAGAGAACGAAGCAATCCGTAACCTGTTCGACCAGAAATATGTTTAATTATTCAGAGCCAAGGCAATTGACCGAGCTGTTTTGCGAGGGATACTTCTTGAACATCGTTCAAGAAGGTTCTTCCAAAACACAATAAAAAAAGACATAAATCATTGGGGAAA
This sequence comes from Lachnospiraceae bacterium, assembly GCA_022781925.1. Taxonomy (GTDB): domain Bacteria; phylum Bacillota; class Clostridia; order Lachnospirales; family Lachnospiraceae; genus Eubacterium_I. Next base: position 8,353 of record JALESO010000004.1, read on the forward strand.
ATAAAACTATATTGTAAATAATCAAGAGGAGATATAAAACTATGAGAAAAAGCAGAGAATTCGGGTTATTTAAAGATGTTCCAGACGAATTATGGAATGACTGGCACTGGCAGGTAAAGAACAGAGTAGAGACTGTGGAAGACCTGAAAAAATACATGACACTGACAGCTGAGGAAGAAGAGGGTGTTGCAAAATGCTTAAGCACACTGCGTATGGCAGTTACACCGTATTACTTATCTCTGATCGATCCGAATGATCCGGAAGATCCGGTTCGTAAACAGGCGATCCCGACAGAGAAAGAGCTTCATCGTTCTTCCGCAGATCTGGAAGATCCGCTGCATGAGGATACAGATTCTCCGGCACCTGGACTGACACACCGTTATCCGGACCGTGTTCTGTTCCTTGTAACAGATCAGTGCTCCATGTACTGCCGTCATTGTACAAGAAGACGTTTCGCAGGACAGAAAGATGGCTCCGTACCGACCGATCAGGTAGAGCAGTGCTTAGAGTATATCCGCAATCATCCGGAAGTACGTGACGTACTGTTATCCGGTGGTGATGCATTACTGATCAGCGATGAGAGACTTGAGTACATCATCTCCCAGTTACGTGCAATTCCTCACGTAGAGATCATCCGTATCGGATCCAGAACACCGGTTGTTATGCCACAGCGTATTACTCCGGAACTGTGCAACATGCTGAAAAAATACCATCCGATCTGGTTAAACACTCATTTCAATCATCCGCAGGAGATTACAGAAGAGTCCGCAGCTGCATGTGCAAGACTTGCTGACGCAGGTATCCCGTTAGGAAACCAGACTGTATTATTAGCAGGCGTAAATGACTGTGTACATGTAATGAAAGATCTGGTTCGTAAGTTAGTACAGATCCGTGTACGTCCTTACTACATTTACCAGTGTGACCTTTCCCTTGGATTAGAGCACTTCCGTACTCCGGTATCCAAAGGTATCGAGATCATTGAAGGTCTTCGTGGACATACATCTGGATATGCAGTACCGACATTCGTAGTAGACGCTCCTGGCGGTGGTGGAAAAACTCCGGTTATGCCGAACTACGTTATCTCCCAGACACCTGGTAAAGTTATTCTTCGTAACTACGAAGGTGTTATCACAACCTACACAGAGCCAGCTCATTATGAGCCGCATTGCACATGTGATGTATGTACCGGCAAGAGAAAAGCAAATGTTGTCGGCGTAGCAGCTCTGGAGCAGGGATTACAGATGACCATTGAACCAGCTGATCTGGCACGTGTTCGTCGTCATACTCACAATTAATCAGCAAAAATCATAGAACCAATCATAAATCAATGCAAAAGCGGGAAACCGTAAAGGTTTCCCCGCTTTTCACCCTAAGTACAGATGGCGTGAAAAATAGCCTGACATGTTACTTAATACCGAGATGAAAGGAGTTTTTCAAGTATGAGCAAACTTGGACTAAACCAGGAATTAATCGCAAAAGCAAGAGCAAGTGCACACAACGTTGCTGCAGATGTTCAGGCTTTTATCGATGAACATACAACAGTTACAGTAGAGAGAGCTGTTTGCCGTCTGTTAGGAATCGACGGTGTCAATGAGGTAGAAGTTCCACTTCCAAACGTAGTAGTGGATCATCTGAAAGAAAAAGGAGTGCTTTCCGGTGGTGTTGCATTCTATGTAGGAAATGCAATGGTTGCACTTGGTGCAGGACCACAGGAAATCGCTGAGAAAGTAAGCAGCGGAGAAGTAGATCTGACAAAACTTCCGGTTGCCTCCTTAGAAGAAATCAAAGCGGCGATCTGGCCGATCGCAGAAGCTACCACAGAGAGAGTAGCAAAAAATGTAGCACAGAGAAATGCATATCTGGAAGCTTACGGCGGAGACAAAGAGGGCCCATACCTCTATCTGATCGTTGCTACCGGTAACATTTACGAAGATATCACACAGGCTGTTGCAGCTGCAAAACAGGGCGCAGACATCATCGCTGTTATCCGTACAACCGGACAGTCCCTGCTGGATTATGTACCATACGGTGCAACCACAGAAGGTTTCGGTGGTACTTATGCGACACAGGAAAACTTCCGTCTCATGAGAGCTGCCCTGGATAAAGTAGGAGAAGAAGAGAAGAGATATATCCGTCTCTGTAACTACTGTTCCGGATTATGTATGCCGGAGATCGCAGCAATGGGTGCGTTAGAGCGTCTGGACGTTATGCTGAACGATGCTTTATATGGTATCCTGTTCCGTGATATCAACATGCAGAGAACACTGGTTGACCAGTATTTCTCACGTATCATCAATGGTTATGCAGGTGTTATCATCAATACCGGTGAGGACAACTACCTGACAACTGCAGATGCAGTAGAGGAAGCGCATACCGTACTTGCTTCCCAGTTCCTGAACGAGCAGTTCGCACTGATGGCAGGTCTGCCGGAGGAGCAGCAGGGTCTTGGACACGCATTCGAGATTTCCCCGGATGTAGAAAACGGATTCCTGTACGAGCTGGCACAGGCTGAGATGGCGAGAGAGATCTTCCCGAAAGCACCATTAAAATACATGCCTCCGACAAAATTCATGACTGGTAATATTTTCCGTGGTCATGTACAGGATGCATTATTCAACGCAGTAACAATTATGACTGGACAAAAGATCCACCTGCTTGGTATGATGACAGAGGCGATCCACACACCGTTTATGTCTGACCGTGCACTGGCAATCGAAAACGCACAGTACATTTTCCGTACCATGAAAGATTTCGGCGCCGAGCTTCAGTTCAAAGAGGGCGGAATCATTCAGTCCCGTGCGAACGAGGTACTCCAGAAAGCGACAGATCTGTTAGTAGAGATCGAGCATCAGGGTATGTTCGCAACACTGGAACAGGGTATCTTCGCAGATATCAAACGTCCGAAAGATGGCGGAAAAGGTCTGGATGGCGTTGTAGTAAAAGATGACAATTACTTCAACCCGTTCATTACTCTGATGAAAAAGGAGGTCTAAGCGATGAGTGGACTTTACAATATGAGCAAGGCAGATTTCGATACAACTCTGGATCTGACCAAAATCAAACCATACGGCGACACCATGAATGACGGTAAAATGCAGATGAGTTTTACATTACCGATCAAAGATGATGAGCGCGGAGAAGAAGCAGCAAGACAGCTTTGCAAACAGATGGGCCTGAACGATGTCAACGTAGCACATCATCATGCACTGGATACAGAATTTACATTCTATGTTTGCTACGGCAGCTGCGTTCACACAGTAAATTACACCGATATCCATGTACAGACAGTAGAAGAAGAGACCATGTCCATGGGTGAGGTGAATGAATATATCAAAGAGCACTTCGGCAGAAAGATCGTAGTGGTAGGTGCTTCCACCGGTACAGATGCTCATACCGTAGGTATCGATGCTGTTATGAACCGAAAAGGATTCGCCGGACATTATGGTCTGGAGCGTTACGAGATGATCGAGGCATATAACCTTGGTTCCCAGGTTCCGAACGAAGAATTTATTGAGAAAGCAAAAGAGTTACACGCAGATGTACTGCTGGTATCTCAGACCGTTACCCAGAAAGATGTTCATATTCAGAACCTGACAAATCTGATTGAGCTTCTCGAGGCAGAGGGACTTCGTGATAAATATATCGTATGCTGCGGTGGTGCCCGTATTACACATGAGCTTGCAAAAGAGCTTGGTTATGATGCCGGCTTTGGCGCAGGAAAATATGCAGATGATGTTGCAACATTTGCAGTAACAGACATGGTTAAGAGAGGATTTAAATAAATCATGAACAAAGGACGACTCATGGGGTGCATGGCCCTAGTGGCCTCTGCATTCCTGTGGGCCACCGCTTACATAGCCGTAAAACAGTTGGTGGCAGAAGTGCCGCCAACGGTATTGCTGGCATTTCGATTTTCATTTGCTGCGATCATACTCGCAGTGATCTGTATACCAAAATACAAACATTACAGCAGAGATCTCCTGTTTTCCGGAATGAAGATGGGAACTGCAATGTTTTTTGAATTCTTTTTATTTACAGTCGCACTTCAATATACGTCGGCTTCCAAGTCGTCATTTATCATAGCATCTTATATTATCATACTTCCGATCGTGTATCTTATTATAAGAAGAAAAAAGCCGACGGGCAGTGATGTGCTTGCATCTGTAATCTGTATGGCAGGAATCTGTCTTCTTCTGGCAAATGGGCTGGACTCTTTTAACAAAGGAGATCTGCTCAGTGCCGGATGTGCACTTTCCTATGCCGTACATATCGTATACTCGTCGAAATTCAGCAAACAGTACGATGGTTGGCTGTTGAATCTGACACAGATGGGAACTGTGGCGGTGCTTGCGTGGATCGCAACACTGATCAGCGGAAGTTTTAAGGTGATCAGTACCATTTCTTTACCGTTTGGTGCATTTTTCTTCCTTGCAATCTTCTGCTCTATTATTCCATATTTTCTGTGTCTGTACGGTATGAAGCGGGTATCCACGACAACAAGCGGTATTCTGTTATCCTTTGAGAGTGTATTCGCCACACTGCTGGCGGTGCTCATGCTGAGAGATCCGTTATACTGGCAGCTGGTTGTCGGTGGTTCTGTGATCGTAGCCTCTTCAATCATTTCCGAGTTTTTTGCCAACAGGGGAAGTAAAAAGAAGGCAGGAACTCTGGAAGAAAAGAATTAAAAGGGAAGATAAAAGGAAACCATGAGAGTAAACGTAGTCAATGGATTTTCAGATCATCCGGAGGGTGGAAATCCGGCAGGAGTCGTATATCTGAGTGAAGAACTTTGTGCAAAAGAAAAGGGGCAGCAGCCGGAAAGTGGTGACAAAAAGCCGGAGTGTCTGACAGATATTCAGATGCAGAAGGTTGCATCCGAATTGCATTTCTCTGAAACTGCATTTATCACTCGTCTGAATGACAGAAGTTTTGCCATTCGGTATTTTACCCCGGCGGCGGAGGTTCCGTTGTGCGGTCATGCAACAATCGCATCTTTTTCTTATCTGTATCAGAAAGGTGTGATTGATGATGGTGTGTATGAACTGGTCACGATGGAAGCACAGCTGACGGTGGAAGTTTCAGAGGGAATCATCTGGATGGAGATGGATGCGCCGGAGCTTCAGCAGAAACTGGAGCCGGAGATGGTGCGGCGTATCTGTGCTGCATATGAGCTGGATACAGAGGCTCTGGATGAAACATTGGAAGTCCGTATCGTGAAATCGGGTTTGCGGGATATCCATGTGTGCGTCAGAAGCAGAGAGGATCTGCTGCGGGCAGTACAGCATGAGGAAGAAATCTGCAGAATTTCAGAAGAACTGGATGTGGTAGGGGTACATATGTCCTGTCTGAATCTGCAGAATACAGAACAGATTACTGCATATTGCAGTAATTACGCACCGTTGTATGAGATTCCGGAGGAATGTGCCACCGGAACATCCAATGGAGGTCTGACGTATTATTTATATCAAAAAGGTATCATTCAGGTGGATCAGGTCAACTGTTTCCTTCAAGGAGAACACATGAACCGTCCGTCAAAAGTATATACGAAAGTACGGATGGAAGAGGGCAGACCAACGGTATGGGTTGGCGGCTGCGGAGTGATCTGCCGGGAAGGAATGGATCTGAAGGCATAAAGGTAAAACGTAAAAATATTCAAAAGAACGTACCAGGAAAAAACAGCTAATTTTCCCTTGGTACGTTCTTTTTGTGTAAGGAAGATCTTGCTTCGCAAGCGTGCTCGGCGCAGACAAGAAAGATGTGCAATACCAGATAAATAAGGGGAAAGATACTGAGCACACTTTCTTGTATTTATATTGTGTAAAGCTGTGTAATATCAGATATGTATGAAAAGTTACGGGCACACTTTCTTGTATTTGTGAGACACATTTTGGCAGATATGACATATTTTATTAAAATTGAGAAATGGATTTGGGGGCACAGCGTGGACGAGGATCTTTGCAAAGAAGCGGTCTACTCAAATGATTATTATGATCTGATCCTGGATTATATTGGCGGATATCCCCTGGGGGATCCGGAGTGCATCCTGCAGGTGGATGACACCTACGACATTGGCTTTTACAGCAGGGCGCGGGCACCGGAACTGAATCTGCAGGATTATCCCTATCTGACGATACCGCATTGCCTGACCCCGATGGATATGACAGCACTGGAGGTCAGCGGGATTCTGCGGCTGCAGAATCCCGCGGCGTTGGATCTGCAGGGGCAGGGGGTACTGATCGGTTTTGTAGATACCGGGATCAATTATGAGCACCCGGCCTTTCGTAATGCGGACGGAAGCACGCGGATAATGGGCATCTGGGATCAGACCCGGATGGATGGAACGCCGCCGAGTGGAATGGTGTATGGTGCTTTCTATGGGGAAGCGGAGATCAACGCCGCGTTACAGGCGGAACATCCGGAAGAACTTGTACCGGAACGTGATGAAAACGGGCATGGAACGTTTCTGGCAGGGGTCGCCTGCGGAAGTGCGGATGCCGGAGCAGGGTTTTCCGGAGCGGCGCCACTGGCGCATCTTGCGGTGGTAAAGTGCAAACAGGCAAAACAGTATCTGCGGGATTACTATTTTATCCCGGATGGCGTGGAGTGTTATCAGGAAAATGATGTGATGATGGGACTGACCTGGCTGAACGATCTGGCTTATGAGCTGCGGCTGCCGCTGGTGCTCTGCATTGGGATGGGCGGCAGTCTTGGCAATCACGCAGGAGAAGAACCACTGTCGGTACAGTGTGATGAACTGGGGCGGAGACGACAGCGTGCGGTGGTGGTGGCAGCGGGAAATGAGGCGAATCAGAGACATCATGAACAGCGGAGTGTCATACAGGGGGAAGCAGAAACCATTGAGGTATCCGTGAGGGAACGTGTCAACGGTTTTCAGATGGAAGTGTGGACGATGGTTCCGGAGGTGTATCAGGTATCGGTCATCTCACCTACGGGAGAGCGTTTTCCGAAGACTGTGGTACGTCCCGGAAGCCGGCAGGAATACACCTTTTTGTTTGAACAGACTAGGCTGACGGTGGAATATACCATCGTGGGAACCAGAAACAGTATGCAGCTGATCTGTCTGCGTTTTGAAAAGCCGTTTGCCGGAATCTGGAGCGTGGAGATGCAGGCGGATCTGGCACTCAGCGGAAATGTATTCTGCTGGCTGCCGCTGTCTGCATTTTTGAGTGGTGAGGTATTTTTTCTGCGTTCCAGCCCGGATACCACGATCACCATGCCGGGGATGTCCCGGGTGGCGATCACCGCGGGGGCCTATCAGGCGGTGGGAGGCAGCATTTATCCGGATTCCGGACGGGGCTTTTCCAGTCTGGGTGCTGTGAAACCGGATCTGATCGCACCCGGTGTAAATGTGTCGGGGCCAACGCTGCGTGACCGGTACGAACTGCGCAGCGGAACGAGCATCAGTGCAGCGCTGACTGCGGGAGCCTGTGCCCAGATGTTTCAATGGGGGATCGTGGAAAATAATATGCTGTATCTGAATACGACAGAATTGAAAAGTTTGTTGATCCGTGGCGCCGGACGGGACGAAGACCGTACTTATCCGAGCCCGGTGTATGGATATGGAACACTGAATGTGTATGATGCGTTATTGAGGTTAAGAGGAATATAAAAATGCACTTCTTCAGAGCCATTCATCTCGAGTTCGCTTTGCTTCCTCTCGAAAGAAATACAAAAAAATGTGCGTAGTTATATGTTGTTTATTGAGATAAGTAAAATCGCACAGTTTTTTTGAATGCGCCGAGCACAATTGCAAAGCAATAATTTCCTTATGTGCGAGTGTGCATGATTCGCCTGAAAGGCGTTATTTTTTGCAGAAACATGTTTCTGCAAAAAATAAAAGACAGCCAAATCCGAACGGCTGTCTTTTAAGGAGAAGGTATTTTTTACTATGGGGGTAGCAAAAAACTTATAATGTATTGGGGGTTTTTACAGTTATTATAATAGCAAATGTATGCGTGTAAGTGTTCACAATGATTTATAAATTTTAAATGAAAAATTATGCACTTTTTTCATTACCAGAAGGTAATCATACTATTTTACTTGGTTATTGTGCATGGTGCATAAAAAATGTTAGCGTTTTTTCGCATTTTATCTTATACTAAGAACAGCAGAGCAAACGATAAATAAGACTGTGGAACCGAGGTTATACAAATGAAACAGAGTATTTATATAGAATGTTATGAGGGACTGAGTGCCCGGATGCTGACGGAGGCATTGCTGGATCTGATGCCAGGGAAAAAGAAAGCGAGAGAGATGGTGGCAGGACTGTTGCAGCTGACCTGTTCAGAGGAAGCCAGACAGGATATGCTTCTTCATATGCAGGAACGGATCCATGAATTCAATTTATCTGTGGATGCGGAGCGGCTGTTTGCCAGAGCCTATGGCATCTGGCTGAATGCAAAAGCAACCGTGGAGAGTGTGGAACCGGAAGCACTTGTTTTTTCAAAAAGAGATTTTGAGGGAGTCATTGCAATGATGACGACAGCGATCTGTATGGATCAGCTGCAGATCGGTGAGGTGATCTGTCCGGTATTATATGAAGGCTTTGGCCATATCATGACATCAGAAGGCACAAAACAGGTGCCGTTGCCGGAGACATTGTATATTCTGATGGATACAGGCATCGCATTGCAGCGGATGGAGCGGGACGGAGCCTGGGTTACACCGGAAGCGGCAGCCTTACTGGCAGCGTGCAAGATCGCCAGACATCTGCCAAAACAGTATCAGATGATCTGTCAGGGAATCGGAAACGGAGCATCTTCCGAAGGTGAGCCTGCCCGTTTGCGTGTGGTCCTGATCCGCAGAAAACGCGGGGAAGGACGGACGAAACCGGAAGTCCTGACACCGAAGAGAGAGGAACTGGAATTGCTGACACCGGATGCTGCAAAACCGAAATTCATTGCACTGGAATCTGTTGAAGAAGAAAAAGAATCAGACAGAACTATGACTGCGAAAGCAGCAGGATCCGGTCAGCTGAATTCTAAAACGACAGAAGCAGCAAAAAAAGAGCTGGAAGATCCAAAGGTATATGGTTCAGAAACAGCAGCCCCCGGAATGTATCACAGACCGACTATATCCGGCTGGACTTCTGCGGATGAGATCTGCAAACTGGAATGCAACCTGGATGACTGCAGCGGAGAAGTGCTGGGTTACACCATGGAGCGCTTGATGCGGGAAGGTGCACGGGATGTCAGCTATATGCCGATCTATATGAAGAAAAACCGGCCGGCTTATCTGCTGACGGTGCTCTGTCATCCGGATGACAGAGAGCGGATGGAGCAGATCATCTTTGCGGAGACGACAGCTATTGGGATCCGTCATGCGATCATGCAGCGAAGCATTCTGCACCGGGAGATCGGACAGAAGAACAGCTCCTTTGGCAAAGTGGCGGTAAAATATCTGCAGAAAGAGGATGGAGAAGCACTGACATTGGAATATGATAGTGTGGCAGCCATCGCGCGGAGCACCGGACTGCCTTTCCGTGACGTATATCACAGTATAGAACTGGAACTTTCTGGAAAGAATAAAAAAGGAGAAGAGACGACATGATTTATATGGCTGTGATCGTGGCAATCTGTCTGGCGGAACTGCTGATCCGCCGGTATATCAATCGAAACGTGGATGCCGGAGACGGAAAAAAATGGGGCAGATGTGGTGTCCGCCTGCGGAAATATCACAATTATGGCATGGCGAATGACACCTTAAGAAAACGCCCGATGCTGGTAAAAGTCATTGGCGTTGTGGTGGTGAGTTTTATTGCCGTGGTATTTTTATTTGTATTGACGTTAAAAGGGGAAAAGGCAGGAAAATGGGGACTTGCCCTGATCCTTGGCGGCGGATTGGCGAATCTGCTGGAGCGGTTTGTGCATGGATATGTAACCGATTATCTGCAATTTCGTGTGCCGGTGGCCTGCCTGAGAAAACTGATCTACAACGTGGCGGATCTGTGTATTTTTGCCGGAACGGCGGTCTTATTTTTCCGGGAGCTGGCAGAAACGGTCAGATGACCGGTTCCGCAGCGATGCCGTTCTGACGCAGAAATACCTGAACGAGACGGTCCCATTCCTGTTCCAGTGACTTATCCAGGGAAAACAGCCGGTAGGAAATGCCGGTGGTGCAGGTCAGCACTTCATTTTTATAAGTGAAATGCATGTACATGCCGCTGATATCTTTGGAAGTAAAGTCTGTGCCGGAACGGGTGACGGTTTTTTCCTGGTTTTCCGGGGAAAGTAGAAAGACGAACTTGAAAAACAATGGCTTCTTTTTGCCCTGCATTAATTTCAGGCAGTTTGGCCGCAACATGGAAAACGGAAGGCAGGACAGCTCCTGCAGATGCAGTGCCTCCAGTTCTTCCGGTTCGTAATAATCCGGATGGAGAGAGCCATCAATGGTATAGGTGGCTGCCTGGGTGATCACTGCTTCCTGAAGCAGAAAGTGATCGCACATGCCATCCTTTAAAAGTTTATTGATAAAAGTACCGATCTCGGTGATTTTCAATGCAATCATGTGGGATCTCCTGTTCACAAAAATGTATGATTGTGGTATGATAACCATTTAAGATCTATTATAAAAGTGAACAGAAAAAAAAGCAATGAAAAGATGGTGTGGGCTCAGAGCGTAAGTGCCTGTACTGTCTGATAGAAAGAACGGGGATAACTGAGTGAATAAGAGAAAAAAGAGTGGTTACAGGTGGATAAGCGTCCTGCTGATCGTCGGTTGTATGGTGCTGATGCTGGGAGGCTGTGGCGGTAAAAAGGCAGACATGGCCAGTGTGGCAGACCGGATGGAAAAGTTTGTGACGGGAGACAATCCGCTGCAGGTAAAGACGGTTTCAAAGGATAAGTATGCGTACAGTACGCTGGATGATGCGACAAAGCTGGTTTATGATGAGATACTGTATGCCATCGTGCATCGTAAGGACGAGGTTCAGATTGCCACCACTGACATAGAACAGATGGAACTTGCCTATCTGGCGGTGCGGTATGATTACTGTAATCTGTTCTGGCTGAAACAGTTTTCCTATGTGACATACAGCAGGGATGATGAGATCACGGCCATTGAGATCACACCGGAATACAGTATGACTGCGGAAGAGCAGAAGAAGACGCAGAAGGCCATTGATAAAGAAGCAGACCGCATGCTGGCGGATGCACCAAAGGATGGCAGTGATTATGAAAAAGCACTGTATGTATTTGAAAAACTGATCGAGGAAGTGGATTACGTGGAAGATTCCGCGGATAATCAGAATATCATCAGTGTATTCCTGAATCATGAGACCATCTGCCAGGGATATGCCTATGCGACACAGTATCTGCTGGAAAAACTGGGAATTCCATGTACAACAGTCATCGGAAATGTCAGTGACGGGCCGCATGCATGGAATCTGGTGCAGCTGGACGGGGAGTATTATTACATTGATACCACCTGGGGCAATTCCCAGTATCTGTCCCGTCAGTCAGAGCAGACGGAATCGGTGCTTTCCAAATATGTGGACTATAATTATTTTGGCACCACGACAGCGGATATCATGCAGTCCCATACACCGGACAGCAGGATCCCTCTGCCGGAGTGCACGGCGACACAGGATAATTATTATGTGCATGAGGGACGCTACATCACGGAGTGGAATCCGGACACCATCGGTACTGTGTTTGGCAATGCGTATAACAACAGAGAAGAGATGGTGCAGGTGAAATTTGCCAGTGTGGATCTGTACGAGCAGGCGATGCAGTATTTTGTGGAGGAATACGGAATTGCAAAATACTGTCCGGGACTCGGCAGCTTTCATTATATGGCGGACGTTGAGGGCTGTGTCATTTTCATCGTATATGATTATTAGAAAAATCTCCTGCACAGGAATTCATGAGAAAAATAATAGGCGCAGGTCGATACGATATTACAGTAAAAAGAAGGAAGTGTAAGATACCATGGGAAAAAAGATTAATCTGTCACACAATCTGATGGGTTGTCGGCTGGACAACTGGATCCGGTTAAAACGCAGCAATCCGATTACAGAGGAAAACAAAGGACAGGTGCGGTTGATCACGGCGGTTTCTACGGCACTGGCGATTCCGGCATTCCTGGAATGGCTGGTCTTTTATGTGCCGATCAAACGGACAAAGATAAAAAAAGATCCGGTGTACATCGTTGGTTACTGGCGTTCCGGAACGACATTTTTGCAGAATCTGCTGACCAGGGATCCGCAGTTTGGATGGTTTGATCCAGTGCGTACCGTGACCTTCAGCAACTGTATTTTCATGAAAGGAATCCTTGCAAAAGCTCAGAAGAAGCTGCTGCAGGGAGCACGTCCGATGGACAATCTGGAGTACACCCTGGATCTTCCGATGGAGGAAGTTTTTGCACAGGCCACGATCTCTACCCAGGCCATCAGCCATATGCTGGTATTTCCGGATGGCGGCAAGGGTGTCAAATACATTGAGACGGCATTTATTGATGAGCAGGATGAAAAACGGCAGCAGGAATGGCGCAAAGCCTATGACTATATTCTGAAAAAAGTCACCTATCTGTACGGCGGCAGACAGCTGCTGCTGAAAAGTCCGGAGAATACCTGCCGCATCGGCGCATTGAAAAAATGTTATCCGGGTGCAAAATTTATCAACATTTACCGGAATCCGTATACGGTGGTCATGTCCACCATCAATATGTTTACCAAGGAAATGGGGCTGTTCTGCCTGAATGAACCGGCGCCTTACGAGGTCATTGAGGATGTGACCATTGATCTGTTTGAGCGGATTTACAAAAAAGCCTTTCGGGAACTGGAGGAAATGCCGCCGGAGGATCATATCGACATCAAATACGAGGACTTCTGCAAGGATCCGGAAGGGTATGTAAAGCAGATCTATGAGCACCTCGGCATTGACGGATTCGAGGAGGCAAAACCTTACTTTGACGCATATCTGGAGAGTCAGAAGAATTACAAAAAGAACAAATTCGAACTGACACCGAGACTGCGGGATAAGATCAATGCAAAGCTTGGATTTTATTTTGAACATTACGGCTATGAGATGCAGAAGTAGTGATGGGTGAACTGTAATAAAATAATAGGATAAAAACAGGTGCAAAATGATGGCATCTGGTGTATACTTCTATATATGATTTTAGGATCTAAAGATGTCTTACGGATGATTCCGTATGTATAGAAAGGAGAATTTCATTATGGAAAAAATCAGTGACAGCATGAAAAAAATCTTATTGGCAGGTATTGGCGCAGCAGCTACAACTGCAGAAAAATCCAAAGAAATTCTGGATGATCTGGTAAAAAAAGGTGAACTGACCGTTGAGCAGGGAAAAGTGCTCAATGAGGAGTTAAAACATAATGTAAAACAGACATTCAAAAAAGACGCAGAGCAGGATCCTGCTGATGTATTAAAAGGAATGTCTCCGGAACAGATCGCAGCTTTAAAAGAAGCGATCGCTCAGAAGGAAGCTGAGGATGTAGCACAGAAAGAAGAAGAGGCTGCAGGGGAAGCGCAGAACAAAGAGTAGGGACTGTTTTACAGTGAAACATGTTTTGCATGAATGGAATAAGTATTGGAATTTATGAGTGATAAAGAATCAAACGGAACCCGTTTACGGGAAATCATTTCAGTCATACACAAACATCAAATAGCCAGGGGGGTAACGCCGGAAAAGCTGCGCCTTATCCTGGAGGATCTTGGCCCAACTTATATTAAGCTGGGCCAGATTATGTCCATGAGATCTGATATTTTTCCGAAAAAGATCTGTGACGAATTTATGCGTCTGCGGTCGGAAGTAACTCCGATGCCTTTTTCGGAAGTCCGGGAAGTCATCGAACATGCCTACGGCATGGAACTGGAGGAAGTGTTCGCAGAATTTCAGGAGACACCCATCGGTTCTGCCTCTATTGCACAGGTGCATAAGGCAAAGCTGAAAAGCGGTGAGACTGTGGTAGTGAAAGTACAGCGCCAGGGCATTTACGAGACGATGTCCCGTGATATCGCTTTCCTGCATCGCGCGGTAAAATTAATGCCGCCCATCAATATGGCAGGGTTAGTTGACATGAACCAGGTGCTGGACGAGATGTGGGTAGTGGCGCAGGAGGAGATGAACTTTCTGGCGGAAGCTGCCAATATGGAAGAGTTTGCACGACTGAACAAAGATGTGGCGTTTGTCACAAGCCCGATGCTGTATCGGGAATATACCACCACGCAGGTGCTGGTGATGGAGTACATCGACGGTATCGGTGTGGATGAAAAGGAAAAACTGCTGGAAGCAGGGTACAATCTGGACGAGATCGGTTCCAAGATGGCGGACAACTATGTAAAACAGATCATGGAAGACGGATTTTTCCATGCGGATCCGCATCCGGGCAACATGCGTATCCGGGACGGCAAAATTGTCTGGATCGACATGGGGATGATGGGACGGTTTTCTCAGCGGGATCAGGCATTGCTGGGGAAAGTCATCAAAGGAGTGGCAACCCATGATGTGAGTCTGATCGTGGACGCGGTGCTTTCCCTGGGAGATTTTCATGATAAACCGGATCAGAAGCTGTTGTATTCGGATATCGGTGACTGGCTGACAAAGTACGGCAATGCGAATTTCGGCGGTCTGAATATGGGAACGCTGATGCAGGATCTCATGGATATCATGAAGGAAAACAGAGTGTCCATGCCACACAGTCTGACCATGCTGGTGCGTGGACTGACCACCATCGAAGGAGTCATCGCACAGATCGCACCGGATATCAATGTGGTTCAGGTGGCGACCGCGCGGATGTCAGGAAACAGATTTTCTGCTTCTAATATGAAAGAGGAACTGCACATCGGTGCAAAAGAAGTGTGGCAGGCATTGCAGAAGGGGATCAAGATCCCTTCCTATATCTCCGATCTGCTGCGCAGCTACATGCAGGGACAGACCAGTATCAACCTGGATCTGCATGCCACGGATGACCTGACGCTGATGCTGAATGCACTGGTGCGCCGTCTGGTCATGGGATTTCTGATCATGGCATTGCTGATCAGTTCCAGCATTATCTGCACCACGAATATGAACCCGAAATTACTGGGGATTCCGGCACTGGGAGCGATCGGTTATTTCCTTGCCATTATTTTTACCGCCCTGGTGTTCATCAGTCATATTCGGTCAAAAAAGAAAAAAAGATAGAGAGAAAAGAGATTCATAAGTTATGGCAACAAAAGCAAACAAGCCGGCAAAATCAAATATTGCTAAAATGGCGATCGTGGGTGTACTGTCCGCGATCGCATATATTCTGATGTTTATGGAATTCAGTGTTCCGCTGATGCCGGTATTTATCAAAATGGATCTGTCGGATTTTCCGGCACTGATCGGAAGTCTGGCAGTTGGCCCGGTGGGAGGTATTATCATTGCACTGATCAAGAATCTGCTGCATCTGACTGTTACATCCACCGGTGGTGTGGGGGAACTGTCGAATTTTATCCTGAATGCAGTATTTATCCTGCCGGCAGGATTATTATATAAGAAAAAGAAATCAAAAAAGAGTGCCTGCGGCGGCGCGGTTCTGGGAGCTGTCCTGATGGCCGTGGTCAGTGTGGCCTCCAATTATTTCGTGGTATATCCGGTGTATTACAACTTCATGCCGGCAGACACGATCCTGGCAGCTTATCAGGCAATCTTCCCGGGGGTAAAGAGCATCCTGCAGAGTCTTGTCATTTTCAATATGCCGTTTACCTTTATAAAGGCAATGATCAGTGTGGTCATTACGTTCCTGGTATACAATCACCTGGTACCGATCCTGACCATGAACAAACGAAGCGAGTAAAAAAGTGCAGCTTGTCTGAAAAGGCAGGCTGTACTTTTTTATGGGGTTGACATAAGATGGTATCCATATATAAAATGTAGTTATGAAAACGTTTTCTGTTATCATAAAGGGCAGAGAACCAGAAAAGGAGAAGAAAAAATGAGTGAATACAGATTAGACACGAAATGTGTACAGGGGGGCTACCGTCCGGGAAACGGTGAGCCGCGCCAGATTCCAATCGTTCAGTCCACAACCTTCCGGTATGAGACCAGCGAGGCGATGGGCAGATTATTTGATCTGGAGGATTCCGGATATTTCTACACCCGTCTGCAGAATCCGACGAACGACATGGTGGCGGCAAAGATCGCAGAGATGGAAGGGGGAACCGCGGCAATGCTGACCTCATCCGGACAGGCAGCGAACTTTTTTGCCTTATTCAACGTGTGCGAGTGTGGCAGCCACATCGTGGCATCTTCTGCCATCTACGGCGGAACCTTCAATCTGATCGAAGTGACCATGCGGAAAATGGGAATCACAGCGACATTTGTAGCACCGGACTGCACGGAAGAAGAACTGAATGCAGCATTCCAGGAAAATACGAGAGCTGTATTTGGAGAGACTATCGCAAATCCGGCACTGACGGTTCTGGATATTGAAAAATTTGCAAAAGCAGCGCATGCACATGGCGTACCGCTGATCGTGGACAATACATTCCCGACACCGGTAAACTGCCGTCCTTTTGAGTGGGGCGCAGATATCGTGACCCATTCCACCACAAAATATATGGACGGACACGGTGCGGCAGTGGGCGGAGCCATCGTAGATTCCGGCAATTTTGACTGGATGGCTCATGCAGACAAGTTCCCGGGACTTTGTACACCGGATGATTCCTATCATGGAATTACCTATGCGGAGAAATTCGGACAGGGCGGTGCATTTATCACAAAATGTACGGCACAGCTCATGCGTGACCTCGGAAGCATCCAGTCTCCACAGCACGCATTTTATCTGAATCTCGGACTGGAGTCCCTGCATGTGCGTATGCCGCGTCATGTGGAAAACGGACAGGCTGTGGCAGAGTTTCTGGCAAATCATCCGAAGGTAGTGAGCGTGACATACAGTGGACTTCCGGGAGACAAATATTACGAACTGGCACAGAAATATCTGCCAAAGGGTGGCTGCGGTGTCGTATCCTTCGAACTGGAAGGCGGTCGTGCAGCAGCGGAAACGTTCATGAAACATCTGAAACTGGCAGCCATCGAGACCCATGTGGCAGATGCGAGAACCTGCTGCCTGAATCCGGCGACATCCACACACCGTCAGATGACAGATGAACAGCTGGAAGCAGCCGGAATCCCGGCAGGACTGATTCGGATCTCCTGTGGACTGGAAGACAAGGAGGATCTCATCGCGGATCTGGCACAGGCACTGGATGCCATTTAAGTCGAAATTTTGAATGGGTTTAAAATTATATAAAACTATATAATGGAACTGAATGAAATAACCGGACACAGACACGAATGGTTTTCTATCTGCGCTGCGCCGCCTATTTCCGTCCCCTCCCGCGAACTCGGTTGCAAAAGCAACAACCTCAGACACACTCCCGGGGAGCGAGCATAGCCCGATTGCGGGAGTGTGTCTGAGCACGCTGATCTTGCGGTAACAGGCGGCGTGGCATATGAAAATAGTAACGTAAATAGAAGAAAACTGCGTATTTTTTCTCGGCAAGCGATTGTTAGCTGCAGAGACAAAATACGCAGTTTTCTTTTTCATATCTTAAATTTTCAGCCACTAAAATCAAAGCCGACTGATGATGTCGCGTTTATAGTTTAAAAACGTCTCCGTCAGATAAAAATCATCCGGCCGCGGTTTCTTTTCTTTGATCACGATCTCGTCTTTGATCTCACCCGGTGTACCGTTCAGGATATAGATCCGGTCCGAGAGCAGGATTGCCTCGTCGATATCATGAGTGATAAAGAGCGTGGACAGATCGATATATGTCATGATGTTCAGATACCACTTGTGGATGTTGGACTTTGTGATGGTATCCAGTGCGGAAAACGGTTCATCCAGCAGTGCGACACCGTTGGAGGACAGATACGTCCGCAGCAGTGCGGCACGCTGACGCATGCCGCCGGAGAGCTGGCTCGGATACTGATACTGGGTACCGTCCAGTCCGAATTCTGCGAAGAGCGGATTGGCTTTTGCCCGGGCTTCCGCCTTTTTCATTCCTTTTAAGACAAGTGGAAGTGATACATTATCAATGATTTTCTTGTGAGGCAGCAGCAGATCTTTCTGAAGCATATAGCTGATCTGACCCGGAGTGGATGTGATATCCTGATCCTTCAGATAGACATGTCCTTCCTCCGGAGTGGTCAGGCCGGAAAGAATGTGGAATAACGTTGTCTTTCCGGAACCGCTGACACCCAGAAGGCAGACTAGTTCGCCCTGGTTCAGTTCAATATTGATGTCTTTGATGATCGTGCGCTGACCATATATTTTTGTAATATGTTCTGCTTTTAATAATGCCATTTTAATTTCCCAGATAGTCGTTTGTAAATCCTTTGCCGGTCAGATCTGAGGAGGTCAGGTTGTTCTCTGCCAGCCAGCTGTAAAATGCATTCCAGCGGTCTTCATCAATGAAGCCCCATTTGGTGGCATCTGCGATGTACTGATCGGAAATATACTGCTGGGAAGCCTGGACCAGATCTTCAGAACCTTTCAGGGAACCTGTGTTGTCACCGGCGATCAGCATGTTTGTTGCGTCTACCGGGTTCTGAACCGCATATTCATAACCTTTCTGGGTTGCTTCCAGGAATTTCTTTGCAATGTCCGGATGCTCTTGTAAGAAAGTGTTGTTTGCGATGATGACCGGTGTGTAGTAATCAAATACAGTGTCGATATCTTTGAAGAAGAAGAAATCACAGTCTACCTTCTCCTGCTTTGCGTTGATACCGCCCCAGCCGTAGAATACCCAGATGGCATCGGTCTGATGTGCAGCCAGTGCAGCCGGTTCATCTGTGATATCGTTCGGAATCAGGTTTACTTTGCTGAAGTCACCGCCGTCTTTGTTGACAACTGTTTCCAGTGTGGCAAGCTCGATTGGAGATTCCCAGGTGGAGTAAGTTTTTCCAGTCATGCCGGCCGGTGTATCGATGCCGTCGCCCTGGCGGGACATGATACCGGAAGTGTTGTGCTGTAATACAGCAGCAACGGCTGTGATATCAAGCGGATCATCGGAATCCAGGGATGCTGCCATGGTGTCCTGTGCCTCGATGGCAAACTGTGCCTGGCCTGCGGAACACATCAGAGCGGCGCCGTCCTCTGGCGGCTGTACGATCTGGACATCCAGACCGGCCTGCTCATAATATCCCATCTGCTGAGCTACATATAAACCGGTGTGGTTTGTGTTTGGTGTCCAGTCCAGACAGAATGTAATCTTTGTCAGGTCTTTTTTATCTGTTTTGGATGTGTTCTCCGCAGCTGCAGAAGAGCTGTCAGATGTGTTTCCTGCATTGGTGTTTGTATCAGCGTTTCCGCAGGCAGCCATGGAAAGTACCATAGCGGCAACCACAGATACAGCTGCAAGTTTCTTTAAATAATTTTTTTTCATACTTCATTTCCCTCTTTTTCTGTTTTTATCCACGGCATGGATATTTTTCTGATAATGTTGACTGCGAGCATCAGCAGAAGACTGATGATCACGATAAAAATAATAACGGCAAACATCTTGTCAAAAGCGTATGCCTTTTTGACACGGGTCATGTAAACACCGAGTCCGTTAAATCCGCCCAGCCACTCTGCCACGACAGCGCCTACAACGGCGTAGGAAGCAGAAATCTTCAGACCGGAGAAAAACTGGTTTAAGGCTGACGGAAACTTCAGATGCCGGAAGATCTGGAATTTGGTGGCACCCATGGCGCGCATCAGATTCACGGCATCCGGATCCACACTTTTGTAACCGTCCAGCAGTCCTACCGCGATGGGGAAAAAGGTGGTGATGACCACCAGGGCAATCTTTGGTGCCATGCCAAATCCCATCCAGAGCACCAGAACCGGAGCAATGGCAATGGTAGGAATCGTCTGTGTAATGACCATCAGCGGGTAAAATGCACGGTTGATGGTGAGAAAACGGTCCATCAGGGTAGCACTGACGAAGGCCATCAGGATGCCGATACAGAGTCCGTAAAATGCTTCCTGCAGCGTGTATCTGGCGTGCATCAGGATCAGCGGCATGTCAGAGATCAGTGCCTTTGCCACATTGACCGGGGAGGGCAGCATATAAGCCGGAACCAGCCCGGAGATACAGATCAGATACCAGATCAGCACGATCACACACAGTGCGACGATGGCCGGGATCTTACTGGTGATGCTTTGTAACTTTTTTGTCAATGGTCAGTACATCTCCCTCTGGTTTAAAAGAAATCTTTACATAGGTATTCATTGCCGGGCAGCCTGCTTTTGCGGCAACCAGCTGGCAGTTTTTTACGATCTCCATGAGTTCCTCATAATCGCCCTCGATGGATGTCTCGCACGGTCCTACATAGTAGTTCAGACCGGTGGATCTGATATAATCAATGACTTCATCCACGATGCGGATGACTTCATCTTCGTCTGTTACGGTTGGCAGTACCTGAATAGCTACACTTGCGTTCATAATTATGTTCCTCCTGATAAAAAAGTCGGGTCTGCCGGAATCGGGGAGATTTGCTGTAATTCGTTTTAGAAATACGCAATGTCCGGATCCGGTAAACGTTGGATTGTCTGTGAAGAGAACTGGCTGAAAAAAAAAGCATCTGCCAATGACAGACGCTAAAAATGCATAACGTAATCCAATACACTTCCTGCGCTGGCATTATCCAACAGGTTTAAGGGTCTAAGTCCTACCTTACTCTCAGCTGACTGTCACCACCTTTTATATAGAAGATAATGTACAGAAGCTCCCCTGGTCTGGTCTGTATGAGACAGACGGTTTCTGACTGTTTCTCTTATTCACGCATCATATCATACAGCACAGATTGAGGGATGTCAACAAAAACAGAAGCCTGGAGGGCGTTTCGCGAAGGGAGCGTGTGAACGGTAACGACATAAATAAGAGCGGAAAAAAGGATGTGACAGAAATAATAAAGAATTATTAAGGAAATATTTCTTGTAAATTAACAGGAAAGATGATAAAGTGAATGGGACTTATAGAATGTAATTTAACAATAAGTAGTCTGTTTGCATACAGAAAAATCGCTGTGGAAGTGCTCCACGGCTTATCTGCATGTGGGAAAACAGACTATTTGGTTTCCATTCACCTCAGTCGGGGACTGAACCTGTAAATTGAACTGCCGGTAAAACGAAAGCGGATCACCGGCGAGAAAAGGAGTAAATGCTGATGAATGCGAAAATAATTATTGCAACACATAAAATGTATGACATGCCACAGGACGACATCTATCTGCCGGTGCATGTAGGCAGGGAAGGAAAAGATGCGCTGCCGTATCAGCCGGATAACACCGGGGACAATATTTCCGCAAAAAATCCGAGCTACTGTGAGCTGACCGGATTGTACTGGGCATGGAAGAATCTGGATTGTGATTATCTGGGATTGGCACATTACCGCCGTCATTTTTCCATGAAGAGCAGATCTTTCCGCAAAAGCCATACACCGATGGAATGTGTACTCACCGGAGAAGAGCTGGCACAGCTGATTCCGAAGTACAAGATCATTGTTCCGAAGAGACGGAACTACTATATCGAATCTCTTTATTCTCATTATGCGCATACTCATTATGCGGAACATCTTGATATTACCAGAGAGATCATCAGTGAAAAATATCCGGAGTATCTGGAAAGCTTTGACAAAGTAATGAAGCAGACCGGCGGATATATGTTCAATATGTATATTATGGAAAAATCTCTGTCAGACGCATATTGCAGCTGGCTGTTCGACATCCTGTTTGAACTGGAAAAACGGGCAGGAGACAGAGAATATTCTTTCTTCCAGGGAAGATTTTACGGAAGAGTCAGCGAGATCATTTTTAATGTATGGCTGATGAACCAGAAAGAGGAGATCAAAGAAATTCCATATATTCATATGGAAGAGATCGACTGGAAGAAAAAAGGAATGGCCTTCCTGAAAGCAAAATTCGGGAAAAAGAAATACGAAGGAAGTTTTTAGGGGAGGATTATGCAATACAGGACAACAAAAAGAGAAAGTTTCTTTCTAATAGTATATACCGTATATATGATCGTATTGCTCCTGTCACAGACTGCTTTTGAGGAAATGGGTGCGGCATCTTCCATATTCAAATATGTCCGTTATCTGTGTTACTTCCTGGCGGCACTGATCATTTTGCAGGACAGTTTCCGGGAAAAACAGATCTGGGGCGTGGCGATCCTGGGTATACTCACCGTTGGAACGGTGGTCTGCTCCGGCAACAGTACGTTCATCCTATATCTGATCATGATTCTGGCGGCAAAGGAAGTCAATGTCAGAACCATCGTAAAGCTGACCTGCATCATACAGGGCGCGATGCTGCTGGCTGTCGTGGCCATGTCGCAGATCGGTATCATACCGGATTATATCTTTGACGCATCCACCCGTCAGCGTCACGGACTTGGCTTCCTGTGGACGACGACAGGTGCGATCCTTTATTTTTACTTTATGGTGCTGTACATTTATCTGAGAGAAGATCGTGCGCACCTGATCGAGTATGTGATTCTGGAGGCAGTGAACTTCGGGCTGTACAAGCTGACAGATGCCCGTATGAGTTTCTACCTGTCCACACTGCTGCTGGTTTACGCTTATATCATGCGTTTCTACTGGCAGAACCGCAAGGACCGGATCCGCAAAAACCGACTGCTGATTTTTGCTCCGGCATTTTTCTGCATCGTTGCCGTGGCGTGTCAGATCTTCTATATACCGACAGATCCGAACTGGCAGAAGATCAACAGTGTGCTTTCCGGACGACTGGAGCTTGGCTGTTTTGGCTGGAGAGATTATGGTTTCTCCTGGCTGGGAACAAAGATCGAATGGATCGGTTTCAGTCACAATGCGGCTGCAGGAGCTTACAACTATGTAGACTGCTCCTACATGCAGATCCTTCTGGAAAACGGTCTGATCCCGCTCATCATCATCGTGGCTGTATACACTTACATCATGTATATGGCTGTGAAGGAGAAGGATTTTTATCTGCAAACCGCAGTGCTTCTGATCACTGCATTTTCCATAACAGAGCCGCGTCTGCTGAACCTTGCATACAATCCGTTGCCATTTTTCGGCATCACCTATATCAGCCTGCGTAACAGAAGCGCGCTGTTCCACCGGGAAGGACACCGGCTGAACCGCAGGGTACGGTTCCGGACCACCCATGTGCGGCTGAAGATGAAAAAGTAACAACAATCAATGAGTACAGGAAAAACGAGAATGAGTAAAAACAACAAATCAGTAAAAGTCAATTTTATCATGAATGCGATCCTCAATCTCTCTGCTGTGATCTTTCCGCTGATCACATTTCCGTATGTATCACGAATCCTGACACCGACGGGAACCGGACGGGTTTCCTCCGCTGTGGCACTGGTAACCTATTTCGCCATGGTCGCACAGCTTGGTATCCCTACTTACGGTATCCGTGCATGCGCCATCGTCAGGGATGACAAGGAGAAACTGTCCCGGACGGCGCAGGAGATTTTTATCATCAATATGATCATGTCGGTGATCGTGTACGGAGCATTTTTCGGGTCACTGTTCTTTATCCCGGAAATGGCAGAGGACAAGACGTTGTATCTCATCTGCAGTACAACCATCGTGTTCAACCTCATCGGAATGGAGTGGCTGTATAAGGCACTGGAAGAATACAGTTACATTACAAAACGTTCCCTCTTTTTTAAATTTATTGCGCTGGTGCTGACTTTTGTGTGTATCCACACAAAAGACGATTACCTGTTTTACGGTGTGACAACGATCTTTGCCGCATCTGCTTCCAACGTGATGAACTTTATCAATGTAAGAAAATACATTACGCTGAAACCACTGCGTAATTATGATTTCAAACATCATATGAAACCGATCCTGATCTTTTTTGGTATGTCCATTGCGACTACAATCTATACGAATCTGGATACGGTCATGCTGAAATTTATGCAGGGCAATGAAGCAGCCGGTTATTACACCGCTGCCGTCAAAGTCAAAACGGTGCTGGTGGGTGTGGTGACATCCATCGGAACGGTGCTTCTGCCCAGGGTTTCCTATTATATCGAGCAGAAACGGCACGATGAGTTCCGTAAGGTGACGGCGAAAGCCATGGAGCTGGTTGTGATGATGGCACTTCCGCTGGTGGTATACTTTATCATCTATGCGAGGGAAGCAATCTTGGTGCTGTCCGGTGCGGATTATGTACCGGCCATCATCCCGATGCAGATCATCATGCCGACGGTATTCCTCATCGGCTTTACGAATATCACCGGCATTCAGATCCTGATTCCCCAGGGTAGGGAAAATGTGGTGCTGGTTTCCGAAATCGTCGGAGCTGTGGTTGATTTTGCCATCAACCTGGTATTGATTCCGAGTATGGGAAGTTCCGGTGCAGCGATCGGAACTCTGGTTGCAGAACTGGCGGTACTGATTGTACAGGCGATTGCAATGTGGAAGTTCCTGATGGAGATCATGAGGAAAATAAAAGCAGGAAAAATCGTACTGGCCTGTATGCTTGGAACGGTTGTGGCACTTTTGGTGCATCTGCTCCCGATAACGAACAGCTTTATGATTCTGGTCATTACCGCGTTGCTGTTTTTCGGCATTTACGGCGGAGGTCTTCTGTTGATGAAAGAGCCGCTGGTATACGAAGTGGTTGGTCAGATGAAAGAAAAATTCCTGAAAAAGTAAGATGGAGGCAAACATGGAGAAAAGAGAGAAAGAGTATACGAATCTGGATCAGGAACGCATTGTTACCGTTTCTGATCTGTTGAAAGAAATCCTTCGCCGGATTGGACTGGTGATCATTCTTGGTATCATTGTTGCAGCGTTATGCTGTGGCTATAAATATGCCAAAGACAGCAAAGCTGCGAAAGCTGCAAACAGTGAAGATACGACTACGACGATCAAACTTACCGACAAAGAGCAGACGGATGTGAATAATGTCATTGCTGTTCAGGACAATATGAAAGAGCAGCAGGCATATCTGGACAATTCTGTATTAATGCAGATCAATGCATATGACGAGAGCCGTGTGACTTTGCAGTACCGCATCATTACCGGCGACAAACAGCTCAGCAAAGATCTGCTCAGTGCCTATGATAACTATGTGACAAACGGCAGTCTGGCACAGGATATGATCAATCACGGTATAGATATGGATCTGCAGTATCTGACTGAGCTGCTTTACTTTGAAAAAGATTCTGATAAAGATGAGGAAGATTCTGACAGTACTGTGATCACAGATACGCCGGCATTGACCTTTGAAATCAGAGTGATCCATAAAAACCAGAAATCCTGCGAAGAACTGGCAGCAGTTATTCCGGAGTGCCTGAGTGATTTCGAGCAGAAACTGCAGGAATCTACCGGTTCACATGAGCTGAACCTGGTGGACCAGAGCTATGCGGAAGTAGTGGATCAGGGATTATGGACTTATAAAATTGACCGTGTCAACAGCGTTGTTTCCATGCAGGAGCGTGTAGATTCCTTAAAAGAAAAACTCAGTGCTGATCAGGTGGCTCTGGTAGAGAAAAATCTGCAGAAAGCAGATAAGAAAGATGATGCGAAAAAAGAGGTTGTAAAAGCACATATCAGCAAAAAGTATGCGGTACTTGGCTTCGGCATCGGAATCATCCTTGCCATCCTCTATATCGTGATCAGCTACATCTGGCGCGGAACCATCAACAATGAAAAAGATGTGACCTATCTGTACGGTGTACAGCTGATGGGAACTTTAAAAGGAAAAAATAAGAAAAATGCACTGCTCCGTCTGGGCGACAAACTCAGAGGAAAGAAACCGGTGGACTTTTCTGTGGAAGAAGCAATCGTATGTGCAGATGTGACCGGTTATTGCAGCAGAAATCAGATTCAGAAGCTGTTATTACTTTCCAGTGAGGAAGTGACAGAGACCGCATGGATCGATACACTGGTGAAAAAACTGAGAGAGGCCGGTGTGGAGGCCACTGTAGAGACAGACATCTTATCCAGCGCGGCTGCAAGAGAAAAAGCGGCCGGATATGAAGTGGCTGTCCTGATCGCACAGGTCCGCAGATCTGCATATGACACTCTTGAACAGGAACTGGGCTTCTGCCAGTTACAGAACATTCAGATTGCAGGTGCGATCGTAACCGAATAAAACATTAGGATCACGCACCGAATTCGTGTGTGTTTGACCTGGATCTCAGAATGAGGTAAGAAAAATGGGAAGAATGCGGCTTCTGACCGGGATTTTTGCGTTCCGGTCAGAGGGTGCATTTTTACACTTTTATCTCAGTCGGGAAAACGCCCGCTTTTATAAGTGATGAAAAATAACACGTTTCACAGAGATGTGAGCGTGAGAGTAAGAAAAAGGAGCAATCAAATGTCAGTATATGTGATCACGCATAAAAAATTTAACATGATCCCTCAGGAAAACTATAAAGTCTTACTGGTTGGCGCTTACCGCGGCCATGTATACGGAGACTGCTTTGACGATACCGGAGACAATATCTCAGAGAAAAATGCAAACTACTGTGAGCTGACCGGTGTGTACTGGCTCTGGAAAAATCTGCAGAAAGATGACTATGTGGGCATCGTGCATTACAGACGTCTGTTTTCCAGATCTTTCAGCAAGAGCAAAAAACTTTCCGACAGAGATATCCGGAAACTGCTTGGAAAATATGATATTATCTTACCGTTTAAGCAGAAAATGGAACCGAACGTGCTGGAGCAGTTCTGCCAGATCTCCGGTCTGAAAAAAGATATGGACCGCGTGCGGGGCATCATCGAGCGCCAGTGCCCGGATTATCTGAAATCCTTCGATTCTGTCATGACAGACACAGAAGCTTATCTGTTCAACATGATGATTTGCAGCAGAGAGAAATTCAACGAATACTGTCAGTGGCTGTTCTCTATTTTTGATGAACTTGAGCCGATGGTAGATCTGTCAGAATACAACGACTATCAGAAACGTATCTACGGTTTCATCAGCGAGCGTCTGCTGAACGTCTGGGTACGGCAGAATCAGCTGAAAGTATGTGAACTTGGCGTAGTCAATACAGAAGAAAACTGGTCTGCAGGCAAGAATTTCATGACCGCCTGCAAGCGTGTTCTGTTATATCATCTGCGGTAAGAAAGGACTGGGAGCAATATGAAAATAGCAGCAGTAGTTGTAACATTCAACCGAAAAGAATATTTAGTAAAAAACATCGAAGCGTTACTGGCGCAGGTCAATGCACAGCTTGATATCCTGATCATCGACAATGCAAGTACGGATGGCACAAAAGAAGCCATCCAGCATTATATCGATGCGGGACAGATCCATTATGTGAATACCGGGGAAAACCTGGGCGGCGCCGGTGGATTTAACTTTGGTATCCGTCGTGCCTATGAGGCCGGTTACGACGCAATGTGGATCATGGACGATGACACTTATCCGCATCCGGATGCACTGGAGAAATTCCTGCAGGCAGACAAAGAACTGAATGGCATGTATGGCTATCTGGCAGGCAAGGTACTGTGGAAAGACGGCAGCTGGTGCGAGATGAATACACCGAAATACAAAGGCGGCATGGCCGAAGGTAAGTACAAACAGATCGTACAGTCTTCCTTTGTATCCATGTTCGTTCCACGGAAATCCGTGGCTACTTACGGACTGCCGATCAAAGAATTCTTCATCTGGGGCGACGATGTGGAATATACAAGACGTATCGCACTGCGGGAGCCGAGTTATCTGGTGGAGGACAGCCAGGTGCTGCATGATACCAAAAATAACGTCGGTTCCAACATCGTGTATGATGATGAGCGTATTGACCGTTATCGTTACGCTTACCGCAACGAGATGTATATCGCATTGCATGAGGGCTGGAAGCGCAGAGTATATCAGCAGTTGAAAATCTGGTATCACATTGCGAAGATCATTCTGAAATCTTCCCAGAAGCAGAGAAAGATCAAACTGATTCTTTCTGCGTCCAAGGAAGGCAAGACATTTAACCCGTCTATTGAGTATATACAGGAGTAGAAACATGGAAAAGAAAAAGCGTGTACTGGAAGTATTTGGAGAGCCGATCTCCAATGGCGGCCAGGAATCCTTTGTGATCAACATTGTGCAGCATATCAATCATGAACATCTGGCCATCGATATGCTGACCCCTTATTATTGTGATAATTCTTACTATGAGGATATTGTAAAATCCTTCGGTGGAACCATCTATACCTTTGGGCTGAGCTTTGAGCCGGGTAAGAGCCGCTTCAATATCAATGACAAGATCGATGCGTTTTTCAAAGAGCATCCTTATGATGTGGTGCATATTCACAGTGGAAGTATTTCCATTCTGTGTATCATGGCACATTTTGCAAAGAAAAACCATGTGAAGAAGATCATCGTGCATTCTCACTGTGCGGCGGAGCATAAGACATTAAAATACCGTCTGACAAAGATGGCGTCTTATCCGTATATCATGAGCGCACCGACAGATTACTGTGCCTGCTCTGTGGTAGCCGGTGAGTGGAAATACCCGAAGACCATCGTGGATCACAAGCTGAAAGTATTGAAAAACGGTGTGGATCTGGAGAAATTTGCATTTAACGAAGAGACAAAGCGTGCGATCAGAAAGAAAATGGAGATCCCGGAGGATGCCTTTGTACTGGGCCATGTGGGACGTTTCAGTTACCAGAAAAACCATGAGTATCTGATCCGTATTTTTGCGGAAGTGAGAAAGAGAAACGAGCATGCAGTGCTGATGCTCATCGGTGACGGTGAGAACAAGCCGGATGTGAAGAAACAGATCGAGGAACTGCATCTGACAGACAGCGTCCGTTTCTGTGGTCTGGTAAATAACGTCAATGACTATATGCAGGCCATGGATGTCTTTGTACTGCCGTCCCGCTATGAGGGACTGCCGATCGTAGGCGTTGAGGCGCAGGCAGCAGGTCTCCCGGTCATTACATCCGTAAACGTATCTGAGGAACTGGAAATCTCCGATCTTGTGACATTCCTGGAACTGAAGGAAGATGTATCCGAGTGGGCAGACAAAATTTTGAGCTATGAAGGAAAAGAACGTGAGGATGCATCGGAGCAGATCCGTTCTCATGGATACGATGTACAGTTTACGGCAGATGAAATTGAGAAAATGTATCTGTCCTGATTCTGAAGTCAAAGGAGCATAGTATGGCAGTTCCGAATGCTTTCGATGAAAGAAGCATTCCGAATCTGCCCGGTGTAGAAAGAGGGGACATAGACTTGAATAAAACCGAACCAAAGACAGCCGTGAAAACGGGAAGAGTCCAATGGATCGATTTTGCAAAAGGAATTGCAATTCTGGCAACGATACTGGGGCATACGGCGGACGTCGGAAAAACAGGAAGCGATGTGCGGGCATTGATTTTTTCCTTCCACATGCCATTGTTTTTTATCCTGTCGATTCTGACATATCGCTGCTCCAACTCTTTGGAAGAGTATAAAATGAAGCAGAAAAAGGCAGCAAAGCATCTGCTGGTTCCGGCGGTGGTCGTATTTGCCATCGCGACAGTGATTGAGTGTGTGCAGGATACGACATTGCTGACACAGTTTGAATACTGGCAGGAAAAACTGTATACGTTTATCATCGGCAGTGGCACCTCTGTGGAGTACAGTGGGATTTCTGTAGCTGCTTTCGGAATTGCCTGGTTTTTCTTTGCGCTGTTTATCGGAAGAGCGATTTTTGACTATATCCATCTGAGTATGAAGGAAGATTCCCAGATTCTGGTGGTATCCATGATCGTAGGCGCCATTGGAATGATCTGGGGGATGCTGATGCAGCTGCCGTTTTCTCTTGATATCGCACTGGCGATCATGCCGTTTTTCTACTGGGGTTATCGGATGAAACGGATGGATCTGACGAAGTCTCCATTGAAAAAGGCACTGATCTGGGGTGTGATCTGGATCGTGACATTGATGATTACCGTGCCGGACTGGGAAATACGGATTTATCTGGAGCTGGCAAACCGCCGGTACCCGTTGTTCCCGATCTGTTTTATTACAGCTGTGGCAGGAACGATGTGTATCAGCGAATGCAGTGTTATTTTCTGCAAAGCAAAACATTTGGTAAAACCAATCGTGTTCCTGGGCAGAAATTCTCTGTATCTGCTGTGTGTACACATTCTGGATGGCAACTGGGAGTCTGTGTGGCATGTGGAAGGACATCAGTTCCACACGGCCCTGCGGCGCTGTGTGGCAGATATTATCGTATTTCTGGCAGTGATGCTGGTGCTGACTGCCTGGAAAAAAATCCGGCGGTCCATACAGACAAAAAAAGCACAAATCTGTGCATGATAGGATAATCGTATGAAAAAGAAAATATATATACAGATACTGGGTGTCATTGCCTGTCTGGCTGTAGTGGCGATGCATGTCAACGGATGCTTTTGGCAGTTCAGCTATGACAGGTACTGGATCACCGCAAATATTATAGAGTGCATCTGCTATTTTGCAGTGCCGATCTTCTTTATGATATCAGGTGCAACGTTACTGAATTACAGAAAACGTTATACCACAGCGGTATTTTTCAAAAAAAGATTTGGAAAAACGCTCGTTCCGTTTCTGATCTGGTCTGTGATTTCTGCGATCTGGTATTATATCGTATATCACGCAAGACCGGAGGGCATCCGGGAAGTGGTGGATGGAATTCTGAATACAAGATATGTGGATATTTACTGGTTTTTCCCGGCTTTGTTTTCCGTATATCTGTGTATCCCGATCCTGTCCTGTATTCCGGAGAAGTACAGAAAGCGGATCTTTGGCTATGCGATCCTGGTGTATTTTGTTCTGGAAGCACTGGCACCGCTTGTATGCAACCTGATGCATATTGAATTTAATGAGGGATTTGGAATGCCGGCTGTGGGCGGATATCTGATCTACACGCTGCTGGGATACTGGATCGATAATTATGAGCTGTCGAAAAAATGGCGTTGCGTTATCTACGCCGCTGCCTTGGGAGGTTTCCTCTTGATGCTTGTAGGAACACAGATTCTGTCCCTGAAGAACGGAACCGTGGATACAACATTTAAGGAGTATCGGAATGTTCCGTGTATTCTGTATTCTACCGGAATATTTCTGCTTTTTAAGAATATAAAAAATGAGAAAGTGTTGGGTTGCCTTGCAAAACTGACCGCACCATTTTCATCGTTGACTTTTGGTATATATCTGGTACACTTCTATTTAGTACAGATGGTGGCAATCTATCAGATATTTCCAATCACCAGCATCAAGTACCGGATCTTTGGAACGATTGCAATCTTCCTGATCTCCGCTGTGGCAGTCAGAATCCTGCAGATGATTCCAGTCATCAGGAAAGCGATTCCATCCTGATCAGGTGTGAGATCAGATGCAATGGGATATTGGAATGCAAAGGTACACGGAATTTTTGAAAGAAAAAGTGTGCGTGTACATGTAAGTAAATGGAGGAACAAAACATGAAATTAAAAAAACTCAGTGTCGGACTTATGACAGCTGTTCTGACAGCAGGATTACTGGCTTCTCCGGCCATGGCATCAGAAGTGACAGATGCAGCTTCGGTACAGAACGGAACCGTAACGGTACAGGCTGCCGCAACAGAAAATGGCACTGCCGGAACCGGAACATCAGATGATATTCAGGGAGAAATCAAAGACACTGGAAAAGATGATGCAGAGAACGGAACCGATCAGGGCGAGGGAAAAGAAGATACCGGCAAGGATGACGGCAAAGGAGATACCGGAAAAGATGACGGTAAAGGAGATACTGGAAAAGAAGATACCGGCAAGGATGACGGTAAAGGAGATACCGGCAAAGACGATACGGGCAAAGATGACGGCAAAGAGGATGAAGCTTTTACCGGTTTGAAAGAGATTGATGGTATCTGGTGGTATCTCACCGAAGGTGATGTAGATGAATCTTATACCGGCCTGGCAGAGAACGCATACGGCTGGTGGTATGTAGAAAACGGACGGGTAAACTTTGACTATTTCGGACTTGCTAATAACGAAAACGGCTGGTGGTATGTCCGTGGTGGCGGAGTTGCATTTGATTATGTCGGATTTCAGGCAAATGAAGCCGGCTGGTGGCGCATTGAAGGCGGAAAAGTCAACTTTGAGGCAAACGGTCTCATTCCGAATGAAAATGGCTGGTGGTGTGTCCAGGGCGGCAGAATCAACTTCGATTACACAGGATTGGCTGAAAATGAAAATGGCTGGTGGTATGTCCAGGGCGGAAAAATAAACTTTTCTTACAGTGGTCTGGTACCGAATGAAGCCGGCTGGTGGAAAGTAACCAACGGAATGGTCGATTTCGGGTTCCATGGCATTACAAATAATGAAGTCGGCTGGTGGTACTTACAGAATGGCTGCATCGATTTTGGCTACAATGGACTGGCACAAAACGAAGCCGGCTGGTGGAAAATCACCGGAGGCATGGTAGACTTCAACTATACTGGAATGGTACAAAACGAAGCCGGCTGGTGGTATGTAGCCGGAGGACTGGTAGATTTTAACTATAATGGAATCGGGTCCAACGAAGCCGGCTGGTGGAAATTTACCAACGGTCAGGTGGATTTCGGATTTAACGGCATGGCGGGCAATGCCGCGGGCTGGTGGAAATTTAGCGGTGGAAAAATTGATTTTACTTTTAATGGAATCGCACCGAATGAGAGTGGTTCCTGGTATTTCCGCGGAGGACAGCTTCAGTTTGGTTACAGCGGAACCGTGCAGTGGATGGGACTGAATTGCACGATCTCCGGCGGTAAATTAGTACCGGTGGGCGTTTCCGGTGCCATTGCTTCCAGGGCAGCTTCTGCGAAGAGTGATACAAACTGGCTGATCGTGACAGATACCAACGCCTGCAGAACCGTTGTATTTTACGGTCAGAACGGCTGTTGGACAGCAGTGAAGAACCTGTCCTGTACACCGGGTAAAAATTCCACACCAACCGTAACCGGCGACTTCAAAGTAACCGGTCGTGGAAAATCCTTCGGTACCGATACATATACCTGCTGGTATTATACACAGTTCTACGGAGATTATCTCTTCCATTCTGTTATTTATAATCATGGAAGTATGAGTAGTATCCAGGACGGACGTCTCGGCATGAAATTGTCTCACGGATGTGTCAGACTTGCCATCAATGAAGCAAAATGGATCTATGATACGATTCCAAACGGAACAAGAGTCAGAATTTATTAAGCAAGGAGCGGCAAAATCTATTTCTGACAGTCGCATCATTGGATATAGGTGAAGAAAATGAAAAGCATCGGATGTAATACCGGTGCTTTTCCTGTTTATTTCAACCTGATTTCTGTGTATACTGTAAGAGTGACAGAAGTATAACAAGGGTTAATAAAGAAGAGACGGAGGAGAAACAGGTTTTGAAAAAGAAAAATAATATGGTGGAGTTGTGCCGATTTCTAGCGTGTTATGTCATTTTTTCCTATCATGCAGGCGGAAGATTTACGACCGGATGGATTTTTGTGGAGTTCTTCTTTATGCTGTCCGGATATTTTGCCATCAAACATCTGGTGCGGATGGAAGGAAAGATTGAGAATAAGGCAACCTATCCGATTCAGTATACGATCGACAAATTCAAGCGTTTACTGCCGTATACGACCGTGGGATTTGTGGCAGACTGCATAATCTCTGCCTGGAAATATCAGTTTACAGGCATGGAACTTGTGAAATGGATCCTGTATCTGCCGGTAAATCTGTTCTATCTGGCAGGAACAGGTATGATGCCGGCGGATGTTCCTATTTCTGACACGGTACAGACTTCTTATATCATGGGTGGTGCTCTGTGGTATATCTGTGCGATGTTTGTGGCAATGCCAGTGATGATGTATCTGTATCTGTACCTGGGAAAGAAGATTGGTCCGTGGCTTATCAGTTTTCTGCCGATGCTGCTATATGGATACCTGATTATCTGTGATGGTACTGTAAATGGCTGGCATGCGGATCATGGAGCTTTTCTGGCGGTAGATCTGCGTGCACTGGCCGGCATGCTGGCAGGCGGACTCATCTACGTTCTGTCGGAACGGATCAGACGGCACCGTTATAAACCGGTTGGAACAGCATTACTCACACTGGCAGAATTGTCTCTGCTGGCATTTGTGCTGTGTTTTGCATGCACAAGTGGATTTTCTCAGGATGGCCTGCTCATTGGCTGCTTTATCCTTCTGCTGAGTCTGATGTTGTCCGGAAAATCACTGACAGCAAGGATCCGCTTGCAGCCGCTGATATGGCTTGGGACGCTCAGCCTTCCAATCTACTGTATCCATGAAGCGGTGATCATCAGCTTCTGGGGATATGAGATAGAAAAACGGAACATGTTCCTGATTATATTTGTGGCGGCATTGATTCTGCACCTGATGGTAAAACTTGGAAAACCATTGTTTGGGGCACTGGGTCGTGGTTTAAAAAAACTATGCTGTTATCCGGAACAGGATGCGTAAATCTTTACGAAATTATTAAAAAATCTTGAAAAAATTCATAAGAAATTATATAATATTTATTAATGTGAATAAAAAAGATATTTAAAAATGAGGGGTTACCGCAAAGATGAATTTTTCAGGAAAGAAAGTAATGGCATCTGCGCTGGCTGGTATTGTAGCAGCAGGGATGCTGGTGTCACCGGCTTATGCAGGTACAGCAAAAACAGCAAAAACGACAAAGTCTGCGAAGTCTGAGAAAAAGGAAGAAACAAGGAATGGATTTCAGCTGGATGACAAAACCGGTGAATGGCACATGTATGTGGATGGCGAAATAGCCAAAGATTATTACGGAATCGATCAGAACATCTATGGATGGTGGCGGATCGAGCAGGGTGATGTCAATTTTGACAGCATGAGTGTGGAAGCAAATCCGTATGGATGGTGGAAATTAAACGGTGGTAAAGTAGATTTTGATTATACAGGTCTTGCTGCAAATGAGTATGGCTGGTGGTATATTCATGAAGGAATGGTAGATTTTGACCATTTCGGTCTGGAGCAGAATGAGTATGGCTGGTTCCGTATTGAGAGCGGAAAAGTAAACTTTGATTTTAACGGACTGGCTGCCAACGAATATGGCTGGTGGTATCTGCAGGGGGGCAGAGTAGATTTTGACTATACCGGACTTGCAGCCAATGAAAACGGAACCTGGTATGTACGGAACGGTCAGATTGATTTTTCCTATAACGGTCATGTAAAAATCGATGGAAAACAGTATCTGGTAAAAGGCGGACAGGTTTCCCAGGAAGCGTATATATGGCCACTGGACGGCTACACCAGATTAAGTGATACATTCGGCGAGCGTATCTGCCCGTTCCACGGAAAAGAATTTCATAATGGAGTTGATATTCCGGCACCGGGAGGAACAAATATTATGGCAAGCGCTTCCGGTGTTGTTACAAAAGCAACTTACAGTTCAAGCTTTGGAAATAATATCACCATCGACCATGGAAACGGTGTAGAGACGATGTATCTGCATTGTTCCGCACTGGCTGTCGAAGAAGGCGATCATGTGGAGCAGGGACAGGTTATCGCGTATGTCGGAACCACAGGAAGTTCCACCGGCAATCATCTGGATTTCCGCTTTAAAGTAAATGGAGAATATGTAGATCCTTTGAGTATGGTACAGCCGTAAAAAAAGAATAGAAGCATCTGTAACAGGATGATTTGAGAAAAGCAAAGCTCTTGCTGCCAGAGAATGTCTGGCAGCAAGAGCTTTTCCTTATCGGAAAGTAATTTATTATGGAAAAATTTATAGGATTTTAACAATGTATTCTCACAAGGTCAATGAAATACTGATGGATCCGGGTATCATCCGTCATCTCCGGGTGAAATGCCAGCCCGATCTGATTCTGATACTGGGCTGCTACGATGTGTCCGTCTACTTCGGACAGAATAATCACATCATGAGTCTGATTTTCATGTTCCTCATTTGTTACAGAGGAAGGAACAGATTTGCAGTCGTCAACAGAGTCTGCGGTGTCTGCCATATCCGTAATATACGGTGCCCGGATAAAAACCATCGGATAGTCTCCGATACCTTTGACATCAGCCGTGGTCATAAAACTGGAAAGCTGTCGGCCGTAGGCATTCCGTCTGACGCTGACCGGCATGGTTCCCAGATGAGGTGCTTCTTTTTCACCGATATTTTCCGCCAGCAGGATCAGTCCTGCGCAGGTGGCCAGCACCGGAAGCCCGTTTTGAATCATATCTCGCAGCGGTTCTTTCATATCCAGTTTCTCCAGCAGCTGTCCCTGAACAGTGCTCTCGCCGCCGGGGAGAATGATACCGTCGATACCGGTCAGATCTTCTTTTTTTCGCAATTCGACACAGGGGATACCGAGTTTTCCCAGCATATGCTCATGCTCGATAAAGGCGCCCTGTACGGCAAGTACACCGATTTTCATCTTTATTTACCCCGCTCTTCCATAATGATCTGAATTTCGCTCGGATTGATGCCAACCATGGCTTCCCCGAGATCTTCGGACAGTTCTGCGATG
Organism: Lachnospiraceae bacterium; assembly: GCA_022781925.1. Taxonomy (GTDB): domain Bacteria; phylum Bacillota; class Clostridia; order Lachnospirales; family Lachnospiraceae; genus Eubacterium_I. Next base: position 44,785 of record JALESO010000004.1, read on the forward strand.
AGTTTTGCATCGGTGTAGTTGGTGACTGCCTGAACGATGGCGGATGCACGTTTGGCAGGATTGCCGGATTTGAAGATTCCGGAGCCCACGAAGACACCTTCTGCGCCAAGCTGCATCATCAGAGCTGCATCAGCCGGAGTAGCCACACCACCGGCTGCAAAGTTTACCACCGGAAGTTTGCTGTTTTCGTGTACATAAAGCACCAGTTCATATGGAACCTGAAGCTGTTTTGCTTCCTCAAAAAGTTCATCGGTGCGCATGGATGTGATACGGCGGATATCCGCATTCATTTTCCGCATGTGGCGGACAGCCTGAACGACATCACCGGTACCCGGTTCGCCTTTGGTACGGATCATGGATGCACCCTCGTTGATACGGCGGAGTGCTTCGCCGAGATCGCGGGCACCGCAGACGAACGGAACCTGGAACTGTGTCTTGTCGATATGGTACACATCGTCTGCCGGGGAAAGCACTTCTGATTCGTCGATGTAATCAATCTCGATGGCCTGAAGAAGCTGTGCTTCTACAAAATGGCCGATGCGGCATTTTGCCATAACCGGGATGCTGACTGCTTCCTGGATCCCTTTGATCATTTTCGGGTCACTCATACGGGAGACACCGCCGGCTGCACGGATATCTGCCGGGATACGCTCCAGTGCCATAACGGCGCAGGCACCGGCAGCTTCTGCGATCTTTGCCTGTTCCGGTGTGGTAACATCCATGATGACACCGCCTTTTAACATCTGAGCCAGACCTTTGTTTAATTCATACTGTTTTTTGTCCATTTGTAAACCCCTCCATACATTTTAAATAGTTTTTTGTTTCTGCAATCCGTACAGATAATGATCATTGCGCTGTTGGCGCAAATTGTATTTGTTGTGATTGCCATTTGCTGATGCCTATTATATAATGGAACTGGTTATAAAAAAATAATCAAACTGATAAAAAAACAGATGTCAGTTGGAAGGGGGAAAACAATGCTGACGTATGTCTTTACCCATAGTGATGTGCCGCTTTATGAGCAGGTGTACCGGTGCATCAAACATGATATTACAACGGGGGTTTTGCAGTGTGGGGAGAAGTTGCCCTCCAAGCGGACGTTCGCGACGCACAATGGCATTAGTACCATAACGATCCAGAATGCATATGACCAGTTGATCAGCGAAGGCTATATCTATACCGTGCCAAAGAAGGGCTATTATGTGGCGGACATTGAAGAGATGAACCGGATCCCAAAGGAAAGCAGCATTGCGCTGGATATCCGGGTGCCGGAAGAACCACCGCGATACGACATTGATCTCTCCGGAAACAAAGTGGATTCCGAGCGGTTTCCTTTTTCCGTATGGGCGAAGCTGCTACGGGAGGCGATGTCAAACCGGAGCCGGGATCTGATGAAAGTGTCGCCCACCGGCGGTATCTATGAACTGCGAAAAGCCATTGCGGAGTATCTGAAGTCCTTCCGGGGGATGCTGGTGGATGCCAATCAGATCGTCATGGGAGCCGGAACGGAGTATCTGTACGGCATGCTGGTGCAGCTGCTGGGAAATGACCGGGAATACTGCATCGAGAATCCCGGCTATAAGAAACTGGTGCAGATCTATCAGCAGCATCAGATCACCTGCCGCTATGCGGATATGGATGAGGACGGGATCACTGTGGAAGGACTGCGAAAATCCGGGGCAGACATCGCGCATATCAGTCCGGGTCATCATTTTCCCACCGGGATCACCATGCCTGCGCATCGCCGCTATGAAGTGCTGGCATGGGCGAATGAGAAAAATGGACGCTACATCATCGAGGATGATTATGACAGTGAATTCCGGCCGAATGGAAAACCGCTGCCGACGCTGTTCAGTATGGATGCCTGTGAAAAAGTCATATATATGAATACATTTTCCAAGTCGCTGACGCCCACCATCCGTATCAGCTATATGATTCTGCCGGTGCATCTGGCGAATCAGTTTTACCGACAGCTGTCCTTTTACTCCTGCACGGTATCAAACTTTGAACAGTATACTCTGGCAGCATTTATCAACCAGGGGTATTTTGAAAAACATATCAACCGGATGCGGCTGTATTACAGCAGGAAGCGGAAAAAACTGACGGAGATCATAGAGCACAGTCCGCTGAAAGAAAAATGCCGGATCATTGAGAATGATTCCGGGCTGCATTTTCTGCTGCACTTGCAGACGGAACTGTCGGATCAGTGCCTTTCGGAACGGCTCATGCAGCACGGCATCAAAATGCGCCCGCTGTCCGAATATTTTCTGACGCAGGAGAACAGCCGGGAGCATTACTTTATCATCAATTATTCCAGTGTGGATCTGGAAAAAATACCGGCAGCCTGTGAGATTATTTATCAGCTGCTGATAGAATAATGCAGGAAATAGAGACATATGGCAATGCTTGTCATGTGGTTAAAATAGAAAAAACAGGAAAAATGAACGGTTAAAGGAGCAACCATGAAAAATATACTTATGATAGGAACCGGAGGTACCATCGCCTCCAAACAGACAGAATACGGCCTTGCGCCGGGACTTTCCACGGAGGATATCCTGAACTACATTCCGGCGGTCAGCAGGATCTGCGAGGTAGATTCCATCCAGGTGTGCAATCTGGACAGCACGAATGTGACTCCGGAGCACTGGAAACTGTTGGTAAAAACAGTAGAAGAAAATTATGACCGGTACGACGGATTTGTCATCTGCCACGGCACAGATACCCTGGCATATACAGCGGCGGCACTGTCTTATATGATCCAGAATTCCAGAAAACCCATCGTCATTACCGGAGCACAGAAGCCCATCGAGATGGATGTGACGGATGCCAAGACAAATCTGCTGGACAGCTTTATCTATGCTTCCGACAACGATTCCCAGGATGTTAATATCTTGTTTGACGGCAAAGTCATCGTGGGAACCAGAGCCAGAAAAGAGCGGGCGAAAAGCTATAATGCGTTCTGCAGTATTAATTTTCCGTATCAGGCGGTGATCCAGGACGGCATGTTGGTGCGCTATATCACGGAGATGCCTTACACGGGACCGGTACGTTTTTACTATGAGATGAAAAACAGCGTCTATGTGCTGAAGCTGATCCCGGGCATGCAGCCGGATATCCTGCCGTATCTGTTTGAACGCTACGACTGTCTTGTGGTGGAAAGTTTTGGCGTGGGCGGAATTCCGGAGTCACTGCTGGATGAATTTTATACCCAGATGAACAAATGGAAAGACAAAGGCAAAATTCTGGTGATGACGACCCAGGTGGCGAACGAGGGCAGCAACATGACGGTGTATGAAGTCGGAAAAAAGGTGAAGCTGGATTTTAAAATCCTGGAAGCCTACGATATGACGCTGGAGGCGACCATCACAAAGATGATGTGGCTCATGGGAATGGGGGATCAGACCTTTGAAGAGATGAAACGTGATTTTTACCGGCTGGTGAATCATGATATTCTGTTCACGAAGCGCATCGAGGGGGAGTTCCGTTAAAAAGTCTTTACAAATATGATTGGAACGGATATGATTCTTTTATAAAATGATTTATAAAAGAGGTGCTGATCATGGCAGGTGCAGATAAAAAAAATATTACAAAAGCAAAAATTCTTCAATACATTATAAATAATCAGGATACATCGAAGGTAGAATTATCCAAAAAGCTGAATCTTAGTATGCCAACGGTGCTTTCCAATGTGAATGATCTGATTGAAAAGGGGATCGTTCTTGAGACCGGTGAGCATGCTTCTACGGGTGGAAGGAAAGCAAAGAGTATTGCAATCAACCCCGGATATCGCTATGCAGTCGGTCTGGTGATTACAGCGAATCATCTGGGATTGGTTCTGATAAATATGCGTAATGAGATAGAAAAAATAGAACGGGTGCGGCTAAAATTCTCACAGGATATGTCGTATTGTGCGGAAGTGAAAAAGCTGACGGATGAATTTCTGGAAGATATGAAAGAACCGGAACGGATTCTTGGAATTGGAATTTCTATTCCAGGTATTTTAAACCAGAAAGAGCATCTGGTAGTGAAATCCCATGCGTTAGGACTGGAAAATTACAGTCTGAGTTTTCTGGAACAGGCGTTTTCGGTGCCGGTATTTTTTGAAAATGATGCCAATGCGGCAATGCTTGCAGAAGATTTGAATACGTATAAAAATGCAATTTATCTGTCTTTGAACAGCACACTTGGAGGGGCTTTTTGTATTGATGGAAAGCTGGTTAACGGGCAGAATCAGAAAGCGGGCGAGTTTGGGCATATGATTCTGGTGCCGGGCGGCCGTAAATGCTATTGTGGAAAAACGGGTTGTGCAGATGCATATTGCGCCGCAAGTGCTCTGACAGATGAAACATTTGATAATGTACAGCAGTTTTTGAACCAGATGGAGCAGGGTGACAGTAAATTACGGGAGCAGTGGGATGCGTATCTGGACAAGCTGGCAATTCTTATCACGAACCTGCGTATGGCCTATGATCTGGATGTGATTTTAGGTGGTGAGGTAGGTGGGTATCTGGAAAATTATATGCTTCCGTTGGGAGAAAAAGTAATGCATTATAACGGATTTGACCGTGATGTCCGGTATTTAAGTACCTGTTCTTACAAAAAAGAAGCGTCAGCGGTGGGGGTGGCAAAGCATTTCCTGACGGAATTTATAAAAACATTATAAGTGGTTGATGTTTTAGAAAAAGAATATTGTGATATACGATTATAAGAGAGAACTCGCTGGTGAAGGAAGAGTATGAAAGCTTTCATCAGGGAGTTTTTTGTATGCCCAAAATATGTCAGACACAGGTTCTTGTCATTCTGTATAAAAAAGGAAATGAGGATTTGTGCAATGCGGAGAAACACGAAAAATAATATTGACAAAAACATGTACTGGGTTAATAATATAGATACTTTAATAAAACGATTTATAAAAGATATAAACAAGGAGGAAAAGCATATGTTACAGCAGGTAATGACAAAACCGGGAGAGATTATTTTCAGAGAGGTTCCGATTCCGGAAATCAGAGAAGATCAGGTATTGGTAAAGATTATGAACATTGGTATCTGTGGTTCTGATATTCATGTATATCATGGAAAACATCCATTTACAAAATACCCGGTGACACAGGGACATGAGGTTTCCGGTGTGATCGAAAAAGTTGGAAATGCAGTGACAGAATTTCATGCAGGAGAAAAAGTGACTATTGAGCCACAGGTCTTCTGTGGAAAATGTTATCCGTGCCGTCATGGAAAATACAATCTCTGCGAAGAATTGAAAGTAATGGGATTCCAGACAACCGGAACAGCATCCGAATATTTTGCAGTTGATGCATCAAAAGTGACACCGATTCCGGAAGATATGTCTTTTGAAGAAGGTGCCATGATCGAGCCATTGGCTGTGGCAGTGCATGGGGTAAAACAGGTTGGTGACGTAAAGGGAATGAATATTGCTGTTCTTGGTGCAGGCCCGATCGGAAATCTGGTAGCGCAGGCTGCAAAAGGAATGGGTGCAGCAAAAGTTATGATTACAGATGTCAGTGATCTGAGACTGGAAAAAGCAAAAGAGTGCGGCATTGATGTATGTGTAAATACGTTACATACGGATTTCGGCGATGCTATGCTGGAAGCATTTGGACCGGATAAAGCAGATGTCATTTACGATTGTGCAGGAAATAATATTACCATGGGACAGGCAATCAAATACGCTAGAAAAGGCAGCATTATTGTTCTGGTTGCGGTATTTGCAGGAATGGCAGAAATCGACCTGGCCGTAGCAAATGATCATGAACTGGATATCAAGAGTACGATGATGTATCGCCATGATGATTATATTGATGGAATCGATCTGGTAAATAACGGAAAAGTTCACTTAAAACCATTGATTTCTAAAACGTTTGATTTTGCAGATTATCTGAAAGCATATCAGTATATTGATGAGAACCGTGAGACGACCATGAAGGTTATCATCAATGTACAGAAATAAAAAAGTACCAATTGATTGTTTTTTAGTATGGATACGTACATCAGATAACGTATCAAAATGAGTGTTGTATTTTAGTGAAAAAAGGAAAAGTGGATAGATAAAAAGAGAGTAGGGGGAAGCCATGGAAAATAATAACAGAAACGGTAAAGTGCCACTGATCAGTAAGATTGCATACGGGTTTGGTGATGTTGGATGTAATTTTAGCTGGATGTTTGTCAGCAATTTTTTAATGATCTTTTATACAGATGTATTCGGAATTAGTATGGCAGCCGTTTCTGCACTGATGCTGTTTTCAAGGTTTTGGGATGCCATTAATGATCCGGTCATTGGTGGGCTGACGGATAAGACCAAAACCAGATGGGGACGGTATCGTCCTTGGCTTCTTGTTGCTGCACCGATTACTGCAATCCTGTTGATTTTCACGTTCTGGGCACATCCGGACTGGTCGAATACAGCAAAAATCATCTATATGGTCATTACATACTGCCTGTTGGTGCTTGGATATACCTGCGTAAATATTCCTTACGGGACTTTATGTGGTGCTATGACACAGGATATTGATGAGCGGGCAAAAATCAATACATCCTGTTCCGTAGCTGCCATGATCGCCATTGGAATCATTAATATTATCACAGTTCCATTGATCGGAAAGCTTGGCAGTTACAGTGCAAAGACTGGATATCTTTTGGTAGCAATTATTTATGGTGGTATTTTTGCAGCATGTCATTTTTTCTGTTTTGCAAAAACAAGAGAAAACGTGACAGTTCCGGAAAAAGAAAAAATTTCCGTAAAGGTTCAGTTAAAAGCAGTTATGCAGAACCGCCCATATATTCTGGCACTGATCGGTCAGGTTTTGTTCGGATTTACATTGTATGGAAGAAATGCGGATGTACTTTATTATTTTACATATGTAGAGGGAAGTGCGTCATACTATACGACATATTCTATGTGTATTATAATTCCGTCTATTATCGGCGCAGCATGTTTCCAGCCAGTGTTCCGTAAGCTTAACAACAAAGGTCGTACGGCATCGTTGTTTGCATTACTTACAGGAATTTCCATGCTCAGCATGTTTTTCTTCAATGTTCAGGAATCACCAGTGGTATTCTATGCATTGTCCGGAATTACTCAGTTTTTCTTCTCCGGATTTAACACAGCAATTTATGCAATCGTTCCGGACTGCGTAGAATATGGTGAGTGGAAGACGGGACTTCGAAACGATGGTTTTCAGTATGCGTTTGTTTCTCTTGGAAATAAAATTGGAATGGCAGTCGGAACCGCAATGCTGGCAGGACTGCTTGGCAAATATGGTTATGTGGCTAATCAGGCACAGAATGCACAGGTGCTTGGTATTATGAAACATGCATTTACAACTATTCCGGGAACCCTCTGGATTGTGACAGCAATTGTTTTATTCTTTTACAGATTGAATAAAAAGCGGTATAATGAAATCATGGAGGACTTGAAAAATGGGAAAAAACATTGACATTGCAGCACTTGGCGAATTACTGATTGATTTTACGGAAGCTGGAACCGGCGCGGACGGAATGCGCCTGTTTGAACAGAATCCGGGCGGTGCGCCGGCAAATCTTCTGACGGTTGCCAGCCACATGGGATACCGGACAGAGTTTATCGGAAAAGTTGGAAAGGATATGCACGGCGCATTTCTGAAGAAAACACTGGAAAAAGAAGGCATCGGCGTGTCCAATCTGATCGAGGATGACGATTATTTTACTACACTGGCCTTTGTTGCCATTGATGAAAACGGCGAGCGTGAGTTTTCCTTTGCAAGAAAACCGGGGGCTGACACACAGCTGCGTGAGGAGGAACTGAATACGGAACTTTTAGCAAACTGCCGGATTTTCCACTTTGGATCTCTGTCCCTGACCGATCAGCCGGCAAAGGATGCGACACTGGCGGCCGTAAAAATGGCAAAAGAAGCAGGTGCGCTGATCTCTTACGATCCGAATTACCGTGCGACCCTGTGGAACAGTGAGACAGAAGCAGCTGAAAACATGAAATCCATGATCCATTATGCGGATGTGATGAAAGTGTCTGACGAAGAAAGCCTGCTTCTCACCAGTGAGACAACCTACGAAGCGGCAGCAGACAAACTGCTGGCTATGGGACCAAAACTCATTGCAGTAACCCTGGGCAGCGAAGGCGTATTGATGGCAACGAAAGAGAAAAAAGAACGGATCGCCGGATTTTCCGTACAGTCCGTAGATACTACCGGTGCAGGTGACTCCTTCTGGGGTGGCACGTTGAGTGCATATCTGGCATTGGAAAAAGCAGTGGAGGACCTGACCTGGGATGAAATCAGACATTGTGCCGTATGCGGCAATGCAACTGCAGCACTCTGTGTCCAGAAGCGTGGCGGCATTCCTGCAATACCAACAAGAGAAGACGTGGAGCAGCTGCTGGAAAATTTATAGAAAACGAAAATGGCGACAGTGGAGATATTTTTAATTAAGTAAATTTAGAGGCTGTAAGGAATTTTTCCCTGCTAAGCGATTGTTAGCGTGCAGGGAAAAATCTCTTACAGTCTCTTTTAACATAAACGAATATCCTACTGTCGCCCCATAATATCATTTGACTTTTCAAAGTAGTAACGTTAGTATAAAACGGAAGTATTACGAAGGAAGGACAGCTTGATGGGGAAAAAGATACTAATAGTTGACGATGAAAAAGAAATTGCAGATCTGGTGGAAGTCTATCTGAAAAATGATGGTTATGAGGTCTTAAAATTTTATAATGCAACCGATGCATTGCATTGTGTAATGGAAGAACAGGAGCCGGATCTGGCACTTTTGGACGTAATGCTTCCGGATATGAGTGGCTTTACTTTATGTCAGAAAATCCGGGAGAAATATCTGTTCCCGATCATTATGCTGACAGCAAAAGTAGAGGACATGGACAAGATCACCGGTCTGACCCTGGGGGCGGATGATTACATCACGAAGCCCTTTAATCCATTGGAACTGATGGCCCGGGTGAAGACCCAGCTGCGGCGCTATACCCGGTACAATCCGGGAAGCATGGAACCGGAGGAAGAACTGCCGGCGGATGAGATCGACATTCGCGGTCTGCAGATCTGCCGGAATAAGCACAAATGTACGCTAAACGGGAAAGAACTGAATCTGACACCCATTGAATTTGATATTCTGTGGTATCTGTGTGAACATCAGGGCACAGTGGTGGCATCAGAAGAATTGTTTGAGGCGATCTGGAAAGAAAAATACCTGGACAACAACAATACCGTTATGACGCATATTGCCCGTCTGCGGGAAAAAATGCAGGAACCTGCCCGAAAACCAAAGTATGTGAAAACGGTCTGGGGCGTGGGCTACACGATTGAATAGAGGAAACGAGATGGAGCAGAAGAAAAATAATGCCAACCGAAGGTATCTGCGCACGCAGCTTACCGGGCAGGTGTTTGGCAACTATATACTGGCATTGGTAATTTATGTGGCAGCATTGTTTGCAATCCTGGCAATAGGCTGGAGTGTGAGTATCAATACATCCTGGCAGCCGAGCAGTCTCTATTATCTTTTGCAGTGGGTAAAAGAATGGATCATTGCCATTATGATCATATTGATCCTGATCGGATGGATCGTTATCACGCTGCGGTTTATGACACGCCCGCTGCGTTATCTGGATGAACTGGTGGATGCATCGGAAAAACTTGCCAGCCCGGGGGAAGAACCGATCCGGTTATCAAAAGCAATGAAAAGTGTGGAGGATGAACTGAATCTGGTGCGGGAGGGTGCCCTGCGAAATGCCATGCTGGCAAAAGAGGCGGAGCAGCGGAAAAATGATCTGATTGTTTATCTGGCGCATGATCTGAAGACACCGCTGACCAGTGTCATCGGATATCTGACGCTGCTGCGGGATGAGCCGCAGATTTCACCGGAAATGCGGAGCCGTTATACAGGAATCGCCCTGGAGAAAGCAGAACGTCTGGAGGATTTGATTAATGAATTTTTTGATATCACACGATTTAATCTGACCAGTATCCAACTGGAACCGGAGCGGGTCAACATCAGCCGTATGCTGGAGCAGATCGGGTTTGAATTTCATCCGATCCTGGCGGAGAAGGATCTGCAGCTGGAGACAGAGATCAAACCGAATGTGGAGATTCTGTGTGATCCGGACAAACTTGCCAGGGTATTTGACAATCTGCTGCGCAATGCAGTGAATTACAGTTATGCAGGTACGACGATCCTTCTGTCCATGGATTATCAGCCCATTGAAGATGCCGTCAGGATCTGTGTGGAAAATCATGGAAAAACCATTTCACCGGACAAGCTGGAGCGCATTTTTGACCAGTTTTTCCGTCTGGACAGTTCCCGGAGATCGGCCACCGGAGGCTCCGGTCTGGGTCTTGCCATCGCAAAAGAAATCGTGGAACTTCACCACGGAACCATTACTGCCGAGAGCGAGAATGAAAGCATCCGCTTTACAGTGATACTGCCGACAGTTCCGGAGAATCTGTGGTAAAAATAAAAAAAATGTTTCCTGCTTTTTGTCTGTAAGAAAATCGTAAGATTTCCGGCAGAAAAACACAAGGAGCAGGACAGAAAATCTGAAAACATGAAAAGTCTTGTTTTGGTACGATAAACGTATCAAAGCAAGGCTTTTTTTGTTTGATAGAAAAATTCTTTGAATCGCAAAAATTTGATAGAAAAGAGGATAAAGACATGGGTGAAAAATGTAAAAAACGTATGAAAGTAGCAGTGATTTTCGGAGGATGCTCTTCTGAATACAGTGTATCTCTGGAGTCAGCCAGTGCAGTGATGAAAAATCTGGATCCGGAAAAATATGAGGTGCTTCCGGTGGGTATCACAAAGGACGGGGAGTGGTTTTACTACAACGGACCGGTGGAATATATCGAAAATGACACCTGGAAACAGTCGGAATACTGTATTCCGGCTCTGATCTCACCGGATCGCAGGGCGCATGGTCTGGTACTTCTGGAAAAAGACGGGGTTCAGACGGTATCTGTGGACGTAGCTTTTCCGGTAATGCATGGAAAAAATGGTGAGGACGGAACTGTGCAGGGTTTGATCAAACTGGCGGGAATCCCGCTGGCAGGCTGTGGGATCCTGGCATCCGCCCTGTGTATGGATAAAGACCGTGCACATCGCGTGGCAGAGGCGGCGGGTGTCCGTGTGCCGAAAGCGTTGGTGCTGATGCAGGGGGATGACCGGAAAAAAGCGGTGGATTTTGCGGTGGAGACCGGTTATCCGGTGTATGTCAAACCGGTGAAGGCAGGTTCTTCCTACGGTGTGACAAAAGTGGAAAAACCGGTGGAACTGCAGTCTGCCATCATCAAAGCATTTCAGTATGACGATGAGGTGATCATTGAGGAAAACATTGATGGTTTTGAGGTTGGATGTGCGGTACTTGGCAATCAGAACCTGATCACGGGAGAAGTGGATGAGATCCAACTGTCCGGCGGATTTTTTGATTTTACAGAAAAATACACATTGAAGACATCAGAGATCCATGTCCCGGCACGGATTGATCTGAGCAAAATGCAGGAGATCAAGCAGACGGCAAAGACCATTTACCGGGCACTGGGATGCAGCGGATTTGCCAGAGTGGATATGTTCCTGACACCGGAGGGCGAAATCGTGTTCAACGAAGTCAATACGATACCGGGATTTACCGAGCACAGCCGTTATCCGGGCATGATGAAAGCCGCAGGTCTGGCATTTCCGGAGATCCTGGAGCGGATCATCCGTCTGGCACTGGAGTAGGAAAAGTGACAGATTCTATAACAGTATGCAATTGATATGACTGAGTAGAAAATGGAACAGTTTTTTGAAGAGTGTAAAAAGTGAAGGGACAGAAAGGAGCGCAGTGGTATGGGATTACAGGTGAGAGAGACGCAGGGGCAGCAGCTTTGGCTGGAACAGGAAGACATCTATCATGGAAGCCTGATCCTGGTAAATGCGAAACATGCCTATCGGGAGCAGACCGGTAAAAAACGGTATCTGGATGAGACATTGCAGCCGGTGGTGAAACAGCAGAGAGAAGACTGGCGGCATCTGGTATTAAAGGAAACGGAAGACAGTGAGAAAATGGATCTTACTGCGGAAATCATGGCAATGAAACTGCAGCGCAGAGCTGTGATCCTGCTGAATGAACTGATGGCGGACATGCACGGATGGGAGCAGATCGTACCGGTCAGTGCGTGGCGTTCCCATGCAGAGCAGCAGGATATCTGGGATACCTCCATGCGGGACAGTGGCAGGGAATTTACAGAAACCTATGTGGCGGTTCCGGGGCACAGTGAACATGAGACGGGACTTGCCATTGATCTGGGGCTGAAACTGGATGTCATTGATTTTATCCGGCCGGAATTTCCTTACGAGGGTATCTGTCAGACATTTCGGAAACTGGCACCGCGCTACGGTTTCGTGGAGCGTTATCCAAAGGGAAAAGAGGCAGTGACCGGCATCGGTCAGGAACCCTGGCATTTCCGTTATGTGGGTGCACCCCATGCGGAGATCATGACAGAAAAAGGAATGGTGCTGGAAGAATATATTGAGTTTATACGTGAATATGAATATGGCAGAAATCCGTACCGCTACTGTAGTCAGGGAAAGGAAATCTGGGTGTCTTACCTGAATGCGCAGGATCAGGAAGAAATTTGCCTGGAAGTGGATGATGCGATGCCCCGGTCCATTTCCGGCAACAATGTGGACGGATTTGTGATCACAGAGTGGAGAAACTGCCATGGAAAATAGAGGAGGTCTGGACCGTTACCGTCTGCTGGCAGCATTTCTGGTCATAGCGATCCATACATCACCGCTGCTGTCACTGAACGAAAACGCAGATTTTTTTCTGACCCGGATTTTTGCCCGGATGGCGGTACCGCTGTTTCTGATGATCACGGGCTATTATGTGGCGGTAAAGTTCTGGGAGGAAGAACGGGAGCCCTCAGGATCCCTTCACATTCTGGTGAGATTTCTGAAAAAAATTGCCCTGCTGTATGGTATTTCCATTATGTTATATCTGCCGGTGGGCCTGTATGCGGGACGTTATAAAGAGATCACCGTTGCAGGAATCTTCCGGATGCTGATCTTTGACGGAACCTTTTATCATCTCTGGTATTTCCCGGCCTGCATGCTTGGCATGGTGATCCTGTGGATCTGCAGCAGATGCAGCCGGAGATGGATGGAAGAATCAAAGCGGACGTTAGGGGAAGATAAGCAGGAATTGTCTGATCCGGAGAAAAAAGAAATGATCGGTTTTCAACGGACCATGCTGTTGACGGTTATTTTATATGCATTTGGATTGCTGGGAGACAGTTATTATGGTCTGACGGAGCAGATTCCGGTGCTGAAGAAACTGTATGACGGCATATTTCATGTGTTTTCTTATACGAGAAACGGAATCTTTCTGGCTCCGCTGTTTCTGATGCTTGGTGTCTGGATCGCCCAGGTGGAAGCCCGGATCACTGCACAGGAGATGGGGAGACACCTGTATGAAATACAGCTTCACCCGGTATATATCTGGAACCGCAGGAGGGCGGGCACCGGTCTGCTGATCAGCCTGGCACTGATGACGGTGGAGGGATTTATCCTGCACAAAGTACAGTGGCAGAGGCATGACAGTATGTATGTGATGCTGCCCTTTGTGATGCTGTTTCTATATATCTGGATCTGTGCCAAGCCGCAGCAGCCGTCACCGCAGCTGCGAAAACTTTCCACCTGGATCTATATCCTGCATCCGGCGGTGATTGTGGTGGTGCATGCACTGCCGGGCGGCATGGGAAAACTGGCAGTGGGAAACAGTCTGATCAATTATGTGCTGGTGGCAGTGGGAACGACGATCCTTTCGGCAGCCGGAATGCTGCTCTGGAAGAAAATGCGAAACATACAGAAGAAGGAATAGAGATGTCAGAATACAAGGATTGTATCACAGAAAATAAAACAATCAGGACAAATGCAGAAAAAACAGAAAGTAAAACAAATACAATAAGTACAATAAATACAACACATGCAGAAGAAATGCCAGAGTATTTCGGAGAAAAACTGCAGAAAAGCAGCTGCCATGGAGAAGAAAAACGTCATGAAAATGGCTGTGGTCATCGTGCATGGCTGGAAATTGACCGGAAGGCACTGGCGCATAACGTCCGGCTGTTTCAGCGTCTGCTGCCGGATACCTGCCAGCTGATGCCGGCAGTAAAGGCGCAGGCTTACGGCCTGGGGGCGGTGCCGGTGGCAAAGGAACTGAGCCGACTCGGAATCCGGGCATTCTGTGTGGCGAGTGCTGCGGAGGGAGTTGAACTCCGGGAACATGGGATCACCGGAGAGATTCTGATCCTCGGATATACCGCACCGGAGCAGTTTGCATTGCTGCACCGGTATCAGCTGACACAGACGGTGGTGGATTTTGCCTATGCAAAGCAGTTAAACCAGTCGGACAGACCGGTGCATGTACATATCGCCGTGGATACCGGAATGCACCGCATCGGAGAGCGCAGTGAACACTTTGCGGAACTTTGTGCCATGTTTCAGATGAAACGGCTGGTGATCGACGGCATATTTTCCCATCTGTGCGTGTCAGACGGACAGAACCCAACAGATCAGGTATACACGAAAGCGCAGGCAGAATGTTTTCGAGAGATTGTAGAGCATCTGGAGGCACAGGGTTATCACTGTGGGAAAAAACATCTGCTGGCAAGTTATGGCATTTTTTCTTACCCGGAATATGCATGGGAGTATGCCAGAGTCGGCGTGGCTCTGTACGGTACGCTGAGTGATGATGTGGACACGAAAACCATCGGAAAAGAATTACGACCGGTATTTTCCATGAAAGCAAGAGTGGCTTCTGTGCGGGATCTGAAGGCAGGAGAGACCGCCGGATACGGCAGAGCCTTCCATGCAGAAAAGGAGAGCCGGATCGCAGTCATTACCATCGGCTATGCGGACGGCGTACCACGCTGTCTGTCCAATGGCAAAGGCCAGGTGCTGATCCACGGACAGCGTGCCCCCATCGTTGGCCGTATCTGTATGGATCAGGCATTGATCGATGTCAGTGCACTTGCTGATGCTGAAAACGTGGCAGCAGGGGATGTGGTAACGCTGATCGGAACGGACGGAGAAGAGACACTGACGGCAGCGGATATGGCAGAAGCGGCTGGAACCATCACCAACGAGATCCTGAGCAGACTTGGAAGCCGCCTGGAACGCTATGTATCTGGTGAATGATATATGTCTGTCTGCACATTGTTGCAATTATGAAAGCGGACTCAGTCAAATTTGTCCTTTGGGCTAACAATCGCCCGCCAGGAAAAATTTGCTCTGAGTCCGCTATTTCCATTTGCATCTAAAACAAGGTTATAATTTTGCGGTGTTCGTGTTATAATTCGAACAGAATAAGGTATGGTAAAAGAGGAAAGCTTATGAAACTAGCACAGACACTTCGAAATTATGATAAGAAAAATCTGGGAAAGGACATTCTGGCCGGCCTGATCATCATGGCGGTGTCCATTCCAATCTCCATGGGCTATGCGCAGATCGCAGGGCTGCCTGCGGTGTACGGACTGTATGGGTCAGTTTTCCCAATCCTGATCTTTGCACTGTTTTCCACATCTCCGCAGTTTATCTTTGGCGTGGATGCGGCACCGGCGGCACTGATCGGTTCAGCCTTGGCGGGATTGAATATCACAGCCGGTTCCACACAGGCACTGGCAGCAGTTCCGATGCTGACGTTTTTTGTGGCATTGTGGCTGCTGATCTTTTCAATGTTAAAGGCAGGAAAACTGGTCAATTACATATCCGCGCCGGTCATGGGCGGATTTATCACCGGTATCTGTACCACCATCATTCTGATGCAGGTGCCGAAACTGATGGGAGGAACCGCCGGTGTGGGAGAATTCCTGGAACTGGCGGAGCATATTGCAGAAACGGCAAAAGAAATCAGTCTGCCTTCGGTCCTTCTTGGTGTGATCGCCCTTGCAATCTTACTGATCTCTAAAAAAATCATGCCGAAATTTCCGATGGCAGTGGTGCTGATGGCAGCAGGTGCCGTGCTGACGGCCGTTCTTCCGTTGCAGGAGTGGGGCATTCAGACACTGGCGGCAGTAGAACTGGGGCTTCCGAAATGGGGGCTTCCGGATTTTTCTGCAGTTCCGCTGAAGGAAGCAGTGACCATCAGCCTGTCCGTGGCGGTGGTGATCATGGCGGAAACATTGCTGGCAGAGAACAGTTTTGCCCAGAAAAACCGATATAAGATCAACGATAATCAGGAAATCCTGGCATTTTCACTGGGAAACTTTGCGGCAGCTTTCACCGGCTGTTGTCCGATCAACGGATCTGTATCCAGAACAGCCATGGGGGAACAGTATCAGACAAAAACACAGCTTACCGGGCTGGTGGCCGGCGGTTCCATGATCGTACTGCTCCTGTTTTGCACCGGATTTATCGGCTATCTGCCGATACCGGTACTGACGGCCATTGTGATCTCCGCACTGCTGGGAGCCACAGAGTTTGATCTGGCAGTGAGACTCTGGAAAGTCAGCCGGACGGAGTGTTTTATTTTCCTGGGGGCCTTTTTCGGTGTGCTGTTTCTGGGAACCATCAATGGCGTATTGATCGGTATTATTTTATCCTTTACGGAGATGATCATCCGCAGCGCGAAACCAGCCACCTGTTTTCTTGGTATTCAGCCGGGTCACAAGCATTTCCGGGATCTCAGGGAAGGTCATCAGATCCATCCGGTGTCCGGCGTGCTGATCTATCGGTTCAGCAGCAATCTGTTTTTTGCAAATATCCAGGTGCTGCAACGGGAAATTGAAGAAAGTATCAAGGAAGATACGAAAGCGGTAATCCTGGATGCCAGCGGTATCGGAAGCATGGATATTACAGCGGCAGACCGTCTGAATCTGCTGAGTCAGTCGCTGACAGAAAAGGGCATACGTTTTTACATTACCGAGCATATTTCTGACTTGAACACCCAGATGCGAAAGCTTGGACTGGGACATCTGATTGAGAATGGAAATGTACGGCGGACGATCCATATTGCACTGAAAGATATGGGCTATACAAGGCCGTATCCGTTGGAAGGTGGTGTGGATAATACTGTGCGCAGTGCGTCACGGAAACGTGCGGACAATCGGGTGCAGGAGTTTGTCTGGGCATTCGGTGTGGATGCGGAAGCAGAGATGGAGAAACAGATTATCCGCCAAATCGAGCATTTGAAGGAGACAAAGGATGTAGAGGAACTGCTGCATGGAAGCTGGTCTCATATGGACGACCTGGACATGGATGAATGGCTGGAGCATCTGGAGGAGCATCTGAAAGAAATCGTCCGCATTTCCGGCAGGGATGAGCATGCCCTGGCAGAAAAGATCGAGCAGCACCGCCGGGAGATCCATGAGCGCATTGCACAGGAGCATCCGGAGCTGGCAGAACGCTTCCGGGAACGGCGGCATGTGCTGGATGCGCATCTGAAAGAACGGCACCCGGAGGTCTTTGAATTGATCGAAAACTGCGGGAATAGTACAAATAAATAAAGGGAGCAGAGAAAACTTCCCTTGGCAGGCGATTACTAGCCGCAAAGGGAAGTTTTTCTGCTCTCTTTAAAAAATGATAACTCTCTTAAAAAAACGAGAACTACTGTTTAAAAATAAGAACTCCCAGTTATCAAAACGTGGAACTCTGCTCCGTTTTACAGGAATATATACTTCAATATGAACAGCACTGCCAGTACATACATCAGCACACTGATCTTCTTCTTTTTCGCATTACCTGTGATAAGGTTTAATACGACATAAGAGATAACTCCCATGGAGATACCTTCGGAAATGCTGTAAAAGAATGGCATTGCCAGAATACAGATATAACATGGAATTGCCTCGATGACATCATTGAAGTTGATATTTGTGACATTTGTCAGCATATAGAATCCTACGATTACCAGTGCCGGAGCTGTCGCGAAGGACGGGATGGCAAGGAAGATCGGGGATAACAGCAGAGCTAATGCAAACAGGATTGCTGTTGTGATGGATGTCAGACCTGTTCTACCACCTTCGGATACACCGGAAGCACTCTCTACGAATGTAGTGGTTGTGGATACACCGAGAACGGCACCTGCAGTAGTACCGACAGCATCTGCAAGTAATGCACCTTTGATACGCGGAAGTTTGCCGTCTTTGTCCAGCATGCCAGCTTTGGTAGATACACCGATCAGAGTTCCGATGGTATCAAACATATCTACGAACAGGAATGCAAACAGGATAACGATAAAGTCCAGTGACAGTATACCGGAGAAATCCATCTTGCAGAAGATCGGAGCGATGCTCGGGATGGACAGACCGTTGCTGAAATCCGGGATCAGAGTGTAGAAACCAAGATCCGGATTCGGGATGTAGATACCGGCAGCCTGACAGATCAAACCAAGTCCCCATGTGATCAGGATACCCCAGAGGATATTTCCTTTGACATTTTTAATAACCAGGGCACCTGTGATAATGATACCGATGATCGCAAGCAGAACAGTGATTCCTACATCATTAAAAGATGCTGCCACATCATTTACCTGATTGTATTTGTCCACGGAGAACAGCTGAAGCAGTGTGGAACCGCCGATAACGATGTTGGCGTTCTGCAGACCGATGAAGGCGATAAACAGACCGATACCAACGCTGACTGCGGATTTCAGGTTCTGCGGGATGGCATTGAAGATCGCTTCGCGGACGTTTGTCAGGGACAGAACGATGAAGATGATACCTTCTGCGAATACGGCTGCCAGAGCGAACTGCCAGCTGTAACCCATGCCGATTACAACAGTATAGGCGAAATATGCATTCAGACCCATACCTGGTGCCAGAGCAAACGGATAATTTGCAAAAAGAGCCATTGCCAGCGTACCGACAAATGCTGCCAGTGCGGTAGCTGTGAAGACAGCTCCGTGATCCATGCCGGCAGCAGACATGATACTCGGATTGACTGCCAGAATGTATGCCATGGTCATGAAGCTTGTGATTCCGGCAATGATCTCAGTTTTTACTGTTGTGCCGTTTTCTTTGAGCTTGAAAAACTTTTCTAACATAACTTTCTCTCCTTAGTTTGTTAAATAAAATGAGTAACGACACCATTATAGCCTTTTTTTCAGAAGAAAGAAAGAACTTTTTGAAAATTTAAAACACACAATTCATATTGACATAGTAGGGATAGAGAATGTAAAATGAATACGATTGAAAGAAAGTAAAACGAAGGGATTGGTACAAATGAAAGAAGTAAGTAAAGAATTGACCATAGAGCAGAGAAACAAATATGAAAAATTGCAGGAATACTTAAAATCACTGGGTTCGGTTGCAGTGGCATTTTCCAGTGGTGTGGATTCCACATTTCTGCTGAAGGCAGCGAAGGAAACACTTGGAGACAACGTTATTGCCGTGACGGCCGAGTCCTGTTCATTCCCGAAGCGGGAACTGAATGAGGCAGTCGCATTTTGTAAAAAAGAAGGCATCCGGCATTTTATCTGTGAGTCGGAGGAATTGGACATCGAAGGATTCGCCCAGAATCCAAAAAACCGCTGTTATCTGTGCAAGCATGAATTATTTGAAAAAATTCAGGTGATCGCAAAGGAACAGGGGATTGCATATATCGTGGAAGGTTCCAACATGGATGATAACGGGGATTACCGTCCGGGTCTGCAGGCGGTGGCGGAACTTGGCATCAAGAGCCCGCTGCGCCACTGTGAGCTGAACAAAGACGATATCCGTGCACTGTCCAGATATCTGGATCTTCCGACCTGGGAAAAACAGTCCTTTGCCTGTCTTTCCTCACGTTTTGTCTACGGCGAGACCATTACAGAGCAGAAGCTTGGAATGGTGGATCAGGCAGAGCAGCTTCTGCTAGATCTTGGTTTTCATCAGGTCAGAGTGCGGATTCACGGCGGAGATACCGAGACAGGGGACACCAACGGAACCATTGCCCGGATCGAGATAGAGCCGGAGGAATTTGCGAAACTGATGGAGCCACAGACACGGGAAAAAATAGCTGAGACGTTCAAGCAGATCGGATTTACCTATGTGACACTGGATCTTTTCGGATATCGTACCGGAAGCATGAACGCCACACTGAAAGCATTATAATACACATGACATTGGAAAAAACGGATTCGAAAGGAATGGACAAAACCCCGGTGATACAAAGCAGGAAGATACAACAGACAGAAAAACAGAATAATCAGAAGGATCAGAGAGATCAGAAAGAAATCATAAAAGAAGCATTTCTGAAATCCATCCCCATCATGTGCAGTTATCTGTTTGTCAGCATGGCATATGGGATCATGATGGAAGAAGCCGGATTTCACTGGTATTATTCGCTGCTGGTGAGCCTGACGGTGTACACCGGAGCCTTTCAGTTCGTGTTTGTGACACTGCTTTCCAGCGGAGCCTCTTTTCTGACCATTGCCCTGACAGCATTTCTGATGAACAGCCGACAGAGCTTTTATGCCCTGACCTTCGTAGATGAATTTGCCAAAATGGGAAAACGAAAACTGTACATGATCCACACGATGACGGATGAAACCTATGCGGTGAACTGTTCTCTGACAGAAAAAGGAGAAAAACGCCGCGGAATCATGTTTTTTGTGGCGCTGTTCAGCCGGTGCTACTGGATGATCGGAGCGGTGTTGGGCGGTGTGCTGGGACAGTTGCTGCCCTTTGATATGGAAGGCATTGATTTCTGTATGACGGCATTGTTTGTCATCATCTTCATTGATCAGTGGGAAAAAGCAAAGAGCCATTTCCCGGCGCTGATCGGTCTTGTGGCCGGAGTCACATGTCTGCTGATCGTGGGACCGGATTATTTTCTGCTGCCGTCGCTGATCATTACATCAGCGGTTCTGATGCTGTGGAACTGCAGAAAGGAGCGTGGCGGGGATGCTGACGATATTGCATAATTCATATTATCATATAGGAAACGCTGTATGCACAGCGAAGCATACGGTCACACATGTAATGACATCACATATATGGACAGGCACAGATGGCCGTACATCACATATCCTGTTAGCGATCCTTCTGGCAGCAGCGATCACCTTTGCCCTGCGTGCCCTGCCGTTTCTGATCTTTCACGGAGAGCGGAAGATGCCGGAGTTTCTGACAAAACTCGGAGCAGTGCTCCCGGCAGCCATCATGGCAGTGCTGATCGTGTACTGCCTGAAGGGGATTGCCGTGGACTGGAAAACCAATGCACTGCCGCAGATCCTGGCGGTATTGACCGTTGGCATCAGTTATAAATGGAAACACAACACGCTGATCAGCATCGTGGCGGGAACCGCAGTATACAT
This sequence comes from Lachnospiraceae bacterium, assembly GCA_022781925.1. Classification (GTDB taxonomy): domain Bacteria; phylum Bacillota; class Clostridia; order Lachnospirales; family Lachnospiraceae; genus Eubacterium_I. The sequence continues at coordinate 66,068 of JALESO010000004.1, forward strand.
GCTGCTGATACATATTCTGTAAATTCTGTAAATGCGATTTCATAATGATTTATAGTGATAGTTGTTATCTGCTGTAAAACAAAAAATGTCCATGGAGAATGCATCCCTGAAGACAGGAAGATTCTTTATGGACATTTTTATCACTTTATTTGATAGGATTATAACTTCTTCTTCAGCATCTCCGGGTTGGAAGCGTAGGAAAGTGCGGTTTCCGGAGCCGCCTTTCCTTCTCTGACCAGCATCTGAAGGCTGTAATCCATGGAATGCATCTCCTCTTTATTCGCGGAGTAGACCGTTCCATCGATCTGCGGGATCTTATTGTCTCGGATCATATTCCGGATGGCCGGAGTCACGGTCATGATCTCAAAGGCCGGAACCTGTGTGCCGTCCAGAGCAGGGATCAGCTGCTGTGAGATCACTGCCTGCAGTACCATGGAAAGCTGTACGGCGATCTGCCGCTGCTGGTTCGCCGGAAATACGTCGATGATACGGTCGATGGTATTGGCAGCACCGATGGTATGTAACGTAGAAAATACAAGGTGGCCGGTTTCGGCAGCAGTCATAGCTACGTCAATGGTCTCATAATCACGCATTTCTCCCAGCAGGATGACATCCGGACTCTGGCGCAGAGAGGCGCGCAGGGCATTGACATAACTCAGGGTATCGATGTTGATCTCACGCTGGCTGACAATACTTTTGTCATGCCGGTGCAGATATTCGATGGGGTCTTCCAGCGTAATAATATGTTTCTCCATGGTGTGGTTGATCTGGTTGACCAGACACGCCAGCGTGGTGGATTTCCCGCTTCCCGCCGGGCCGGTGACCAGCACAAGTCCCTTGGAGAGACCGGAAAACTCCATGACAGAAGCCGGAATACCGATGTCCTCCGGTTTCGGCAGATCAAAGGTGATGACACGGATGACTGCAGAGAGGGAGCCACGCTGTTTGAAAGCGCTGACACGAAAACGGGAAAGACCTCTGACGGCAAAGGAGAAATCATCATCCCCCCGTTCCAGAAGTACGGAGATGTCACGGTCCTGTGCCAGATCGTAAAGCTGCTGTACAAATTCTTTTGTCTGGGGCGGCATAAGACGTTCGCCCTGTTCTTTTAAAATCCTGCCGTTGGCGCGGTAGGACACCGGAAGACCTGCAACGATAAAAATATCCGATGCCTGGTCGATCACGGCTTTCTGTAACAATTCAATCACATTCATCTGAAATACCTCAATCTGTAAATCCTGTAATATCCTGATTCCCACTACTGTCACTTCCAAGGACCGGAAGTGTCGTTTTCTCTTCCCATCCGGAAGCAGCGGTTTCTTTCCAACAGGTGACCTTGCGGGTTCGTTCCTGAGTATCTGCACTTACCGTGAGCTGCAGATTCTGGGTTTCGCTGACCGGGATCTGAGCATCGACTTCGAATACATGATCGCTGTCCTCCGCTTTCTGAACCGAAATTACGATCATGTTGTTTGCCTTCTGTGCAGAATCATTTACAGAGTCTGAACGCTCTGTTGTGTCCGAACCAGATGCTTCTTCCGAATCAGATACTGTTCCTGCAAGAGCCGTAAGTGCCTGCTCCGGTGCATCCGCTTCCAGCGCTTCGTCAATCTGCGCCAGCAGGGCGGAAGCCTGTGCGCTGGCGGCGTTGTATTCCGTCTGGTGAGCTGTAAGTTTCTGACTGTATGACTGATCTTTTAGGGCGCTGGACAGTGAAAGTGCGGCGAAGGTGACCAGACACAGGATCACAAAGATCACCAGCAGATAGGATGTCCCGATCTGAAAGCTGGGCATGGAATCCGGTCGTTTCTTATTTCTTCTCAAGATCATGCACCTCCTTCACCGGGAGCCGGGCAGTAATCCGTCTCTGTGGCGTAGATCACGGTATCTTCACCGGTGCTGCCTGTCTCAAGCCGGGAAGCCGTAAAGCTGCCATGCAGCAGCCGGCCGTCAGGCGTTATCTGAATCTGCAGTTCATAAGCGGCATCCGTGTCCGTGCAGAGCTGCCAGCTGTCGTCATAGTACAGCGTGTAATCGGCAGTTCCATCCGGATGTTGCCTGCAGCTGACCGTATCGCCGAAGACATCTGAAAAATCATCCCCGGCCAGAAAAATCTCCGTGCAGCCGGATACTTTTTCCAGTGCCTGGTTCAGCTCCTGGGTCTGTCGGCTGATGAGGTGTGCGCGGACAAAAAACTGCACGCAGACCGCGGAGGTCAGACTGAAAAATAAAATTGCAATAATGAGTTCCAGCAAAAACAGGCTGGAACGCTTTGCAGGTGTTCGTTTTAGCATTGGTTTCTATACTCCTGTAAATCACGGCGCACTCTTGATACTGACATAAGTATCAGAAGTGATTCCGTCCTGGTTGGTGCAATACAGATGGAAGAGTCCGTCAGCGGTTTCCTCAAAGGAAAAACCGTCCGCGGCGAGGATTTTGCGTCCATCGGCAGCGGAAGCGGAGACATCTTCCCGGATAAAAAGTTCCCGCAGGTAGCCGTCATATGCGTACAGATAAGTCACATAGGACTGATCGGAATAATTCTGACGGATGACGATGGCATCCTGTCCGTCGAAACTTCCTGCAGCAATACTGTCACTACTGTCTGCCTGATGCAGCTTTTCCGTCACATAGGACAGTACCGTGCGGCTGGAAAAGGAATCCTCTGATTCCCGGACCTGGCGGCTGTAAGTGCCGGAAGCCAGCACCACCAGTGCCACAGAGGTGGCAGCCAGCACAAATAGCAGCGCCAGTGGAAACAGAAAGTCAATGACATGTTTTCGTTCCTGATAGTCTCTTCGATTCATTGTCCTTCCTCCGTTTCTAACGCTCAATGACGGTGATATCCGGCAGCAGATTGGCTCCGGCGATCTGATAATCTACAAAAAACAGATCTGTATCATAGTGGATGCCGCAGGTGTCTTCCAGATCCTGCAGCGTCTCCGGGTAGCGGCCTTCCAGCGCGTAATACTGGGTAACTCCACGCCAGAGCGCCTGTTCCAGACTGTTTTTCTGCTCCTGCAGGCTGCGGGCGGAGATATGCGCGATCCCGGCATAAAACAGACCACAGACCACCAGAAAGATCAGCAGGGACAGACAGAGATTCCGGAAAGGATGCGGATGCTTCCCGTGATAAAAGCGGTTCCGGTTGCGAGCTCTCATTGCCGTCACCTCCTAGAGTCCTGCCATGATGCCAAGCAGCGGCAACATGACAGACAGCAGGATGATGCCGACGATGACGGACAGAATGATGACCAGCGTCGGTTCCAGCACCGCAAGAAAAGAGGTGATCCGTTCATTCAGTTCCTCTTCGCTGCGGTCTGCAATCTGCTCCATCACTTCATCCATCATACCGGATTTTCCGGCGATGGATGTCATCCGTGCGTACACACCGGTAAAGACCTTTGTTTTTACCAGGGCAGTGGAAAGCTCCGTGCCCTGTTCCATCTCCGCACAGCACCGGTCGATCCGTTCCAGATAGACGGGATCCTCGATGAGATTTTTGGAAAATTCCAATCCGCGCTCCGGGGTCAGACCACTCTTTAACGCCAGTGCCATGGCACCTGCAAAACGGCAGACACTGGATCGTTCCGTGATTTCCCTGGAAATACGGAATCTGTGCCCGATTCTTCCGGCAAATTTGAGCCCTTTTTCTGTCCGGCTCAGCAGGATACCGGCTGCCACCAGAGCGGCGATGACGATGATAAAGACAAGGGCATACCGTGACAGCACATTGCCCAGCAGCAGGATCCCTTTGGACAGGCCGGTCATCTCCGTACCGAGCTGTACAAAGACCTGCTGAAACACAGGCATGACCTTTGTGATCAGGATCACGATGACCACCAGCATCATGATGATCATGATCAGCGGGTAGGACAGGGAATTGCGGATATTCCGGCTTAAGCTTTCTTCCCTCTGATAGTGTGCGGACAGCGATTCCATGACATCATCCAGGCGGCCGGTCTCTTCGCCGATGGCTGTCATATGGATCAGATAAGAGGGAAATACACCCGTTTCGGTCAGTGCCTCCGCAAAGGTGCTGCCGGACTGCATGGACTGATACATGGTATCAAGCAGCGCTTTCTCAGCATGATTCTGCGCATCTTCCATCAGCAGCTCCAGCCCTTCCAGAGCCGAGATGCCGGATCGCAGGATCATCCCCATCTCACCGCAAAAAGAAGCAAGTTCCGGATAAGACAGCGTTTTTTGCTGTAAATTTTCCATTCTGTGTTCCTCCGTTTCCAGAATAATTCAATATAGTAAAGATAACATAAAAAAGTTATAAATGCACGTTTTTAAAGTGCAGGTTTTCCTATGGAATAACTGTGAAATTTCCTTATTATATGTGTCAGTAAATGTGTCTGCATGAACAGAAACATATGTGTCAAAATGTATATGCTAAAATGACACCTGTTATCAATAAGTATACTTGGTCGTATAGTTGGAACCGTCGCCAATGTACTTCTTGACATTTTCCGCACTGTTGCTGGCTGCCAGAGTCGGATCGATCAGTGACCAGTGTTTGCCGTCAAATTGAATAATGCCGTCCACCCATCCGACTTTATCCACATAGCAGCTGATCCAGGCATGGTACACATCGCCGGAGTAGCCGACTTCCAGCCTGGTTGGAATACGTTGGGAGCGCAGCATGGCGGACATCAGGGAGGCATAGTCGAAGCAGATGCCTTTGCCGGAAGCCAGTGTATCATCCGGCACCGGGACATATCCGTAAGGCACGGAGTCTGCCTTTTCCTGATCGTAAGTAACGTTTTTTATGACAAAATTATAAATATTGGTGATCACATCCAGATCCGAGGAACAGTCCTCCGCCAGAGATTCGCCCTTCGCCACACAGGCGGAATCCTGTGTGAAGTTCACATAGAAGTTCGGATACAGAAACGGAGAAAACTCGTCGTTGATCTGCACATCCAGATCCTGGGTAAAAGAGATCGCATAGAGGTTGTTCTCCACAGACACCGATTCCAGCAGCGTGACCTTGTAGAACCCGTTTCCACCCGGCAGCGGATAGACGGAATAATCATCGGAAGCCGTCACCGGGTAGGTGTACTCCGTGCCATCCGGCAGTGCCACCTGTAGCTTTACTTTTTCGTTGGTGCCGGTGTAGCGCAGCATGACATAGCCATCCGAGGTACGCGAGGCATCCAGAGACACGATATCATTTCCGTAAGTCACAGCACCGTCAGCCTGCGGGACCAGCACCTGTGGCATGGCATCCCTTGTGCCCGTGCCTGCGGACGGATTCGTCTGACCGGAAGCATCCGTATCGGAACTGTGGCTGTCCGGGGAAGCGCAGCCCGCCAGAAGGAACGCAATACAGAGGACACTCAGACACAAAAGGAAGCATCTGTTCCGGCATCGTCGTATAGATCGTATAAAATTGTAAAAGTGCACGGACTCAGTTCCCTCCTTTCGAAACGTTTAGAATAAAATAGTTGCTAAAATTAATGGTTTGTGTAATTATCAGTATAGCATATTTGACAGGCGGAAGCAAAATGAATCATAGAAATTCTGATGTACATGTTAAGTGATAATTGATATAATAATTACAAAAAATAATCTTTAGGAGTTAGTGATGGAAAATATATCAAAATATGATTACTCAAAAAGAATTTCTAAAAGTAGAAATCATGGAAAAATTGAAGAAGCTATAAAAATCACTTTAGAAGCAAAAGAAAAATATCCTAAAGAAAATATTTTTGAAAAATTTCTTGGGGATTTGTATTTCCAAAAAAAGAATTATGAAGCAGCAGGGGCTGCATACATGGAATTCCTGATAAAAATAAATGATAATGTGGAATATGTGAAACATTTTGCTCAATTCCTGAAAAGATATTCTGAAGTGGTTCAGAATATTAGTGATTATCTGACAGAAATTCAGAAGATATTAGATACAAAGATACAGAATCAAGATGTGATAGCTGCCATATGTGAGATTATATCGCATTATATAAAGTTACCTCAAATTACGTTATTTGAAAATGATATAAATTATGATAAAGCGATAAAATATCTTCATAAAGTCGAAAACACATCTAAAATCTATATATTATTCTATAAAGTTCTGGCAATAAAACATGGAAAAGCGGATAAGAAAATAAGCAAGTCTGTTGTATCCTTTATGGAGAAGAAAAACAGATATAAGGAAGCATTAAATCTTATTGTCGATATTCTTGTATATGATCAGGATAAAGTTAATATAAGAACACTGTTTCGGATATGTAGAAAATTAGATGATTATTCGGAAGCAGAAAAATATATAGCAGAACATCCGGATATCAAGACGCAAAGCGAATTTAATATATTATATGAATTGGTGTTTTATTATTCTAAAACAGGTAATAATGAGGACAGAAACAATGCTCTGAAAAAAATAGAAGTATGTGGTCAAAACAGTGTGCCAATAATGAGGACTTTATATAATTTTTACTTACAGTTTGGTATGATTAATAAGGCAATGGAAATCAAGGCCTTTATTACGAAAAAACAAAAGTCTGAAACAAAATCTGACAAAAATAAAGAAAACAGGGACAGAAAGCAGCAGGAGGATGATGCAGCAGAAGCACTTGTTGCAACTATGAGAGAACTGTTTACGGAAATTGAGCATAGCAGAAAACTGATTTCAATGAGTGAATTATTAAAGGGGTTTTCTCATGAATTGGGACAACCGATTACAAATATACGTTTTGGTGTACAGTTGTTTCAAATGAAGATGGCGAGGGGGGATAAATACAAATGAGGAGTTAGAAATATTATTGGAAAATATTTTATCACAAACTTATCGAATTAAGAAAATGTTGGACAGATTTTCACCGATTACTTCTGAAAAAAATGCGGAAACAAACTTTAATGTAGTGAAAGAAATTAATAATGTGTTTGGAGATTTTTCATCAAGGTTGAGCAAAGAAAACATTGAATGGAAGGTGAATACGGAAACAGATTTTGACTTGTTTGGTGATAATATAAAATTTGATCAGATATTTTATAATTTGATCGGTAATTCAATCTATGCTATAAAAGAAAATGGGAAAAAAGGAATTATTACTGTTAATATTTCTGAAAAGGAAACAGAATATATAATAACGTTTGAAGATAATGGAACGGGAATTGAGCAGAAATATTTGGGAAAGATTTTTGAACCTTTTTTTACAACCAAAGAGAGTGTTGATGATGAAAGTGGAGGTGGGGAAGGACTTGGTTTATATATCATATGGAATATCGTCCGGATGTTTAATGGAAACATCAGAGTGGACAGGGAATATAATAATGGTGCACGATTTATAATTACAATATCAAAAAGACAGGATGAAAGGAAAAAGAATGAATAAAGTATTAATTATAGAAGATGAATTACTGACTGCTACTACGGTAAAAGAGGCATTAGAATTAAACGGAATAGCCGCGGACATCGCAGAAGATGGGATAAAAGGTTTGGATTTGGTTAAAAAGAAGGATTATGATCTGATCTTGCTGGATTTGAAGATGCCAAAACTCAGTGGGGAAGAGGTCTTGAAAGAAATAAGAAAAATAAGACCGTATATTTTTGTGATAATTTACACTAATTTCAGTGATTTTGCTGATATAAAGGCATTGGCTAATATTGGAATAGATGGATATGTAAATAAAGGACCAGATTCTGATTTGCAGGAACTGATAGATAAAATCAAAGAGAAATTAGAACCTTTTTCTATGGATGACATGAAAGCAATAATAGATGATGCGAAATTGAATGAAGAGGAGTAGTCAGTATAAATGAAGAAATACTTATTAGATACAAATGCTTTCTTTGAATTGCTTAGTTATCTGGCTGGAAAGAATGTAAGGAACGACAGATATGACTTTGCTGAAATACAACAAGGTGAATGTTATATTTCAAAGATTACAGAATTAGAAATCTTATCAGTGATTGGCAAATATGGAAGAGGGGTACCGTCTCAATGGCGAACTTGTAACAGACAAATTGCTGAGGATGGAGCAAGATGTGGAAATCGATATTTTTTTAATGGTGTAAAACCATGGAAAAAGAAAACCTGTGCGGCAATGCGAAAATTAGTCAAAGAAATGATTGATGGAACGAGTGATATTCTGAAAATCAATGTGCTAGAATTAGATGAAACAATAATCGACAGGGCAGAAGGATTTATGATGCATGCGGTTCGATACAAATTCGGCTCTCAGGATGCGTTAATAGCAGCAACTGCGATTATCTGTTCTACAGAAGAAGATCCAATGTATGTGGTTACTTCAGACAAAGCTTTACTGGCGGCAATGAAGGCAGAAGGTATGGGATTTATTATTCCTGGTAAATTTGAAGAGAACAAACAAAAGATATAGTTTTTTCTCATTGACAAATCATTAGACTACTTTTACAATGAGGACAAGCAAGGGAAAATCGTTAATGAGGAAACGAGGAAAAACAATGAATGAAAAAACAGCGATACTGGATGTTCAGATGTTCGGAGATTTTTCCGTTACATATGAGGGACGTCCGGTGTCATTCGGAAAGAACACGACAACAAAGGCGATGAAGCTGCTCCAGATCCTTATCTACTATGGAGAGCAAGGAATTGCGAGGGAAAAGCTGTTGAATTCACTGTATGTGAGAGAAGAACTGGCAGATGCAGCGAACAACCTGCGCGTAACGGCACATCGTCTCAAGAAAATGATCACGGATGCAGGACTTCCGGAGCACGAGTATATCGTTATCAAAAAAGGTATATACAGATGGAATGCACCGGTGCCTACCGTGGTGGATGCGAGAAAGTTCTATGACCTCTATATGGAGGCAGAGGACTGTGAGAACCCGGCAAAGAAGGAAGCACTGTTGAAGCAGATCTGTGGCATGTACCGTGGAGAGTTCCTGCCGGAGATCTCAGGAGATGAGTGGGTACTGCTGGAGAGCGTACAGTACAAGAAGCTGTACAGCAATGCCCTGAAAGAATTATGTGACGGACTGATCGCAAAAGGAGAATACGAGGATGCGCTGCTGTATTGCGATACCGCATGCCGGTTATATCCGTTTGATGAGTGGCAGAGTACCAAGATCGAATGTTTCCTTGGTATGAAACGTTACAAAGAAGCAATGAGAGAGTACAAAGATACGGCGAAACTGTTTTTCGAGGAACTTGGTATCAGCCCTTCCGAGCGTCTGATGAGCCAGTTTGAGCAGATGAGCAGCCAGCTGAATCATACGAAACCGAAGGAGATCCAGGAGATCCAGCAGCGTCTGAAGGAAGAAAAAGGACAGGGCGGTGCATATTACTGCAACCTGCCAAGCTTCCGTGACAGCTACCGTCTGGTGACACGTATGCTGGAGCGAAGCGGACAGTCCGCATATCTGATGCTCTGCAGCCTGACAGACGGCAAAGGACATCCGCTGGAAAAACCGGAGAAACTGGAGATCCTGTCAGAGGAACTTCAGAACACCATCCAGCACTGTCTGCGAAAAGGAGATTCCTTTACCAAGTACAGTCCTTCACAGTATCTGGTGCTTCTGATCGGAACCAACAAGGAAAACTGTGGTCTGATCTTTGACCGTATCCGGAAATATTTTGCCAGAGAGCACAGAAGCTGGAACAAGTATCTGGAATTTTATGTATCTTCCGTGGCGGAAGTGGAAAATCTGGATTCCCCGATTCAGTTTCGAAGTGAAGATGGCGGATGGCAGTAGAGTTTCGAAACATTAAGAAACTTGACTTGCAACCGCTGACACAACAGACAGAATATGAGGGGGAACTAATATATGGAGCGGAATCACCCGATCGCCTGGCATGTTCCGAATCTCATCAATATCTGTATTGACAGCATGGTAGACGGAGAGATGTCAGGGAGAATCTATCATTGTTACAGCAGAGAGGAAATTTGCTTTAGCAATATCATCCGGATGATCGAGACAGCAGAAGAATTCTATGACCGGCTTCAGTTTCCACAGGCGGCTACGCAGATCCGTTCATTTGATCGGAAAGAGCCTGTGCAGGAAGAAGAACGGCCGGAGAAAGTAATGGAACCGGAGCAGATCCTGCAGATGCGGGGACAGAAAGGAACCTTTCTGCTGAACGTAAAATACCGCCAGAATTCATCCTGGCAGGGATACATCCAATGGGTGGAAAGAGATATTACCTGGCACTTTGCCAGCGTACTTGAATTTATCAAAATATTAAATAATGCGTTGAATTAACGGAAAAATGACCTCCACTGTACCATTAAAAATGGCGCGGTGGAGGTTTTTCGTTAATAAAAACGTGAAAAACATTAACATTTATTACACGAAAACGAAAAACTGAAAAATATTAAAAAAGTTAATATTATGATGCGGAATGTAATGTTTCATGTAATGTCGGATGCGATAGAATACCAGTATAGAACAGAGAAAATAGTTAAATTTTGGAAAAAGAAGGTACTGACATGAGTGAAAGACAGAAAAAATCCGAGACATTTATTATAAAGATCATGAATCAGCAGAATGCGACCTGGCAGGGAAGCGTGACCTGGGTAGACGAGCAGCGCGAGCAGTACTTTCGCAGTGCTCTGGAACTGCTCAAGCTGATAGACGGAGCACTGGTAACAAAGAATGACAGCGAAGATACATGCAGTGATAAAAGATAGAAGGAGGACGCCATGAAACATACAAAGAAGAAAAAACTACTGGCATTTGTGCTTTGCATGGTGTTGGTGTTGAGTACAGCGATCACAGCATTCGCTGTTGATGGAAACTTTTATTATGTGCCGAAGGATACCGTGGAATTATCCCATGAAATAATGAAAGATGGTGCATCGCAGGGAACTTTATATGCGACCGTACCGGGAGGTGCATTCAAGTCAAGTACAGACAATGCCGAGCTGCAGATGGATATGCAGGAAGAGACATCAGAGTCTACGGTACTGGAAGCTGTTCGGACAGAACTGGAGAATACAGGCAATACCGGATATACTGTTCATCAGGCAGTTATGGGAGATGTTTCCTTCCGGGTCAGCACAGAAGATAAAGCACAGATTCCGGAAAAAGCAGTTAATTTCCGGTTCGAAAATACATCTCTGGATACAGCGCATGCAATGGGATTTGTATATGACAGTTCTGATGAGACAATTACTTTATATGAGCTGAAAGAAGATACACTTCAATTTGAAGAGGATGTGCAACTGGAAGCAGAGACAGTTGTGGTTGGCTGCTTTGATGTGGTTGAAAAGGAAACAGAAGAAGCTCAGCCAGAGGATGAAGATGAAAGTGTACAGCCGGTAGATGTATCTGCATCCGGATATTCAATTACAACTAGTGCAACAAATGGTGTAGATATCACAGTTCAACACTATTTAGAAGACGGAGAGGCTCCATTATATAAAGAGTCAAAGGTACATTTGTCAAACGATCAGAAAATAGAGAATTTAAGTTCACTGACAAATTATGAGGCTGTAAAAGTTGTTGAAGTAAATGATGGAGTGGCATCAACTGATCCAATCAGCGGAAATATTATACTTACTACAAATAAGACATATCGTGTATATTATCGTGCAACAACCGGAACAATTACAAAAAGCCCGGTTCAGATGTTTGATTATACTATTAATGAAAAGGATAAAGGTATAAACAGCTCTAAAAATTATGGTAATAATATTCCAACGACGTCTCGCTTGGCCAGCGGAACAATAGGAGATGGGTGTAATGATTATGACACAAACATATCTGTATCTGGAAAGAGCCCGTATTACATTAATGCATGGGACAGAGATAGTAAGGGTAATCCTGTAAACCGGGATTCTGGTCATACATATGGATCCAATACGGGCGGAACTGCTTTTGCCGCAAAGGGAATTATTACAGGTATCGAGTATGACAGCGGTGCTTTAAAGATGGGAAAAACATCTGATAATGCTCCGTTATATGAACCTGGATATTTCACAAGAGAAGCAAAAGAAGGAAAAAGTATTTATCCGGATCGCTACAAGCTGACATTCAATCGAAATGGTGACAACTATACATTATATGATGTTACAAATACTGAAGGAACAACATCGAAACTAAGCAACTATGATCGTACTACTGGTGCAAACTTTTTCCCATTAGATGATTTAGGTACAGACAAAGATAACAAAAATACAGCTGCTAGTGATGGGAAAAAACATAATGATTACTTTGGCATGCGTTATGATGTTCAGTTTACACTTGGTGGTTATCTCGGTGACTTGAACTATCATTTTAAAGGCGATGACGATTTATGGGTTGTTCTTGATGCAGAAAAGAATGGCGGTCAGGTAGTTCTTGATATTGGTGGTATCCATGCAGCTATTGAAGATAGTGTAGATTTATGGCAGATACTTCTTAAAAAGACGGATTATACCTTACAAGATAAAATTGAGTACCTTGAGGCAGATGCTGATAAAAACGGTATAAAAAATAAAGATGAAAATCATACTTTAACAATCCTTTATATGGAACGAGGCGCTAATGACTCGAACTGTAAGATGGATTTTACACTTCCAAACAGTACAGTTATTGATACTAGTAGGTTGGAGACTTCATCTTTAAAACTTACAAAAGTTAATACTTCTGGAAAGGTTATTTCAGGTGCAAAATTTAGTGTTACGAATGACAGCAATCAAAATGATACGCGGACAGTAACTTCTGGTACAGACGGAAAACTTACATTTACAGGATTACAACAAGGATCTATATATACTTTAAGCGAAGTATCAGTTCCTTCACCGTATGTAAGAACTACAACGACATGGAAAGTTAAACTGGAAGGAAGCCCGTTGAGAGCTGTACTGTATGACAGCACAGGTACTGTTCAACAGACATTAGATACTACTGATAGTACATATCATATTGTAAATAGTACGCAGGAAGATATTGTATCCCAGAGTGTAGAAAGTGATAAAACAGTTTCTGTGAAGAATTACGATAAGAGGATTTATCAGGTTGATCTGACTGCAAGTTCAAAAACAACGCAGACTGTTACAAAAACAACTCCGTATGATATCGTTATGGTATTAGATACATCTGGAAGTATGGGCGACAATTTATATAAGTATACTGAGTATAAGGGTACTCTGAACGCAAACTATTATAATGAAAATAAATATTTTGTCAAAACAGATGATAAAATTTACCAGAGTCTGAATTATTATTCAGATTATTATGAATCGTATTGGTATTATATGGATGCTAACTCAAATGCAGTAAAAGTTACGCAGGGTTCAACAACAATTTATACGAGAACATCAGATGGTACAAAGATGGCGGCTTTGCAGAATGCTGCTAAGGCGTTTGTATCGAACGTAGAACAAAAAAATCCGGATAGCAGAATCAGCATAGTTTCTTTTAGCGGGTCAGCGTCTATTAAAAAATCTAATGAGAAATATTTGTTGCGGGTTGGCGATTCAAAGGCAACGATAGATTCATGGATTGAACATTTGAGTGCTAATGGGGCAACTAATACAGCGGATGGATTTGAAAAAGCTAAAAAAGTATTTTCATCCAGTGGAAAATGGGCTGGTGTTAATCAAACAGATGGCCGTAAGAAAATGGTAGTATTTTTAACAGATGGTGTACCGACAGAACACAGTTCATATGATGATGATGTCGCTAAGGATGCTGTAGAATATGCTTCGGAAATAAAAAGAGATTACACAGCAGATATATATTCGCTTGGTATTTTCGATGCAGCTGGTAGCAACGGTAAACTCAGTGGTGCATCAATAGCGAAAATTAATAAGTTCATGACAGATGTTGCTTCTGATGCTAGCAAGTACATGACAGCTGATAGTATTGAAAGTTTGTACAATATTTTTAACAGCATTACTGAGAATATGCCTAATTCCGTTACTGCAACCATCACAGATGTAATTGACAGTCGATTTGAACTTACTACTGGTGAGAAAGATCGTTTGAAAGGCAGAGGTGCAACTGTCACGGAAAACCCTGATAAAACTACAACCGTAACCTGGACTAATACAACCGTAAATAGCAAAACCGGAGATACACCAGGATGGCATGAAACCATTGAGATTAAAGCAAAAGATGATTTCATTGGTGGAAATATGATTCCTACAAATGGTTCTGCTTCAGGAATTACGGTAGGTGAAAATACAAAGTTTTTCCCACAGCCATCTGTAAATGTGAAGCTGTTAGATTCTTCACTTGGTAGCAAGGAAATAACCGTATACAAGAGTCATACGATTAAATCCAGTGATTTTCCAAGTGAGTTGGAAAACCTTTATAAGTTTACTGAATTGGATGATAAAACAGAACTGAAGCCTGGAGAGGCAGGTATTCCTACATTAGCAGAGTTTACAGCAGCAGAACTTACAGAACTTAAAGCTGGTAAACCAGTGGAAAAAGATTATACTTATCCGGGTACTATTGATAAGGTTGGAACATTTAAGTATGAGTATAAACCTGTAACTAATGGAATCAAGACAGTAGATGCAAATGGAAAGGTACTTTCTACAGCAGATGCTATGAAAAATCATCCGGCAACAACGGTTGGAAATGCTGTAGAGAAATATGAACTGACAGTAACTTTTGTTCCATCAACTGTCGATAAAAGAAAACAGTTACTTTCTAATGTTACAAAACCAGACACTACTAAGATAAAAGATGCAACTGGCATTGATACTGACATGCCAAAAGGTGGATTAGAAGTAAATAATAGTGTAATAAAAAATGGTTTCTATACAGTAAATGTTTGGTCACTTGAAAAAATCAGCTCAAGTAGTACAACGGTGAATGGCAATAAAGTACATCCAAAACTGGAAGGTGCAATATTTGAATTGCAGGGAACCAAAGTAAATGCTGATAAAGAATGTATTGGTGTAACCTATTATGGCAAATCAAATGCAGCTGGTTTTGTAGAATGGTACACAACATATGATTCAGATACTCATGAAGTAAGTAATAAGGTTGATGTAAATACTGGAATTGCATCAGATACATATAAGTTGGCTGAGTTAGTGTCACCTGCAGGATATGCTTTGAACAATCAGATTTGGACAATCCGAACCGATGGTAAAACATGTAGCATCAACGGAAATACAACAGATGTAGCATTAAATGCTGCATATGAAAACACTCCGGTATATGCACTGCCATCAACCGGTGGACCAGGAATCTTCCTGTATATGATCGGTGGAATGCTTCTCATGGGAGCAGCCGCGTGGATGTTATATAAAAATAAGAGCAGGGAGGTGCTGAAAAGATAAGATATCGTAACTTGACTTTTCAGCGGCCTGCCGCCGCTGGCAACAACAAATCAATTTAACTATCTTCCCGAAACGGGACAAGATAAATGGGTAAACCCCAAAAAGAAAAGGAGAAAACGAGATGAAAAAGATGAAAAAAATCTTAGCAGTGATCTTATCACTGGCAATGGTACTCGGAATGAGTATTACTTCATTTGCTGCAGGAACAGCAAAAACAGCATCTATTACTTTAAAAGGTGCAGCAGGAGCTACTGTATACAGCCAGCAGATTGTAGAAGCTGATCAGAAAAATGATGTAACAGGTTGGAAGTTCTGTACTAATGACGCAGCTGCAGCATTTGCAACTAGCTTCAAAACAAGTATGAAATCTGCTGATGATAATGCAGCTATTGAAGAGCTTATTAAACTTGGCGCATTAGAGACAGTTCCAAATACAAAAGCTGCAGCAGGTCAGATTAATACTGGTGATACTAGTACAGCAACAATTGCAACTGCATATTCAACAGCATTAACAGCTGCCGCAGATACAATTGATTTAACCAAAGTTAATGCAGCAACAAATATTTCAAATGATTATGTAGTAACTAAAACAGCTACTGCAGGTTTACATCTCATTAAAGCAGATAAAGCAGGTTTTACATATAACCCAATGATGGCTTATGTTGCTTTTGATAAAACCAAAACAGATGGAACAGTTTTAGCAGCAACTGTACAGGCAAAAGGTGCAGATAATCAGATTAAAAAAGCAATTGATGTCAAGAAAGATGCAACAGATAATGTAGCTCCGGATCAGAACAATTCTGTAACGACAGGAGATACTATCGGTTATACAATTACTGCACAGTATCCATTCTATCCGACAGATGCAGATAATAAAACATTCCAGATTACAGATACAATCCAGAATGCAACCTTTAAACAGAGTTCTGTAAAAGTTTATGCAAATGGTACACTGTTAACAAGCGGTTATACAGCAACTTTTAACAACAAAACAATGACTGTTGATTTTACATATGATAGTACATTAGCAGGTCAGACAATTACAGTAAAATATGATGTAACAGTTGATGATATTTCTGGTGTAAATGCAGGTGGAACAAGCAAAGTCGTAAAAAATACTGCAATTGCAAATGCAAATGGTAAATATACACTTTCTGAAACAGAATCTGCATCAGCTCAGTTTGCTGTAAAGAAAATTGATAAAGATTCTAAAGCTGCATTAGAGGGAGCTGAATTTACTCTTTATGTAAAAGCTGCTGATGGAACTGAAACACTGACAGTAGCAACAACTGATGCACAGGGTGCTGTAACAAAAACAGATGTATCAGGACTGAAAAAAGTTATCGCAGCAACATCTGGAACAGACGGTTTGGCACATTTCTATGGTCTTGATGTTGATAAAGAATACTATGTAGTTGAGACAAAAGCACCGGCAGGATACAGCGTAAATAGTCTTGCACATAAATTAGTGTATGACACTGCTAACACAACTACAACTACAGATGTTCCTGGTAAAGAAAATAAAGTAATTAATGGATCAACGGTAGAAGTAACTACTTTAAAGACAACAACAACAGTTGGAGACTTTACGAATGATAGTTTTGAATATGAAGATACAAAACTTTCTTCTCTTCCATCTACCGGTGGTATGGGTACTACACTCTTCACAATCGCAGGTTGTGCAATCATGGTTGCAGCAGCAGGATTCTTCTTCGCTAGCCGCAAAAGAGTAAACAAATAAATAACGAATCAGTAAGTTTTACTGAATAAAAAAGGTAATCCGGGGCGATAGCCGCCCCGGATTAATAAAAAATGTGGTATAATGAATGTGCCACCATAAATTAATGAGATACATACAACAACAAGGAGAGGCCGGATGAAAAAGAAAGTAAGTAAATTTTTTATAATCATTATATTTTTAGCCGGATTGTCCTTATTGCTGTATCCTTTCGTAGCAAACCAGTGGAATAATCACCGACAGAAACAGCTCATCAGCAGTTATGAAGATAACCTCACACAGATGACAGAAGCCGGAGATATTGATTATGCGAAGGAACTGAAGAAAGCACAGGCATACAACGACGCACTGGTACCGAGTATCCTGCCGGATTCCTTTGCTGTTGCGGATGCCAGAGAGGAAGAGGACAGTACTTATATGAATTGCCTGAACCTGACCGGGGACGGCATGATGGGAATCGTAGAGATTCCAAAGATTGCCATCAAGCTTCCGATTTATCACGGAACAAGTGATGAGGTGCTGCAGCAAGCAGCAGGACATCTGGAAGGAAGTTCCCTTCCGATTGGCGGTGAGAGCACACATGCAGTTATTTCCGCACACCGCGGTTTACCGAGTGCTTCTCTTTTTACCGATCTGGATCAGATGAAGATCGGCGATCATTTCCTGATTCATGTGCTGGACAACACATTATGTTACGAAGTGGATCAGATTCTGGTGGTTGAACCGGAAGATACCGCTGCACTGGCCGTCGAAGAGGGAGAAGATCTGGTGACATTGCTGACCTGTACCCCATATGGTGTGAATACACAGAGACTTCTGGTGCGTGGACACCGTGTGGATTATGTGGCAGATGAAGTAGCAGCAGAGCAGACACCGCTCAGCGGCATCAGCCTTCATACAAATTATCTGCTCTGGGTAATCATAGGAATTTCGATTACCGGGGTGTTTATCCTGATTCTGTTTATCAGAGAGAAACGATTCAGAAAGAAAGCAGCACGGGAGAAGGAAACAGAAGAATGAAAGAAGTAGAACCGCAGGAGAAACCTGCAAAGAAAAAGAGGAGATTGGCTCCGGTTCTTTTCGGCTTACTGTTTCTCGTTGGATTCGGCATCCTGGCTTATCCGACGATCTCTAATCAGTGGAATACATACCGACAGAATCAGCTGATCAGTAATTATGAAGATAACTTACAGTCCCTGGACGCGACGGATTTTACCGATGAGTGGCAGAAAGCGGAAGCCTTTAATCAGACCATTACCGACAATGATCTCTACGGAGATGTGTTTGGCGAAGATGACGGTGATCTGAAGAACACAGATTACTGGAAGGTCCTGAATGTAGAAGACAACGGAGTGATGGGATATCTGTCCATTCCGAAGATCAATATCAAACTTGCAATTTATCATGGAACCGGCGATGATGTACTCCAGACCGGAGTCGGACATCTGAACGGTACGAAGCTTCCGATTGGAGGAGAAAGCAATCATGCAGTGCTGGCGGCACACAGAGGTCTGCCGAGTGCCAGACTTTTTACCGATATCGATCAGATGGAAGCCGGTGACAAATTTTACATCCATGTGTTGGATGAGGTACTTGCCTATCAGGTAGATCAGATCCTGCCGATGGTGGACAAGGATGATCATGAGACGCTGCAGGATGCATTGAAGATTGAGGATGGAAAGGATCAGGTGACGTTATTTACCTGTACACCGTATGGTGTCAATTCCCACAGACTTCTTGTCAGAGGTACGAGAGTACCATATAATGGAGAAGAGGAAGTAACAGGTTCCGTAGCAGACACTATGTTGCATGCGATCCAGAACTACTATATGTTATATCTGCTTCTCGGAATTGCGATCACGGTTCTGATCATTGTGATCATGAAAGTCGCATCAGGAAGAAAAAAGCGCAATACATAAAGGAAAGACATTAAAGGAGGAGACGAGGCGATGATGAAAAAAAGAGTAAAACAAGGAAGTGCCATCTTACTGGCATTTGCCGTGGCATTGTCGGTATTCGTTCTGCCTGGTGTATGGGCGGCGAGTGCGATAGATGTGGATAGAAAAGACTGCTCGGTGGAGTTTTCCGTGGGCGGTGAGTATGAGGAACTGAACACGAATGACCTGTCGGTAAAGCTGTATCGGGTCGCTTCTGTAGATAAAGCCGGAGCTTATACACCGGTGAGTGACTTTTCCGGACTGGATCTGAGTGCACTGAGCCGGGAAAATAAGGATTCCGCAGCTAAATGGCTGGAACGTGCACAGGCTGCAGAGGATATGGTGACAGCCAACACCGCTGTTGCAGCAGATCCTACCATCAAAAACGGAAAAGCTGCGGTGAAAAATCTGGAGACCGGACTTTATCTCGTATCGGTAGAACAGCTGGTAACACCGAATTATGTCTATACATTTACACCGTATCTGATTTCTCTGCCGAATAACTATTACAGCGGCGAGGGAACCAGCGATGCCTGGGTATATAATCTCACCGGTGACAATGCCATCGGCCTGAAACCGGAGCAGCAGCAGAGAACCGGAGATCTGATCATCAACAAGACGTTGAAAAATCAGAATACTACCTTTGGTGATAAGGCAACCTTCGTTTTCCAGATCGATATTACAAATGGTGATAAGAAAGAAAGCAAAGTCGAGGCACTGACCTTTGATAAGGTTGGTGATCAGTCCGTACATCTCACAGGACTTCCGGCAGGGGCTGTCGTGAAAGTGACTGAGGTATACAGCGGGGCATCTTATGACCTGAAATCTGACAACGGAGTTGAGACAGTGATCAAAGCAAATGATGAATACAGCCAGGCGGATGCACCGGTGGCAGAGGTTTCCTTTGTCAATGACGTCAATGACAGTACCAATGGCGGCTACGGCGTGATCAACCATTTTGAATTAAATGATAAGGGCTTGTATGATATTGCTGAAGTGAGATAAAAGGAGGGATGCCAAATGAGAAAGCTACATAAGAAACCACTGGTTCTGGCGGCTGCAGCGATCGCTCTGACCGGCTCCCTGACCGTGGGAAGTGCCATGGCATATTTTACGACATATGCCACAGCGGGCGGTGGTGTCAAGATGAATATGGGATTCACGACCACTGTTCCGGATGAGAAGATCGATGAAAAAGGCAAACATGTCACCATCATCAATAAAGGCGATTATGATTGTTTCGTCAGAGTCAAAGCATTTGCGCCGGTGGCACTGACGTATCTGGCACCGGATGGTGGATGGCAGGCAGGTGATGACGGATACTGGTATTATGAAAGTGTCCTTCCGGCAGGTGAAACGACGAAGCAGGAGCTGAATATCTCTTATCAGTTCCCGTCAGGTGACGAGAAAGCTTCTGAATTCAATGTCGTAGTCATTCAGGAATGTACACCGGTTCTGTTTGATGCAAATGGAAATGCCTATGCTGACTGGAATCATGCAGTGACAGCAGACAGTGGCGATACACAGGAGTAGGAGGTAGGTTGACATGAAGAAGAGAAAGAAATCATTTCCGAAGATCACAGTCCTGCTTCTGGCTGCCTCCGCAGTGCTTCTGGTAGGAAGTGGTGTGGGAAGTGCGAGAGCGGCACTGACGTATTACAGTGAGAATTATTCCGCACAGATGAATATGCAGAGTATCGGTGTATCTCTGGTAGAAAATGATGCGGTAGTCAGCAGCAGGGATTATGTATCAGATAATGAGTGGTCAGGTACCACAGAGGGTACACTGCTTGCAAATATGCTGGGTGAGGATGAGAAGTTTACACCAGGCAAACGCTATGACGAAGCCATCAGCGTGAAGAACAGCGGAAACATTGATACATTCGTTCGTGTCATTCTGACCAGAAGCTGGCAGGATGCCGAGGGAAAGAAAAATACATCGCTGTCTCCGGATCTGATCGAATTGAATTATCTGACCGATAACGGCTGGGTGATCGCAGAGGATCAGTCCACACCGGAGCGTACGGTTCTGTATTATACAAAGGCATTGCCAGTGGGAGAGACCACACCGGCACTGTCCGACACCATCCGTGTCAATGAATCCATTGCACAGGATGTGACAAAGCAGGTAGATGGAAATACCATTCGATACACTTATAAATATGACGGTTACAGTTTTCATGTAGATGCGGAAGTAGATGCAGTCCAGACGCATAACGCACAGGAAGCGATTAAGAGTGCCTGGGGTGTGGATGTCAGCGTGAACGATGATGAGACTGTTATGAGTCTGCAGTAAGGAGGTACAGAGCTATGAAGAAGAAGATTTTGTGCCTCGTAATGACCCTCGTAATGACGGCCGGGGCAGCGACAACAGCATTTGCAAGAGATTATCAGGGAGCTGACGGATGGCAGGTGACATTCGACGGCAGCAAGATGAACAGTAATTTTCAGGATAATGATGTGACGGATGAGATGGCAAACATCCAGCCGGGTGACAGCATCGAGCTGAAAGTAAAGGTAACCAATTCCGACAGTGACAGCACAGACTGGTATATGACCAATGAAGTCATCCAGACACTGGAGGATGCACAGGAGTCTGCCGAGGGCGGCGGATACAGCTACCGTCTGACTTATGTAGGCAGCGACAAGAAAGAAACCGTGCTGTATGACAGCACAACCGTCGGCGGCGAGGGTACTTCCAAAGCCGGAGAAGGACTGAAGCAGGTGGACAATTCCACACAGGAATATTTTTACCTGGGACGTCTGGCATCCGGAGAGAGCGGAATGGTACATCTGACGGTAGGTGTCGAAGGTGAGACACAGGGCAATGGCTATCAGCTGACCCTGGCAAAGCTCCGTATGAATTTTGCAACGGAGAAGGTTGCACCGGATACCATCACCACTATTGAGAAGACAGAGACTACCGAGGTTCGTGAGGAGGACAAGATCATCACGACCACAAAACGGGTAAAAACCGGCGATACCAACCTGATGCTCAGATACAGCGTAATCGCGCTGGTGAGCGGTGTTGTCTGCCTGGTACTTGCGGTAGTGACCATGAATCGCAGAAAGAAAGAAGCGGAAACGGCACAGAGGAAAGGAGAGAAATAATATGTTGAAATGGAAAAAATTATTCGTATCTCTTCTGAGTGTATCCGTGATCGCGGGCATCGGGGCAGCGCCTGTGATGGCAGCACAGACCACGACACCGTACACCTACAAAGTGACGTTATCAGCAGGAAATAAAGGAACCATCAAGGGACAGCAGAAAGTGGAAGAGACCGATCTGGCTGCAGGTTCCACCGTTACTTTTAACCTGAATGATATCCTGGTGACAGATGAAAAATATTATGTCAAGGGAATCCGTCTCAGCGGACGTGACAACTCTGAGGCTCTGGCAGCACCGGCATTCGTAGTGGACAGCGATGCGGACTATGTGGTAGCATACGGCATCAAGGGCAACATGGTGGCTTACACCGTGAACTACGAGGACGAGCAGGGAAACACCCTGGCGGAGAGCCAGACATTTTATGGAAACGTCGGTGATAAACCGGTAGTCGCATACCGTTACATCGAGAACTATGTGCCACAGGCACTGACCCTGACCAAGACACTGAGTGACAATGCGGCAAATAATGTATTTACATTCAAGTATGCGCCGGGCTCAACCAACCGTGTGATCGAGACCGTCAATAACGTCACCGTGGTAGTGCCGGGCAATACCATCACAAATACCGTGACCGTACCGGCCGGAACCACAGGTACGACAGGCGGAAACGGAACAGGTGCGAATGGCACCGGTACAAATGGCGCCAACGGAGCTAATGGGGCAAACGGTACTAATGCGGACGGCACCACCACCCCGGATGGAACAGATGCCAACGGCGGACAGGATACAAACCAGGGTGACACCGTAGAGAACCCGGATCAGCAGACACCGCAGGATCAGATCGATCTCGACGATGAAGATACACCGACCGGTAATATCGATGCCGACAAGAAGGATCAGAAAGTGAATCCGATGAATGTAAGTATCGCCATCATCGTAGCGGTTGTAGTGGCATTGATCGCTCTGCTTGTGACCATGAAACGTCGTAAAAAAGAGGATAAATAAAATCATAGGATAATATGAAAAGTTATAAGGTACAGCGGTTTTAGCCGCTGTACCTTTTTCTTGCATAAAAGGAGCTAATTTTATATAATGGATGCATGACAGAGGAGAAAACAAATGAGCAGAGCAGATAGATCACACAGAAAGAAAAAGAATCCGCTGGCGGCGGTATTTCGGGCGGTCGGCGTCATTTTACTGATCGCCATCATTGCACTATGTGTACCGCTGATCGTACCGAAAGCCATGGGATATCAGCTTTACACCGTTGTCAGCGGCAGTATGGAACCGGCGGTGCCGACAGGAAGCCTGGTATATATCAAATATGTGGAGCCGCGGGATATTGAAACAGGTGATATTATTGCTTTTTACGGAGCGGATGCACAGGGATCCATCATTACGCATCGTGTGGTATCAAACAGTAACGCAATGGGACAATTTATCACAAAAGGCGATGCCAACGAGGAAAATGATATGAATCCCGTGACCTATGAGCGTTATGTGGGAAAAATGGTACGTTCCATTCCGAAGGTGGGCGGCATTGTTCAGACGATCACCACAGGATCAGGGAAAACGGTGCTGAAATGTGTCATTGGCCTAGCAATCGTGCTTCAGGTCCTTGCGGCGGTACTGAACCGGAAGTATGAGGATGATGATACGGAAGATGCATCGGACACAGATGTAAAAGAATAAAAACAAAGATTGATCCATTTATACACTGATACATTGAGGAAAGAACTTTTGCAGGCTGGATCTTTTGTATCGGGAAAGAAACAAAAACATGAGTGTTATCATATTGACATAAAAATATCAATGTGATATAAATAATACATACATGGTGTGTTACTGATTACGCAGGCATTAACCGTGCATAGATATTTTTTTGATATTTATGTAGGGTTAGTGCCTTTTTTTGTGGTTCGGCCGACATGAAAAAAGTTGCTTCCTGCTATGTGAATTCAAAAAATGGGTACACTATAACAAATACTGTCTATGAGTGAGAGTGAGGAGAACTATGAAAGACAAAATTTTTGGAATTTTGCAGAGGGTTGGCCGTTCCTTTATGCTGCCGATCGCTATTCTGCCAGTCGCAGGTCTGCTGCTTGGAATCGGCGGATCCTTTACGAACGAAACAATGTTGGAAACTTACGGTCTGCTGGGCGTTATGGGACCGGGAACCGTACTGAATCAGATTCTGCAGGTTATGAACGCTGCCGGTAACATTATTTTTACGAATCTGCCGATTATATTTGCAATGGGTGTAGCAATCGGTATGGCGAAAAAGGAAAAAGAAGTTGCGGCGCTGGCTGCTGTTATCGCTTTTTTCATCATGCATGCTTCCATTGGAGCACTGATCAGCATCAAAGGTGGTGCTGACACGATGCTGTCCGGTTCCGTGACCGATGTATGTGGTATCACATCCCTTCAGATGGGTGTATTTGGCGGTATCATCGTTGGTCTGGGTGTTGCGGCACTGCACAACCGTTTTTATAAGATCGAGCTTCCGCAGGTGTTATCTTTCTTCGGCGGAACACGTTTTGTACCGATCATCTCCGGTATCGTATTCGTCGGTGTCGGAATCCTGATGTTCTTTGTATGGCCGCTGATCCAGTCCGGCATTTATGCACTTGGTGATCTGGTTCTGAGATCCGGCTACGCAGGAACCTGGGTATACGGATTTCTTGAGCGTTTACTGCTCCCGTTTGGTCTGCATCACGTATTTTATCTGCCGTTCTGGCAGACCGGTGTGGGCGGCACACTGGAAGTCGGTGGAAAACTCATCGAAGGCGCACAGAATATCTTCTTTGCACAGTTATCTGATCCGACAGTGGATCATTTTGCAGTATCTGCAACCAGATTTATGTCCGGTAAATTCCCGTTGATGATCTTCGGTCTTCCGGGAGCAGCACTGGCAATGTACCGCACGGCAAAACCGGAAAAAAGAAAAGCAGTCGGTGGTCTGTTACTTTCCGCAGCACTGACTTCCATGCTGACCGGTATCACAGAGCCTCTGGAGTTTACATTCCTCTTTGTGGCACCGCTTCTGTATGGTATCCACTGCGTATTTGCAGGTCTGGCTTACATGCTGATGCATCTGTGTAATGTCGGTGTCGGTATGACATTCTCCGGCGGATTTATCGATCTGTTCCTGTTCGGTATCCTGCAGGGCAACAAGAAGACAAGCTGGGTATGGGTCGTGATCATCGGTGTGATCTATTTTGTGGTATACTACTTCCTGTTCAGCTTCCTGATCAGAAAATTAAACCTGAAAACACCGGGCCGTGATGATACAGAGGAAGTAAAACTGTATACAAGAGCGGATGTCAATGCGAAAAAAGAAGGCGAAAATGGAACTTCCGCAGGTGCGGATCCGGTTTCTGAGGGAATCCTTCAGGGACTTGGCGGCAAGAAAAATATTTCCGATGTAGACTGCTGTGCGACAAGACTTCGTTGTACCGTATTCAAACCGGAACTGGTCAACGATGCGATTCTGAAAGCAACCGGTGCTTCCGGCGTGGTCCACAAAGGAAACGGCGTGCAGATCATCTACGGACCGAAAGTAACCGTGATCAAATCCAATTTTGAGGATTATCTGGAAAAAGCTCCGAATGAGGAGATCAACACAAATGAGACAGCTTCCGAAGCTGCAGATGCAGCACAGACAGAAAATGCAGTAGAGGCACAGGAAGCAAAAGAAGTGGTAAAAGAGACCATCATCGTGTCCAGTCCGATCACCGGTATCGCAGCAGATCTGGCAACCGCACCGGATGATGCCTTTGCGGGACGCATGATGGGTGACGGAGCTGTGGTAACTCCGACAGCAGCAACCATCGTGGCACCGGAGGATGGCCAGGTCATCTTCGTCTTTGATACAAAACATGCCATCGGATTCCTGACAGACAGCGGATTATCCATGCTGCTGCACATCGGTATCGATACCGTAAATCTGGAAGGCAAAGGATTTACCTGCTTTGTAGAAAACGGACAGAGCGTGAAGAAAGGTGACAAGATGCTGGAGATCGACATCGATTATCTGACAGCAAATGCACCGTCTCTGTGTTCTCCGATCCTGTGCACGGAATTAGAGGATAACCAGAAGGTCAGACTGCTGGCAGAGGGTGAGGTAAAAGCCGGAGAACCGCTGTTTGCAGTGGATGTATATGAGGAAGCGTAATATGACACAGGAATACAAAGGAAAATCCGTTTACAGGGGAATCGTTCTGGGACCGATCGCCGTGTTCCGTAAAAATGATGTACAGGTAAAACGGGAAAAAATCACAGATGCAGAGGGTGAGATTGCCCGTATGCAGGATGCGGTCAGCGCATCCCAGGAACAGCTGCAGAAGCTGTATGACAAGGCAGTGAAGGAAGTTGGCGAAGCCAGCGCGGCAATTTTTGAGGTGCATCAGATGATGCTGGAAGATGAGGATTATCAGGATGCCATCTGCAATATGATCCGCAACGAAATGGTGAATGCAGAGTATGCGGTGGCAGTGACCGGGGACAATTTTGCCGAGATGTTTGCCAGCATGGACGATGATTATATGCAGGCGAGATCCGCGGATGTCCGTGATATCTCCAATCGTCTTGTTCAGAATCTGTCCGGTCATGCGCCGGTGGATATGAATGACATGGAGCCATCCATCATTGTAGCGGATGATCTGTCTCCCAGTGAGACGGTCCAGATGGACAAAGACAAGATCCTGGGTTTTGTCACGGCACACGGTTCCACGAATTCCCATACCGCGATCCTTGCCCGTATGATGAATATTCCGGCTCTGATCGGCGTGCCGATGGAACTGGATCAGCTGCAGAACGGGATGCAGGCCGTTGTAGATGGTTTTGCCGGCACATTTATCACAGAGCCGACACCGGAAATATGCGAGCAGACAAAAGTCCGTATGGCAGAAGAGGCGGAAAAACAGCAGCTGCTGCAGCAGATGAAAGGGCAGGAGACAGTGACGAAAGACGGCAGACGGGTGCATCTGTATGCAAATATCGGCAGCGTGTCGGATATCGCAAGTGTACTGGACAACGATGCGGAAGGCATCGGACTGTTCCGAAGTGAATTCCTGTATCTTGGAAACACAGATTTTCCGACGGAGGAAGAACAGTTTAACGCATACAAACAGGCGCTACAGCTGATGGCAGGCAAAAAAGTGATCATCCGGACACTGGATATCGGCGCAGACAAGCAGGTGGATTATTTTAATCTCGGTCAGGAGGAGAATCCGGCCATGGGCTATCGTGCCATCCGTATCTGCCTGAAGCAGCCGGAGATTTTCAAGACACAGCTGCGAGCATTGCTCCGTGCGGCGGTATATGGAAATATGTCTGTGATGTATCCGATGATCACTTCCACGGAGGAAGTAGAACAGATCTTTGCGATTGTGGAGGAAGTGCGGGCGGAGCTGGAAGCGGCGGAAATCCCGTATAAAATGCCGGAGCAGGGTGTCATGATCGAGACACCGGCAGCCGTGATGATCAGTGACGAGCTGGCACAGATGGTGGATTTCTTCAGTATCGGAACCAACGACCTGACACAGTATACACTGGCCATCGACCGTCAGAATGCAAAGCTGGATGATTTTTACAATGCACATCATAAAGCGATTCTGCGAATGATTCGCATGGTCGTGGAAAATGCACACAAATATGGAAAATGGGCCGGCATCTGCGGGGAACTTGGTGCAGACCTGGAACTGACGGATGCATTTATGGAGATGGGAGTAGACGAACTTTCCGTAGCTCCGCCCATGGTGCTGAAAGTCCGCAAAAACATCCGGGAATATACAGCAGATTAGAAGGTTAGAGCGTGATTGCTCCGCATCCGGCCGATGTGAGCGTTTGCGTGTGATTCTGGTCAGCAGTAATAGAGAGCGGGCAGCTGCATATTCAAAAAAGGATATGCAGCTGTCTGTTTTTGAACGACCGTATAGCAGAGATTCGTGGAGGAATGATTCTATTTGTACCGGATTTGATGATTTGCTGATTGTGGGTATGAAAATGAAAAGGAATATGATAGAATAATAACATTATAAATTAATTATTGTGGGAGAAGGAAGCAAATCGTGTATCGTATATGTAAAGTATTGAACCATAACGGGGTGATTGCCCTTGATATGAATGACAGCAAAGAATATGTCCTGCTGGGAAAGGGAGTCGGATTCGGGAAAAAGCCTGGGGAGCGTTTTGAACAGCCGGCGGACTGTACGGTGTATTCTTTGCAGGAGACCTCTTCAAGAGGAGATGCGTCAGAACTGATCAAATCCATTCAGCCGGAATATTTTCAGATGGCAAACCGGATCCTGAACGAGGCGGAGCGGCATTTTGGAAAGATCGACCGGAGCATTTTGTTCCCGATGGCAGACCATATCGCATTTGCCGTGCAGCGTCTGCAGAAAGGAGAGAAGATCTCCAATCCGCTGACGGAGGATATCAAGACGCTGTTCCATTCGGAATTTAAAGTGGCGTCCATGATACAGCCGATCCTGAAAGAAGAAAAGCAGATCGACATCGATGAGGATGAGATCGGATATGTGGCACTGCACATCCATTCCGCATTGGAAAAGGAATCCGTATCTGTGTCCATGCAGATGGCGCGTGCCGTGCGGGACTGTGTCTCGGTGATCGAAGAGCAGCGTGGCATCCACATCAATGTTATGTCGCTGAGCTATAATCGGCTGATGAACCATGTGAAATATATGGTTGCCCGTGTGCTGAAAGGGGAATCTCTGAAAGTCAACATGAATGACTACGTGCAGCACAATTTCCCGGAATCCTTTGAACTGGCAACCACGGTGTGTGATCATCTCAGCCATGCACTGCATAAGCCACTGGAGGAACTGGAGATCGGCTATCTGGCCATGCACATCGAGCGGGTCAGCATGGCGGATGAAGAGTAATCAGAATGGGTAAATGCACCTGCTTTTTTTGGAAAAACGGACAAAAACAGGTGAAAAAATGTTGGAAAAACGGACAAAACATAGGTAAAAAACGTTGGAAAAACGGACAAGTATAAAACCGCAGGAGAATGAGTAATACATTATCCTGCGGTTTTCGTATGTATATTTCTTGTCAAAAAAACACTTTGTTTATAATTATTTACTTAAGTATGCCTTTAACAGTGCAAAGGTATTTCTGACTCCATCTACATGAGAGCGCTCATAATTGTGGGAGGCATACACGCCAGGTCCGATAAGCCCGTGACGGATATCAAAGCCGCCGCGCAGGGTAGCTTCTACATCAGAACCATAGTGTGGGTATACGTCGATGGCATAGTCGAGGCCGTTTGCTTTTGCAAGCTCGGACAGCTCTGTCACCAGGTCATAGTTGTAAGGGCCGCCGGAATCTTTGGCACAGATGGAAACCATGCGCTCGGTACAGCCCAGGTCGTCGCCGACACAGCCCATATCTATGGAGATCATTTCCTCGGTATCTGCCGGAATAAAACTTCCGCCGTGTCCGACTTCTTCATAAACGGTAAATAATAAGGAAACTTTGCGATTCAAAGTAAGTGTTCCCTCAGCCACTTCTTTTGCAATTCCAAGCAGGATAGCAGCAGAAAGTTTGTCGTCCAGGAAACGGCTCTTGATATAGCCGCTTGGAGTAAC
Source organism: Lachnospiraceae bacterium (assembly GCA_022781925.1). Classification (GTDB taxonomy): domain Bacteria; phylum Bacillota; class Clostridia; order Lachnospirales; family Lachnospiraceae; genus Eubacterium_I. The sequence goes on from JALESO010000004.1 coordinate 95,681, forward strand.
GACAGTGCGTGGATCCATGGCAATGATATCACCGGTCTGCACGCCAAGTGCTTTGACTTCTTCTGCAGAACTTACATTTTCATCCAGCAGGATTTCCATGTTTTCTTCCACAGTCTCGACTTTCTGGTCAGCGACATGAGCAGAAGGTTCCTTATTTAAGACAACGCCGGTATACACTTTACCGTCCCGTGTATGTACAGTACAGTTTTCACCGTCTGCGGTGCTCCACTGATGTCCGCCAAGGGTCGTCGGACGCAGACGGCCGTTGCTTTTGATGGAGCGCACCATGGCACCCAGGGTATCCACATGAGCGGCCAGGATCAGCGGACTGCCTTCCCCACCGATGGTAACAAGGATATTCCCTTTACGGGAACGCTCCGGTGTATATCCCATTGCTTCCAATGTAGAAACAAGATACTGTGTCACTTCTTTTGTGAAGCCGGTCGGACTAGGGATAGAAGTCAGCTGCTTCAGCTGATCTGTAATAAAAGTAATAGTTGAATTTTCCATAATCAAACTCCTTAATTATATACTTTTAATTTGTATCGATTTGTATCAATCACACATATATATGAAGGTGATTTGCTATGCTATTTTATAACGAAATAGGAAAAAATTCTAGTACAAAATGAACAGCGCCTGCTGCGGCACAATTTGTAGTGAATGAAATGCGGAGGCTGGCAGGAGGACATGCACACAGGACGGTAGGGCATTTTTCGTCGCAGGAGCGAGCATAGCCCGCCTCCGTGAGTGTGTTTGAGCACGCTGATTTCTGCGTGCGAGTTCGCGGGAGGAGGCGGAGATAAGCGGCGCAGCGTATGCAGAAAAATGTCCGTGTCCGTGTGCATGTCCTCCGTCAGCCCCTCATTTCAGAAAGGTAAAATTATACAAAAAAACCTGATTTTTCAGTGCTGACTTTTGCGTGTTTTTACCCTATTATTAATATAATTCTGTAAACTAAGGACAAAAAGAGAAAAACTGTGCGTGACACGAAAACAGCTGTACGAAAAATAAATACAAAAATTGGCTGTTCTGGTTGACCGATATGTAAAAAACAGGTATAATACTCTATATTGTCGACAATTTACAATAGTAAAGTGTTATAGAATTGTACAAAATTGGCGACAAAGTGACGTATGAGAATGAGAGAGGAAAGGTGTAAAAAATGGCAAAGTACACAGCACGAAGAGTCTTAATGGCGATTGTCACGGTGCTGGTAGTTGCATGTGTTACGTTTTTCTTGATGAATGCAATCCCGGGAAATCCGTGGTTATCTGAGAAAACTCCGACACAGGCCACTATCGACGCTTTAAATGCTAAATATGGACTTGACCAGCCCCTGATTGTTCAGTTGGGCAAATATCTCGGAAATCTTCTTCACGGAGATTTCGGTACATCAATCAAAATGCAGAAAAACCGTGCAGTTTTAGACATCATCAAAGATATGTTCCCGGTTTCTGCAAAAATCGGCGTATTTGCGCTTTTATGGGCAATTGCAGTCGGACTTCCGCTTGGATGTCTGGCAGCTTACAAAAGAGGTACATGGGTAGACAGCTTCCTTAGAGTTGTTTGTACAATCGGTATCTCCATGCCTGGATTCGTAGTGGCAACAATGCTGTTGCATACATTATGTGGGGGTATTCCGGGAGTAAAAGTTTTCCCGGCATTATTTGACGGAACACCAAAGAGTTATGTCCTGCCATGTCTGGCACTGGGATTTTACCCAATGTGTTATCTGTCAAGACAGACCAGAACAGCGATGCTTGATTCTATCAATCAGGAGTATATCAAGACTGCGCGTGCAAAAGGTCTGAAAAACAGCAAGATTATTTTCAAACATGCACTGAGAAATGCACTGATCCCGGTTATTACTTATCTGGGACCGCAGATTGCATTTACACTGTGCGGCGGTATGGTTGTTGAGCAGGTATTCTCTATTCCGGGACTGGGCCGTTACTTTATCCAGGCTATCCAGACCCGTGATTATCCGTTGATTATGGGAACCACTATTTTCCTGGCTTCCTTCATCATCATCATGAACCTGATCGTAGACCTGTGTTACAAACTGGTAGACCCGCGTATCAATCTGTCGAAGGGAGGAAACTAAGCATGTCTGGAAAGAAAAGATTTCAAAAGCCAGGCTCTCTTCAACCGAATATTGATGATATTTTAGAGTGGAGCAAATTACCGGAGGATGCATTTGATGCGGCAAGCTCACAGGAAAAAGCAGATTTTATCAAAGATCGTAAGAGTGTTTCCTACTGGGCAGATGCATGGCGTCGTCTTCGTAAGAATAAAGTGGCAATGGTTGCACTGGCAATCATCATTGCCCTGGTTATTTTCGGATTTGTGGGACCGAGCCTGGTTCCTTATACTTATAAGCAGCAGGTACGTGGCTCTGAGGCATTGCATCCATGGCATTACACACTGGAAGACCAGCAGAAGATCAATGATTACATGGAAGAGAAAAATCAGACTGCAAACCTGACACCGGATGAGGCTGTCGAGAAAGCCAGAGCAGAAGCGGCCGCAGAAGGCAAAGAGTTATCCCGTATTGAGGAATCCAAGATTCGTGCGAAAGCAAATGTTTCTCAGTCAAAAGAGAGTGAGGAGCACGTGACGGAAGCCGAGGCTGCAAAAGCTCTGGGCATCAAGCATAAAGCATTTGGTTATTCCACACAGGAACTTCAGAAAAAAGCAGACGGTGAGAAAGTATTCCCACATGTGTTTGGTACAGACGACCAGGGACGTGATATCATGGTCCGTGTCATGGTCGGAACAAGAATTTCTATCATCGTTGGTGTATGTGCGGCAATTATCGTATTGATCATCGGTGCGTTATACGGATCCGTTTCCGGTTACTGCGGTGGTGCAGTCGACACGGTAATGCAGCGTATTGTTGAGATCATCTACTCCATTCCGGAGATGCTGATCATCCTGTTGCTTTCCGCAACATTAAAACCGGCGTTGGAGCAGTTCCAGAACTCCGGTGACGGCCCGATGCAGAATCTGGTAACGATTCTCGGACCAAACCTGATCTCCATGTTTATCGCATTCGGTTTATTATACTGGGTAACCATGAGCCGAATCATCCGTGGACAGATCCTTCAGTTAAAACAGCAGGAGTATGTGACAGCTGCCCGTGCCCTTGGCGCAAAAGGCGGACGTATCATTAGCAAGCATTTGCTTCCGAACTGTATCGGACAGATCATTACAACGACATTCTTGCAGATTCCATCCGCAATCTTCCTGGAATCCTTCCTTTCTTTCATCGGTGTAGGTGTATCTGCTCCGCTGACAAGTTTGGGATCTATGTGTTCTGAGGCTCTGAGTGGTCTGAGCACATATCCATATAGATTATTTATCCCGGCATTCATCCTGAGTCTTATGATTCTGGCTCTGAACCTGTTCGGTGATGGACTTCGCGATGCATTAGATCCGAAGTTAAAGAAATAAGGAGAGGAGGAGACGATATGGAACAGGAAAATAAAACAGATAAACTGTTAGAGGTCAGAGATCTCCAGGTCTCTTTCTTTACTCCGGCAGGAGAAGTCAAAGCAGTAAACGGAATTTCGTACGACGTAAACTACGACGAGGTTATGGGTATCGTAGGTGAGTCCGGTTCCGGTAAAAGTGTGGAAGCATATTCTATCATCGGATTACTTCAGAATCCTGGTAAAGTAGTAGGCGGATCTATTACATTTGAAGGACAGGATATGCTCTCCAAGACAAAAGACGAAATGATTGCATTTCGTGGAAAAGAAGTAGCAATGATCTTCCAGAACCCGATGACTTGTCTGAATCCGGTATATACGATCGGAAATCAGCTGGTTGAGGCTCTGAAAGCACATGATAAAAGTGTCAGCAAAGGGGATGCTGAGAAGCACGCAATGAAAATGCTGGAAGAAGTAGGTATCAACAACGTTGAAAAACGTATGAAACAGTACCCGCATGAACTTTCCGGTGGTATGCGTCAGAGGGTTATGATCGCAATGGGTCTGATCTGCCATCCGAAGCTTCTGATCGCCGATGAGCCGACAACCGCTCTGGATGTAACCATTCAGGCACAGATTCTCGAACTGATGAAAAAACTTCAGAAGCAGAATCACATGGGTATTATTTTTATCACACATAACCTTGGTGTTGTTGCTGAGGTCTGTGACAAAGTATCCGTTATGTATGCAGGTAAAATGGTAGAACAGGGACCGGTGGATGATATTTTCTATAATCCGGGTCATCCTTATACCAAAGGTCTGCTTCGTTCTATGCCGCGTGTAGATGCAGAAAGCTATGAGCGTCTGATCCCGATCGAGGGTTCACCGGTCGATATGCTGAATCCGCCGGAAGGATGTCCGTTTGCACCGCGTTGTGAACATGCGATGAAGATCTGCCTGCAGAAGATGCCGCCATATGTAGAGATGGGAGAAAATCATCATGCAGCATGTTGGCTGCGTGTACAGGATTGTCTGGCAGAAGCAAAAAAAGGTAATACTGAGACAGCGAATATTGAAAAAACGGAGGTAGACAGCCATGAGTGAGAAGAATGATGTACTCGTTCAGGTTGATCACCTGAAAAAATATTTCCCGGTTAAGGGATTAAAAGGACCTGGTGTACAGGCGGTAGAAGATATTTCTATCTTTATCAACCGCGGTGAGACACTTGGCCTCGTAGGAGAGTCCGGATGTGGTAAAACCACTCTGGGCCGTACGATCCTTCAGCTGCACGAGCCGACTTCCGGAAAAATTGTTTACGATGGTGAGACAATTTTCGAGGGACAGGATCCGTGGCAGAGAGATGAAGAAGGACAGTTACATCATGTAAAGGTCCCGAAGGCAAAACAGGCGAATATGCTTCCATACAGACGGAAAATGCAGATTATTTTCCAGGATCCTTCCGCAAGTCTGGATCCGCGTATGACAGTCGGAGAGATTATCGGAGAGGCACTTGATATTCATAAGCTTTTTCCGAATAAGCAGGACCGTACAGATCGTATCAAAGAGCTGCTTGGCAGAGTAGGATTGAATACAGAGCATGCAAATCGTTATCCGCACGAGTTTTCCGGTGGACAGCAGCAGCGTGTCGGTATTGCCCGTGCACTGGCTGTAAATCCTGAGTTTATCGTATGTGATGAGCCGATTTCCGCACTGGATGTTTCCATTCAGTCACAGGTAGTAAATATGCTGGAAGATATGCAGGAAGAGATGGGACTGACCTATCTGTTCATCGCACATGATCTTTCCGTTGTTCGTCATATTTCACACCGTATCGGCGTAATGTATCTTGGAACTATGGTAGAGCTGGCTGAGAGCTATGAGCTGAACCGCCATCCACTGCATCCGTATACACAGACACTGCTTTCGGCAGTACCTGTTCCGGATCCGGAGGTGAGCAGAAGCAGACAGCGTATCGTTCTGGAGGGAGATATTCCGTCTCCGATGAATCCGCCAAGCGGATGCCGTTTCCATACACGTTGTCCATATGCAATGGATAAATGTAAAGAATGCGTTCCGAAATTCAAGGAATATGAGAAGGGACACTGGGTGGCCTGCCATCTGTTAGAGCAGTAGAATACTGCCGTTGTCTTGTTTGAGACAGCTCTCACTTTTTGGTGGGAGCAATTGAAATTGGGTAATGCAGGGTAGTCCTGTTTTATCAATAAATTTATAAAGGAGAGTACTATGAAAAAGAGATTGGTATCAGTTGTATTAGTTGCAGCTTTCGCTTTTTCCATGCTTGCGGGCTGTGGAAGCGACAACAGCGCATCTAAAGACAACAACAAAACATCTGCAGATGCAGAGCAGACAGCAACAAACAGTGGTGATGGATTCAACCTTACTGTAAACTTCGCATCCGAGCCGATGACAATGGATCCGGCACTGAACTCTGCCGTAGATGGAGCTGTCATGGCAAACCATTTATTCGAAGGTCTGATGAAATGGGAGAGCACAGGTGAGGAAGTTGAAGGTTCTGACGGAACATGCGATGGTGCAAAACTTACTTACGGTCAGGCTGAGAGCTATGACAAAACAGCAAATGATGATGGAACTGTAACATACACCTTCCACCTTCGTGATGACATCAAATGGTCTGACGGAAAAGACGTTACAGCAGGCGACTTTGAGTATGCTTGGAAACGTCTGGTTAACCCGGCTACAGCAGCAGATTACAACTACATGCTTGATTGTGTTGTAAATGCAAATGAGATTATGGCTGGTGAGAAAGATCCTTCTGAGTTAGCTGTAAAAGCAGTTGATGACAAGACATTTGAAGTAACTTTAACAACAGATCTTCCATATTTTGACGAGCTGTGTGCATTCCCGGCTATGATGCCTGTACGTCAGGACATCATCGAGGCAAATGGAGATCAGTGGACATTTGATCCTTCTACATACATCTCCAATGGTCCATACAAACTGACAGAGTGGACACATAACTCACAGATCGTAATGGCAAAAAATGAGAACTATTACGATTATGAGAACCTTGGACCGGATACTCTGACTTTCAAACTGATGGATGATACAAATGCTATGCTTTCCGGTTTCAAATCCGGCGAGCTTGATTACATCCAGGAAGCTCCGCAGGCAGAACTTCCGAACCTGATCGCTTCCGGCGATATGAAGATCGTAGACTACCTTGGAACATATTATGTATGTTTCCAGACACAGAAAGCTCCGTTCGACAACCCGAAAGTACGTGAGGCATTCACACTTGCTGTTGACCGTAACTACATCGTTGATAAAGTAACTCAGTCCGGACAGGTTGAGGCTGGTGCTTATGTACCAACCGGTATCGCTGATGCTGAGGAAGGTTCTGACTTCCGTAAGGTTGGTGGAGATTACTATGATCCGACAAAGGATGCTTATGAAGCAAACTGCGAGAAAGCTAGACAGCTCCTTGCAGAGGCTGGTTACCCGAACGGCGAGGGATTCCCGGTTGTAGAATACCTGTACAACACAAGTGATGCTCATAAAGCAGTTGCTGAAGCACTTCAGAACATGTGGGAGCAGGAACTTGGTGTAACAGTTACACTGAACAATCAGGAGTGGGCATCCTTCCTTCAGACACGTAAAAACGGTGATTACTCTATCGCACGTAACGGATGGATTTCTGATTACAATGACCCGGTTTCCTTCCTTGATATGTGGGTAACAGGCGGCGGAAACAACGACGCTCAGTACTCTAACCCGGATTACGATAACCTGATCAACCAGGCAAAAGCTGAATCTGATCCTGCTGCACGTATGCAGCTGTTACATCAGGCAGAGGATATCTTAGTAGGTCAGGATTATGTAGTTGATCCGCTGTACTTCTACACACAGAAATATATGCTGCGTGATGGAATCGAAGGCATGTACTACTGCCCACTGGGATACTTCTTCTTCGGATATTGTACACAGTCTAAGTAGTAAATGACATGAAAGGAATCCTGCTTGCAGGATTCCTTTTTTAAAAAGAAAATATCATTGAAAAGGACATGTATCAGGAGCACATATGTTTTTCAATGACATTTTGCGTAGGAGGTTTATGATATGCGAGCTTATGAAAGATTATTAAATTATGTAAAAGTCTGGACGACCAGTGACGAGGAGAGTACCACTTCTCCGACTACGGCACGTCAGTTTGATCTGGCAAAACTTCTGGTGGAAGAAATGAAAGAGATGGGTATCGAGGATGCCATGATGGACGAGTATGGATATGTGTATGGACATATTCCGGCGACTCCGGGGTATGAGAACCGCACCGCCATCGGATTCATTGCGCATATGGATACCGCACCGGATTACAGTGGAGAAAATGTAAATCCGCAGATCATTGAACATTATGACGGCAAAGATGTGATTCTGGGAACTTCCGGCAGAACACTGACCGTTTCTGATTTCCCGGCATTACAGAAAATGGCCGGCAGAACATTGATCACCACAGATGGAACGACACTTCTGGGAGCGGATGACAAAGCAGGTATCGCTGAGATCCTGACCGTTGCCGAGGAATTGTTAAAAGGCGATATCCCTCACGGAAAAGTGTGCATCAGTTTTACCACGGATGAGGAAGTGGGAAGCGGCGCCTGCCACATGGATCTGGAGCGTTTTGGTGCACCGTATGCCTATACGGTAGACGGCGGCCCGGAAGGTGAGATCCAGTTTGAAAACTTTAATGCGGCATCCGCAGAATTTGCCATCCATGGTGTGAACGTACATCCGGGTGAAGCAAAAGATATCATGGTGAATTCCATGAAAATCGCTATGGAATTACAGAGTATGCTGCCGGAGCAGGAAGCACCGGAGCACACCGAAGGCTACGAAGGATTTTTCCATCTGATGGAAATGAACGGAAGTGTGGAAGAGACTACCATGGGATATCTGATCCGTGAGTTTGATGCGGAAAAATACAAAGCGCGCAAAGCACTGATGCAGGAGATCACAGCTTCCTTAAATAAAAAATACGGTGAAGGAACCGTAGAACTGGATCTGAAAGATTCTTACCGCAATATGCGTGAGAAGATCGAGCCGTGCATGCAGCTCATTGATTTTGCGGTTCAGGCGTGCAAAGATGCGGATGTGGAGCCGGATATCGCACCGATCCGTGGAGGTACAGACGGCGCCCGCCTGAGTTTTGTGGGACTTCCGTGTCCGAACCTTGGAACCGGCGGTTACGGATTCCACGGTGCGTATGAGCACATTACAGCTGAGGGCATGGATAAAGCCGTAGCAATTATAAGAAATATTGTGATTCAGTTTTCAAAGTAGAAAAATGGAATCGTATGTAAATGATTTGACCGTGCAGCAGTAAGAAAATAGCTACACAATAGCATGCTGCCAAAGTAAAGTAATGATATGCAAAAGCGAAAACATGAATTACATGGAAGTTACGAGAAAAGTGTTGAGAACGTGAGAAAGAGTAGGAAATTTTATGGGTGCATTATTGTATCAGACGTTAAGAGAGAGTATTGTGGATGCCATCCGCAGTAAGATTTTTAACCATGAGATCAAGCCCGGACAGCGTATTGTGGAGTTGGAGCTGGCGAAAGAATTTCATACAAGCCGGGGACCGATCCGCGAGGCACTCCGACAGCTGGAAAATGAAGGAATCATCGTGTATACCAGAAATGTAGGCTGTTCCGTGAAAGAATTGTCTTTTCAGGATTCTTATGAAGTGTATCTGCTGAGAACCAATTATGAGGTGGTCAGTGTCAGATTTTTACAGGGAAAGATTCCGGAGAAATCCATGCAGCATCTGCAGGAAATCCTGGAACGGATGAAAAATCTGACGGCGGACGAGTTTGACCAGGTATTTGCCTGTGATAATGAATTTCACGAAGAACTGGTGGAAATGAGCCGGATGGCGCGGCTGCAGAAAGCCTGGAAAGAACAGTATTACGGCAATCTCTTTGCCGGCTATGATCTGGTGCAGGATAAGGAAGCAGTGGCAAAACGCCAGTATGCGTCCCACAAAGTCATTTATGACGCCTGCGTATCCGGAGATTGTGAAGCCATCTGCAAAGCCATCAAGGATCATTACTGGCGGACCATTGCCGGTATGATGCGGGAACAGAATGTGGATGCACCACATCTTGAACGCGGCTGGGAGAGTGCGTTTTAAAATTCTTTTATATTGAAACGATAGACTGTGAATAGAAAATCAGCTTTATTTTGTCTTGCCGGCTAACAATCGCCTGTCAAGAAAAAATAAAGCTGATTTTCTAATTTTAGTTTTCGATTCAGTTCGTCTAAATAGATATGTATCTGATATGTTACCCTCATATAGTCTTATATGGGGGTTTTTCAGTACCTGAAAGCCAATCATACCAGTCATATTTTTAATCCCGAAAGAGGAATCTTCTGCATATTTTATAATTGATCTGGGAACCTATGATTTTACGGAGATGCGGTTTACACCGCTGACCTATGTGGCAGATACCGTGAATTACTATGTAAACGGTGTGTTGCAGCCGAAACCGGCGGTAACGGCAGGTCCACCGCTGGTTGTATCCGGGCTGAATATTCCGGCAGGCGGCAATATTCTTCTGGTGTATGAGACAAAACTGAATGAATATGCGCCGCTGGCAGAAGAAGCCGAGATTAAGAATACGGCGTCGATTTCCGGTGCGGGTCTTACGTCGGTAGTAGTGGAAGAAACCGTGCAGGCAGTCGGCAAGCCGGTCCTGACCATTACGAAATCCGTAAGTCCGGTTCCGGTGACCGAGAACGGCACACTGACGTATACGTTCCTGATCCAGAACAATGGAAATACCGCGGCAGAAGAAGCCACGGCAGCGATCATCACAGATGAATTTGATCCGATCCTGAAGAATCTGACGGTATCCTTCAATGGAACGGCATGGACAGAAGGGGTGGATTACACCTATGACGAAACTACCGGCAGCTTTGCAACAATAGCCGGTAAAGTAACCGTTCCGGCAGCACTTTATGTGCAGGATCCGCTGACAGATATCTGGATTACCAGCCCGGGAATCAGCACCCTGA
>JALESO010000037.1 GCA_022781925.1 Lachnospiraceae bacterium
CGTTCCACGCATCTGGATCAGCGGACCGCCTGTTTTTTCGATATAAGCCTCTGTAATGGTGACAGCACCGATATTGTCATCCTTCGGAATCTCATACATGATATCCAGCATGAATTCCTCAATGATGGAACGAAGTGCACGTGCTCCCACATTTTTCTCTTTGGCACGTTTTGCAATGGCACGCAGTGCGCCATCGTCAAACTCCAGTTTTACTTCATCCATGGCCAGTAATTTCTGATACTGCTTGATGATCGCATTTTTCGGCTCTTTCAGAATCTGTACCAGCATATCCTCAGACAATGCATCCAGTGAAAACAGGATCGGCAGACGACCGATAAACTCCGGGATCATTCCGAATTTGCGGATATCCTCTGTGGTCACCTGACGGAGCAGATTTTCTTCCTTGTCATATTTATCCTTCAGATCTGCCTGGAAACCGATGGAAGCATGCTCATTCAGACGCTCTTTGATGATATCTTCCAGTCCCGGGAACGCACCACCGCAGATAAATAAAATATTGGATGTATCAATGGTTGTCATCGGAACCATCGCATTTTTGCTGGTGGCACCAATCGGCACTTCCACTTCCGCACCTTCCAGCAGTTTCAGCATTCCCTGCTGTACGGATTCGCCGCTGACATCACGCTGTGTCGCGTTTTTCTTCTTCGCAAGTTTGTCGATCTCATCGATGAATACAATGCCGCGCTCTGCCTTTTCCACATCATTATCTGCGGCGGTCAGAAGCTTTGACAGCACACTCTCGATATCATCACCTATGTAACCGGCCTCAGTCAGAGAGGTCGCATCAGCGATGGCAAGCGGTACATCCAGAAGTTTTGCCAGTGTCTTAACCAGATATGTCTTTCCACAGCCGGTCGGTCCAACCATCAGCATATTGGATTTCTCGATCTCAACGCCATCTGCATTTGCCTCAGCGCCTGCTGCCACACGTTTGTAATGGTTGTAAACAGCCACAGACATAACCTTTTTCGCATAATCCTGTCCGACTACATAGTCATCCAGACTTGCTTTGATCTTGTGCGGTGCAGGAATCTTGCGGATATCCAGAACTGGCTCCTCTTTCTTTTTCTCTTTCGGCTTTTTCTTCTTTACTTTCTGCTGATTGCCAAATGGCAGATCAGACATGTTTACAAACTGGATGTTCGGCATTTTTCCACTGGAGAGCATATCACCGATATTGATGTCTCCCAGTCCCGGAATACCAGGCATCTGTCCCATTGTGTCAAAAGTTTTCTGCATACAGTCCTGACAGATTGCCATATTCGGAGCCACATGGATCAGCTTGCCTGCCTTGCTGGCCGGACGTCTGCACATTGCACAGAACTCGTCAAAATCATCCTTTTTCTCATTGTCCTCTGCGTGCTCATCTGTCACTACTTCACCGGTCTCCACCGGTGTCGTATCTTTTGTTTCTTCTACATCGGATACATCTTTTCCATCTGTATCCACTTCTCTGTAATCGTTATCTATCATAAAAAATTCTCCATTCGTCTTTCATGTACGCTCGGAATCTTTCTAAACAACTCATTCCGATCCTACATTTTATTTTCCTCAAAAATGCCGTTGAGACTTTTTTATCTTACCATAGATTGACGGCTATTTTCAACTATACTTCCCTCATTTAATAAAAGCTTTATGCTTTTCTATAACCCCTTCAGGTATTTTTCTACATTCCGATACTCAATTCCATTATCTAATGCTGTTTCTTTTCCACGATATAAGACACAACGTTTTTTTATACTGCCGAATCTTTTTTCTGTCTGCTGCAATTTTTCCTCATCCACCAGATACCGCATTTGTGCTGGAACGATCTGATCACTGTGTTTTATTTCATAACATTCACAATTATTTTCTTTTGCATCATAAATTACCATGTCATACTCGCCAACAGCAAATGTCAGTTTGAACACTCTTTTTTGCTTCTTTGCCGATTTATAAGTTTCCAGCAAAACAATTTCTTCCATCATTCGTCCACGTACTTCTTCTAAAATACGCTCAGAAACCATATTTTTTTCGTATTCACTTAACGACGCAAAAAGTTCATCTTTAGTAAGTGCATGCACAAGTGCCTGGGCCTGGCAATACCGCATTCCAGGTTGTGTGAAAATAATATTTTCCAGCGGTTCTGCACCCGGAACAATTGTCTCTTCCGGAATATCCACAATCAGATCCAGTGCTTTCAGATATTCTTTGATTTCCTCCACATGTACATTAGTGATACCAACAGACTGCTCTTCTTTATTCCGAATATCCAACAAACTCATCAAGCGTTTTGTCACCGCTTCCGTATCAATTTTGTCTAAAATATCACTGCGCCGATCAGGATTTCGGTCTTTTCTTAGCACATCTGCCGCTGAACCAAAATCATGTGATTTGAATTTGCTGAGCAGAATCCGAAGCAAAAAACGGTGGTTCATATCTTCAATAATTCGATTAATCGCTCCTGTCAATTCACCTGCCTCATACAGTGACTGTAAATGTCGGAAATATTCTCCATCCTGACAGCAATTTAAGGAATGCTGAATATTTTTGCAGATAGCGGTATCAATATATCTTCTGGTAGACTCATCATCACGAAATAATGCATCTTCTGCATTCACATCGTCATCATCAAATGCCAATTCTCCTGCCCGCAGCGTTCCTCCATAGCGGATATATTCATCAATACTGTCAATTCCAAGCAGACGGCTGTGTTCCCTGAATGGAATAAATGTCGTATGAATGGTAATGGCACGATCATATAATTCCTGATGCAGTGCAAACCAGAACCCCAGTGAATCCGTACCAGACAAAACGATTTTCATTCCCTGAACCGCATAAACATCCGAAAACAATGCTGCCGAATCAATAAAATCCGACATCAGCGTTACTTCATCAATAAATACATTCTCATATCCCTGTTCCAGAAGTTTTTCCAGATCCCGGTTCATAGAAGCCATCGTATCTGTTGCCTTCGCTTTGATATATGCTGTTTTGGATGCCTGTTCTGATGTCATTTTCAAAACAGCCTGACGAAGCATTGTCGTTTTTCCGGTTCGACGTAAGCCAAAAACAAGACACACCCGATCCGTTTCATCACTTTCCAAAAACTGCTGCAATTGTTTAAAACAATCACGTTCCTGCCAGTTTTTCACACCTTTTGTCATTGCAAGAAGGCGCTGACCAGTCACAACAGAAGTTTCAAATTTTATTTCTTCCACTGCCGGTGCCGGTTCGCTGCTATAAAAATCTTTCAATTCACGCAGTTCTTCCTGTAATTGTTTCCGACGCTCTACCCCGGCAAAAATCTGCTCCCGTTCTTTCACTTTTATATATTTACTTTTACTTTTTCCGTTTTCTGTCCATTGCAAATAAGGCTGCTGTTTTCCGTTTATTTTTTTGATGTTTATGGTGCCCTGTGGCAAAACGGCGATTTCCCGTTCCAATTCTTTTATTCGCTTATAAATGTCCATGCAATCACCCCGTTTCCTACATAACCCATTATAACCCATTTTTTATTTTCTATCAATGGGTTATGTTTTTGTTTCGGGTAATTGTGTGGTTTTAAATTTTAGTTAGCGAAGGCGCCAGGCATCAATCTTGCCTCTGCAGCTAACAATCGCTTGCCGAGGAAAGATTGCCTGCCTGGCGCCATTTACGTTTTGCTAATTACAAAACCCCACTGCTTACCCTCACATCATGCCACGCATGCATATCATATATTGAAACAATGAACACTATGTTGCATGCGCAATTTACAATTAGATATCTTATTACATCCTTTACCGTATAATCTTTGTCCTTTTTCAGTGTAAATCTGCGTGCACGACATAACTTTAATTTCATCATAAATGTGGATGTGTATGCGGCACGCAGTGCAGGGTGGCACAAAAATTTACTAAATTCACGAACTGAATACATTGCTGTCGCACTACGTAAACAGCGGGCTCAGAGCAAATTTTTCCTGACAAGCGATTGCTCGATGGGCGGCAGATATAGCCTTCTTTGCTGGTGCTTAAATAATATTTCCAATACAGTTTGAGAAAAACATCCTCGATGCAAGGCGTCTCAGCCTGCATGAGGATGTTTTTTCAAACGTATTCAATAACTTATAGAGCGCCAGCCACACGATCTAAAATGCCGCCCCCTAAGCAAGAAGTTCCTGCAATATTGCATTCACCATCACCGGATTTGCCTTTCCTTTCATCGCTTTCATGGTCTGGCCAACAAGGAATCCCATGGCTTTCTTCTTACCATTATGGTAATCCTCCACGGACTGTGGATTTTCTGCAATGACTTTCTCAATGGTCTCTCTCAGAGCGCCCTCGTCATTGACCACCTTCAGTCCTTTTTCTTCGACGTATTTCTCCGGATCGATGTCTGATTTAAACATCTCCTCGAATACTTCTTTTGCCACGGAACCATTGATGGTGCCAGCATCTACCAGTTCGATCAGGGCAGCCAGATGCTCCGGTGCAAAACAGATTTCCTCTGCTTCCATGCTGTTCTCTTTTAACAGACGCATGGTTTCACCCATAAGCCAGTTGGATACTTTTTTCGGCTTGCCACAGATTTTGGTGGTCTCCTCAAACAGATCGGCCATATGCTTGGTTCCGGTGATGATCTCTGCATCGTAATCCGGAATGTCGTACTCTCTGTGGTAACGCTCCAGTTTCTGCGGACGCAGTTCCGGCTGACGGCTGCGGATCTCGTTGATCCACTCCTCGGAAATGACGATGGGTGCCAGATCCGGTTCCGGGAAGTAACGGTAATCCTGCGCATCCTCTTTGGAACGCATTGCATGAGAAGATTCTTTGTTGTCATCCCAGCGACGGGTTTCCTGCACAACTTTTCTTCCCATCTCAAGAAGTTCGATCTGACGTTCCCTCTCACCCTCGATGGCATGTGCGATGGCCTTGAAGGAGTTCAGGTTTTTCATCTCGGTACGGGTTCCGAACTTCGTTGAACCAACCTCACGAACAGACAGGTTGACATCGGCACGCATGGAACCTTCGTTTAATTTACAGTCGGATGCCCCAAGATACTGAATGGTCTGGCGCAGTGTCTCCAGATAAGCGATCACCTCGTCTGCGGAACGCATGTCCGGCTCAGATACGATCTCGATCAGCGGCACACCGGAACGGTTGTAATCCACGATGGAGACGTCCTCCCACTCGTCATGCACCAGTTTACCGGCATCTTCCTCCATATGGATCTCATGGATGCGCACCTGCTTTTTTCCCGCCGGTGTATCAATCTCCACATAGCCGTTGCGGCAGATCGGCAGATACAGCTGTGAGATCTGGTAGTTCTGTGGGTTATCCGGGTAAAAATAGTTTTTCCGGTCAAATTTACTGTATCGGGTAATGCTGCAGTTTGTAGCCAGACCGACTGCCATGGCATATTCCACCACCTGTTTGTTCAACACCGGAAGGGAACCCGGCATACCGGTACAAACCGGGCAGGTGTGTGTGTTTGGTTTTCCTCCGAACTCTGTGGAACAGGAACAGAAGATCTTTGTTTTGGTTGCAAGCTCTACGTGCACTTCCAGTCCGATGACTGTTTCATAATTCTTACTCATCTCTTCTCCTCCTTCCTACGCCTGGCTCAGCGGACTGTGCTGATATGGACGCGTCTGCTCAAAACTGTATGCTGCCTGAATGATCTTTTTCTCCTGGAAACAGTCTCCGATCAGCTGTAAACCGATCGGCAGTCCCTGACTGTCCGTGCCACACGGAAGGGAAATGCCCGGAAGTCCCCCCAGGTTGACGGAGATCGTGTAAATATCGCCCAGATACATGCTGATCGGATCCTGCAGGCTCTCGCCAAGCTTTGGTGCCGTGGTCGGTGCTGCCGGTCCGAGGATCATGTCATATTTTGCAAATGCATCGTCAAAGGCTTTTTTGATCAGCGCTTTGACACGCAGTGCTTTCAGATAATAAGCGTCATAATATCCGGAACTTAAGACGAAAGAACCAAGCATGATTCTTCGTTTTACCTCAGGTCCAAATCCTTCGGAACGTGATTTTTTATACATGTTATGAAGACCTTCGTATTCTTTGGTACGATAGCCGTATTTCACGCCATCAAAACGTGCCAGATTGGAGCTTGCTTCTGCGCAGGCGATAACGTAGTATGCCGGGATCGCATATTTTACAAGACCAAGGTCAAATTCTTCCACGATGGCACCTTTTTCTTCCAGTACCTTTGCTGCGGCCAGCACAGCATCCTTTACTTCCGGATTTAAACCTTCTCCGAAATAATCTTTCGGGATACCGATGCGCATGCCTTTGACATCGTCCACCAGTGCAGAAGTAAAATCCGTATTTTCTCTTTTTACGGAAGTAGAATCCTTTTTATCATAAGATGTGATTGCTTCCAGGATCGTTGCACAGTCCGTCACATCTTTTGCCACCGGTCCGATTTGATCCAGTGATGAACCATAGGCGATCAGTCCGTAACGTGAGACCGTTCCGTAAGTCGGTTTGATACCGGTTACGCCGCAGAAAGAACTCGGCTGACGTATCGATCCACCGGTGTCAGAACCAAGGGCAAAGGAACACTCCTCTGCTGCCACGGCTGCGCAGGAACCGCCGGAAGATCCACCCGGAACATGCTCTGTATTCCACGGATTTTTTGTCTCACCGTAAGCGGAAGTCTCTGTGGTACTTCCCATGGCAAACTCATCCATATTTGTCTTTCCGATAATGACCGCTCCGGCTTCCTCCAGTTTTTTCACTGCTTCTGCCGTATAGGTCGGTATAAAATTATATAAAATTTTTGAGGAACAGGTGGTCAGAAGGCCTTCGGTACACATATTATCCTTGATTGCCACCGGAACGCCTGCCAGCGGACCCGTCAGCTCTCCGGCATCGATTTTTGCCTGCACTTCCTTTGCACGGGCAAGGGCGCCCTCTTCATCTACCGTCACAAAACTGTGCACCTGTTCTTCTTTTGCGTGTACCGCATCCAGCGCTTCCCGAACGGCAGCTTCCACGGTCACTTCTTTTGCTTTTATCTTTTTTCCCAGCTCTACTGCTGTCAAACTCATCAAACTCATTTCCATGTCCTCCGTTCTTATTCGCCGATTGTCTTCGGTACTTTGAATCCGCCGTCTTTCTGCTCCGGAGCATTCTTCAGTGTCGCTTCACTGCCGTCTCCGTTTGTCACAACATCCTCGCGGAATACATTTTCAATCGGGAATACATGGGACATCGGCTCGATGCCTGTGGTGTCAAGCTCGTTCAAGAGATCGATGTAATCCAGCATATCTTCCATATCTTTTTTCGCTGCTTCTGCTTCTTCCGGGCTTAACTCCAGTTTTGCCAGAATGCCAACATACTCCATGGTGTCATCGGAAATGACATTTTTCATGGTTCCGTCCTCTGCCATCACTTTTGTGACAGATGCACCGCTGGTCTGCTCCTCTTCTTCCGGCACTTCCTCCAGTGCCACATGACTGATTTTTGCATAAACAGCAGAATCCACGATGCCCTGATTGTTTTTTGCGGACTGGCGCAGGGTTCCTTCGTAATCCATGCCTGCTTTTTTCATCACTTCACCGGAATTTGGATTTGCCACATCATGCTGTGCCCAGACACGACCGGCTCCAACCTCTGCCATCAGAAAATGGATGACAGCCTCCAAAGCCTCCGTGGTGTAACCCTGATGCCACCAGGATTTTCCGATGCAATAACCAATTTCTGCACTCTGAACATCTTCATCCAGCGATACCACGCTGATACTTCCGATGGGCTGCTCGATGTCATTTAATTCAATCGCCCACTGATAAAACTCATTTTTGCTGTAATCTTCTTCCCACTGCTGCAGAATCTCTGTGGTCTTCTCCACACTTTTGTGTGGCGGCCAGGTCAGATATTTTGTTACTTCCGGATCGCTCGCCCAGTTGTAATACATATTTTCTGCATCTTCTATTGTAAAACGCCGTAACGTCAGGCGTTCTGTTGCTATGGTCTGTGTTCCTGTATGTCTCACGTTTTTTCTCCTCCTACATCTGAATCGCATTCTGTAACGATTCCCGGTTCTGTTGCAAATTCGCCTTTTCCAACATCCAAGAATATCCTTGCTACTTACTCATCAACACCCATTGCAGCAAAAAACTCTCGGCTGATATGTTATGGCTCTAATCTGCTCAGATCTCTCGGGAACAGGGTTGCTTCCCGGACGTTATCTTCTCCGATCAGCTGCATGGTCAGACGCTCCATACCGATACCAAGTCCACCGTGTGGCGGCATACCGTATTTGAATGCAGACAGGTAATGCTCCATGCCCTCTGTCTCCATGCCCCGCTGTGCGATCTTTTCCATTAATTTATCATACTGATGGATACGCTGTCCACCGGTTGTGATCTCCAGACCTTTATAAAGCAGGTCAAAACTTAAGGTGTAGGTCGGATCTGCCGGATCATCCATGGCATAAAACGGACGTTTCTTGGATGGATAATGTGTGACAAATACAAAATCACTGCCAAATTCTTCTTTTGCATACTGACCGATCAGATGCTCCTCCTCCGGCTCCAGGTCGTATGGATTGCGGAACTGTCTGTCGTATTTTTCTGCCACGCGCTGTTTTGCCTCATCAAAACGGATCGCCGGGATCTGGCTTACATCCGGAAGCTCGATCTGTAAAATATCCAGTTCTTTCGCATAATCTTTTTTCAGTAACTCCATGGTATACTGCAAAAATCCGGTCTCCATGGCCATGATATCTTCGAATCCGTCAATGTATCCCATCTCGAAATCAAGGCTGTTATATTCGTTCAAATGGCGTTTTGTGTTGTGTTTTTCCGCACGAAAAACCGGTGCTGTCTCAAAGACTCTGTCAAACACGCCCACCATCATCTGTTTGTAAAACTGTGGGCTCTGCTGCAGGATCGCAGGTCTGTGGAAATACTCCAGTTTAAACAGGTTGGCTCCGCCCTCGGCACTTTTTGCACCAAGCTTTGGTGTGTGGATCTCTGTAAAACCCTGGCTGTAAAGGAAATCACGGAAGCCTCTCACGATACCTTCCTGAATCCGGAAAGTAGCACGCTCCCTGATGTTTCGCAGGGCTACGGCACGGTGGTTTAATTTGGCTTCCAAGGAAGTGTTCATCTTCCATTTTGCGATTGGAAGCGGCAGGCTTTCTGCCGGCTCGGAAAGGATTTTGACCTCTTTCATGCGGATCTCGAATCCTCCCGGCGCACGCTCTTCCTTATTTAATACACCGCTCACCTCGATGGCTGCGCCTTCTTTGAGTTCCTTCAGGTCAATGGCGGTTACGCCTTCTTCATACACGCACTGCAGCAGACCTTCTCTTTTTCGCAGGACTACAAAGGCGACTTCACCCATGTCACGCACCGTATGGACGGCTCCGTTGACGCTGATCGTCTGTCCATACAGGTCAGACGCCAGGATTTCACTGATTTCCATGGTCTCTTTTGGCATTACACCGGTCATCATTTTCATTGTTTCGTACACTCCTTTTGCATAAAATGTTGTAAGGTGCGGGACGGAATTATTGTGAAAAAGACAAAAATCGCCCTAAGGATACGTCTTTGTATCCCAGGACGAAATAATGTTCTTTTATATTATTCCGCGGTACCACCCGCATTGAGAAAAACAATACTACAAAACACTCATGATCTGTGTCTTTCCCCACTCAGGCACGTAACGTGTGCGATCCGTACAGACCTACTGAAATTCATAATGATATACATGAATCTCTCATTCAATCTGTCTGCTCCAGAGCGTTCCCTTTATCTCCTCCGCCAAACAGCGCTCTCAGTCGGTGACGCCGTATTCCTGTCGGTTTCTGAAGACAAGAGTCTCCTTCTACACATTTGCTCATGATTTTGTATCATAGCACAACATTTTTCAGTTTGCAAGCCTTTTATCAGACAGAACTGGAAATCTTCAGCAAACGGGGGTGCTCAGATTGTCTGATTTTTATCTCTGATATTTAAAAATACACAAATCTGATATTTGCCGAAGATTTCACATTTCCTTTGTAAAGTGTTCAAATTGTACTGTTAATTTTATTTTTTATCTTTCTGCATCAAAGACCACATTTCCTTTTACAATCGTCATCAACGTCTTGATCTGATTTATTTTTTCAACTGGTTCTCTGAACAGGTCTTTGCTTAAAACCGCAAAATCTGCCTCTTTCCCAATCTCGATACTTCCTCTGGTCTGTTCCGCAAAAGATGCATATGCGCCCTCCCAGGTAAACATCCGTACCGCTTCTTCCATCGATACTGCATTTTCCGGATACCAGGATTTTCCTGTGCTGAAATCAGTTCTTGAAACCGCATACTGTATGTTCTGCATAATGTCAAATGATTCAACCGGGCAATCTGAGCCACCACTGAGATGTACGCCCTGATCCAGGAATCTCCGCCAGTTATAGCTCTGTGCAGCCAGTTCAGTTCCAACACATTCATCCACAATATTCATATCGTATCGCAGAAAAACCGGCTGTACATAACCAAGCAGATTCATCTGTTTAAAACGATCCTGCTGCATTCGATCCATAATCTGGCAGTGCACCATACCATGTCTGCAATCCGCACGCGGATTTTCCCATTGTATTCTTTCATATATATCCAGCATCTGCTGCAACGATGCGTCCCCTATGGCATGAACTGCAATCTGCATTCCTGCATCATGAGCTTTCTTTGCCAAATGATACAAAGCAGCCTCATCGTAATATCTGACCCCTCGTTGTCCTTCTTCATTCTTATAATCTGCACGCATCCATGCAGTATGTGAACCAAGAGAACCATCCAGGATGATCTTCAATGGGCCTACTTTAAACAGTCCATCTGTCTCCCCAGTATAATGTCCCTGTTTCAGAAATACATCCAGCCCTTCTTCATCCGGCAGATAACACTGCTCGTTGATCCTGAGAGGCAGTTTTTCTTCCGCAACAAGTTCGTGATATGCTTCCAGAACCGTTTCACCATGTTCCCATGGTGTACTGTGGAAATCGTCGGTATGAATCTCGACAATTCCCTTTTCTGCAGCTTTCTCGCAGCCATATACAATCAATTCCTTGATTTCCTCTTTTGTAAGCGGAGGCAATACATCATTGATCAGTTCCTGCGAAAATTCCTTGATCACACCATTTAATGTTCCATCTTCGAAAAATCCAAAATTCTCAAGATTCTCTATCGGTGGATGTTCCAGCAATCCCATTACTTCCAATGCCCTGGTGTTGCATACCGATACGTGAAGGCAGACACGGCGTATGGTAACAGGGACTTCCGTAGAAATCCTATCCAGATCTTTTCGGGTCGGGAAATCATCCTGTCCCCAGTCATTTTCATTAAATCCAACCGCACGGATCCACTTATTATTCTTTTTTGCTTGTTCTATCTGTGCACCACATAATGCTATAACATCCTCAAAAGATCTGGCTGCCTCAAGATGCACCATCTTTTCCTGTTCTGCAAAATCCAGAAGATGCATGTGACTGTCAATGAAACCCGGCATAACATAATGTCCCTGCAGATCATATGTTTCTGTTTCTTCAGCCTGTCCACAGGCAGGCATGGACAGCATATCCTCATCACTTCCCATAGCGACGATCACACCATTTCTGCAATATACTGCACTTGCTGTATCCCAATCCGCTGCCCCGTTATAAAAATGTCCATTATACAAAATCAGGTCTTTCATGCCTTTTCCTCCTGATTCTGTCTGCCTACGACAACCTGCTCTGTGGCAATATCAAAATATGTACGTTCTTTTTTCCGGTAAAGAACTCCGCAGATGCATGCGACAATAACCGTTGGAATTACCCAGCCGAATCCAGCATCAAATAACGGAATATAGGACAATACAGCGGACAGAGCGGTAAAGGATGGAAATACCATAAGGATTGCATCCAGTGCACCAAAGATCAGTGCTGTAAACACCGCACCTTTGTAAATACCATCATTCGGTATAAAACGGTCTACCAATCCGAGAATCGTAAATACAATAAACGGCGGGTATACAATATGGAAGATCGGACCAGCCAGACTGATAACATTTGCTACACCGGTTCTTGCCAGTACAAATCCAACAATACAGATAATCAGCAATAATGTATTGTATTTGATTTTCTTTTTCAGAAATTCTTCAAAGAACTGTGCAATCGCCGTTGCCACCGCTACTCCGGTTGTCAGGCAGGCAAACGCTACCACAAGACCAAATAATACCTGTCCAATTTTTCCAAAGATGTGGTATACCATTCCGGATAACAAAGCTGTCTGATCAACATCCGCACCATAGATAGAACCACCCTGCGCCCCCACATAAGTCAGTCCTGTATAAATCAAAAACATCAGTACAATACATACGATGCCCGCAAGCCAGGTACCTTTCTTTGTGCTTTTTTCTGTATACCCCTTCGAGCGGAATGTATTGATAAAAATATTTGCAGCCATGAGTCCCAGTGTCAGGTCACCGATCAGATATCCCTGCAGCATGGAAAATGTCAGCGGATTTTCCACATAACTCTTCTCAACCGGAGTTCCCACCGGTGAAACAATTCCTTTGATCAGAATGATCGCCATAATAACAACCAGAATAGGTGTCAGATATTTACCGACTTTATCAATAACGGAATCTTTCTGGCGTGCAAAAAAGTACAAAAGTACAAAAAATACGACCAGCGTTACCTCAATCGGCAGATTTGGGAAAATTGCTTTCATTCCTACCTCATGTGTGGTTGCCGCTACCTTTGGGATCGTTGTGCCAAGGCTGCAGAAAAACCATCCAACCGCACAGGAGATCGTATAAAATTTCGGATGTGCATGCACCATCAGACATCTGACATCCGATCCCGAATTTCCGACTGCCAGCATTCCGGCAACCGGCAGGATAATTGCTGTCAGTAATAACCCCAAAGCCCCCATACTCCATGCTTTCCCGGACAGCAGACCTACGATTGGCGGGAATACCAGATTTCCCGCACCAAAAAACGTAGCAAACAATGCGAATCCTACTACAATAGAATCCTTAAATAGCTTTTTGTCTTTCATAGTTGAAAAACCCCCTTTAAAATTGATACTTAATTACATTGCAATTTTCATACCAGTTTTTAAATTTCACCAGTTTTTCCTTTTTTTATATTGTTATCGGTCGATAACTTCTATTTTTGTTACTGTTTGGTAACCATTCTTTCCATTTTTCCGTTTCTGCATCTATCTTCCTTGTCATATAGCCATTGTTATTGTATAATTTATTTACATGTATTGTAATATTTTTTAACACCGTATGATTTTTTTACACCAAGAAAGGAACTCATTATGTTAAACAGATACCTGAACCAGATCTTAACTATGGATATATTAGCTGATTCCGTCTCAATTATCGATGATAAAGGTATTGTACGCTATTTTCAGGCCTATCGAAAAGAGCATGTTCCATTTTTTCCAAAAGACATTGTCGGAAAGCACTATATGGACGTATTTCCAAATATCAATGCCAGAGAAAGTACCGTTCTGAAAGCCCTGCAGGGCAAAACTATTTATAACAGCCTTGCACATTATACAGATGCCAAAGGACAGCCGGCAGACACTCTGGAATGTATTTATCCGATCAAATTACGCGATCGCATCATTGGCGTCGCATGCATTGCAAGATCATTGCACACAAGCGGACGCGGCATTATCCTGACCCCGGTGGATCTGCCGGATTCAGATACCGGCATAGATCGAATCATCGGACATTCCTCTGCCATACAGTATCTCAAAATGCAAATAAAAAAACTGTCTCAGACAAATGCAAATGTTCTGATTTATGGTGAAACCGGAACAGGAAAAGAACTCGTAGCACAGGCACTGCACGCTTCAGATTCTTCCGAAAAAAAGTTATTTTTTTCCCAGAACTGTGCTGCCATACCGGAAGCACTTCTCGAAAGTATCTTTTTTGGCACAGTAAAAGGCATCTATACCGGTGCCATTAATCGTACTGGTATCCTGGAACAGGCGAATGGGGGAACACTTTTTCTGGATGAAATCAATTCACTCGCACTGTCAATCCAGGCAAAACTACTGAAAGCGCTTGAAGAGAAAAAATTTCGCCCGCTTGGTTCCAATACCGAAAAAAATGTTGATTTTCGAATTATTGCCGCAACAAATGAACCTCCTTTTGAATGCATCAAAAACGGAAAACTCCGTGAGGACCTTTTTTTCCGAATTGGAACGGTTATTCTGGAAATTCCCCCTTTACGAAACCGTTCTGAAGACATTCCAGATCTGGTTCATTATTTTATCAATGAAAATAATACACAGAACTATATCCCGGTTACAGATATAACAGATGAAGCATTGGATATCCTCATCCAGTATCAATGGCCCGGAAATGTCCGCGAATTAAAAAATGTACTGGAAAGCAGTATGATCTTTGCCACCGATGGAATCATCCGAAGCTCCAATCTGCCACAATATATTCTGGAAAACGCTTCCAGTTATACCACTGCTGTTCCTCAGAAAAATATACTTCCTCCAGGGAGCAACACCACAAAAAACAGTTTGCCTGCTATTTTCGAAGCAGATAATGCTGATTTTACAGAAAAAACGCTCAATGACTGGGAAGCCGAAATCATACAAAAGCACTTGGAATTATCCAGCAACCACACTTTGATTGCAAAAAGGCTTGGCATTACAAGACAGACACTTCTTGCCAAAATCAAAAAATACCATTTATCCTGATTCTATGGGGTGTTACTTTCACTCTTTTTTCCAAAAAAGTAACCCCCATCTTTATATTTAAGAAATTATTTACTTTTTCTTCCAAAAGTTTCCTTATTATATCATTTATAATTTCGCATATATTGACGCAGGTAATATTTACAAAAGATAATGACGATATGAAAAATTTTTGTTCATATCGTGCATTTTATACTTTTTTAATTGACTTTTTGTAAAATTGGGGCTAATATCTGTACGGTTATGTAAAATTCTTTTAACTTAATAGTAAAGTTTGTACTTTCAGTTCTACGTTTTGAGAGAAGGAGTTTATATGAAATCATTTAAGAGAGAATATTATAAGCAAAAGAAACCGATCATCATCGGTGATAATAACAAACGGAGACGGCACGGTTTTTTCAGTTTTCTGAGAAATTTTAACTTCCCGGATCTGTCCGATAATCCGAAAGTTAAGTTCATGAATAAGTTTTCACTACTGTTTCACGGACTGCTGGCATGCATTCTGGTATTTGCCATCGAATGTGTATCCAGACATTCCTTTACCTCAGCAGTAAGCTTCTGCATCAGTTCACCGCTGACATTCCTGTATAACGCGCTGCTGATTTTTGCAACACTGTTGATCGTGTACCTGTTTAAACATCGTGCACTGGTCCGGATCATCATATCCGTATTCTGGATGCTGCTGGGTGTCATCAACGGCTGTGTACTTGCATCCCGTGTTACACCGTTTAACTTTGCAGATTTAAAACTGATCGGTGACCTGCTTTCCATGAAAAACAGCAAATATCTGTCCGCCGGACAGGAGATCGCAGTTATCGTTCTGCTGATCGCACTGGCAGCGTTCCTGATCATTTTTGCATTCAAGGGACCGAAGTTCAAAGGAAGAGTTCATCTGTTCCGCAACCTGGGCTTACTGGTACTCTGTGTGGCAAGTATTCCTTTCATCACAAAGGCAGCCATCCATTCCGATATCCTTTCCGGATATTTCGGAAACCTGGCACAGGGATACAAAGATTATGGTTTTGTATACAGTTTTTCCGCCAGTGTCGTTGATACCGGCATGAGCAAACCGAATAATTATACAGAAGAGACCATTGATACCATCACTGATAATGTAACAACGGATCAGACATCCATCGATACCGCTGATATGCCGAATATCATCTTTGTACAGCTGGAGACATTTATTGATCCGTATGAATTAAACTTTTTAAGTTACTCTGAGGATCCGATCCCGAATTTCCACAAACTGATGGAAAACTATACTTCCGGATATCTGACCGTTCCGGTAGTCGGAGCAGGAACCGCAAATACAGAGTTTGAAGTGCTGACCGGAATGGGCATCCGCTTCTTCGGTCTTGGCGAATATCCGTACAAAACCGTTTTAAAAGATACCACATGTGAAAGTGCTGCTGACGTCCTTGGTGATCTCGGATATGCAACACATGCCCTTCACAACAACGGTGGTAACTTCTACGGACGTGCAAAAGTATTCTCCCAGATGGGATTTGACACTTTCACCAGCAAAGAGCTGATGAACATTACCGAATACAACGAGATTGCTTCCTGGCCGAAAGATGACATTCTGATCAACGAGACAACCAAGACACTGGATTCCACGCCGAACCAATCCGATTTCCTGTACACCATTACCGTACAGAGCCACGGAAGCTACCCGGATTACAAAGTATTTGAGAATCCGGAGATTCAGGTAACCGGAGGCGATACCGAAGCTGAACATTATCAGTGGGAGTATTACATCAATGAGCTTCATGAAGTTGATAAATTCATCGGCAACCTGATCGATACCTTATCCAAACGTGATGAGAAAACCATCGTCGTTATGTACGGTGATCATCTTCCTACCCTTGGCCTGGAAGATTCTGATATGAACACCGGCAACCTGTATGATACTACATACGTCACATGGAACAACTTTGGTCTGAAAAAACAGGATAAAGATGTGGCTGCTTACCAGCTGATGTCCTACATCACAGATCAGCTCGGCATCCATGAAGGAACCATGTTCCGTTATCATCAGTCTGAGATGAACGCAGGCGTCTCCACAGACGATGCATCTTACATCACAAACTGGGAGTTACTGCAGTATGATCTGCTTTACGGAAACCGCTACTCCTACCACGGTGTAGATAAATATCCGGCATCTGACCTTGTAATGGGTGTGGAAGATGTTGTGATCGACCGCATTTCCCTGAATTCCGATGAGACAAAACTGACACTCTTCGGTCAGAACTTCACGCCATGGAGTAAGGTTTATGTCAACGGTGAAAAAGTTTCCACGGAATATCTCTCCGGAAACTGCCTGGAGATTTCCATGGCAAACCTGACAGACGGTGCAGAACTTGTGGTAAATCAAGTTGGTTCCAGCAACACGATCTTCCGCAGTTCCAATACGGTTACATTCAATGCACCTGCTGATTTCGATGAGCATGATGCAGACAATGTGGAAGTACCGGATACTTCCGGGGATGATCTGGGTGTACCGGTCGTTATCCCACCGGAGGAACAGACCACGGATGATGGGGCTGCGACGGCTACCGCACAGTAATAAAATTTGTTTTGTGAATCAGTTTTACGCTATTAAATAAGGAGCAGAAAAACTTACCCTGGCAGCTAGCAATCGCTTGCCAGGGAAAGTTTTCTCTGCTCCTTTTATTTACACACGTAATAGAGTCTAAATTATATCCTCCACGTATACCAGCATCCGGCCACCACACACCATGCCCTGGTCTGCCGCAACTTCATTGCTCATATCCAGTGTGAAACGTCTGCTTTCTCCGGTACCAATCATGCGGAATGCTTCCCGCAGAACCTCATTTTCCGTACAGCCGCCACCGATGGTGCCAGCTGTCTGCAGATTGCTGTTGACCGTCATTAAGGCACCTGATTTCACTGGTGTGGAACCGCTGGTATCGTACACAAGCAGCATGGCTTTTCCAACCGTGGAATCGCCCAGCATTTCGATCACCCGTGGATCCGTATCCGTACAGGTCAGCAGCTGGCTGTGGGAACGTCTCGGTGTGCCCTTGCGGCGCTCCTCGATGAGTTCTGACACGATAGAAATGGCGATCTCCGGAACCGTCAATGCACCGATGTTCAATCCGATGGGCATATGGATCCGTGCCACTGTCTCCGGTGCATTTCCCTCTTCCTGCAGCAGATCAATAATCCCCGCCACCCGGCGTTTGGATCCCATCATACCGAGATAACGTGGAAATATCCCTTTTAAAACTTTCCGAAGACAGGTCAGATCGAACCGGTGTCCACGGGTAACGACGGTCACATAATCATTGCTTCCGATCTGGATCTGATCAATGGCTTTCTCAAATTCTTCACAGTAAACTTCTTCCGCATCCGGAAAACAGCTGCGGTTTGCAAAGGATGGTCTGTCGTCCACCACAATGACATGAAAACCAACTGAGGACGCAAATTTACTGATGGCCTGTCCCACATGACCGCCACCCAGAATAATCAGCCGTTCCGGCCGGTAAAATCTCCGTTCATACAGTACGTCTTCTATTTCAAGTTCCAGGGAGCCCTCCCCGGTCTGCTTTATATCATTCAGTAGTTCTCTCACACCTTGCATTTTACTACACTCCATTACTTTATCCGTCTTATGCCGGGCATCGCACACCTGCCTCTTTATAAGCTCCGTCTGCTGCAAATATAGTTCTCTGCTTCTTTCAGCTGCTCTTTCGTATCGGTATCCATGACACAGCCACGGTCTTCCACCGGAAGCTCCATCAGCTTATCTCCAAGCTGTTTCCAGAATCCACGCAGGCCCCCACCGTCAGCACTTTCAAAGGCAAGAATATCTGGCAGAAGATCCATGCTGATCAGCGCGGGATGTCCACGCCGTCCGTCTACGATTGGAATGACTGCCTTTTTACCAGTTTCCTGCATTGCCCGCTGCAGTTGCTGATATGTCTCCGGAAGGATACAGGGCAAATCTACCAATTGGATAAAGACACGCTCATAATCTGCCAGTTCCGGCAGACCTGTCTTTATGGATGTCAAGATACTTCCATTTCCGTAATCCGGATTCCAGATGGTATGAATACAATCAGATGAATAATTTGACTGCAAATACGTTTCGACCCGTTCATGCTCAAACCCGGTTACCACCTGGATATTACTTATATTAGCATCATACATTGTTTTGACTGTTTGGTCAATCAATTTTTTATTTAGAAATCTTGTCAGCGGTTTTGACTGACCCATACGGGTGGATAATCCTGCTGCCAGTATCAATCCCCCCACAGACTTTGTGTTGCTGCTATTTATACTGTCATTCGTATTTTTTTTTAACTCATTCATTTTTATTCTACGATTTACTTACCTTATTTTTCATTTTCTTGTATACACTATCTGGCATATATCTTTCAATCGGAATGCTGCATCAATCTTCTTTATGCCTTTGTATCTTTTATCATCAGACGAATGGCATCTACCGCACTCTTGATCGCCGCCTGGGTATCATGCGCCACCGGATTTTCCAGATGCAGTTTTTCCCGCTCCTGATTGGCTACTACAAGAAAAACCGAACCGATTCTGACATGCAGATAACTTGCCACCACAAACAATGCCGCAGATTCCATCTCGGAGGCCAGACAGCCAAGACGTTTCCATGCCTCCCACTTCTGCGTCAGCTCATATCCTACCGGCATTTTTTCCGGCTCATGCTGACCGTAAAAAGAATCCTTGCACTGCACCACACCGATGTGACACGGATATCCGTTTGCCTTCACTGCTTCTTCCAGTTTCTGTACAATATGATAATCCGCCACCGCCGGAAATTCAATCGGCGCATACTCCCGGCTGGTTCCTTCCATGCGAACTGCTCCGGTAGCGATCACCAGATCCCCGCTTTTGACATCTGTACGGATTCCTCCGCAGGTTCCCACGCGGATAAACACTTCTGCTCCACAGCGCACCAGTTCTTCCATTGCAATGGCCGCAGAAGGCCCTCCAATGCCCGTAGAAGTCACGCTGACCTTCTCCCCGTCCAAGTATCCGGTATAGGTCGTAAACTCCCTGTGATCGGCCACCAGACGCGCGTCATCGAAAAGTGCCGCGATCTTTGCACATCGTTTCGGATCCCCCGGCAGGATGGCATATTTTCCAACGTCTCCCTGTTTTAAGCCAATATGATATTGAATTCCGTTTTCTGTATATTTCATACGCTTTCACCTTCCCCTGCATATCTGCATTTAACGCAAATTATTTTAAATCGCCTTTTTCTTGCTTGTATTATAACAATATTTGTACCGTTTGAAAATCTCAGATTTGCACAGAAAAACATCTATCATGCACATGTAGAAACACTTCTTCGTATTTCAAAAATGCTTAACTGTTCCATTGAAGATTTAATATAGAAAGTAGAATAATAAAAGAAAATTTAAACCGCTAAAACAGACAAACTTCTAATCTGTTGTCTGTTTTAGCGGTTTTCTCTCAATCTATCATCATGTATCCTGCATATTCACTTATACAAATCATTCTTTTGCTTCTGCAGCGATCTGTTTTACCTTTCCATCCATAAGTCCGCATTCTTTTTTATCAGAAACATAAGCCGGTGCGTTCCGATCTAATGTACCTTCTGTAGATGCCACACATGCAGCTACAACCAGATCTCCTGTTGAATTTGTTGCTGTATGAATCTGATCGATAATCCTGTAAATACCGGTTACAAGTCCGATTACTTCCACAGGCAGTCCCATTGTAGTAATCATTGTTGTTCCAATGACCAGTCCAATTTGAGGAACAGCTGCACATCCAACGGATAAAAGTGTCGCCTGTAAAACTAATGATGCCATCTGTCCGATTGTCAATTGTACCCCTGCAACCTGCGCTGCAAAAACAACGATCAATCCAAAGAAGATACCTGTACCATCCATATTTGCCGTAGCACCAAAAGGAAGTACAAAACTTGCTGTTTCTTCCGAAATTCCAAGTTTATTTTTTGCATTTTTCATAGAAACTGGCAATGCCGCCATAGATGTACAGGTACTAAATGCAACTAGCCAGGATTCAAATGCAACTTTCAGATATTTGATCGGGTTTACCTTTGCCACAAATAATAACAACGGAACGTACACAATTAATAAATGTGTAAAAGCAGACAAATAATCTGTAATAATGAATTTAAAAATATTTCCTAAAATAGATGTTCCATATGTTGCCATTGCATTTGTCATAAGTCCAAAAACACCAACTGGAATGTACAGTACAATAATGTCAATAATTTTGTACATGATAGTTGCACCCATTTTAAATGCACGCTCTGCCTTAGCAGCTTTGTCACCAAGCAGCATAATTGCAACAGCTACAAATACTGAAAATACAATAATCTGAAGCATGGAACCGTTAGCAAAAGCTTCACATATATTTGTTGGAATCAAATCCAGCAGTGTATCATATATACCCGGCATTTCAGTTACTGTTACAGAATCAACAGCTTCTGATAACACAACACCATCTCCCGGACGGATAATATTTACCCATACCAGTCCAATTGTAAGTGCCAGAGCCGTTGTTATCGTAAACAGCAATATTGTTTTTAAACCAATACTGCGCAAACGTTTCAGGTCTTTCAGTTCAGCCATAGATGATACAATGGAGAAAAATACCAGTGGCACAATC
Source organism: Lachnospiraceae bacterium (assembly GCA_022781925.1). Taxonomy (GTDB): domain Bacteria; phylum Bacillota; class Clostridia; order Lachnospirales; family Lachnospiraceae; genus Eubacterium_I. The sequence goes on from JALESO010000037.1 coordinate 21,362, forward strand.
ACCATCCGAATCAAATGAATAAATACATTTCCAAGGAAGGACATAAAATCACAAATTGCTGCAATCCATGACACATCACGTCCTCCAAGAAAACTGAAAATCAGTCCTAAAATAATACCTGCCACAAGTGCCAGCAAAATAATCTGCCACATTTTCAATTTATGTTTCTTTTTTGTCTTTCCGTTTTCCATCGTGTGCGCTCTCCTTTCATTTGCAGTTCATAAAAAGCGAAAGAGCGTACGAAACATCCGTTTCATACGCCCTTGCATGATTTCATCTTTTATTTTTTTGAAAATGTTACAGTTTCTTCATCACTTTACGATATGCTTCAAACGTAAAATCAAGAATGTTATCATCATGTACTGCTGACACACTGTATCGATTGGTTGGCTTATTATAAATTCCCTCCATGAGCAGCAGATAATCGATCTTCTTTCTCATTTCGAAATCAGATGTCTGAATATCACGGAATTTCTCAATTTTTACATCTGTAAGTAAAATGTTAAATACAGTTCCCACACCAACCGTCTGCATTGGAATGCCTTTTTCTTTAAAAATTTCTTCCAGACCTTTTCTTAACTTGTTTGTCTGATTAACAATATCATCAAATTTTTCTTCCAGTACACCAATCGTTGCAAGACCGGCCTTCAAAATCAACGGATGACCATTATAGGTTCCACTGTGGAAAAGGACATCTGAAGCACTGGATCTGTGACTGTTTGATACATCAAATACATCCGATCCACTTAATGGTGCTGCTTTCATAAGAATTTCTTTTCGTCCACCTACAACACCCATTGGAAGTCCTGCACCAAGCACCTTACCAAGGCAGGTCAGATCCGGTTTGATATTGTAATATCCCTGCGCGCCTCCAAGAGAAACACGGAAACCAGTTTTTACTTCATCAAAAATCAACAGAATTCCAAGACGCTTTGTTACTTCACGAAGTCCATCCATAAACTCCTGTGTTGCAGGACAATATCCTGTGAGAACCGGCTCCATAATGACAGCGGCCATTTCATCTTTATGTTCTTCCAATATTGCAGTCGTTGCCTCCAGATCATTGAACGGAAGGATAATCGTATTCTCTTTCTGGAATGGTTCCAATCCTAAGGATTCCGGAATTGGTTCTGGTTTTCTTACATCGCCTTTTACAGAATTGACACTGAGCAGAACCTGATTATATCCTCCATGATAATGTCCTTCAAACTTACCGATTTTATATTTTCCTGTATATGCATATGCAAGTCTCAATGAAAACAGTGTTGCTTCTGTACCGGAATTTGTATAACGAATCATCTCAAGACTTGGATATAATTCCTGCAGTTTTTCTGCCATTTTTGCTTCCAGTGCATGCGGTGTACCGTACAGAATAGATCCATTTTCAATCTGCTCGATCATTGCTTTTTTTACTTCCGGATAACCATGTCCCAGAATCAACGGACCATAAGATGCCAGATAATCAACATATTTATGTCCATCCACATCATATAACCAAGGGCCATTTCCTCCCTTCATGTGTAACGGGAACGGATCAAAGTATTTAATGTTTGCTGCAACACCTCCCGGAATAACACTTACAGCTTCTTCATGCTGCTTCTTTGATGTTGGTGCAAATGCCTCATATTCTTTCCAGATTTCTTCTAATGTCATTTCTGTCGCCTCCTGATAATAAAAAAGGCGCATGTGTTTAAGTTTCCCTAAACCATACGTCTTTGTATGTAATATTTATTTCATTTATTTTTTCGTTGTAATGAATATATCATTTTGTTTTTATTCTGTCAATACATTTTTGCTTCTTTTTTTGTTTTTATGTAATATTTATTTCATTTTATACAAAAACATCTAAATCAGTCCAAATTTCTTTCATATCAAGGAAATGTTCTTCCAGTTCTTTGTTCTTTTCTTTACCGATTGCCATCAATAATGCATCTATGATTGCCTGTGGAGCCACAAAAGAATCCAGATATGTTGACATCTGAGCCTTTGCAAGCAGATAATAATCGGAATATGGAATAAGTGGCGAAGACAAAAAATCTGTCAGACAGGCTACTTTACATCCTTTTTTTGCCATATACTGCAAAATATTTACCGTTCTCTTCGTATATCGTTTAAAAGATATTGCAAATACAAAATCTTTTTCATTCAAACTATTTATTAAATGTTCATTATTTTGAAAATCTTCGATAAGATATACCTGCTCCACTGACAATTTCAGGTAATATTGAAAAAAGATTCCCAACCCCATGGAACTTCTTGACGCAACAATAAAAATTCTATGTGCATTGGTCAGTTCTTCCACAATCTTAAAAAACATCTCAAGATCCAGTTCATGCAAAGTATCTGTCAGATTGCGAACATCATCATAAAACACCTGCGAAACCCCCTGATCACGGCCATTATATGCACTATATGATAATGCCAGTCTGTGAGATGTATCCATCTGATCCTGTGTTTTTTCCTGCATTTGCTTCTGCAGAGATGAATACCCGTCATAACCAAGAAAATTTGCAAAACGGACAACACTGGCTTCACTTACATTTGCCTCTTTTGCCAGTTTTCCTACTGTATAAAAACTTACTGCAACCTGGTGCTCCAGAATATAATCTGCTATTTTTTTCTGGGTTTTACTCATTTCATCTCGCTTTTTTGCCATTTCTTCATATATATTTAATTGCTTCATTCAAACCAGCTCCTTTACAATATCTCCTCAACAGTATAATATAAAAAACCCTTTTTTTCCAGTTGTCCTTTTCTGCGTTCAAAAAAAGAAGGTCTGCTTATATTTTACAGACCTTCTAAATTTATATCAGTTTTCTATTATTGTTCAGGCAAATACTCACTATTATACAAAAGTGTTCCCTGATTTTGCTCTATTACTATATATAATATCTACCAGATCTTTACCCATTCCTCAATGCTCTTCTTATTCGCATGATTGAGAAGTTTGCCTTCTACAAACTGAGCCTGCGGTGCAGACGGCTGTAACTCTTTGATGGTGTTACCGAAGCCGCTTCCGCCGGATGTTGCGAACAGAATGATTTTTTTGCCGGAAAAATCATATTTCTCCAGGAATGTATTGATGATAGTCGGGGCTACATACCACCATATCGGAAACCCGATCACGATGGTGTCATAGTTTTCGATTGCCACATCACTTTCTGCCATTTCCGGACGGATTGTTTTGTCTGACATCTCGATGGTGCTTCTTGCTTTTTTGTCCATCCAGTTTAAATCCGCGGTTGTATACGGAACCTTCGGTGCGATCTCATACAGATCAGAACCGGATACCTCTGCGATCATTTCAGCTACTTTTTTTGTCACTCCACTTGCGCTGAAATATGCTACTAATGTTTTGCTCATCGTCTTTTCCTCCATTTCTTTGGGTAAATTATTCTCCAACTTCCCATACTTCTTTTGCCAGATTGAAAACAGCCCATGCTTTCGGCCATCCTGCGTAAAATCCCACATGTGTAATAATGGCAGAAATTTCTTTCTGTGATACACCGTGGTCTTTTGCATTCTGTAAATGGAATTTCAGGGAAGAATCTGTGATTCCCTGCGCCATAAGTGCCACAACGGTAATAATACTTCTTGTCTTCAGATCAATATCTTCGTTGTTCCAGTTCTCACCAAAGAGAACATCATCATTGAAATGCGCAAATTCCGGAGCGAACTCTCCCAATGCATCTCTTCCTGCTATCTGTACGATTTTTGCCATATTTTTCTGCCTCCTGCTCATATAATTATATTATAATTCTTTTCTTCAATCATATCGAATACTTTTATCACATGTTTTTCTATGCTTCAAAGGCATTTATCTCCTGTATGAACAACCGTACCGCTTTTGCATAAGGAATGTTGCGTCTCCATGCGATCACGGTATTTGCCTTGATCTCCGGATAAAGCCGTCTCTGCACCAGCAGATCCTGCCGCCAGTATTGAATGGCTCCCTGAATCGACACCGGATAACCAAGCCCCTGGGCTGCCATCACACCGCCATTTGTTCCCAGATTACTGGTAAAAGAAATATTCAGTTTTTCAAAATCTTTGCCAAACCAGTTAGCAAGTTCGCTCTGTACGCCCAGACGTTCCGGCAGGATCAGTGGCAGCTCCCTCAAATCCTCTTTCGTAATATATTCTTTCTGTGCCAGCGGATCGTCAGGCTTCATACTGACTACCCAGTAATCACTTTGCGGTATCGAAAGATATTCCAGATTTTCCTTACTCACAGGCTCCATAAAAAGTCCGATGTCGATCAGGCCTCTGTGCATCCGCTCCAGGATCGTATCAGCCGTTCCCGTATGCAGCGCGATCTGAACCCGTGGATACTTTACCTTAAAGCTTTTGATGATCTTTGCCAGTGTCTCCACCGCAGCAAACTCGCCACAGCCAATGGTGATCACACCTTCCACGACTTCTTCATTGCCCTTGATCTCGTCCACGATCTTGTCTTCCAGATCAATGATTTCCAACGCTCTGCGTTTCAGTAAAAGTCCGTCATCTGTCAGTGTGATATTGCGTCCGCCCCGGTAAAAAAGTCTGGTTCCCAGTTCGTCTTCCAGCGCCGCAAGCTGTCTGGACAGCGTCGGCTGGGTGATATGTAATTGCTCTGCCGCTTTTGTAAAACTCTGTTCCTTCGCCACCGTCAGGAAATAATGCAATACTCTCAGTTCCATACCTGTTCACCTTCTACTGTGGTTTCTCTATTCTCCTTTGATACATTCTTTTACACAGTCTTCGTCCCAGACCAGTTTACCTGTCTTCATCGCTTCCTCGTAACGGCTGATCTTGTACGCCAGCCGGTCCATCGTCGCTTCCAGCTGTCTTTTTTGTTCCTGTAACACTTCCATCTGATTGCTCAGAAGTTCCAGCCGCGCCGGGATCGTCTCGTCGCCTTTCTGATACAGATCCAGATACTCGATCATCACTTCGATGGGCAGCCCTGCGCTGCGCATACAGATGGCAAGCTCCACCCATTTCAGATCCTGCTCCTGATAGTCCCGGATACCGCCGGACGTTCTTGTTACCTTCGGAATCATTTTGACCCGCTCATAATACCGCAGCGTGTCCTGGCTGATGCCAAAATGCTCGGATACTTCTTTGATCGTCATAAAAGATCTCCTTTCCGGATTCTTCCCACTATGTCTCCATTTAATCGCACTCTCATGCTTTCTTTATCCTAAGTATAATATCTGGAGTTTGCTCCAAGTCAAGGGGGTTTTCAAAAAATCACCCCGGTGCAAAGCACTGGAGTGATTTTTAAACAAGTATTTTTTACATAGTAAGAAAATTTACTTCTGTGAATGGCATCCGCCACCGCAGGATGAGCAATCGCAACCGCAACCGCCCTTATGGTGTTTTTTATCATAAATACCTTTTCCGGTGATCAGACCAACCAGGCCGAATAAAATGATTGCTACAATTACAGTTGCCATTAGAACTCCTCCTTTATTAATGATATTAAAACTATTTTAGCACAAACCGAAAGAATTATGCTACTTTTTTTGCCATACCGGTTGCTTCATCAACATACGGGTTCTTACGAACAAGCATGTAAATCATGAATACTAACTCGATAATAGCAACGATCAGTCCTACCGGATGAACGTTTCCTGTGAACAGGGAACCAAACTGGTAGATCATCATAGCTACAAGGTAAGCAAGACCACACTGGTATCCGATTGCTGCCCAGAACCATTTGTTGTTGTTCATCTCTCGTTTAATCGCACCCATAGCTGCGAAACACGGAGCGCACAGAAGGTTAAATACCATGAAGCTGTAAGCTGTCAGCTGTGTATAGTGAACTGCTACCTGGCTCCATACTTCCTGACCATCCTCTGCTACCTCGGAGAATCCGCCGAAGAGGACACCGAATGTAGATACAACGTTCTCTTTTGCGATCAGACCTGTGATAGTTGCAACGGTTGACTGCCAATCACCAAATCCAAGCGGTCTGAAGATCCAACAGATAGCTCCACCGATTGCTGCCAGTAAACTGTTGTTGTTATCATCAACCATACCAAATGATCCGTCTACTACACCGAATCCCTGTAAGAACCAGAGGATTACGGAAGAAGCAACGATGATTGTACCTGCACGTTTGATGAAGGACCATCCACGCTCCCATGTTGCACGTAATACGGAGCCAACAGTCGGGATATGGTAAGCCGGAAGCTCCATAACGAATGGTGCAACTTCACCGGCAAACGGTTTTGTCTTTTTCAGCATGATACCGGAGATAACGATTGCTGCTACACCAATGAAGTAAGCGGAAACTGCAACCAGTCCGGAACCACCGAATAATGCTCCTGCGAACAGACCGATGATCGGCATTTTTGCTCCACAAGGAATGAATGTTGTTGTCATGATTGTCATATGACGATCTCTCTCGTTCTCGATGGTACGGCTTGCCATAACACCAGGAACACCACAACCGGAACCGATCAGCATCGGGATAAAACTCTTTCCGGAAAGACCAAATCTACGGAAGATACGGTCAAGGATAAATGCGACACGCGCCATGTATCCGATCTGCTCCAGAATGGAAAGCATCAGGAATAATACCAGCATCTGCGGTACGAAACCAAGTACGGCACCAACACCGCCAACGATACCATCGTTGATCAGGCCAACTAACCAGTCAGCACATCCGATGCTCTCAAGAGCCGGACCTAAGTTTCCACAGATCCACTCACCGAAGAGTGTATCATTTGTAAAGTCAGTAACGATTCCACCGATGGTTGTTACGGAAATCCAGTAGATCAGGAACATGATACCTGCGAAGATCGGTAACGCAAGAACACGGTTTGTTACGATACGGTCGATCTTATCAGAAATTGTCATGTTGTGTACTGCAGCCTTTTTGCTTACAGACTGATCACATACTTTGCTGATATAAGCATATCTCTGGTTTGTGATGATACTCTCTGCATCATCATCCATCTCATTCTCACAGTCAACAATGTGCTGTTCGATATGAGCTTTTACGTCTGCAGGAATGTTAATATCTTTTACAGCTTCCTCATCACGCTCGAAAAGTTTCATTGCAAACCAACGAAGATATCTGTGATCTACGATTGTTTCGATAGACTCCTCGATATGTGCGATGGCATGCTCTACACTTCCTGTAAATACGTGAAGCGGAGTTGCGTCCTTTTTCTTTTCTGCTGCGTCAACGGCTTTCTGAGCTGCCTCGAATCCGCCTTCACCTTTCAGCGCACTGATTTCAACGATCTCACATCCAAGTGTCTCAGACAGTTTCTTAACATTGATCTTGTCGCCGTTTTTACGAACGATATCCATCATGTTGATAGCGATTACAACCGGGATACCAAGTTCCAGGAGCTGTGTTGTCAGATACAGGTTACGCTCAATGTTTGTACCGTCTACAATGTTTAAGATTGCATCCGGACGCTCATTTACCAGATAACCTCTGGCAACTACTTCCTCCAGTGTATATGGGGAAAGGGAGTAAATACCCGGTAAATCCTGAATAACTACGTCTTTGTGTCCCTTTAATTTTCCTTCTTTTTTCTCAACGGTTACACCCGGCCAGTTACCTACATACTGAGAACTACCGGTCAACTGGTTAAACAGAGTTGTTTTTCCACAGTTCGGGTTACCCGCAAGTGCGATTTTGATACTCATTTATATCTCCTCTCTACTTTTATTTTTCATAGTTTTTCATAACTGTTATTAGAATTATCTAATCCTTATGTAAAAAAGTGATTACTCTACTTCGATCATCTCAGCGTCAACTTTACGAACACTCAGCTCATAACCGCGAACGTTTAATTCGATCGGATCACCAAGTGGTGCAACCTTACGAACTTTGATCTGTACTCCTTTTGTGATTCCCATGTCCATGATACGACGTTTGATCGGGCCTTCACCATGCAGACGTTTTACAACTACTACATCATCAACTTTTGCGTCTTTTAATGTTTTCATAAAACTCATCCTTTCTTCTTCTATGCTTAAACCATAATTCTGGTTGCCATGCTTCGATCCAGTGCAATCCGGCTGTCTTTTACCTGAAGGATAATATTTCCTCCCAGTTCACTGACAACTGTTACGGATTCATCTACCACCAGTCCCAGTTCCGCAAGATGCTGACGTACGGAATCTTTTCCGGTAATTTTTTTAATTACTACTGTTTCTCCACTTTTTGCCATCGCTAAAGGCATCATAATAATATCCCTCCCGAATCAGCAGATTTATCTGTTATTGTACTCAGGTCAGTAAAAAATAACAATAAATAAATGCAGCTATATCTCGTTAGAATATGCCACTTTGTAATAACTCCGACTACATTTCATTAACGGAATATAATAATTAATACAAACAACTACATTTCATTAGTGTTTCGCAATTTCTACTACTTACAGCTACATTTTGTTAGTTTTTCCTAACATCAGTATAGGAAGTTTAACACCGCTAACGACGATTGTCAAGACTTTTTTGGAAAAAATTATCATAACTGACGACAAAAAAATATTGTAATCACAGGAATTCAGCATTGTGCTATCCTGATAATTACAATATTTTTCATGAAACTATTTTATATTTTCCTGCAGATCTTCAGACTCCACCAGCGTGATGCTGCCATCATCCAGGCATTCCACAAAACGATATACCATGTCCGGATCAAATTGCCGTCCTGCGCCCTGAAGCAGCTTCTCCCTGGCCACTTCCACCGGAAATGCTTTCTTATAGCACCGTCTGGATGTCATGGCATCAAAACAGTCTGCAATACACAAAATACGTGCTGTTACCGGAATGTCCTCCCCTGCGATCCGCCGCGGATATCCTGTGCCGTCATAACGTTCATGATGGCCGATGACCGCCGGAATAACGTAATCCAGAGACGGAAGATGCCGGATGATGTCAATGGATGCCTCCACATGTCCTTTGATGATCTCATACTCTTCCTCCGTCAGTTTTCCCGGTTTGTTCAGCACATACTCCGGAATGCCGATCTTGCCTACATCATGCAGCAGAGCGGCCTGACGGATAATCTCAACGATATCCTCGTTCATCCCAAGTGCTGCTGCCAGAGCAGTGGCATAATATGCCACATTATTGGAATGACTGAAGGTATAATGGTCTTTTACATCGATGGCAGCTGTCAGTGCATAGATCGTAGACTCATATTCCTGGTAAATATGTGCACGGTCTCTCGTATTTCCGCGTTCGTTACTGCTCTTAAACATCGTATCAAAGACCTGGATTCCGTTTTTTCCGCTGTGTTTTACATGATATACAGCCAGATCCACATTTTCCATCAGTTCCTTGACATTTTTTGCCGCATATGGAGCTGCACTGATTCCGGCACTGACCGTTACCGCCTTCAGTTTCATATCCTTTCTCCGGTTATTCATGACAAAAATCTGCTTTGCAATGGATTCCACCAGATTTTTTGCGGAAAACAGATCATATTTCGGAAGCAGCACCGCAAATTCTTTTCCACCGTAGCGGGCGGTATAGCCACTGTCCCCTACGCTGCTGCGGATAATATCTGCGATACGCTGCAGACAGATATCTCCTTCCTTGATGCCATACAGCTGATTGTACAGTTTAAAATCATCTACGTTAATAATCGCCAGCGCCAGTGAGGCTTCTTTATTTTTCTCAAACTCCTCATTCAGGACCTCGTAAAAATATTTCCGGTTCAACAGTCCTGTCATCTCATCTGTCCGGGCCTCAATGCACGCTTTCTCATACAGTCTCGCATTTTTGATGGCAATGGACGCCACGGATGTAATGGAAGAAAGCAGCTGTACCTCATCGTACACCAGTCCTTTTTTCGAGGACGGCGCCGTGATCAGAAGCACCCCCGCCAGACACTCTCCGTCCTTTAGTCCGGCACAGTAGCGGATCCGTTTTTTATCCAGCTGATGTTTTTCACGCTCCCACATGGATTTATATTCCACCGTATAGCGGAACTCCCGGTAGATCAGTGGTTCCTCATGCTCTGCCAGCCACTGGATCATCGGATTTTCTTCCTCCAGTGTAAAAGCAAGATCATTCAGCGGCTGGTCACTGGTCAGACCCCGGTACGGTTCTCCCGGCGCATCCTGCATACAGATGTAAATGTTTCCAACCTCCATCAGTTCTTTTACCACATGGATCGTCTCATCCATGATCTTCTGAAGATCCAGCGTTTTGGAGATCGCCGAACTGAATTCCTTGATTTTTTCCGCCTGATGGATCTCGTCTTTTACAAACACATTCCGCACCAGCAGTTTCCACAGAAACGTAAACAATGCATAGATAACAAGAAATGCCACGGCAAATACAAGGGCATAAAGTGTCATATTCGCATCCATCTGCAAATGAAGCATTTTCTGCAGATACGGAATGACATTAAAGAACACGATCACAGAAAACAGAAAGCCTACTCCATAGCAGAGACTGGAAGAGGCCAGCATCTGCAGACGGAACAGTCTTCTGCGGATCAATGCATAAAACAGCAGGAACACATTTACCACACCACTGAGGATGTCCACAGGGAATCCGCTGAACACCGGCAGACCGATCAGCACATTACCGGCAAACAATACAACCACACCGATCATCACCGGTTCATATTGTACTTTCATATTTGGATTCGTCCTGCAGATGCGCAGCAATTCCATAAACAGGTGTACCAGAAATACACCGACAAGAAAAAACAGGACCAGAATCGTCGGCTTGATCTCATATACAAAAGTCGGCAGACCATTTTTTTTCACCAGATCCGGGCATGCCAGAAAGAGTCCGTGACGGATGTTCACTACAAAACACACCAGCATCGCCACAATATAGCTTTTCCCCGCAATTCCTTCCCTGCCCCCACCAAATGCCAGGATAAAACGATAATATGCATAAGGAAGCAGCAGAATGCCGAGCAGCGAAACCTGATACCAGAATTCATACCGCGGCCACAGCTGCGCACGCATAAAAGCAGAGCCTCCGGTCCACAGGAGCAGACCGGTCAGCACCACCAGAAAGCTGTTTACAATTTTATTTCTTTTGGCTGCCAGAAACATCAGCAGCATAAAACCATAACACACCATGGCTATAATTGAAATATATCCGTAGGTTCCCATATATCCCTCTTATCTCACTCTGTTTCTATAATCCTGCATAATCCAGCAATACCTTCAGATCATAATGTGAAGGATTCATCTGGTGCAGTTTTTTTCCAGTCCGTTTCTCATAAGTCTCAAATGTTCCGCAGGTAAGAATTGTCACCTGCAGAGGATCCATTCCCAGGATCTTCTTCAGATCACGATAGTCCTGATCAATATATTTAAAATAGGTACTCAACAGTTCCTTTAAAATATTCGCACTCATGGCATTCGTCAACAGTGCCTCCCGCTCCAGTTCCACATACATATGCAGATACGGACGGTTCTGCTCATTATATTCCTTGGCCGCCACCCAGTTTGTGATCGGCAGCTTGGAAAGCCCGATGACATTTCGGATCCCGTTCTCTGAAATCCGTGTAAAACCGGCAATGTCAATGATCCAGGGCACACGATCCACATACTCAAACCTTGGGATCCGCGTCTCATCCTCCCGGTTCTCCAGTCCGACGCAGCGATACATATCACCACAACGGTAACGGGCAAATGCCCCACCTTTTAAAATAGTAAATACCAGCTCGTATTTTTCTCCCGGACGCACCTCGTCCATCAGATAGGTCGGCGGCACGTAAGACGGATCCTCATAATTTTTCATCATATCCTTCTCTGTGATAAACTCATAAAACGCATTATCCGGGAAGAAATACATACCCTTTCTCGTCCAGGTCTCCGTTCCCATCATAGACGGCTCCGTGCCCGCAAACAGTTCCATTGGCCGGATGCCCCAGAGTTCTTCCAGATCATCCTTGTAACACTGATTGTCCGTTCCTGCCACCATAAACCCTTTCAGGTGGAACAGATCCTTCGGAAGCAGCTCTCTCTGCTCTTTTTTACATCGGTATTTTGCCTGCAGCAGACGCAGGATCATACGCGGTTTGCATTTCAGCAGACTGGACAGATGCATGCCACCGCCGGAGCTGGTCAGATCAGACAGGCTCTGGCTGACTGCATAAGCCACACTGCCAAGACCAAAGAAAAATCCCAGGTCTTTTTTCATTGCCATCTTAAATCCCAGCTTGTTCCGTTCGCCAAAGGTCATATTTACGGCATCTTTTACCGCCGGTAAAAATTCAATGTCGATCTCCTCTCCCAGTGCCAGTGGAAACAGTCCCGTTGCATATGGCAGCGGTGCCAGCGCGTAGAGAAATTTATCTGTGGATGCCACATCAAAAGATCCCTTTTCCCGGCTGGTAGACAGGATCAGGCAGGCCATGACATTGTTGCGATAAGTATCCAGCATGCTTCTGGTATACGGTGCGACTTTGATTGGATGCTTACCGCCTTCCCATGTCGTCTGGATCCAGATCACAGGATTGCCCGGAAGCATATCCGGCTGCTTGGTCAGCAGGATATCCGCATAATCTTCATATTCTGTCAGCGGTACCATTTTCCGAAATTCATCCAGATTCTTCGGATGCTTACCCTTCAGGATCGACTGTCCCAGACCGCAGTTGCTCCACAGCTTGATCTGTTCTTCCATTAACCGCCGCTGAATCTTCATATAGCCTTCCATGGACAGATCCAGAAAGCCGCAATACTGCTGCCAGATCTCATTATATTGATGTTTTTTCAATTTATCTTTTAGATTCATAAGCTGTCCGCTCCAGATTGATTTCCGTTTTTTCCGATACTCTTCAGACACACCCGGATACTTTTTCCATTTGGGATCAGAAATGGTGTGTTCTGCTGGTATTCCCTGTAATTAAAAAATGTCCGCGGAAATGTCCACAGATCCTGAAAAACGATATACAGACAATTCCAGAAGATCATAAGTAAGAAGTAGATCCCGTTTTTCCATCCACCCAGCATTCCCCACATGCATAAATATGCACCGGCGAACCACAACACGCCCGGGTGACGGCACAGACCATACACGCCTTCCGTGTATGCCCCACGCAATTTATTTTCTTCACAGTACGTCTCCTCAAAAGGAAGCGCAAAAAATAAGGTATAAATGAGCAGACCAAGAAAAAACAATGCTCCGATTCCGAATCCGATCATTGTTCCTCTGTTTCGACTACACTGCCCCCACGCAGAACAGAACTCCGCGATGACCGATGCCACGACAAGAATACTCCCCAAGGCAAAAAATTTCTGCATCAATGCATGCTTCATGCAAATACTGTTAATATCATATATAAAATACAGAACAAAACCTGCAGTTCCTAATACAAGCTGCCACATCTTCTGTCTCCTGTTTTGATTTATATTCCCTAAATATACCATTTACAGGTATATATTTCCATTCAATTAAAATTCTTTTCCACAGACTTTTATGCACAGTAAATTATAATAAGGATATGCATGAAATGCAAGGAAAAAAATATCGCCGGTTCCAAAACCGGCGATATCATTATATTATATTGATATCGGACATTAATTTATATTATTTTTAATGTTAATCTTCCCACGGACGAATGCGGTAAGCTGCACCCACTTCTTCACAGATTTTACGGCACTGCTCCTCCTCTTCTTTCGTGATCGTAGTTTCCACCGTTGTCATCACCACGTGTGGTACATGGGCGGTACATTTTTTTGCGAAATCGATCATTGCATCGAAGGACTGATCTCCGAATTTACTGCGTACCAGTTCATGATAGCGCTCTGCATTCGGTGTATTCAGACTGATGGATACCGTATCCACAAGTCCTTCGAATTCCGGTGTGATATCCCGGTTCCAGATCAGATTTCCCATACCGTTTGTATTGATGCGCACCGGTTTTGCAAAGGTTTCCTTCACATAAGCAGCCACTTTCAGCAATACCGGCAATGCCTCCGTCGGCTCACCGAAGCCGCAGAATACCACTTCCTCATACTGTGACATATCAAACTTTGCAAATTCAGCAATGACTTCCTCGGCGGAAGGCTCACGCTCCAGCCACAGATTGTGGGATTCTCCGACATGATCCATGGTCTGACGCAGGCAAAACGTACAGGCGCACGGACATTTATTAGTCAGATTCACATACAGATTGTGATGCACTTTGTATAAAATTTCCATTTTCCATTCCTTCTTTCTACGATTATTTATCTCCACTCTTTTTCTATCTCAATTTGTATACCATTCAAAAAACTGTTTTTTTAAAACACCTATGCATTCTCACGGGCTTATAAAAATGATCCTTTATCGTGCCAGCCATCCAAGATGATCTTCAAAACATACTCCATCTGTCAGCGGGATATCCCGTTCAATGGAACTGAGGATGCATTTCTTGATAAATGCGGATGCCTTGCGCACCGAGGTTTCAAATGGTACACCGTTCACCGCATCCGCTGCCAGGATCGCTGAAAAAATATCGCCGGTTCCGGAACGTGATGTACCGATGCGGTGGGTCCGCAGTACTCTACATTCTTTTCCTTTCTCGTAGCAGAGGTTCGCCACAAAGCTTCCCTGAGGGATTCCTGTGATCACGACTTTATCCGGTCCCATCCGGCTCAGTGCTTCCGCCATCTGCTCAATCTCTGCCACCGGCCATTTTTCCTTATATGGAGTGTCTGTCAGAATACAGGCTTCCGTCAGGTTCGGTGTCAGGATATCCGCATAATGCACCAGTTTCTTCATCTCCAGACACATCTCCATGGTATACGTCGGATACGGCTTTCCATAATCTCCCATCACCGGATCGATCAGCACAATGGTTTCATCCCTGCCAAACTCCTGCAGAAAATCCGTCACGATCCCGATCTGCTCCTTTGACCCCAGGAAACCGGTACAGATCCCGTCAAAATGCAGATCCAACTCCCGCCACTCTGCGATATACGGTCTCATATGTTCGGTATAATCTTCAAAAAAATAGCTGTCAAATCCTGTGTGATTGGAAAAAATCGACGTAGGCACCGGACAGCACTGTATCTTCATTGCAGAAATGATCGGCAGTGACACTGCAATGGAACAGCGTCCAAATCCGGAAAAATCATTTACCACAGCAATTTTTTTCTGATTGTTATGTGATTCTATCATAAAACTTTTCTGTCACCATCTTTCTCTTGCATCTCTTATACATAACAAAAAAACTGACCTTTTTCAAGAGCCAGTTTTTACTGTTACTACCATACCACTTTTCTATCTGTTACAATTTAGAAATCATGCTGATGACCCCCGCACTTGCCAGGGTCATGATCATTCCGGCCACTGCATTTCCGCACATTACACACAGGATCGTGACCTGCGGTTTCATATTCAGCACACCGGCAATGATGCTTCCTGTCCATGTTCCGGTACCCGGGATCGGCACTGCCACATATGCGAAAATCGCCCATGGACCGTACTTGCGGATCTTATCCTTATTTTTCAAAACCATTTTATCGATCCATCCGATGAACCGCTTAAACAAACCGTGCTTTTTGCACTCCACATAAAACCAGTGTGTAAAAAAAGCCAGAAAACAGACCACGAAAAAACTGCCGGTCAGTGCCATCAGATATGCCTGCCATGGAGCAAGCTGCAATGCCATCCCGAAGGGAATTGCCCCTTTGACCTCCACGGCCGGTATCATTGCCACTAAAAATGTATAGATCAATTTTGGAAAAACCATTTGTTCCACCTCCCGACGAATTTCCTGCTTTCGGAATTTCCCTTACCACTTATTTACTCGTTATTTATCACGCAGTATCTATTTACATGTACGTCTTTGTAACGTACATTCTCATATACTTCCAATCGGTTCTAAATAAGTTGTAGCAAGTTTTTCTACCTATGTAAATAGGGTTCAGAAATTCTTAAAATTTATTCAGGATTCGACAAGAATCTCCTTCTGATTTTTCACTTTACCTTCACTGAAACCGCTGATTTTTCTATCATTCAGCGGTTCTTTTATTTCAAGAATGCCAGAGGAATCCCCGGCTCATTTAATCAGACACTTGTTTTTATATGTTTGTTTTTCTTCTGCTTGATGCGGCGCTTCAGCAGTCCCCGCCAGCTCGGCGGATACAGCAGGATCAGTACCGGGAAGATTTCCAGACGTCCCGCCAGCATATCAAAGATATAGACATACTTGCTGAATATGGATGCATCTCCAAAGTTGCAGGCCGGACCGTACTTTCCAAGACCCGGGCCGATATTGTTAAACGTACCGAGCACAGAGGAAAATCCGCTGATCAGATCCGTTCCGTCGATACATACCAGAAACGTAGACAGAATGATCAGCAGGATATATGCCGTAAAATATACATTAATGCCACGGATGGCTTCCTCATCTACGGTTTTTCCATCCATTTTGATCTTCTTGACACTCTTCGGGAACAGATAGGAATTCAGTTCCCGCAGAGCGGACTTCACAGACAGCAAAAAACGGCTGACTTTCATACCACCGCCGGTACTTCCGGCACAGGCTCCGATCACCATCAGAAACAGCATCACATAACGGGACAGGGACGGCCACTGGTCAAAATCCACTGTCATAAATCCTGTCGTCGTGATGATGGAACCTACCTGGAAAGATGTATCCCGCAAGTGGGTCAGTACATTTCCCACCCAGCCGTAAGTATTTGTCATAATGATCAGTATCGCCGCCAGGATCACACCAAAATAAGCCCAGACTTCTTCCATATGAAGGAGCTGCTTCCATTTGCCCAGCAGTAAAAAGTAAAAGGCATTAAAGTTCACGCCGAATAAGATCATAAAAATGGTTACTACCCACTGGATATACGGGGAACAGCTTGCCAGACTGTCATTGCGTATGCCGAATCCTCCGGTTCCCGCCGTGGAAAATGCCGTAGTCACAGACTCAAAAAAGGACATTCTTCCACACAGCAGCAGCACAACTAAAATTAATGTCAGTCCCAGATAGATCACGTACAGGATCCGTGCCGTATGCATCATACGCGGCACCAGTTTTCCCACAGCCGGGCCCGGGCTTTCCGCCCGTAGCAGATTCATGTTGGAACCGCCGGTCATCTGAATGACCGCCAGCAAAAATACGAGAACACCCATACCGCCGATCCAGTGTGTAAAACTGCGCCAGAACAGCATACAATAAGACAGGCTTTCCACGTCACTCAGGATCGTAGAACCTGTGGTCGTAAATCCGGATACCGTCTCAAACAGTGCATCCGTAAAGGACGGGATCTGTCCGCTTAGAAAAAATGGCAGACAACCGATCACACTCATGATGATCCAGCTCATGGCTGTGGCAATACAGCCCTCTCTCATATAAAATACGTTACTCTCCGGTTTTCTATGTGTGACAAATGTACCAAACGCCAGACTGCAGGCCGCCACCACAGCAAACCATACGCCGGGCTGTTCCCGGTAGATCAGCGCCACCAGAACCGGAATCAGCATGAACAGCCCTTCCAGTTTCATAATCCAGCCTAATATATAGGCAATCATTGCTTTATTCATATGTGCCCTCCACCTACCGTAAAATATCCTCTATGTCGTGGAATCCGGTATTTGTCGTAACAATGATCACCGTATCTCCGCCCTGGATCATATCATTTCCACCCGGGATGATGATCTTCCCATTGTGATTGATACATGCCACCAGCAGGTTTTTCTTCAGTTTCAGCTGCGCCAGCGGTACATTTACCACCGGAGACTGATCACCTACCACAAATTCGATGGCTTCCACACGCTCATCAAACAGATGGATCATCGTCTCGATATTATTATTCATGGTCGCCGTTTTGGAACGGACAAAGGCAATGATCGCCTCGGAAGTAATGTATTTCGGATAAACCACGCTTCCCAGATCCAACTGGTCAATAACGTTGGTATATGTGATCCGGTTGATCTTCGTAACGACTTTCGCATTGGATACTTCCTTTGCATACAGCGTCAGCATAATATTTTCTTCGTCGATACCGGTCAGCGGAACCAGAGACTCTGTGTTGCAGATTCCGATCTCGTTTAACAGTTCCTCGCTGGTACCGTCACCGTTTACCACGATAGCCTGCGGGAGCAGCACGCTCAGCTCCTCACAGCGCTCTTTTTTATTTTCCACGATCTGTACGGAGATACCGAGACCGATCAGACGTTTTGCCAGATAGTAAGCCGCACGGCCTCCGCCGACGATGATACAGCTTTTTACTTGATGGGTCTGGAATCCGTTTTTCTTCAGAAATTTTCTTCCATCCCGCACCGGTGCGATAAAACTGATGACATCTCCCGCCGCCAGTTCAAAGTCACCGCCAGGAATGTATACTTCACCGCTTCGCTCCACGGCACAGATCAGTACCGCACCAGAAAGTTCCTGCACCAGTTTCGCAATCTTTTTACCGGTCAGAATATTTCCCTCCGGCAGCTTGATACGGACCATTTCCGCATGTCCTCTGGCAAAGGGCGCAACATCCAGTGCCGTCGGCATATATAAGATCCGGGCGATCGCATTGGCTGCTTCCTGCTCCGGATTGATCATCATCGCCAGTCCGAGTTTTTCTTTCAGATAAGCTTTCTCTTCACTGTAATCCGGTGTCCGCACCCGGGCAATGACCTCACAGTGTCCGGAACGTTTTGCCACCAGACAGCAGAGCAGATTCAGTTCATCAGAATCCGTCACCGCGATCAGAATATCCGTGTTTTCGATGCCAGCATCTTTCAATACCGTAAAGCTGGCCCCATTTCCAACTACACCGTACACATCATACATATTTGTCACGCTCTGCAGACGGGCCGCATTTTTATCAATGACAGAAATATCATGGCCTTCCCTGCTGAGGCGTTCCACCAGTGTAACACCGACTTTTCCACACCCAACGATCATAATGTTCAATCCTCCACTGCGAGGATTGGTTCTTTTTTCCTTTTGAAACATAATACTCCCTCTTCATCCTGTTGTGAATCAAGTGGACGCATGTTGTATATTTCCTATCAAATAAAAAAAGATGGGCCTGCGTTCTCCTTTTGTTTATGAATTATTTTTGCCCATGCTTAGACAGTTATACTATATCTGTCCGGAAAAAGCAAGACGAACACTATATTTTTATTGCTGTTCACATATACCAATAAAAAAGTGTCTTCGACACTTCAACTCCCCTGCCCCTCAATCATGAGGGGTAAGGGGTTTCTTTTTTATTAATAATCATTCATAATAGTCTCATGAGTAATGTATTACAGGATATTTTCAAAGACCATTATGAAGAAAT
>JALESO010000040.1 GCA_022781925.1 Lachnospiraceae bacterium
ATTTCTTCATAATGGTCTTTGAAAATATCCTGTAATACATTACTCATGAGACTATTATGAATGATTATTAATAAAAAAGAAACCCCTTACCCCTCATGATTGAGGGGCAGGGGAGTTGAAGTGTCGAAGACACTTTTTTATCTTATAAATATATACCGCAGGGTACCAAATGGTAACCATAGGTCTCTGGTGTGTGGCATATTACATTGCTATAATTAGTCAGGTAAAAAGCAAAAAAGGAAGTGAAAATGGATGTATGAGAGAACAGTATAACCACAGGTTTGGCGTATATAAATTAGAACAAAGAATTAAGAGAAAAATGGTTGAAATATAGCAAAAAAATGTATACAATATAAAAAGCAAGTTAATTTATTAACAATAGAGGAGGTCCTTATGTATAAGATTTTAGAACGTAAGCAGTTAGCTGATAAAATCTATTATATGGTAGTAAATGCACCGAGAGTAGCAAAATCCTGTTTGCCGGGACAGTTTGTAATAGTAAAAATGGACGAGATCGGAGAGCGTATTCCGCTGACCATCTGTGATTATGATAGAGAAGCAGGAACCGTTACCATCGTATTTCAGGTAGTAGGCGCTTCCACAGAGCGTATGACAGCTCTGTATGAAGGCGATTCTTTCCAGGATTTCGTTGGACCGTTAGGATGTCCATCTGAACTCGTTGAGGAAGATGTAGAAGAATTGAAAAAGAAAAAACTCATGTTTGTAGCAGGTGGTGTCGGAGCAGCACCGGTTTATCCGCAGGTAAAATGGATGAACGAGCACGGTATTGATGTAGATGTTGTTGTGGGAGCAAAGAACCATGACATGCTGATCCTTGAGGAAGAGATGAAAGCAGTAGCAGGAAACCTGTATGTATGTACAGATGACGGCAGCTACGGTATCCCGGGTATGGTTACCACAGCCATCGAGGAGCTGGCAGAGAAATCCGAGCAGCCGTATGATGTCTGCGTAGCCATCGGACCGATGATCATGATGAAATTCGTATGTCTGCTTACCAAAAAACTGAACATTCCGACCATCGTTTCCATGAACCCGATCATGGTAGACGGAACCGGTATGTGCGGCGCATGTCGTTTACAGGTTGGCGATGAGATTAAATTTGCATGTGTAGACGGACCGGAGTTTGACGGACATCTGGTAGATTTTGACCAGGCGATGAAACGTCAGCAGATGTACAAGACAGAAGAGGGACGTGCGATCCTGAAGCTGCATGAAGGTGATACACATCATGGTGGATGCGGAAACTGCGGAGGTGACAACTAATGGATATGTTAAAAAAAGTTCCTGTAAGAGAGCAGGATCCAAAGGTAAGAGCAACAAATTTCGAAGAAGTTTGTTATGGATATAACAAAGAAGAAGCAATGATGGAAGCACAGAGATGCTTCGGATGTAAAAATGCAAAATGTATCGAAGGCTGTCCGGTTTCCATCGATATCCCTTCTTTCATCGGCAGAGTAAAAGTTGGAGAGATCGAGGAAGCTTACAAAATCCTTTCCCAGTATACATCTCTTCCGGCAACCTGTGGCCGTGTATGCCCGCAGGAAAACCAGTGTGAAGGAAAATGTATCCGCGGAATCAAAGGGGAAGCCGTTTCCATCGGTAAGCTGGAGCGTTTTGTAGCAGATGCAGCTGCAAAATATCATTATCGTCAGAAAGATCCGGCTCCGGCAAACGGACACAAGATCGCTATCGTAGGTTCCGGCCCTGCAGGTCTGGCATGTGCCGGTGAGCTTGCAAGAATGGGATGTGATGTTACTATTTTTGAAGCATTACATGAGCCGGGCGGAGTGCTCCGTTACGGTATTCCGGAGTTCCGTCTTCCGAAACAGCGTATCGTTGCAAGAGAGATCGACAACGTAACAGATCTCGGTGTTAAGATCGAGACAAACGTAGTCATCGGTAAAGCCGTAACCGTTGACCAGCTCATCGACGAGGAAGGTTTCGAAGCTGTATTTATCGGTTCCGGAGCAGGTCTTCCGAAATTCATGGGTATCGAAGGCGAGAATGCAAACGGCGTATTTTCTGCAAACGAGTACCTGACAAGAAATAACCTGATGAGTGCATACAAAGATGAGTATGATACACCGATCCACGGCGGCAAGAAAGTAGCTGTTGTCGGTGGTGGTAACGTAGCAATGGATGCTGCAAGAACAGCACTTCGTCTCGGTGCAGAAGTTCATATCGTATACAGAAGAAGTGAAGCAGAGCTTCCGGCCCGTGTGGAAGAAGTTCATCATGCAAAAGAAGAAGGTATTATCTTCGATCTTCTGACCAATCCGGTTAAGATCCACGAGGATGAGAACGGATGGGTATCCGGTCTGGAGTGTGTACGCATGGAACTTGGCGAGCCGGATGAGTCTGGAAGAAGACGTCCGCAGGTAATCCCGGGATCCAACTTTGTTCTGGATGTTGACACAGTTATCATGTCTCTGGGAACATCTCCAAACCCGTTGATCTCTTCAACAACTGAGGGGCTGGAAGTAAATAAATGGAAATGTATCGTAGCTGATGAGCAGAACGGAAAAACAACCAAAGAGGGTGTTTATGCCGGTGGTGATGCAGTTACAGGTGCTGCTACCGTTATCCTTGCAATGGGTGCCGGAAAACATGCTGCACATGCAATCTATGAGTATGTGACAAACAAATAGGTCACATCGATTTCAGGTCGAGCATATGCGAGACCATATCAAAGCAAGTTACACAGGCTGGAAAATTCCGCCTTGTTTGTAGCTATATAATATCCTATCCTAATACAAAAAAAGCTGCGAAAGCAGCTTTTTTTGTATGTCGTATTTTTTTAATCCTCGACAGGAGGATGCTTTTTCATATAAGTATCCATGATATCTTTTAACTGGTCACGATACTTGAGTTCCGTATGCACTTTAAACGCATCCGGATCGATGGGGAGATTTAAGTCTGTCAGCCGGCGGATACTCCAGATATAGAGAATATCCAGCGCCGGGATCAGATCCTCACCCAGTGGTGTCAGAATGTATTCGACTTTTAATGGAATCGTATTGTACTGAATCCTCTGTACCAGTCCGTCGTGGGTCAGTTCCTTTAACTGCTGGCTTAAAACTTTTTCGCTGACACCAAGTGTCTTTTTTGTTTCGTTAAAACGAATTTTTCCATAATGGTGGATGTGATGCAGAATCGTCATCTTCCACTTTCCGGATATACAATTTGTAACAAAATGATAGGGATTGACAGTTTGTTGCATGAAATGTATTTCACCTCCGAAATTTTTCTTTCTTGTTCAATTTTTATTTCATTTGGTTTGAAAAAGTAATTTAGTATCAAAAGGGTAACCATAGTGTACCAGTTTCCGGAGAAAATTTCAATGGATTCGGGAAAAAAACATTAAAATGTGATATAATGTTACAGTTCACTTGGCGAATGGCGCGTGTGAACTGTAATATGAATGAATGCAAGCGGATAATTATAAAGGACAAGGAGAATAAGATGAAATCAATAGAAGAACGTGTAGCGGAAATCAAGGATAAACATAAGAGAGGATATAACTGTGCGCAGATCGTGCTCTGTTCCTATGCGGAAGAATTGGGAATCGATGAGGAGACGCTGTTTCGTATCTCCGAAGGATTTGGCGCCGGCATGGGCGGTATGATGCAGACTTGTGGTGCAGTGACTGCAATGTTTATGGCACTTGGACTGGCAAACAGCTCCGGAGATCTGCAGGCCTGTGATACAAAGCCGCAGACCATGAAAAAAGTGCGGGAACTGGCAGCAGAGTTTGAGAAAAAGAACGGCTCTATTGTATGTCGGGAGTTGAAAGGAATTGATACCGGAAAGGTGCTGAGAAGCTGTGATGGCTGTATCAAGGATGGCATTCGTATTCTGGGAGAATATTTGTTAGATGATTAGTGTTTGAATGGATAAAACGGACGAAAAAAGAGCGGAAAAAGTATCCTGCAGGCTAAGACGCCTTGCAGTGATATTTTTTCCGCTCTTTTTTCTGTATAGTAGAACAAATTCAAATGCAGTTACTGATAATATAATGTATTTATTTGGGAATAGTTTTGGTATTGATTATGATATCTGTAATCCGTTTATTCTCTGCCGAATGGATTTCGGAAAGATGATGGCATAAATCAGCTGTATGCCGCATATGCATAAGCAGAAGAGGAGAGGATGACTGCTATGACAAATACGAATATTTATCAGGATATTACTGCCAGAACCGGTGGAGATATCTACCTTGGTGTGGTTGGACCGGTGCGTACCGGAAAGTCGACGTTTATCAAACGTTTTATGGATGTAATGGTGTTGCCCCAGATGGAAGATTCTGCGGCGAAAAAGCGGACCGTGGATGAACTTCCACAGTCAGCTCAGGGGAAAACGATCATGACTACGGAACCAAAATTTATTCCAAGGGAGGCTGTAAGCCTGCAGCTGGAGGATGATGTGACGGCAAAGGTGAAGCTGATCGACTGTGTCGGTTATCTGATCGACGGAGTGAACGGGCATCTGGAGGACGGCAATGAGCGGATGGTGAAGAC
The DNA here is from genome assembly GCA_022781925.1 of Lachnospiraceae bacterium. Lineage (GTDB taxonomy): Bacteria > Bacillota > Clostridia > Lachnospirales > Lachnospiraceae > Eubacterium_I. The sequence goes on from JALESO010000040.1 coordinate 4,539, forward strand.
GCCCTGGTTTGATCATGAGATTCCTTTTGCAAAGGCGGCGCAGATCGGTACGGAAAAAGTCATCCGGGAGCATGCCACCATCGGAATCCTGGTGACTACGGATGGAAGTTTTACAGAGATTCCAAGAGAAAATTATGTCCCGGCGGAAGAGCGGACGGTTCAGGAACTGAAAAAAATCGGAAAACCTTTTGTGATCTTACTGAATACACCGAAACCTCACAGCAACGCCTCCATGCAGCTGAGCAGGGAGATGCAGAAAAAATATGGTGTCAGTGTCCTTACGGTAAACTGCGAGCAGTTGAGACAGGAGGATATCTGCCGGATCCTGCAGGAAGCCTTGTATGAATTCCCGGTGACAGAGCTTGATTTTTATCTGCCCAAATGGGTGGAGATGCTGCCGGTTTCCCATAAGATCAAAGCAGCTGCCATCGCGGAAGCACGCAGGATTTTGGAACTGGCGGAGCTGATGAAGGATATTGCGGGGGTTGCGTTTGAACCGGAAGCGGAAGAAATCGCGTCCATCCGATTGGAAGTGACGGATCTGGCAAGTGGCACGGCAAAAATCTGTTTTCAGGTGGATGAGCGCTATTATTATGAAAATATCAGTGAACTGGCAGGGGTTCCGATTCATGGCGAGTATGAACTGATCACCCTGATCCGGGAACTGTCACAGAAAAAAGAAGCGTATGCACAGGTGGCGGATGCCATGGAAAGTGTGCAGCGGACCGGATATGGTGTGGTTTCTCCGTCCATGGATGAGATTTCCGTGGAAGAGCCGGAACTGATCCGGCATGGAAACCAGTATGGTGTCCGGCTGAAAGCATCTTCCCCGTCCATACATATGATCCGGGCGAATATTGAGACAGAGATCGCGCCGATCATCGGCAGCGAGGAACAGGCAAAAGACCTGGTATCTTATATCAAAGAGAATCAGAACACATCGGAAGGGCTCTGGAACACAAATATTTTTGGAAAATCGCTGGGCGAACTGGTGGAGGACGGCATCCGCCGGAAGATAACGATGATGGATGAGGAGAGTCAGCAGAAACTGCAGGATACCATGAAGAAGATCGTCAATGACAACAATGGTGGACTTGTATGCATTATTCTGTAAAAAAATGTATATAGAAAACGTGAGAAAGTCTGTCAGAAATATAACACAAAAAGAAAGAAAAGCCGCCGACTTTGGAAAATGTGCGTTGAAGCATGCCCCATAATTTTGTACAATAGGAAAATAGGAATAAGTATAGGCATTTGTGATGGGGAGAAAATGTGAGAAACTCCGTCAGAAATATCACCGCAAGGCGTCTTAGCCTGCGGGATACTTCTAACGGAGTTTCGTATTATTTATACAGCCTATATAATTTATATAACATAGCGGCTGACCGCCAGAGACTTGTCCATTTTTCCTTTTTGTGGTATTATAATTTACTATCTATGTGAAAAGTATAACGATTCATCGTAAAATAGATAAAAAAGGAGAATGCTGGTATGAGTGAGGTATATGACAAATTACTGAGATGTTACCGCAGTGTAAGGAAAAAGATCAGCTTTGAGCCGCAGGTGGCACTGATCCTCGGATCCGGACTCGGGGATTATGCAGAGCAGCAGGTTCAGGTGGAAGCGGTTCTGGATTATCATGACATTGAGGGATTTCCGGTTTCTACGGTGCTTGGTCATAAAGGAAGATTTGTGTTTGGGTATATCCAGGATATCCCGGTGGTGATTATGCAGGGCCGGGTGCACTATTACGAAGGCTATGCCATGAGTGATGTGGTACTTCCGACAAGACTGATGGGAATGCTTGGGGCAAAAGTGCTGTTCCTGACCAACGCAGCCGGTGGAATTCAGGATGGCATGCAGGCAGGAGATTTTATGCTGATCACCGGTCATATTTCAAGCTTTGTACCATCACCGCTGATCGGACCGAATATAGAGAAAATCGGAGTCCGTTTCCCGGATATGAGTGAGGTTTATAAAAAGGATCTGCAGGAGATTATACGGAGTACGGCAAAGAATTGCGGCATTCCGTTAAAAGAAGGCGTGTATGTGCAGACCAGTGGACCAAATTATGAGACCCCGGAAGAGATTCGGATGTACAAGCTGCTCGGTGCGGATGCGGTTGGGATGAGTACCGCCTGTGAGGCAATGGCAGCGAACCATATGGGAATGCGCGTCTGCGGAATTTCCTGCATTTCCAATCTGGCGGCAGGTATTGCGGAACATCCGCTGACCCATGCGGAGATCCAGGAGACGGCAGACCGGGTGGCACCGCTGTTTCAACAGCTGATCACGGAATCCGTAGTGAATATTGCAAAAACAATAAACGATATTTGTTAGAAATGAATCTGTGTGATGAAAAAATGTGAAGTATAGAAGAAAAGCATAGAAAACACTGATTTATATAAATATGCTTTATTATTATGAGAAAGGAAAGAAGATGAACATTCGTTTTTATAATGCAAAAATCCTGACTTTAAATGAGCAGGAGCAGTTTGAGATGATTCATGGAGAACTCTGGGTAAATGGAGATTCCATTAGTTATGTAGGAGAGAGCAGAAATCCGGCGGAGATCTGTGCCGAGCTGCAGATGGAACAGCCGGCGTGGGAGCGTGAGATTGATGTAAAAGGCAATCTGTTGATGCCTGGCTTTAAAAATGCCCATGCACATACTTATATGACATTTTTACGTTCTTATGCAGATGATCTGCCGCTGCAGGAGTGGTTATATCAGATGTGTTTTCCAAAGGAGGACAAGCTGGATACGGAAAATATCCGTCCGCTGGAAGTGCTTGGTATCATGGAATATCTGACCAGTGGTATCACCACAAGTTTTGACATGTGCTATTTCCCACCGGTGTATGCGCAGGTAGCTGCTCAGTGCGGATTCCGTGCCGTGCAGGTGTCCGGTGTCAACAGCTTTGGCGGAAGTGCGGCAGTTGTTGAGGAAAATTATCTGAAAGTCAATGAGACCAGTGATCTGACTTCTTTCATGATCGGTTTTCATGCAGAATATACGACAAAGATGGAGCTGATGAAAGAAATCGCAGATCTGGCACACAAATATAAATCACCGGTGTTCCTGCACAATTCTGAGACACAGAATGAAGTAAAAGAGTGTCTGGAGCGTTACGGCAAGACACCGACACAGCTGACAGAAGAACTTGGCATGTATGAGTACGGTGGCGGCGGATATCACTGTGTATATTTTGATGACAAAGATTTTGAAATCTTTAAGAAACGTCAGCTGACTGCAGTTACCTGTCCGGCATCCAACCTGAAGCTGGCAAGCGGCATCGCTCCGCTGAAACGGTTTGTGGAGGAAGGCATTCCGGTGGCCATCGGTACGGACGGACCGGCCAGCAACAACAGTCTGGATATGTTCAAGGAAATGTTTCTTGCAAGTGCACTGGCAAAAGTGCGTGAGATGGATGCGGAGTGCATCAGTGCGGACAAGATCTTATATATGGCGACCACAGGCGGTGCGCATGCCATGGGTCTGGACAACTGTGACCGTCTGGCAGCAGGCAAGAAAGCGGATCTGATCATGATCGATCTGCAGCAGCCGAACATGCAGCCGGAAAACAACATTGTGAAAAATCTTGTATACAGCGGAAGCAAACAGAATGTTAAGCTGACTATGGTAAATGGAAAAATCCTGTATGAGGATCAGAAATTCTCCATCGGATTTGAGCCGGCTGATATTTATAAAGAAGCGAACCGCATTATTCGTTCTATGGAAGGATAGGATTTATGAAAGTAACATTATATACCGACGGCGCTGCCCGTGGCAATCCGGACGGGCCGGGAGGATACGGCGCGGTGCTGCAGTTTATTGATTCTGCAGGAAGACTGCATGAAAAGGAACTGAGCGCCGGATACCGCAAGACAACCAATAACCGGATGGAGCTGATGGCGGCAATCGTAGGTCTGGAAGCGCTGATAAAACCGTGTCAGGTGGAACTGTATTCTGATTCAAAATATCTGACAGATGCCTTTAATCAGCACTGGATCCAGGGCTGGCTGAAACGCGGCTGGAAAAAATCGGATAAGTCACCGGTAAAAAATAAGGATCTGTGGACCAGACTTCTGGCAGCCATGGAACCACATCAGGTGACATTTCACTGGGTGAAGGGACACGACGGACATCCGGAGAATGAACGCTGCGACCGCCTGGCAACGACGGCGGCGGATGGTGGTAATCTGCTGGAGGATGAGATGACAGAATGAAAGAACAAATGAGTAACAGAAATCTGTTTTTGTACTTTACGGCATTGACAGGTGCTGTGATCGCCGGTCTGGTATGGCTGTATCTGAAAGTGGCAAATGTAGGGATTACGGTCATCTGGGAAATGATTCCGGCATACATAGATTCCCACTATTATACGATTCTGATGTGTCTGGTGGGCGGTGTCATCATCGGCCTGTTCCACCGGGTATACGGGCCTTATCCGGAACGGATGGCAGATTCCATCAAGCGGGTGAGAAATACAGGCACGTATCCTTACCGGAAACTGCCGGTGATCGTGTCCGCTTCCTTCCTGTCCCTGTTTTTCGGCGGAGCGGTGGGACCGGAATCCGGTCTTGTCAGCCTTCTGCTCGGACTGTGCTGCTGGGCCATGGATCAGTTCGGCCTGGCACGCTGGAAAATGGAGACACTGATCGCCGGGAATCCATATGTTATGAAAAAAGAACTGTTCCGGATGATGGCAGCAGGGCTGTTTCTTCCGCCGGATCAGATTGTATATGATAAAGGAAAAATTAACTGGACACGGAAAGAACAGATCGCATCCGGTGTCACCGCAGGGCTGACCGGTCTTGCAGTGTATGAATTGCTGAATCTGATCTTTGGCAGAAGTCTGTCTGTACCGCATTTACAGGGCGGCGTACTGATCCTGCGAGACAAGGTGGCTGTGATCCTGCTGATCGTGGTAGGAATTGCGGCAGGTTATCTGTATCTGATCTTTCAGAAGATCAGTAGCTGGTTCTTTGGAAAACTGCGGGAGAAAAATCTTGCGGTGTTAAATGCTGTGCTTGGCGGACTGATCCTCGGACTGATCGGAACGGCACTTCCGATGACCATGTTTTCCGGGGGCAGCGATATTCAGACCATGCAGTATGAATATCTGAAATTTACGCCGTATCTGCTGATTCTGATCGGCGTGGTAAAACTGTTTCTGACCAATGTCTGTATCGAATCCGGCTGGCGTGGCGGACATTTTTTCCCGATCATCTTCAGCGGGCTGAGCATCGGATACGGATTTGCGGCGATCCTGCACATCAATGAGATCGTCAGTGTGGTGCTGGTGACAGGCGCGCTGCTTGGCACGGTTTTGCAGCAGCCGCTGGGGGCACTTGCACTGTCCCTGGTCTTTTTCCCGGCCAAAAATGTCGGCTGGATGCTGCTGGCATCCACAGTGGGTGGCTGTGTGCCGGTTCCGGTGGCACTCCGTTCAGATCCGGAGAAAAAAGGATTTGTATACAACATGATACAGAAGAAAAAACAGGGAAAATTTCTTCCCGGCAAAGAATAAATGCATCGCTTTACAAGGAATAAATGCTATGCTATTATGATAAGAGTGTGTAATCGCCCTGTTTTTTGGCGGTTTCATATATAAATATGATATGTAAAATAACACATAGATGGAGGAACACGAGAGTGAAAAAGTATGGTGTAAATGAATTACGAAGAATGTATCTTGACTTTTTTAAAAGCAAAGATCATCTTGTTATGAAAAGTTTTTCGCTGATCCCGCATAATGATAACAGTCTGTTACTGATCAATGCAGGAATGGCACCGTTAAAACCTTATTTTACAGGAGCTGAGATTCCACCGAAGCGCAGAGTTTCCACCTGTCAGAAATGTATCCGTACCGGTGATATCGAAAATGTAGGAAAAACAGCCCGTCATCTGACATTCTTTGAGATGCTCGGTAACTTTTCTTTTGGCGATTATTTCAAACACGAAGCCATCGCATGGTCCTGGGAATTCCTGACCAAAGTGCTGGAGCTGGATCCGGAGCGTCTGTATCCGTCTATTTACGGTGAGGATGAGGAAGCATTTGAGATCTGGACAAAAGAGATCGGTGTACCGGCAGAGAAGATCACACGTTTCTACCGTGATGAGAACGGTGAGTGTGATAACTTCTGGGAGCATGGCGCAGGTCCTTGCGGTCCATGTTCTGAGATTTACTATGACCGTGGAGAGAAATACGGCTGTGGCAGCCCGGACTGTAAAGTAGGCTGTGACTGTGACCGTTTCATGGAAGTATGGAACAACGTATTCACACAGTTCAACGGTGATGGCAAAGGCAATTATGAAGAATTAGAGAATAAAAACATCGATACAGGTATGGGCCTGGAGCGTCTGGCTGTTGTTATGCAGGACGTAGATTCCGTATTTGATATCGACACAATGAAAGCAATCCGTGACAAAATATGTGAGATGTCTCACAAGACTTACCAGACAGACGCACTGGATGATGTGTCCATCCGTCTGATCACAGATCATATCCGTTCCGCTACATTCATGGTATCTGACGGTATCATGCCGACTAACGAGGGCAGAGGCTATGTACTCCGTCGTCTGATTCGTCGTGCAGCAAGACATGGAAAAATGCTTGGTATCGACGGTCTGTTCCTGGCAGAACTGAGCAAAACAGTTATCCATGAGAGCAAAGACGGTTATCCGGAACTGGAAGAGAAGAAAGAGTTCATTTTCCGTGTACTGACACAGGAAGAGGAAAAATTCAATAAAACCATCGATCAGGGTCTTGCAATCCTGGCTGACATGCAGGCAGAGATGGAAAAAGAAGGAAAGAAAGTTCTTTCCGGAGAAGATGCATTCCGTCTGTATGACACTTACGGATTCCCGGTAGATCTGACAGAAGAGATTCTGGAAGAGAAAGGCTTTACCATCGATCAGGAAGGCTTTGAGGCAGCTATGGAAGAGCAGCGTACCAAAGCCCGTAAAGCAAGAAAAGTAACAAACTACATGGGCGCAGATGCAACTGTTTACGATGCCATCGATCCGTCCATTACAACCACATTTGTCGGCTATGACCGTTTCTGCCATGATTCAGAAGTAACTGTTCTGACCAGCGAGACAGAGATCGTGGAGGCGCTGACAGACGGCGAGGCAGGTACTATTTTTGTAAATGAGACTCCGTTCTATGCAACCATGGGTGGACAGACCGCTGATACCGGTTATATCCGCACTGCAGAAGGCGAGTTCCGTGTAGAAGATACCGTTAAAATGCTCGGCGGTAAAGTCGGACATATCGGTCGTGTGACAAAAGGCATGATCAAAGTCGGCGATACCGTTACTCTGGAAGTAGATGCAAAGAGACGTTCTCTTATCGCAAAGAACCACAGTGCAACACATTTACTGCAGAAAGCACTGCGTAATGTACTTGGTTCTCATGTAGAGCAGAAAGGTTCTGATGTAAATCCGGATCGTCTGCGTTTCGACTTCTCTCATTTCTCCGCTATGACAGAGGAAGAGTTAAAACAGGTTGAGACCATCGTAAACGAGAAGATCGCAGAGGCACTTCCGGTTGAGACAAACATCATGAGTCTTGAGGATGCAAAGAAAACAGGCGCTATGGCACTGTTTGGTGAAAAATACGGCGATGAAGTCCGCGTGGTAAAAATGGGCGACTTCTCCACAGAACTCTGTGGTGGTACTCATGTGGCAAATACCAGCGAGATTTCCGCATTCAAGATCATAGCTGAGTCCGGTATCGCAGCAGGTGTAAGACGTATCGAGGCACTGACTTCTGACGCATTATATGCTTACTATGATAAACTTGAGGAGATCATCAATGAGGCAGCAGCATTACTGAAGACAAATGCAGCAGGTCTGACAGAGAAGATCACACATCTGCAGGCAGAAGTGAAAGAACTTCACAACGAGAACGAGTCCTTAAAGAGCAAAGCTGCACAGGATGCACTGGGCGATGTCATGGATCGTGTAGAGGAAGTCAACGGCGTGAAACTTCTGGCAACCGCACTGGAGAACGTTGATATGAACGGACTTCGTGATCTGGGTGATCAGCTGAAAGAAAAACTCGGTGAAGGTGTTGTAGTTCTGGCATCTGCAAATGAAGGCAAAGTAAGTCTGATCGCTATGGCAACAGACGGAGCTATGAAACAGGGTGCACATGCAGGTAACCTGATTAAAGCAATCGCAGCAAAAGTTGGCGGTGGCGGCGGCGGACGTCCGAATATGGCTCAGGCCGGCGGCAAGAACCCGGCAGGAATCCCGGATGCGATCGCAGCAGCAAAAGAAGCACTGGCAGGTCAGATCAAATAAAATGCAGTTCATCTGCAGGATTCGCTGAAAAAATGTCGGAAAAACGTAAAAAAGTTTGGGAAAACTATTGACATATCTGCGAAAAATGATTATAATTGTCAAGCAGTGCAGTAAGAATATTACCCAATCAGTTGAATATGCACAATACGCAACTGGAGGGAGGTTAGGTGTGAGACTATGTCAAATGTAATCGTAAAAGAGAACGAGACTTTAGATAGCGCTTTACGCAGATTTAAGAGAAACTGTGCGAAAGCTGGTATCCAGCAGGAGATTCGTAAGAGAGAGCATTACGAGAAACCAAGCGTAAAACGTAAAAAGAAATCTGAAGCAGCTAGAAAACGTAAATATAACTAGTTCAAAGAAATGAAATGAGGTTTTAAAACCCGAAATGAGAGCATCCCTGCAGGAATTGATTTTCCTGCAGGGATGTTTTTTTCTGTTTCCTCTGTTCTATTTTCCATTTTGCGCCATATATTGGAGTAGGGTCAGAAAGTGATCTCAGGGAGGCGTTACAATGGAACAACTCATTCGTCTGTTCCCGGTTCATTTAAGGGAAGTCGTCAGGACGAGCAATATTTTCAACCAACAATTAGAAGAAATCCGTGTGAGAGTGAATGCACCTCTGATGTTTCGCACGGCAAAGGGGGAATTTTTCCTGAGAGAAAAAACACTCACACAAAAGCTGGACAATCAGTGTCTGATTATGTCGGCGGAGGATGTACATCAGATGAGTGTGTATATGTCAAAATATTCACTGTATGCATACGAGGAAGAGATAAAAAAAGGATTTTTGACAGTAGAGGGGGGACATCGCGTGGGTGTTTGCGGACAGGCAGCCTGTGAAAACGGACAGATTCGTCGGATGCATCCGATTTCGTATCTGAACATCCGAGTGGCGCAGGAACAGAAAAATTGTGCAAAAGATATTTTCCCGTATTTGCTGAAAGGACAGGAATTCTGCAATACATTGCTTTTATCTGCCCCGGGGGTTGGGAAAACCACGCTGCTGCGGGACATCATACGTCTGCTGTCGGATGGAAGTGAAAGCTGTCCGGGGAAAAAAGTGGGACTGGTGGATGAGAGGTCAGAGATTGCAGGATGCCTGAGGGGAATTCCCCAGAATGATGTGGGAATTCGCACGGATGTGCTGGATGCCTGCCCGAAAGCAGAGGGAATGATGTTGTTTATCCGATCCATGTCACCGGAAATACTGGCCGTGGATGAAATCGGAGGAACAGAAGATATGAATGCCATGCAGTATGCGATGCGGTGCGGATGTCGGATTGTCGCCACGATACACAGCAGAGATATCGAAGAGCTTGCTTCCAAACCGGGATGGGGTACATATTTGCAGACGGGATTGTTTGAGCGGTATATCGTCCTTTTCTGTGAAAACGGTGTGCGCAGATATGCTGTTTATTCCGGAGGGTTAAAAAGAATATGCTGAAAATAGCAGGTTCGGTGCTGGTCGTGCTGGCGTGTATGGGATATTCATCCGGCCTTCTGACTCAGATTGTAAGGCGCAGAGACATGCTGAAATCCTGCCTGGAGATGACGGAACTGCTGTCCGGAGAGATACGTTATGAGCGGGTGCCGATGGCGGAGGCTCTGTATCGGATCAGAACCAGATTAAACGGAGTTCTCTCCGAACTTCTCGCTGAAATTGCGGACAGACTGGAACACGGGGAGTGCAGTACGATGGAGGAACTCTGGGAAGCATGTTTCAGGCAGTCAGAGCTCTGTCATATCCTGACGGGAGAAGAATTGAGGGAAGTTATTGATGTCGGGAAAAACCTTGGTTTTCTGGATTCGGATGTGCAGGTGGGTCATCTTGCGGGATGCAGGGAGCGGCTTAACAAATATCTGGAAAAGGTACAGACAGAACTGGAGGAAAAGAGACGACTGTATCGTTCACTGAGCCTTGCAGCCGGTATTTTTGTCATTCTGATACTGCTTTAAGGAGGAAAGAGAATTGAATGTAAATCTCATATTTAAAATAGCAGCAGTTGGCATTCTTGTCACTGTCATCGGGCAGATTTTAAAACACAGCGGACGAGAGGAGCATGCCTTTCTCACCAGTCTGGCGGGTTTGCTGATCGTACTTTTCTGGATTGTTCCATACATTTATGATTTGTTTGAAAAAGTAAAAGATCTGTTTGCTCTGTAGGAGGAGTGATACGGTGGATATGATAAAAATCGCAATGATCGGGATCGGCGGAGTATTTCTGGCGCTGCTCTTAAAACAGCAAAAAAGTGAATATGCACTGTATATCAGTCTCGCGGCCGCTGTTTTGATCCTCTTCTTTTCTGTGAATCGTCTCCAGATTGTGATGGAGACAATTGAGACCATTGAATCGTATATTCAGGTGGATGGCGGACTGGTAAAAATTCTCATCAAAATGACAGGGATTACCTATGTGGCTGAATTTGCCTCCGGAATCTGCAAAGATGCAGGGTTTTCGGCGGTGGGGAATCAGATTGAGATGTTTGGAAAATTTTCTATTATGGCGGTAAGTGTGCCGGTGTTGTTGGCACTGATCGAGACAGTGGAAGGGTTTATCGGAACATGAAAAAAGCAGAGAGACAGTGCAGCAGGAGAAAAAGGCGGTTTGCAGTTCGTTTGGCAGTACTCGGTGCAGCGATGGCAGGGATTTTTTTTGTGCCACAACCGGTGTGTGCAGCGCAACAGGATACTTACAATCTGGAGGAGGAACTTCTCTCAGAATTGCCTGTTTCAGAAATACAGGACGTTCTGAATCGGGATGACAGTACATCGGATCTGTCTTTCTCAGAGATTCTACACCGGGTGCTGGAGGCAGACGGTGCTACGGACAAGCGCGAGATTGCAGGGCAGATTCTGTATCTGGTGACGGGGGATATGGCGGAATATAAGACATTATTTGTCCAGCTTCTCCTTGTGACAGCTGCTTTTGCCTTCTTACACAATTTTATGAATGTATTTGAGAACGGGCAGATTTCAAAAACCTGCTTTTATCTCTATTTTCTGGTGCTTATGACATTGCTGATGAAATCTTACCTGCTGATCCATGATCTCCTGGGAAGGGTGCTTGACACGACAGTAGATTTTATGGAGGCATTGCTGCCGGCATTTTGCATGACAATGGTGTTTTCTTCTTCACAGGTGACAGCGGCGGCTTTTTATCAGCTGTCACTCATTGTGATCTATCTGGTGGAGCGGGTACTGACCCGTTTTGTTGTGCCTGGGATCCATATTTACGTGGTACTCCAGATGCTGAATTATATGACCGGTGAAAAGCTGATTTCGCGGCTGACAGGTCTTTTGAAATCGGTGCTGACGTGGGGGATGCGTATTTTGCTGGCCGGAGTGACCGGAATGAATATGGTAGAAAATATGATTGCCCCATCTCTGGACAACCTGAAAAAAATGTCGGTGACAAAGACGATCAGCATGATTCCGGGGCTGGGGAACACCGCGGAGGCGGTGGGGAATATTTTTTTCGGATCCGCCATTGTCATTAAAAACGGTGTGGGAGTGACAGCTCTGATTCTGCTGATGTGCATCTGCATGGGGCCTCTGATTAAAATGACGGTGTTTGCTTTTTTGTATCAGTCCGCCGGAGCCATCGTTCAGCCCTTTGCAGATAAACGTGTGTGCGGATGTATCAGCAGTGTGGGAGACGGAGCCATGCTTTTATTTCGGGCACTTTTGACAGGAGTATTATTGTTTATGATCACGATTGCAATCGTGGTCACGGCGATACGGTGAGGAGGCGTGGGATGACAGAACTATTGGAATGGGTAAAGAAAATGATTTATTTGTCCGTGTTCCTGACGCTGATCCTTCATATTTTGCCGGAAGGTTCCTATCGGAAATATGTCAGATTTTTTGCTGGGCTCATTTTTATTGTTACAGTTATGGCGCCGGTGGTGCAGCTTGTGCATCGAGGAAGCTGGGAAGAGGCTATTTTGTCGGAGATTTCCCGGGAAAAAGAGAGGGAAGTTGAACTTGATTTTTCTTACATGGAGGAAATTCAGCAGGAGAAAATAAAGGAATTGATCGAGGCAGAGCAGAGTCAGGAGGAGAGGTAAATTCCATGGGATTGCAGCAGTTTATCAGGGAGAAAAAATGGAAAAAGATGAAGAAAGATCAGTGGCTGATTCTTCTTCTGGCAGGCATTTTGTTGCTGGTGATCGCTGTGCCGACGGATTGCCAGGGAACCGGAAACCGGGAGGAGGATCGTTCTGCGGTCAATCAGGGAGCAGAGGATGCACAGCAATCGGGAGCAGATTATGAAAAGAGGATGGAGGAACGGCTGGAACAGGTATTTTCACAAATAGAAGGCGTGGGGAAGGTAAAGGTCATGGTGACATTGAAGGATAACGGGGAAGCTGTGGTGGAAAAAGATGTTGCTTCCAGTGGAGATACGGTGAACTCCACGGACAAAGAAGCGAATGTTTCAGAAGAGACAAAAAGTGAGCGCAGTGAGGAAACCGTATACAGTTCAAAAAATGAGGAAGGGCAGCCTTTTGTCAGCAGGCAGATGGAACCGGAGATTGAAGGGATTTTAGTCGTTGCTCAGGGAGGCGGAAATACTGCCGTTGCGGAAAATATTTCTGAGGCTGCGCAGGCATTATTTTCTGTGGAGGCTCATAAAATAAAGGTAGTTAAAATGAATTTGCAGGAGGGTGACAATTGAAAAAAATATTTCGCAAAAATCAGATTATTATCACTGCGCTGGCATTGATGATCGCGGTGGCAGGTTATGTGAGCTATACGCAGACAAATACAGTGGAGAAAGAGGCGATGAATTCTTCCGCTGAGACTGTGGCGGATACATATGACATTTCGGATGAGGATACCGTGGCAGAAATTTTTACGGATACGGAGGATAATACCGCGTCGGCAGAGAATACGACAGAGGAAAAGGATACGGAAAAGAAGGAAGAGACGGCTGACAAAACAGAGGATAAGAATCCGGGTGAGACGGTACTGACTTCCGCCAGTGCAGAGACGGTTGATTTTGCCGCAGAAGTAAAGCTGAGCCGCGAGCAGATCCGGTCAAAAAACAAGGAAACATTGATGGATGTGATCAATAATACCTCTATCACAGAAGCACAGAAGCAGGATGCCATTGACGCGATGATTGCGATGACGGATGCAGCGGAGCGGGAAAACGCGGCGGAGATGCTTCTGGAAGCAAAAGGATTTACCGATGTTGTTGTGAGCATTACAGATAACAGCGCGGACGTTGTGCTGGACATGGGGGATGTGACAGATGCCAAGCGGGCTCAGGTGGAGGATATCGTGAAGAGGAAAACAGGGATTTTGGCGGAAAATATTGTCATTACACCGATCGCCGAAAAAGAAGCTACCCAAAAGGAATAAATTTTGATACAATGTTCTATAAATACAAAGGAGGTCATAAGGAAATGAAACGGGTATTTTTAATTGTATTAGACAGTTTTGGAATCGGTGAGATGCCAGATGCAGACAGATACCGGGATGCAGGAAGCAACACCCTGGGAACCGTGCGGAACAGTCCCTGTTTTACTACTCCAAATATGGCGCGTCTCGGATTGTTCCATATTGATGGAGTGGCTGAAGAAGGAACCTCCGATCAGGTTTTGGGCGCATATGCCCGCATGACAGAGCGCTCTGCGGGTAAGGATACGACAATCGGACACTGGGAGATCGCCGGCATGATTTCAGAAAAACCGCTTCCGGTATTTCCGGACGGATTCCCGCAGGAGGTGCTCGATGCATTTTCAGAGGCGACAGGGCGGGGCGTTCTGTGCAATCGGCCGTATTCCGGCACGGAAGTCATTCAGGACTACGGGGAAACTCACATGAAAACAGGAGATCTGATCGTGTATACATCGGCAGACTCTGTGTTTCAGATTGCGGCGCATGAGGATATCGTTCCGGTGGAGGAGCTGTACCGTGATTGTGAGATTGCGAGAAAAATCCTTGTGGGAGATGTGGGAGTCGGACGTGTCATTGCCAGACCTTTTGTCGGTGCCCCCGGCAATTTTACAAGAACATCCCGTAGGCATGACTATTCCCTGGAGCCGCCAAAGACAACCATGCTGGATCAGCTGAAACAGGCCGGATTTGATGTCATCGGTGTCGGAAAGATCTATGATATTTTTGCGGGAAAAGGGATCACGGAATTTGTCCGCACACAAAATAATGCGGACGGGATAGAAAAGACACTGGAGTATATGAAAAAAGATTTTGAGGGACTGTGTTTTGTAAATCTGGTGGATTTCGATATGCTGTACGGACATCGGAATGATGTGGATGGTTATGCACAGGCGCTGACAGATTTTGATAAAAAGCTGCCGGAGATTCTGGCGGGGATGCGGGAAGAGGACGTGCTGATGATCACTGCAGATCACGGATGTGATCCGGGGACTCCCTCTACAGATCATTCCAGAGAATATACGCCGCTGCTCCTGTACGGAAATGGGATTCCGGCAGGAAAAAATTTCGGAACACGGCCGACATTTGCGGATATCGGTGCTACAATTCTGAAAATATTTGATATTGAGCCGGAAATCAGCGGGAAAAGTCTGCTTTAAAACTTGACAGATAAAAAGTCCTTGATTACACTATTCAGGATAGCATTATGCAAAATGGCAGGGAAGAAGAAAACTGCCACACAGCGGAAAGGATAACAAGATTTTGGCAGATTTACGAAAAGAGATAGAAAAAAGAAGAACTTTTGCAATTATTTCCCATCCGGATGCAGGTAAGACCACATTGACGGAGAAATTCCTGCTCTATGGAGGTGCAATCAATCTGGCGGGCTCTGTAAAAGGAAAAGCTACAGCCAGACATGCTGTTTCCGACTGGATGGAGATTGAAAAACAGAGAGGTATCTCCGTGACATCCTCTGTATTACAGTTTGAATACGACGGTTTCTGTATTAATATTCTGGATACACCGGGACATCAGGATTTCTCTGAGGATACGTACCGTACACTGATGGCGGCAGATTCTGCGGTCATGGTCATTGACGGATCCAAGGGTGTGGAGGCGCAGACAAGAAAGCTTTTTAAAGTTTGCGTGATGCGCCATATTCCGATTTTTACGTTTATCAATAAAATGGACCGGGATGCCAATGATCCCTTTGAACTTGTGGACGAGATTGAAAAAGAGCTCGGCATCGCCACCTGTCCGATCAACTGGCCAATCGGTTCCGGAAAGAATTTTAAGGGTGTCTATGACAGAAATACAAAAAAAGTTATGACGTTCTCGGACACGTTAAAAGGTACGAAAGAGGGAACGGAGCGGGAATTTGATGTGGATTCCGATGAATTGCTGGAGGAAATCGGGGAAGAATACAGAGAGCAGCTGGAGGAAGAAATAGAGCTGCTGGACGGAGCCAGTGCTGAGTTTGATCAGGAGCTGGTTTCCAGAGGTGAACTGTCGCCGGTATTTTTCGGTTCGGCGCTGACAAACTTTGGTGTGGAGACCTTTTTAAAGCACTTTTTACAGATGACATCGTCTCCGCTTCCGAGAAACTCTGACGCCGGAGAGATCGATCCGTTTTCAGAGGATTTTTCCGCTTTTGTGTTTAAGATTCAGGCGAATATGAATAAGGCGCACAGGGACAGAATTGCGTTTATGCGTATCTGTTCCGGCAAGTTTGACGCAGGGATGGAAGTGTTCCATGTGCAGGGGGGCAAGAAAATCAAACTGTCACAGCCGCAGCAGCTAATGGCGCAGGAGCGCAAGATTGTGGAGGAGGCCTATGCCGGGGATATCATCGGTGTTTTTGATCCGGGAATTTTTTCCATCGGTGACACTTTGACAACGGCAAAAGACAAATTTGCATTTGAAGGAATTCCTACTTTTGCCCCGGAGCATTTTGCCAGAGTACGTCAGCTTGATACGATGAAGCGGAAACAGTTTGTAAAAGGAATCACTCAGATTGCCCAGGAGGGTGCAATTCAGATTTTCCAGGAGTACAATACAGGACTGGAAGAAATTATCGTGGGTGTTGTCGGTGTACTGCAGTTCGATGTCCTGAAATTCCGTCTGGAAAATGAGTATAACGTGGATATCCGTCTGGAAACTCTCCCTTATGAGCATATCAGATGGATTGAAAATAAGGATATTGATCTGGATAAGCTGAGCGGAACTTCTGATATGAAGAAAATCCAGGATCTGAAAGGCAATCCGCTGCTGCTGTTTGTGAATTCCTGGAGTGTCGGCATGACGCTGGACAGAAATGAGGGACTTATTTTATCCGAATTCGGAAGAAACTAAAGGAACAAAGGAGAGAAAGACATGTTAGAAATTACCAATGAAAATTTTGATGAAAAAGTATTGAAAAGTGAGAAACCGGTTGTGCTTGATTTCTGGGCATCCTGGTGTGGCCCGTGCAGAATGCAGGCCCCCATTTTTGAGGGATGTGCACAGAAAGCCGGTGACAGTGCCGTTTTCGGCAAAGTCAATGTGGATGAACAGATGGAACTTGCGGGACAGTTTGAGGTGATGAGTATTCCGACCATCATCGTGATCAAAAACGGGGAGGTTACGTTCCGCGCCGCAGGCGTACAGTCTGAGGCTCAGATTATGCAGGCGCTGCAGTAGAAAGAGCGAGTCTTGAATGCATGATTGTGAAAATTGTACAATGAATGCAATAGAAGTAAAACAGTGAAAGGAAGGCGTAAAACCGGACTTTGGCTGTTTTATTTTTTCCCTGTTTTTGTATGCGGCCAATATAAATCGTGAAATAGACGAAAAAGAACACTGTTTTTACCGGGGATTTTCTACATGACAAACAGCAGAGCGGGTGCTATAAATAGTAATTATAAGAATGAAAACCGGGAAATTTTCGGTTGACTTTTATTTCAATGTATAATAGAATAAAAAAAACGAACATAGGTTCGCAATAGGAGAATGAAGATGGCAAAAGAAGCAAAAAAAGAAGTAAAACGGGAAGTGAATCAGGAAGAAAAATTAAAAGCATTGGAATCTGCAATTTCTCATATAGAGAAACAGTACGGAAAAGGCTCTATCATGAAATTGGGAGATCCGAGTGTACATATGAATGTGGAGACCGTACCGACAGGGTGTCTCAGCCTTGATATTGCATTGGGACTGGGTGGAATTCCGCGCGGACGTATTGTGGAGATTTACGGACCGGAGTCCAGCGGTAAGACGACGGTTGCCCTTCACATGGTTGCAGAAGTACAGAAGAGAGGCGGAATCGCAGGATTTATTGACGCAGAGCATGCTCTTGACCCGGTCTATGCCCGCAATATCGGCGTGGATGTGGATAATCTGTACATTTCCCAGCCGGACAACGGGGAGCAGGCACTGGAAATCACTGAGACGATGGTGCGTTCCGGGGCGGTAGATATTATTATCGTCGATTCCGTGGCCGCACTGGTGCCAAAGGCGGAGATCGAAGGTGAGATGGGGGATTCCCATGTGGGTCTTCAGGCGCGTCTGATGTCCCAGGCCTTGAGAAAACTGACTGCGATTATCAGTAAATCAAGCTGTATTGTAATTTTTATCAACCAGCTCCGTGAGAAGGTAGGTGTCATGTTCGGAAATCCGGAGACAACGACCGGAGGACGTGCGTTAAAATTCTATTCTTCCATTCGTCTGGATGTCCGCAGGACAGAGGCAATCAAACAAGGGGGAGAAGTACTCGGAAACCATACAAGAATAAAAGTTGTAAAAAATAAAATCGCTCCGCCGTTCAAGGAGGCGGAATTTGATATTATGTTCGGGCAGGGAATCTCCCGGGAAGGCGATATCCTTGACCTGGCAGCCGATATCGGAATTGTCAACAAATCCGGTGCCTGGTATGCATATGAAGGTGAGAAGATCGGTCAGGGACGGGAAAATGCCAAGAAATACATTCGGGAAAATCCGGAGGTATGGCAGGAAATTGAACAGAAAGTCCGCGATCACTATGAACTCGATGGCAAGCAGGAGAATCCGGAGGAGCAGAGCACCGGAATATCCGATGAGGCATTCGGTGAAGAGACAGAGTAATGCAGATTATAGAGATGATTCCGCAGAAAAACGGAAGAATGAAAATCAGTCTGGATGACGGAAGCACATTTTTGTTATACAAAAAAGAGGTATCTGCATGTGATCTGAGAGAGGGAGAAGAGCTTTCCGAGGAACTCTGGATACGGATCCGCACGGAGATTCTTGATCAGCGTGCGAAAAAACGTGCCATGCATTTGCTTGAAAAAATGGATCGTACGGAATATCAGCTCAGACAGAAACTGAAAGAAAGCGGATATCCGCAGGAAAGTATTGACACAGCGATTGCGTATGTGAAATCCTTTCACTACGTGGATGATGAGCGATATGCCTCTGCATATATCCGCTGTCATCAGAACAGCAAGAGCAGGCTTCAGCTGAAGTATGGACTGCAGCAGAGAGGAATTGCCGCATCTGTGATTGACAGAGTACTTGCAGAGGAGTACGGTGGGGGAGAGGAAGAGTTGATCTTACGCCTCCTGGAAAAGAAACATTACGATGCGGAAACAATGGATCAGAAGGAAAAGTATAAAATATACCAGTATCTGATGCGCAGAGGATTTCCGGGAGGTCTTGTCCGCAAATGTATGATGCTGTAGATTTCCGTTTGGAAATCATGCGTATTTTGCTTGACATAATCTAGAAAAAAGTATAAAATTTAATAGTTGTAATTTATGACAGAATTAATGAAAATAAATATGTTATATGTACAATGAAAATTAAATAAGGAGGTGCTCCTGTGGCGGATAACATGATTGCAGTGGTAATTGCAGTCGTAGCCGTTGTAGTCGCTGTCATCATAACTTATTTTGCATCAAATGCACACTTTAAAAAAGTATCTGATGAAAAGATCGGAAGTGCAGAGGATAGAGCAAGAGCAATTATTGATGAAGCTGTAAAAACTGCTGAGACAAAGAAACGTGAAGCTTTGCTGGAGGTCAAGGAAGAGTCTATCAGGACAAAAAATGAACTTGACAAAGAAATCAAAGACCGCAGATCTGAGATTCAGCGCAATGAGCGTCGTGTAGAGCAGAAAGAAGCCAATCTTGATAAAAAGATGGAAGCAATCGAGAGACGTGAACAGAGTTTTGCAGCGAAGGAAGAAGAGATTAAGCGGCAGAAGGCTGAAGTTGCCAAGTTGAATGAAGAACGCATACAGGAACTGGAAAGAATTTCAGGACTCACCTCTGAACAGGCAAAAGAATATCTTTTAAAAACTGTTGAAGATGATGTAAAACTGGATACTGCTAAGCTGATCAAAGAGATGGAGAGCAAAGCCAAGGAAGAGGCAGGAAAGAAAGCGAAAGAATATGTTGTCAACGCGATTCAGAAATGTGCGGCTGACCATGTTGCAGAGACTACCATTTCCGTGGTACAGCTTCCAAACGATGAGATGAAAGGACGCATCATTGGGCGTGAAGGACGTAATATCCGTACTTTAGAGACAATGACAGGAGTGGATCTCATTATCGATGATACTCCGGAAGCGGTTATTTTATCAGGATTTGATCCGATTCGCCGTGAGGTTGCGCGCATCGCCCTTGAAAAACTGATTGTCGATGGTAGAATTCATCCGGCAAGAATTGAAGAGATGGTGGAAAAAGCGCAGAAAGAAGTGGAAGCCATGATTCGCGAGGAAGGCGAAGCTGCATCCCTGGAAGTGGGTGTACATGGCATCCATCCGGAATTGATCCGTTTGCTTGGCCGTATGAAATTCCGTACAAGCTATGGTCAGAATGCGTTAAAGCATTCTATTGAGGTTGCTCAGATCTCCGGACTTCTGGCATCAGAAATCGGTGTGGATGTCAGAATGGCAAAACGTGCAGGTTTACTGCATGATATCGGAAAATCAGTCGATCACGAGATGGAAGGATCTCATATTCAGATCGGCGTTGATCTGTGCAGGAAATTCAAAGAATCACCGATTGTTATCAATGCAGTAGAATCACATCATGGCGATGTAGAGCCAGAGACTCTGATTGCATGTCTGGTACAGGCGGCAGATACTATCTCTGCGGCAAGACCTGGCGCAAGAAGAGAGACTTTGGAAACATATTCCAACAGATTAAAACAGTTAGAAGATATCACCAACAGTTTCAAAGGTGTCGACAAATCTTTTGCGGTTCAGGCCGGTAGAGAAATTCGAATTATGGTAGTTCCTGAACAGGTAAGCGATGCTGACATGGTACTTATGGCAAGAGATATTTCCAAGCAGATTGAGGCAGAACTGGAATATCCGGGTCAGATTAAAGTAAATGTTATTCGTGAGAGTCGCGTCACTGATTATGCGAGATAGTTTCAGGTGTATCCATAAGAAACGGTTCGTGTTATTGAATCCCCGTAAATCCTTTATTGGATTTACGGGTTTTTCTTATGTTGTTTAGTTACTGTTCA
>JALESO010000036.1 GCA_022781925.1 Lachnospiraceae bacterium
TGGCAAGTTTGACAGCCTGGACCTTATATTCGTGGTCGTATTTACGTTGGGTACGTGACATTGAGAGTTCCTCCTTATTCTCTTTATTATACATGAATTCTTTGAGAATAAGGTGTCAACTTTATTTATACAACATCAGAACCAGCCATACTCATTTGCTGCAAGTCCTGTATAGTCAAAGTCTACTTTTCCGTTCGTTACTTTGAACCAGCCATACTCATTTGCTGCAAGTCCTGTATAGTCAAAATCTACTTTTCCGTTCGTCACCTTGAACCAGCCGTTTTCGTTTGCTGCAAGTCCGGTATAGTCAAAGTCTACTTTTCCGTTCGTTACTTTGAACCAGCCATATTCATTTGCCGCAAGTCCGCTGATCTCGGTTGCAATCTGGCCATCTTTATAGTAATACCAGTTTCCATCCTCTGCCGGTGCAAGTCCATCCGGAATAATAACCGGAGTCTCTGCATCCTGTGCCACTGCTTTTGTAACAATGTCCTGATAATTATCACTGACAATTGTGATCGTATATTCGGTTCCAATGGTCGGTGCTTTCTCCAGTGTAAAATTCAGTGCTTCCAGTGTTCCTTCTGCAAATACGGCAGAACCTCTTCCCTGACGATAGCTGATGGTATAAGTCGGATTCTCCAGATCTGCCAGTGTTTTTCCATCTAATGTTACAGATACATCCGTTCCTTTGATGGCTGCTGTCGCAGATATGCTCTCATAAGTAGCTTTTACTTTTGAAATCAGCTCCTCGATCAGCTCTGCTGCCTCCGCTGAAGAAGCAGTTTTATTTGCGATCATTTCCTCAGCTTCACTGACATGCTCTTTCAGATCAGCATTGCTGTCATATCCGTTTGCTGCTTTTGCTTTATCCACCCATTTCTGAAGCTCTGTGATCTGCTCTTTAATGATCGGTGTGGACATGGTTCTTGTGATATCCGGATAGTTGGAACTGCTGATGGTCAGTGTATAAGTCGTTCCGGCTGTCGGTGCTGTCTTCAATGCAACCTTTCCATCTTTGATTTCCGCATTCTCTGCCAGTCCGCCGGATACGGAAATTCTTACGTTTTCCAGATCAGATGGAACACCGCTGATGCTCAGTTCTGTGGAATCATTTTCAATGGCATACTGCAGACTGCTGAGATCTCCCTCATAGTATTTTGTCAGTTCCAGACCGTTCTCGCCGCAAGGCACTTCAATCGCACCAAGGCTCGTTAAGAGTGTTACACTCTTTAATGTCTTTCCGTTCATGCCGCTGAACTGATAGAACGCATCCCCTTTTCCGTGTGCCCGTTTCAGTCCCTGACCTTCTTTGATAGACCACGCGATTTCAACGTTTGGTGTCTTTGTTCCAACCCAGGTATTCTCCAGGCAGGTCATACCATAGGATTTACCCTCCGTTGTATTCAGGATTGCTCCGTACAGGGTATACGGAACGGTCTCATCCTCACCCACTTTCAGGTTATTGCTTGTTCCGACACCATCCAGTGTGATCTGATAATCACCGTATCCTGCATTCAGATCCAGATCTGTGACAGACAGATATTTATTTGTTACGGATGCTTCCTGCATTTTGCCAAAGCTGTAAGAACCATTTTCATTTACCATAAGTTCACTTACACCATCCAGAACTCCCTGGTATGCAGTAAAATAATAATTATCTGTATTTCCAAGTTTTGTGTTCAGTTTCGCATAATCCTCTGCGCTGACAGCTACCGGAATTGTAACACCCATGATATATTTACCGTTGTTGTAAGTTCCTTTTGCCAGTCCATCTGTTCCTTTAAATTTGTTGGTTGTAGCTGTGGAAACCGCATCCAGGCCATCCTCCACCTGCCATACTGCTTTATCTGTAAGGTTGTATGCCTGATAGAAATCCGTGTATGGAACGTTCATGGTCACATATACATTTCCCTCTGCAGCGGTTGCGGTTGTGCTGCAATCCTGATAATTATCACTGCTGATTGTTACCGTATATTCTGTTCCGGCTGTTGTTGCAGCACCGATTGCTACTTTTGCAGCTTCCAGATCACCGGTTGTCAGTGTATTGAATCCACGACCTGCACGGTAGGAAATTGTATAGGTCGGGTTTTCCAGATCAGTAAGTTCTTTTCCATCCAGCTGCACCGTTAATGCAGAACCTTCGATGCTTGCTGTAGCTGAAATGGATTCATAAAATGCTTTTACTTTTCCTTTCAACTCTTCGATGAGCTCTGCTGCCTCCGCAGAAGTTGCATTTGCATTTGAGAGCATTTCCTCTGCTTCACCGACATGTTCCTGCAGATCTGCATTCGTTGCATAACTCTCTACTTTCTGTGCTTTGTCTGCCCATTTCTGAAGTTCACTCTTCTGATCTTCTGTAATCGGTGTTGACATGGTTCTTGTAATGTCTGGATAATTAGAACTGCTGATTGTTAATGTATAACTTGCTCCAGCTTCCGGTACAGCTGTCAGATCAACCTTTCCATCTTTGATTTCTGCATTCTCTGCCAGTCCACCGGATACGGAAATTCTTACGTTTTCCAGATCAGATGGAACACCGCTGATACTCAGTTCTGTGGAATCATTTTCAATGGCATACTGCAGATTGCTCAGATCACCTTCGTAATATTTTGTCAGTTCCAGACCGTTCTCTCCGCAAGGCACTTCGATAATACCGAGGTCTGTGAGCAATGTTACACTCTTTAATGTCTTTCCGTTCATGTCGCTGAACTGATAGAATGCATCTCCTTTTCCGTGTGCACGTTTCAAACCCTGACCTTCTTTGATGGACCATGCGATCTCCACATTTGGTGTTTTCTGTCCAATCCAGAGATTCTCCAGGCAGGTCATTCCATATGCCTTTCCTTCTGTGGTATTCAGGATTGCTCCGTAAAGTGTATACGAAACCGTCTCATTTTCTCCGACTTTTAATCCGTCTTTTGTTCCGACACCATCCAGTGTAATCTGATAATCACCGTATCCTGCATTCAAATCCAGATCTGTGACAGACAGATATTTATTTGTTACGGATGCTTCCTGCAATTTACTGAAGCTGAATGTGCCGTCTGCATTCACAGTCAGTGTACTGTATGCTGCAGGTGCGCTGTCCAGATCTGACATATAGTAATTGTCATTTTCTGTCAGATTTTTTGCTTTTAATGATTCATAAGTTCCTTCCGGAACTGCCACTGCCATAGTCACACCCATAATGTATTTGCCATTGTTATAAGTGCCCTTTGCCAAACCTGTTGTTCCTTTGAATTTATTGGTTGTAGCTGTGGAAACCGCATCCAGACCTTCCTCCACCTGCCATACTGCTTTATCTGTCAGGTTATATGCAGCGTACAAGTCTGTATACGGCACATTCATGGTCACATATCTGACTTCTTCGTTCTGATCCTTGTCTGCTTCCGGAGCTTCTGCAATCGCCTCTGCAACCGCTTTTTTGATTGCCGCGGACGTTACAGTTGCACCGGAGGTTGTATCAATGGCAGCTACGGTATCTGCTGTTGCCGGCTGACCAAGCAATTTTGCCACAACGCTGTTCTTTTTGCTGCTGTCTGCCGCTTTTTTGAAATAAGAGCTGTTCCCATCATCATATCCTGCTCCAGGAGTTACTTTAACAGACTCAAATTTACCATCCTTTACTTCAACACCAACGCTGATGGAATAACTCTGCCATTCTCCGGCCTCATCATTTTCCGCCACTACAGGATCAGAAGCATCTACATAAGCTTCTTTCGTGTATGTTCCATCTTTCACAACATTCATGCCTGTTGCCGCAAATGCACTCACTGGCATAGTTCCTGCTGTCATAGCCACTACCATGGCTCCTGCAAGCATCTTTGTCAGAAATTCTCTTCTCTTTTTCATTGTCATTCTCCTTTCCCATAAGCCATTGTCTGACCTTACCCGTTCCCGTGCCCTTCACGTCCAGAAACCATTTTTCCTGTCAGACAAAAAGAGAGACTCCACCTGCATATGCGTCCTGTGCCGCATGCGGGAGAAGTCTCTACCAAGTCCACAGACAGTTCTATCCCAGCCTGAAAAATCAGACTTAACAGCAACTGTTCTGTGAATTTCAATGTTCAATTTTGATGGCATTTTTATTAGTGTTTCCTAACGACGGTTACTTTAACATTACGACATCCAATTTGTCAACTGCTTTTTTTCCATTTTCTTTTAACTGAAACTTTTTCTCAACTTTCACATTCTACTGATCTTCTTTTTTCAAAAATTTTCCTGATGTAAACTGACAGGTGTGCACTTTATAAATCAAAAAGCCCCAGAACTCAAACGACATCAGAGAAAAAATTTCCTGGCAGACTGCTGAAAACTCCCACTGCATAAATGAAAAATGTTTGTAGAAGCAAGAAACAACTTTTACTGCGTAAATAAAGTTTGCAGAAGTAAGGAACGATTTTCACTGCGTAAATGAAAAGAGATCGGAGAAAAATTTTCTCAATGAATAGCTGCAGTTTTCATAGAAAAAAACGACATCAGAGAAAAATTTTCTTGGAAGGCGATTGTTAGCCTCCAAGACAATTTTTTCTGATGTCGCATAAAAAAACTCTCCGTTCCCACAAAAGAATTATTCCCCTTAAAGCCCGATAAACTTGAACAGCACCAGGATCAGCAGACCCACGATATAGCCGCCCAGCTTGAAGTTACCGGCATGCAGCATGGAAAATACATCCCAGGGACTCATGCCCTGTGTCTTGCTGTACACTCCGGTGTAACAGCTTACTACCAGAAGCACCAGCACAACATACTTCACTGCCTGCAGATATTTTACCACCGATGCTTTCATCGTCACCGGTTTCTTTTTCAGTTTCTTACAGATAAACACATAAAGTGCGCGCACTGCATCTCCAAGACTTCCGAAGGCACAGGCAAAACCGCAGAAAAACCTGCCAAACACAACTGTAAACAGGCAGAGTGCGATCAGGGTAACCACAAAGGAAGTCAGCTCCAGATGGCTCTTTGCCCCCATCTGGGTAAAAATGTATTTTACACCGTTAAAAGCGGCTGTATAGGCAGACGAAATAAACAGAAAATACAGCAACTGTATCACTGCCCGCACCCACACATGCACTTTTTTCAGTGTCTTTTTATTCATTTGTTTCATTTATCTGGCACCGCCTTTCTCAAGGGCCTGTGCCGTTGCATTTTTGATTCCGGTGGAACTGAAAGTCGCACCGCTGATGGTATCCACATCCGCGCTCTGTGCATCCAGGATCTCCGGAATGATATCTTTCGCCATGGTCAGATAGGCACTGTCTTCTTTTTCTGCAGACAGGATATCCACAGAGGCGATCTTGCCGTCTGTAATGGTCACTTCCACTGTAATATCACCGCCAAAACCGGTGGCTGTGCCCTGATAGGTTCCGTCTGTATAGGAACCGCCTGTCTCCCCGGCCTCCGCTGCGATTTCTGCATTTTTACGGTCTGCCTCGGCTTTCGCCGCGGCATCCGTCTGTTCATGAGCCAGTGTCACTTTATTATACCCGATCAATGCCGCCACAATGACGCATACATTGATCGTCCGTATCCAAAATTTTTTCATTCTGCGCTGTCCTCTCCGTCTTCGTTCTGGGCAGACTCAGTCTCTGCCAGGAATTTTTCTCTTGCCTGACGCAATGCTTCACGGCAGGCTTCTTTGATGGATTTTGACGTACAGGTAGCACGGGAAACGGTATCCATCTCTGCCAGGTTCTGATCCACCTGCGCACCCGCATTTTCTCCGGTCATATCTACCACTGCCATACCGATGATACGGGATACCATACCGATCATGCTGGAAGTACCGTTCACTGCACGTTTGATATAGGAGTTGTTGCCACTGTCTCCGTCTCCGGTTACATTGTTGATCTCTGCCACACGGTCGTTTTTGATCACAATGCTTGCGGACAGATGGTACGGCTCAAAGTCCTCATCCTCATCCGGCTCACACAGAACCGTTACCGGATAGGTTCCGTCTGCATAATAAACAGATTTTTTATCTGTATCAGATCCATTGTTTCCGTTATCGGTATTTCCATTATTTCCGTTGTTATTTCCATTGTCACCATTGCCGTTATTTCCATTATCGCCGGCATTTCCAGGATCCGGATTCACCGGCTGGGATGGATTGGCCGCTGCTTTTGCTGCATCCAGTGCCGCCTGAATCGCATTGATGATACCTCTGGAACTGTATGTCGCTCCGGATACCGTATCTACTCCGGTGGTCTGCTGATTTACGACACGGTTTGCCACTACTTTTGCACGGTCAAAATATGCCGCATCATCCTCATTGGACAGAATCTCCACGGACTGGATGGTCTGGTTCTGGATGACAACCGCTACGGTAATATCGCCCAGATAACCTTCCGCTGTTCCATAATAAGTGCCATCCGGATACGGGAAGTTACCGCTGACCGTCGGAACTGCCGGGACATCCTCTACCTTCTGCTCCGGTAATTCAGCCACGATCAGATCCTGCTGTCCGCCCTCACCCGGATTCACGGCTGCCTGTGCCAGTGCATTTCGTACCGCATTGATGATTCCCACGGAACTGTATGTCGCTCCGGACACCGTATCTACGTTGGTGCTCTGGGATGCCACGATCTTACCGGTAATGGAAGATGCTTTACTGATATAACTGCTTCCGTCGGACGTCTCCACGATCTCAACAGACGCAATTTTTCCATCTGTGATCACGACTTTGACCTTGATCGGACCCGCAAATCCGGTAGCACTTCCATAATACACACCGTCTTTGTAAGCACCTGCATCCGCAACCGCTGCCAATGTGGTGGAACCCTGTCCCTGCCCCGGATTCTCTGCGGTCTTTCCGCTGTCCTTCTCACCGGTCAGCGCATTTTTGACCGCACTGATGATACCTCTGGAGCTGTATGTCGCTCCGGAGACTACATCCACATCCAGATTCTGTGACTGGATGATCCGGTCAATGACCCCTTTTGCACGGTTGAAAAATGCCGCATCATCTGCTTCTACATTTAAAATCGTGATCGCTACGATCTTTTTGTCTTTGATCTCAACTGCTACCGTGATCTTTCCTGCAAATCCGGTACCGGTTCCTTCATAAATACCGTCCGGCAGATCAAATACCTGACCTTCCAGGCTCATCTCCTCCGCCGTAGTATCTTCTGTCGTATCGGACTCCGCAGCTTTCGGTGCTGCTTTCTGTACGGCATATACCTTCGGTGTATACGCTGCCACGGATGCTCCTGCGCAGGCAACTACCAGAATGGCAGATAATGCCGGAGCCAGTGAACCAAGCTTTACGGATTTTTTTTCTTTCTGCTGGTCATTGTTTTCCGCGTCAAGCTCTGTCTTTTTATTTTCTTTCTTCATCATCGCTCTCTCCCGACCTTTCTACAAAAAATATGCTGTCACACATTCACGAAAATTTACTTTTAAAACTTTTAAATAAAAATGTTAAACAAAAAATGCCATCATACTATACATTAGGATTTTCTAACGCACGTTATGATAGCATTACCTTTTTTCACAAGTCAAATATTTTTTCTCATTTTTCTCAATAAAGCATCTTATTGAAAAAAAATATGCAATAGTGCTTCTTTATTCTCAACTAGTGCATGTATTCAAGTCGAACGCATGTGAGACTTGGTGCGTGATTCTGGTCAGCGTAAGCTGGCATATTCTTCTCAGAATCACTGCACTCTACACTTCGTTTCGGTCGGCCCAAAACCATTGTCTCCCAGACAATGTGCGCCCTCGCGGAGCGTTTATCTCAGTCGGAGATTGAACTCCCACTAAGAAAGATTTGTTATTACTCACCACTTGCAGAAGTGGGAGTCTCAACTCAGACTGAGATGAGCGTTGCTTCGTGAATGTTTCTTCAAATTTTTGCGATCCTTCCTTTTAGTGGGAACTGTCAGCTGCATAGGCCCGTCTGACTGCCGGCAGGATGACTCTGGATACGATGCCGATGAGCAGACCTGTGACAAATCCGGAGATCAGCAGCACCGGAACATAAAAGATCAGTTTCAGGTTCTCCACCACAAGAATCGCCACGATCAGCTGTCCGATGTTGTGGCAGATTCCACCAAGTACGCTGACTGCCAGAATAGACAGTTTATCTGTTTTTTTCAGGATGAGCATCACTGCCAGACTCAGCAGACCGCCTGCCAGACTGTACATGATGGATGCCAGATTTCCAAACATAAATCCGCTCAGGAAAATACGCACGACAGAGATCAGAAATGCTTCTTTACCGCCGATCAGATAAATGGCCGCCACGATAACCAGGTTTGCCAGACCAAGCTTCACGCCGGGGATTCCGAAATTAATAGGGATCAGCGTCTCCACATAACTGAACACCAGTGCAAGCGCGATCATCATGGCCAGAAGTGCCACTGTTTTTGCAGATATCTTTTGTTTTTTCATATATCATTACCGCCCTGTGTTTACTTTGTCTTGATTTCCTGGATATTCGTCGTGTTGTTCATATTGATAAAATCATCCATGATGCCGTCAGTGATATATAATTTTCCGTCTTCATCCTCCATAATGGCATCAAATCCATCCTCTGCGCAATGCTCCTGGCAGTATGCAATAGCATCCTGCGTGCCCAGTACAAACAGAGATGTAGAAAGTCCGTCTGCCAGTGTGCTGTCAGCGCTGACAATGGTCACTGAGATCAAACCGTTGTTGGCAGAATATCCGGTCTTCGGATCAATGATGTGGTGGTATTTCACACCGGTGTCTTCGTCCACAAAATAACGCTCATAACCGCCGGAAGTGATGATGGCTTTGTTTCTGACGCTGACGCCGCCCAGATAACCGTTGGTGTCATTCGGATCCTGAATACCGACTTTCCATGCGGAACCATCTGTCTTGGAACCAAGGACATGTGCGTTGCCGCCCAGATTGATCACGGCACTCTCAATGCCATAACTTTTCATGACTTCCATGACTCTGCCGGAAGTATATCCTTTGGCGATTCCACCCAGATCGATCTCCATGCCTTCCGGAAGGGCGATGGATGTCTGTCCGTTATCCTCTGTCAGACTGATCCTGCCGGCATCCACCAGGGCAAGTTTTGCTGCCAGATCTTCCTTGGAAGGAACGGCAAAATCACCGGTGGTAAATCCCCAGAGTTGCATTACCGGATAAATACTGATATCAAACGCCCCATTGGTGCTCTGATAAATGTCAAGGGCACGCTTTACCAGATATTCCGTATCCTCAGACAGCGTACCGCCGCCGTTCTGGTTAATCTGTGCCACTTCACTGTTCTCATCTCCGGTGGAGAGCAGCGCATCCAGTCTCTGAATCTCCGCGATACCGGCTTCCACGGCTTCTTCTGCATTCTCACCGTAAGCCGTCAGTGTCATGTAAGTATCCATGGCAAATACTTCGCTGGTATACTCACCATTACTGCTTTTTGTTGTTTTATTTTCTGATGCAGCCTCACTCTGTACTGAGCCTGCGTCCGCATTGGCATTGTTTGTTCCACAGCCTCCCAGCGGAAGACAGACCAGTGCGCCGCACAGCAGCATCATTAACATTCTTTTCTTCATTTACTATCATCCTCCGTACTTCAGATCTTCTCACAGATTTTTCTGTTTGCTTTTCAACTTTCAAAAGCGATCCTGTATATGTGAAATCATATATTCTCAAATTAGTATAGGCTAACGTACATTCTATTACATTCACTTCTGTAATGCAAGAACTTTTATTGAGTATTTTTTATCATTAACATTCAAGAATGCCCTCGGCATTCTTCTGTGCATCTCTGCAATTCTACACTCCGTTTCGGTCGGCGCAAAGCCATTGTCCACTGGACAATGTGCGCCCTGCCGGAGGCTATATCAGATGGGAGATTGAATCCCACCACTGATATAATCTTGTTGCTCACCACTTATAGAGATGGGAGGCATCTCTCATCTGATATATTGTGATAAAATTTTATGCTTTCTCACGCAGTTTCGCAAGCAGTTTTTTCTCCTTTCTGGAAATCTGCACCTGGGTGGTCCCCAGGATTTTTGCCACTTCGGACTGGGTCTTTTCCTCCACAAAACGCAGATAGATCAGCTGACGCTCCTTTGCCTCCAGCGTATCCAGCAGCTGTTCCAGAAACAGATGATCCGTGCGCTCCTCGATCTCATTATGCAGGTCACAGATCTGCTCCCCCAGCGTGATCTCCTTTCCCTGATTGCCCGGGATCGGACGGTGCAGGGAATCCACTTCTGTATTCGCAGCCAGTGACTGCACGATCTCCTCCTTCCGGATACCTGTCTTTTCCGCCAGTTCTTCCAGGGTAGGCTCCCGTCCCATCGTATTCTGCCAGTCTGCCGCCGCCTTCCGTACTTTCCATGCCGTCTCCTTTAATGACCGGCTGACTTTCAGCATACCGTCATCCCGCAGATAACGCCGGATCTCTCCGATGATAAGCGGCACGGCATAAGTGGAAAACTTCACCTCATATCCGGTGTCGAACCGATCAATGGCTTTCAGCAGTCCGATGCTTCCGATCTGAAACAGATCCTCCGGCTCATATCCCCGGTTGGAAAACCGGCGCACAATGCTCCATACCAGCGGCATGTTTTCCTGTACCAGCCTGTCCCTGGCTGCTTTATCTCCCTGGTGTGCCCGTTTAATCGTTTCCAACACCTGGTCCATATGTAACTATCTGATCTCCTTTTTCATGACAACCCGCGTGCCTTTTCCCGGAGAAGATTCCACTTCCACGGAATCCATAAAGGCTTCCATAAAAGAAAATCCCATGCCGGAGCGCTCCAGGTCCGGTCTTGTGGTAAACAGCGGTTCCAGTGCCTGTTTGATGTCTCGAATCCCGCGTCCTTCATCTGTCACTGCCACATACAATGTCCGTCCCACAAGGCTTGCCTCCAGCCAGATCGTGCCGCCTTTCAGATTGTAGCCATGAATGATACAGTTCGTCACTGCTTCTGACACAGCCGTCTTGATGTCCGCCAGTTCGTCAATGGTCGGATCCAGGCAGCTTGCAAATGCCGCCACTGCCGTGCGGGCAAAGCCTTCATTTTCCGACTGCGCCGAAAAAGTGATCTGCATCCAGTTTTCCTCCCGGTTCTGCGCTTCTGTCTGTCGCTGTTTTTCTGTTTCCTGCATCATGCTCTCTATTCCTCCTCCATCAGGTGTTCCATGCCGGACATCGCAAATATTTTTTTCATCCGTTCATTTAAGTGCACGGCATATACATGGCCGCCGGACAGTTTCATGTTCTTATACCGCCCCAGAATGACACCGATGCCAGAACTGTCCATCCAGTCGGTGCCGGAAAAATCAAATATAATGGTTCTGATAAAATGGGTCTCCACCATGAGGTCTGCTTCTTCCCGCAGTCTGGCGGATACGTGATGATCCAGTTCCTGCGGCAGAAAAATGCGCAGGGTGGTTCCTTTGATCTGATATTCACACTCCATGTTTTGGTCTCCTTTTTGGGTTTTTATGTTTTTTATGGCTTTTTAATTTTTTATATTTTTTTATTTTTTTGGTAAGGGCAGCTGGAGGAAGAAAACACACGCGGACACGGACAATTTTCTATCAAATAAAAAAGACAGTATAGGAAAGATATCAACATACCGAATTTCGGCATATTTATTTTATCTTTCGTATACTGTCTTCTACTAATCAATTACTCGTTATCCGTATTGTCATCTGAGTTGTCTACGGTTGTGTTATCTGCTGCAGATCCGTCGGAAGTTCCGTCTGCCTGGGTATCTGTACCGCCGTTTGCATCCGGTACGGTAATTCCACGGGCCTGCATGTCATCGATCATTTCCTTACAGGTGTTACGCACGCTGGAGGAATTTGTATGATCTCTTGCAATCTGGAACCATTTTAATGCATTGCTCTCGTCTTTCTGATAGTTGTATGCAAAGGCCAAATAGTAGGCTGCTTTTCCTTCCTGGTAACCTTCGTCGGTCTGTACGATGGACTCAAATTTTGTAATGGCTTCACTGTAATTTTTCTTCTCGTACAGATCCAGTGCCTCATTCATATCAGCTTCCAGCATAGCACTTTTTACTTCCGTCAGCATATTATCGTAAATCTGCTGTGCGTTTTCGCTGAGCAGGTCACGGTTGACGTTTGCAAGACTCTCGCCTGCTTTTACATTTTCTTTTGCCGCATAGGCCACATAGGCGTTCAGCAGTTCTTCATAAGATGTATTTTTTTCTCCGGCAGAGCTTGTCTCGGTCTGTGCGTCCGCTACGGTCTGCTGCAGACTGGAGATCTCATCCTCGAGACTCTTGATGCTCTGCTCTCTGGTGGCAATGGTCTCATTTGCTTTTACCAGCTGGGATGCCGCATCGGTGTTGGCATTTTTGCGGATCCCCGGCACGATCAGGAAGCACACTACTGCGATTCCGATTACTGCCCCCACCAGCAGGTTGACTACCGTCAGGACTGCCGTGTTATCGGTAAATTTCGCCGGACGGATGATCAGATCATTGCCGCTCTGATAACTTACCGTGTCTTTTTCCTTCGGTTTTACTTTTCCGTTGGCTTTCAGATGCTCCCGGCATTCTTTTTTATAACGCATGGTGTTGGCATCACCGGCATCGATCTTTTCTGCATTTTTCAATGCACGAAGTGCCAGATCGTAACGCTCTTCTTTCATATATAACAGTGCCAGCAGCTGATGGCCTCGCACCAGCTTCGGATTCAGTGCCAACACTTTTTTCAGCTGGATCAGTGCCAGATCTGTGTTGCCATCTTTGCAATAAGTCAGTGACTGGTTAAATTTTTTGATGGTCTGGTTCAGGTTGTCCAGCCGGGCGGAACTCTTCTGGATATCTGCCAGATAACCGGTGGCCGGATTGTCCTCGCCCTGCAGGCTCTTGCTGATGACCCACTCGCTCAGCGCTTTTACCGACTCTCCCATCTCAAAATAAACCAATCCCAGCAGGTTACGGGCACTGGTATTCATTTTGTTATAACGGAGACTCATTTTCAGATACTCCACGGCTCCGCTCAGATCACGAACCTGTGCGCGCTCCAGTCCGTCATTGTAAAGCTTGTTGGAAATGCTTACGATCTTCTTCCAGATCTTGACATCCGCTTCACAGTTCGGACAGGTGTCCATAGAATCCAGGTGCGCACCACAATAATAACAATTCATCTGCGCCCTCCTATCTTCTGCTCTCTTTCAGCATTTCCTGCAAAATGTCCATCATATCTGTCAGATCACGGTTGTAGATCGCATCCTCTGCGTCTTCCACTTCCATGCTTGGTTCAAATTTCTTTAATTCTTCTTCAAAATCAATCATCACAGTTCTCCTTCCACGCTTCCATCAATGCACCGATAAAATAGAGGGAACCCGTACAGAACAGTTTCTGTCCCGGCTTCTTCCTGTTCGCCATCACACGGAGTGCCTCCCGGTAATCCGCAAAACCGATGATCGGATGCTCCGTATCAGACGGACATCTGTTTTCCGACTTTCCTGTTTTCTTAAGAATGTCGGCTGATGTCGGCTCCATTGCATGTTCTTTTAACTTATATTCGAATAGTTTCTGCAATTTTTCAAAAGATATGCCTCGCTCATTCGGAATGGTTGTCACTGCCATCTCATCCCATACAATGTCGCTAGTCAGCATATCGATCGATGTGCTGTAATCCTTTTCTTTTACCATGGAAAACAGCAGGAGCGGACGATCGGCATCCTCAGCAGTCAGCCGTTTCACCGCGTCGGTAAACATACCGATACCGGAGGTGTTGTGCGCTCCGTCAAAATAAATCTCCGGCGCGATCTCCTGCATTCTTCCCTGCCAGAATGCGGCTTTCATGCCTGCATGAAGCTGTTTTTCCACATGCTCACCGGAAAGTTCTGACAGATACTGCTGCTGCAGCACGCGCATGGCAAGGATTGCCAGTGCCGCATTTTCCACCTGATAGGCTGCTGCTCCCGGAATCGTCCATCTTGTTTCCTTATCATACGCAGTCGAAAGGGAAAAATCAATAAAATTATTCTTAAATTCCAGGATCTGGAACATTTTTTTCTCAAGTGCGGTGCATGGGCTGTGCATTTCCTTTGCATGCGCCCGGATCACTTCGGAAGCCTCCGGTTCATTGGCATCAAAGACAACCGGAACCCCCAGTTTGATGATGCCGGCTTTTTCTCCGGCAATCTGTGCAATGGTATCCCCCAGGATCTCCGTGTGCTCCAGACTGATGGAGGTAATGATGCTGAGGATCGGATGTGCAAAGCTGTTTGTGGCATCCAGTCTGCCGCCAAGCCCTGTCTCCAGCACGATGTACTCCACTTTTGCCTCTTCAAAAATTACCATGCCCATGGCAAAAATAAACTCGAAAAATGTCGGATAGCCAAGGCCTTTTTGTTCTAGTCTCTCTGCCATCTTTTTCACCTGTGCATAAGCTGTCAGAAACTGTTCTTCACTGCAGAGTGCTCCGTTTATCTGAAATCGCTCACGGATGTCAGTCAGATGAGGCGAAGTAAACATTCCTGCGTTTTTTCCCTCAGAAAGCAACATATGGTAAAGGAAGCAGCAGACGCTTCCTTTACCATTACTTCCTGCCACATGAATGACTTTGCAGTGATTACCCGGATTGCCCAGCAGCTCCATGAAATGAGCCGTATGCGCAAGGCTGTGTTTTTTGGTAAACTTCGGAATCCCGTACAGGAATTCCACCGCCTGTTTCATGTTTTCACTCATATTATTTTAACTGTGCCAGACGATTCTCTACGTCTTCCATCATCTGTTTGTATTTCTCAAGTTTTGCTTTCTCCTCGTCAACTTTTGCCTGAGGTGCTTTGCTCAAGAATTTCTCATTGCTCAGCATGCCGTTGGAACGAGCCAGCTCTTTTGCAAGTTTTGCTTTCTCTTTCTCCAGGCGTTCCCGCTCTTTTGCCATGTCTACCAGTTCCTCTAACGGAATGTATACAACGGCATTCGGGATAACAACGGATACGGCATCCTCCGGTATTCCGGCTTTGTCTGCCTGTACGTCGATCTCACTTGCGGAGATCAGCTGGCTGTAAATGTCTTTGTGGGAAGCAAACAGCTCGCGCAGGTTCTCATCCGGAGATACGATGAAATATTTTGCTTTGCGGCTTGGTGGAACATTCATCTCGGAACGGATGTTTCGGATGCCCTTAACCAGTACCTTGACTGTCTCAACGTCAGCCTCTTCTTTTGCAAAATTCCATTCCTCTGTATATTCCGGCCACGGAGCAAGCATGATGGTCTCCTCTTCCGGACAAAGTGTGCAGAAGATCTCCTCTGTGATGAACGGCATGTACGGATGCAGCATCTTTAATGCGTTGGCCAGTACCGTTTTCAGAACCCAGAGTGCAGTATTTGCAGCTTTCGGATCCTCTTCTTTCTTGTACAGACGTACTTTTGCGATCTCGATATACCAGTCGCAGAACTCTTCCCAGATGAAGTCATATACTTTCTGAACTGCGATTCCCAGCTCATATTTATCCATGTTCTCTGTTACGTCTTTTGCCAGAGTGTTTACTTTTGATAAGATCCATTTATCAACCGGCAGCAGATCTGCATCTTCCGGCTTTGTCGGCTGCTCATCCCCAAGGTTCATCATAATGAAACGGGATGCATTCCATACTTTGTTTGCAAAGTTACGGCTGGACTCTACACGCTCCCAGTAGAAACGCATATCGTTTCCAGGTGCGTTACCTGTGATCAGGGTCAGACGCAGGGCATCTGCACCGTATTTGTCAATAACCTCTAACGGATCAATACCGTTTCCAAGGGATTTACTCATCTTGCGTCCCTGGGAATCACGAACCAGTCCGTGGATCAGTACGGTGTGGAACGGCTCTGTTCCTGTCTGCTCTAACGCAGAGAATACCATACGGATAACCCAGAAGAAGATGATATCATATCCGGTAACAAGGACGTCTGTCGGATAGAAATAATCCAGTTCTTCTGTTTTGTTCGGCCAGCCAAGTGTGGAGAACGGCCACAGTGCGGAGGAGAACCAGGTATCCAGTGTATCCTCATCCTGTTTTAAATGTGTGCAGCCGCATTTCGGGCATTTCTCCGGCATATCGCGGGAAACCACCATCTCACCGCACTCGTCACAGTAGTAAGCCGGGATTCTGTGTCCCCACCAGAGCTGTCTGGAAATACACCAGTCACGGATGCCCTCCAGCCAGTGCATATAGGTCTTTCCGAAACTTTCCGGAACGAATTTCAGTCTGCCGGACTGTAATGCATCGATGGCCGGTTTTGCCATCTCTTCCATTTTTACAAACCACTGCGGTTTGATCATAGGCTCAACGGTTGTCTTACATCTGTCATGGGTACCTACGTTGTGAACATGCTCAACTACTTTTACGAGCAGTCCCATTTCGTCTAATTTATCAACGATAGCTTTTCTTGCCTCGTAACGGTCCATACCTTCGTAAATACCGCCGTTTGCGTTGATGGTTGCATCATCGTTTAAGATGTTGATTTCTTCCAGGTTGTGGCGTTTTCCCACCTCAAAATCGTTCGGGTCATGAGCCGGTGTGATCTTTACGCAGCCGGTTCCGAACTCTTTGTCTACATACGGATCAGCAATAACCGGGATCTCGCGGTTTACGATCGGAAGCAGTAATTTTTTACCGATGATGTCTGTGTAACGCTCGTCATCCGGGTTTACGGCTACGGCTGTATCACCAAGCATTGTCTCCGGACGGGTAGTTGCGATCTCTACAAATCTGCCTTCCTCACCGATGATCGGATATTTGATGTGCCAGAAATGGCCTGTCTGCTCTACATGCTCTACCTCTGCATCGGAAATAGATGTCTTGCAGACCGGACACCAGTTGATGATACGGGATCCTTTGTAAATATATCCCTTGTCAAACAGACGAATAAATACTTCTTTGACTGCCTCGGAGCATCCCTCATCCATGGTAAATCGCTCTCTGTCCCAGTCAGCGGAAGAACCCATTTTCTTTAACTGTTTTACGATACGTCCGCCGTACTCTTCTTTCCAGTCCCATGCATATTTCAGGAACTCATCACGGGTTAAGTCTGCTTTGTTGATGCCTTTTTCTTTCAGGCTGTTGATAACCTTAACCTCTGTGGCAATGGCTGCATGGTCCGTACCGGGCTGCCATAATGCGGAATAGCCCTGCATTCTCTTGTAACGGATCAGGATGTCCTGCATGGTGTTGTCCAGAGCATGTCCCATATGCAGCTGACCGGTGATATTTGGCGGCGGCATTACGATGGTAAATGGTTTCTTGCTTCTGTCTACTTCTGCATGAAAATATTTATTGTCTTCCCATTTCTGGTAAAGACGGTCTTCGATCCCTTTTGGATCATAAGTCTTTGCTAATTCTTTCATTCTGTCTCCTTTCAACTAAAAAAGCCCTCCACATGCAAAACACATGTGAAGGGCGAATATACGCGGTACCACCTTCATTTTATCTCATCTACCTATTTTTGAACTCCACTGGAATAGAATAACAAATAACTGCCATTCATTATTGATAAAAGTTGGAATTCAACTCAGCCGGAAATGAAATCTCTCTGATTGTTTAACGGGAATCACCCGGGATTTCCTACGCACCATACAGCAGACATATTGCCTGCTTCCTCTTAACAGAGTTTTTGTACTCACAGTTTTCACTGCTTTTGTCCCATATGCTATGCATATATGCTGCACTGGCTTCAGACATCCGGTTCCAAAGCTACCTTCCGCAAACTGCCTGTCAAACGATCTTTCAATCCATGGACCATCTTCCCTGTCACCGCATCTTTTGCGTACTCCTCTTTGTCACTACCTTTTATAACTATAATGTTTTTAAAGTCATAAAACATCATAAACAACATTTTTTGCCTTGTCAAGTTTTTTATAACTGTGAATAACCGAATCCGTTTACCATGGCTTCGATGGCAAATCCTTTTTTGCAATACGGGCATTCATCTCTGCCAAATGCCTGATAGCCCGGCACATCATCCGCATTGAATACGGAATGTACTTCCATACCGCCAACTTTCTTTACGGTACTGAAGATAGAAGAAATACCGCGGACGGTTCCGCCGTAATACTGCACACACTCCAGGCTGCGCCGCACAGTCAGTCCTGTGGTGGTGGTTGCCAGCAGCAGAATGACATTTTTGCCTTTGATCGCCGGAATGGTATTGTCACGGAAGATCAGCTGATTGTTCGCATTGTATTCCGGAGTAACCACATAGATCGTGTCATGCAGGTTTGTATTGCGAAATCCGCGTTTTTCAAACTCCTGCGCCAGATATGCGCCTACCACCTCGGTGCCGTCCATGCAGACGATAGTATCCACCACGGTAGAGTTCACATAATCTCCCGCCAGACTTTTTGCTACTTCCTGCGCCTCACTGGCACGGGTTTTCAGGCTTGTCATATCAATGTAAAAATTGATGTGGGAGTGGCTTGTGGCAAAATGTCCCGGAATGGCATGCAATGCCACATGATTGTTGTTTCTAGCATACAGTTTTACCATTCTTGATTCCATAGATTCCATAATAAAATCCCCCTCTTATGCAATATCGTTATTGATCAATGTCTGTCGTTATTCAGGCAGGCAAAACAATCGGCTTCTTCTGTTTTTCACTTAATTTGAGTAAATACTTTTCTCAGTTGTAAATGAACAAATGCATCTCCACAGAGATTTTATCTGATGATATGTCCGAGCACTCCGTAAGAAATCAGTGTCATGATCACAGCTGCCAGGCAGATTCCCACCAGAATCGCCTTGAACGCTTTCTTGATATCCATATCGATCAGAGATGCTACCAGTGCGCCGGTCCATGCGCCGGTTCCCGGAAGCGGAATACCAACGAATAAAACAAGCCCCCAGAACTCATATTTTTCGATCTGGTCACGTTTCTTCATCGCCTTGTTCTCCATTTTTTCAACCAGTGGACGGAACAGCTTTGTCTTTTTCATGGCTGCAAATATTTTTTTGATAAAAAACAGGATAAACGGGATCGGGATAATGTTTCCTACCGCACTGATCAGGATTCCTTTCCACATCGTAATATCCAGTAAAGACGATGCCAGAATACCGCCTCTCAGCTCCAGAATCGGGAAAAGTGAAATAATAAATACCACCGCTTCCCTTGAAATATGCGCACCCAACGTGCTTGTAAACCAGGTTACCAGACTTTCCATAAAATCCTCCTAAAATCATTTTCATCTCAGTCTGAGTTGAAACTCTGACTGAGATAAACGCTCCGCAAGGATGTGCAGTGATTCTGA
>JALESO010000070.1 GCA_022781925.1 Lachnospiraceae bacterium
AAAAAATGGCAGAAGTTAAAATCATTTACTGGAGTGGTACAGGAAATACAGCAGCAATGGCTCAGAGCGTAGCTGATGGTGTTGCAGCAGCAGGTGCAGAGGCAAAGATCATCCCTGTTGAAAATGCAAGCACAGCAGATATCGCAGATGTAAAAGCATTCGCACTTGGATGCCCATCCATGGGAGCAGAGCAGCTGGAAGAATCTACCATGGAGCCATTCGTAGAGGAGATCCTCGGCAGCGTATCCGGCAAAAAAATTCTGTTATTCGGATCTTACGGCTGGGGCGACGGCGAGTGGATGCGCAACTGGGTTGAGCAGATGACAGGTGCAGGCGCAGAGATGATCGAAGCAGAGGGCATCATTGCCAACGAAGCTCCGGATGCAGATGCACAGGCAGCATGCGAGGCAGCAGGAAAAGAGCTTGCAGCAAACGCATAAGCAGCATAACGATATAGAAAACTGATCCTATAACTATAAAACCTAAAACCAAGATTATAAAAAATTAGAATTCATTCCACCCAAAACCCCCATTGACACCGGTTGTACATGTCCGGTGGCGATGGGGATTTTTACAATCGGTCTATATGATAATTCCCCTTGCATTTCCGTGAAATCTGGGCTATGATGGAAAAAGGATCTTTCAATGCGTTAAATTGGAGAACTGAGTTGAGAATCGAATGTATGCCAGAGCCTTTGCATGAAGAAATCTGAACGTACATTTTGTGTAACAGGAGGAAAAAGTGATGAATTTAGAAGAGTTAAAAGTAGTTGATGCAGACGTAGCAGCAGCGATCGAAGCGGAGATGGACCGTCAGAACAGCCATATCGAGCTGATCGCATCCGAGAACTGGGTCAGTGACGCAGTCATGGAAGCACAGGGAAGCATCATGACAAATAAATATGCAGAAGGATATCCGGGAAAACGTTACTACGGCGGATGCCAGTGCGTTGATATCGTGGAGAATCTTGCCATTGAGCGTGCCAAAGAATTATTCGACGCTGAGTATGTAAATGTACAGCCGCACTCCGGTGCACAGGCAAACATGGCAGTACAGTTTGCACTGCTTCAGCCGGGTGACACGGTGATGGGTATGAACCTGGATCACGGCGGACATCTGACACACGGAAGTCCGGTCAACTTTTCCGGTACTTATTTCCACATCGTACCTTACGGAGTAAACGACGAAGGCTTCATCGATTATGACAAAGTAGAAGAGATTGCCATGGAATGCAAACCGAAGCTGATCATCGCCGGTGCGAGCGCTTATGCCAGAACCATTGATTTTCCGCGTTTCCGTGAGATCGCAGACAAATGCGGCGCATATCTGATGGTAGATATGGCACACATCGCAGGTCTGGTAGCAGCAGGACTTCATCCAAGCCCAATCCACTATGCAGATGTAGTTACTACTACTACACACAAGACACTGCGTGGACCGAGAGGCGGCATGATCCTGGTTTCCAAAGAATCTATGGAGAAAAATAATTTCAACTTCAATAAAGCTGTATTCCCTGGTATTCAGGGTGGACCGCTGATGCATGTCATCGCTGCCAAAGCCGTATGCTTCAAAGAAGCATTACAGGACAGCTTCAAGACCTATCAGCAGGGTATCGTAGATAACGCACAGACACTGTGCAAGGGACTGATGAGCCGCGGTATCAAAATCGTATCCGGCGGAACAGACAATCATCTGATGCTGGTTGACCTGACACCGTTTGAACTGACCGGAAAAGCTATCGAGAAACTTCTGGATGAGGCTCATATCACAGCCAACAAGAACACCATCCCGAATGATCCGAAATCTCCGTTTGTTACAAGTGGTATCCGTCTCGGAACACCGTCTGTCACATCCAGAGGAATGAATACAGAGGATATGGACAAGATCGCTGAGGCAATCTCCATCGTCATCAAAGAAGGCGAAGAGGGCGTAGCAAAAGCACGTGCCATCGTGGACGAGCTGACAGCGAAATATCCACTGAAAAAATAATCATTAAAAATGACAACATTGTAGAGCAGAAAGAAACCCGTTGTATTGCATTTTGGAATATGACGGGTTTCTGTTTGGGTAAGCACACTATTTTCATGTAAATTCCATGTAAAAGATAATGTGCATAAAAAACATTACACAGTATTTGCAAATACTGTTGAAAACAGAAGTAATTAATTTTTACGTTGACAAAAGATGGTATGAACGGTATCATTAAACTGTATGCATAAGAAAAAATAGGTGAAAAAGGAGCAAATGATACATGACTGGTTACTGGGATATACATAATCATATACTTCCAGGTGTGGATGACGGTTCCGGCTGCATGAGTGAGACCATGCAGATGCTGCAGGAAGAGTATCAGCAGGGAGTACGTCATGTCGTATTTACACCACATTACCGTCGTGGTATGTTTGCCATCCCGAGAGAAGAGATACAGATCGTTTACGAACGCGTGTGTGAAGCGGCCCGGGAACAGTTTGTGGATATGGAGTTTTATCTCGGGTGTGAGTATTACGTTCACAAAGAAGATACGGGTATTGTGTTAAATGATATAAGTTATCAAATGCCGGGTGCAAGGAGTGTACTGTTAGAATTCAGCTATGAAAAGCCGTTTCAAAGTATCTGTGAAGTAGTCAGAAAAACAGTACAGAGCGGTATGATACCAATTTTAGCGCACATAGAGAGATATGAATGTCTATGTGGAAACTTGAATAATGTTGCATCGCTTCGCAATGATGGTGCAAAGATACAGATTAATGCGGACAGCCTGCTTGGAAAACACGGATTCGGTATGAAACGATTTTGTATGAAAGTGTTGAAGGAAGACATTGTCGATTTTATTGCCAGCGATGCGCATGATACTGTAAATCGAACGGTAAATATGAAAGCTGCAATTGAAGTGGTTCGAAAGAAATATGGCAGCGGAAAAGCTGAAAGTATTTTTGTGACAGGACCAGAACAATTGTTAAGATAAAGGAGAGGAATAGATAAATGCAGGAATTGGTTTTGGAGGAAAAAATAACATTATCCCCCGTAATGAAAGAGATATATCGAAGACTTCGGACAAATCTGGAGTTCACCGGTATAGAAAATAAGGTAATCTGCCTGACAAGTTGTATGGCAAATGATGGAAAATCCAGTGTATCATTCAATCTGGCAAAAATTCTGGCAGAAAATGATAAAAGAGTGCTGTATATTGATGCAGATATGCGGAATTCCGTGTTGGCAAAGCGAACAGGAATTTCATCAAATTTAAAAGGTTTGAGTCATTATCTGGCAGGTAAAAATTCTGCGTCTGAGATTATATACAGTACAAATTATAAGAATTTGTATTTGATACCAACAGGACGTTTCCCTAAAAATCCGACAGAATTGTTGAACAAAGAGTGTTATGAGGTACTGATCGATGGTATGAAACAGACTTTTGACTATGTGATCATTGATACACCGCCTCTGGGTAGTGTGGTTGATGCGGCATTGATCGCAAAAACTGCCGATGCTTCAATTTTAGTTGTATCTGCAAATTCAGTCAGTCGAAGAGTTGTTAAAAATGTAAAAGAACAGCTGGTAAATGCAAATCCGAATTTCCTCGGAGTTATTTTAAATAAAGCAGATGAGGGAACAAAACGATATGGATATGGTTATGGTAAAAAATATGGTTATGGCTATGGTTACGGATATGGATATGGCTATGGAAGATATGGTCATGACACAGAAGAATAAAGAGATGCAATAAACAGACAAAGGAATAGAAAATATATGGAAAATAATAGTATAAGAGAAGAAAAGGAAATGGAAATAGACCTTGTCAGTCTCTTTTTCTACCTGATAAATAAGTGGAAAATATTGTTGCTAGGTGGAATTATCGGTGGTATATTGGCTGGAGCAATTGTGTTTTTCCAGACACCAATGTATGAATCAAATTCAACATTGTATGTACTGTCAAAGACAACAAGCATTACATCTATGGCTGATTTACAGCTTGGAACAGAATTGACATCAGATTTTACGGTTATTGCCACCAGTAAACCAGTTATTGATGGAGCAATTGATGAATTAAAAACGAAGAAAAAAATAAAATTGACCCGTGAAGAAATACAGAGAATGCTTACGGTTGCTAATAAAACAGACACACGTATGCTGTCAATCACAGTTACAAGTGATGATGCAGAGCTGTCCTGCGCAGTGGCAGATGCGGTGACCGATGCCGCTGTTTCTCAGATGGCAAGTATTACACAGACGGATCCGCCAACAATTGTAGA
The DNA here is from genome assembly GCA_022781925.1 of Lachnospiraceae bacterium. Taxonomy (GTDB): domain Bacteria; phylum Bacillota; class Clostridia; order Lachnospirales; family Lachnospiraceae; genus Eubacterium_I. The sequence continues at coordinate 4,255 of JALESO010000070.1, forward strand.
ACGCCCGGAAGTGGCTGATAAACCGGTAGATAATGGCCTAGTAAAAAAAGCGGCTTTAGGTGTTCTGCTTGGAATCGTTCTGCTTGGAATTATTCTTACCGTTCGTTATATGATGAATGATAAAATTCAGACAGAAGAAGATATTCAGACATATCTGGATGCAACAGTTCTTGGAATTATTCCGGTTGACAGAGAACTTGCTTATTACAGCAAACAGGAAGAAAAGACAGAAAAGAGCAGACATTCGCACAAAAAGAAAAAACATTCATAATGTATCGGATATCAAAGGAGATGAAATAAGAGCGTGAAGTTGAGAAAAGTATTATTTCGCATATTTCTTGCAGTTTTTATTGTAGCATTAGCCTGTATTATAGGAATATTGATACGTGATCATAAGCAGAATGTAAAAGATCAGAATCTGCGGGAAAAAGCAGCCGTGACATCTGAAAATGACACGGAAGTGTCTGCCGAGGCAGAAGAAGATACGACTGTGCAGATACCGGTTGATTTTGCAACATTGCAGGAAGAAAATCCTGACATTTATGCCTGGATCCGAATTGCAGACACACCGGTTGATTATCCGATATTGCAGAGCAAGATAGACGATGATTACTATATGACACATACTGTGGATGATAAAGAGGGACTTCCAGGAGCTATTATGACAGAATACAGTTATAATCCGGATGCTTTTGAATCAGATGCAGTTACCGTGGTGTATGGTCATAATATGTTGAACGATTCCTTCTTCAGCAGACTGAAAGATTATCAGGACGAGACATTCCGAAATGAGCATTCATATATCGAGATCTACACACCGGAACATATTTATAAATACCGTGTATTTGCAGCAGTTACTTATGATAACAGACATATTTTGTATAATTATAATTGCAGGACAAAGGAAGGATATCAGGCATTTTTGGATTCACTGTCGGAAGTGCGTATCATGCCGACTTGGATTGAGGATCCACTGCCGGTAACTACGGATGACAGGATGATCGTGTTATCTACCTGCAATGGTAATCATGACCAGCGTTTCCTGATCTGCGCGGTCCTGACAGAGGAACAATAGTTTTATGAAAAATGAACCGAAAAGACATGTTGTGTCCACCATTGTGGTTATAATAGCAGCTGTGGCAGCAGTGGTTGTTTTGTTTGTGCTGCATTACAGGCAACAGCAACAATTAGTCCGTGAACCGGAGGAATCTGTTTCACAGGCAGAAAGTAATACCATTGAATGGAAAGGGAAAAAATATACATATAACAATAATCTGATTAATATTCTGTTTCTCGGAATTGATAAAGATTTGGATTTAGATACCAGTTATATGCCGAGCGATGCCGGACAGGCAGACTGCATTATGCTTTTGTCACTGGATAAAGAGACAAAGGAAGGAAGAATCCTTCAGATTAACCGAAATACGATGACACAAATTGACACTTATGATTCAAATGGAAGCGTTTTCGGTACGGTAAATGCACAGCTTGCAACGCAGTATGCTTATTGTATCGGCGGAAGCCGCAGTTGCTGGGCAACAGAAAAGACAGTCAGAGAATTACTTTATAATTTACCGATCAACGGATATTTTTCTTTATCCGTTGATGGAATAGCACAGATCAACGATGCACTTGGCGGAGTGACCGTAGAAATGACAGAGGATGATACAGAAATCAATCTGGAATTTCAGGCTGGTCAGGAAATCTGTCTGAAAGGCGAAGATGCTGAAAAATATGTACGTTACCGTGATACGAGTGTATTTAACAGTAATGAAAAACGTATGCAGCGTCAGGTGAAATATGTGACAGCGTTGATAAAAAATGCCAGATCTCATGGAGGGAGTGCCCTGTACAATATTATTTCTCCGTTTTTGGACAAATACATTGTGACAGATTTGGACGGGAAGCAGATCGATGCTCTTAGCAGTTATACCTATCTCACAGATGAGATACAGTATTTGCCGGGAGAGACCGTAATGGGGGATAAGTATGAAGAATTTCATGTGGACGAAGAGAAGCTGCAGGAAGAGATTATACAGACCTACTACAAGGAAAAACAATAACCGGCATCAATGAGGAAGCTGTAAATACAGTGTGACGTATGTTACGCTGTTTTACAAATATATACGAAGGGAGAAAAACCATGAAGAAAATTGTTGCTTTATTAATGACCGCTGTAATGACAATCGGTATGGCAACCGTTGCGTTTGCTGCACCAAGCCCACAGCCATCAACAGGTAACATTGTTGCTGCAAAAGATGCAAATGGACAGGATGTAGATTTATCCAAAGTAACTACATCTGATAATTTTACACCTGCTGATCAGCCGGGAGTGGATGCAATCAAATCAAATCCGCAGAATGTGCTGAAAGATGCAGTAGGTGCTCCAAATGCAAATGGCTATGGTCTTGCATATGTAACTAACATTACAGCTGACGATGATGTTCAGTTCCCATTGACACTGACATTCAAAGTGGATGGCGTTACCAGCACAAGCAAAGTTCTTGTACTTCGCTATGTAAATGGCAAGTGGGTACCGATCGATGCAATTGTTGGCGAGGGAACAGTAACAGTAACTGTTGACGGTCCTTCACCGATTGCAATTTATGTATTAAATGCAAATGCAGCAAATGGAACAGACAGCTCAAAAGTTGTCTCTCCAAAAACTGGTAGTGCACCAGTTATGATGTGCTTTGTAGCAGTAGCAGCGGCTGCGGTAGCTGGAATGTGTGTAACATCCAGAAGAAAACATGCTTAATCAATTTTGATTAAGTGAGGTATCAGAAGAATCCTGCTTGCAGGATTCTTCTGATATGTATGAAAATGCAAAAGAGAAATGTAGGATTATATACGGGACAGGAAAACAAACATGAACACCTTAAATAAAAAGGTATTATATGTATCTTTGTTTTTTTGCCACAGGGAGATAACAAGAACATGAAAAAAATTCCACTTTTGGCAGTAAAGGTAATAAATATACTACTTATGTTAGTTCCTTTTATCCTGTGCTGGATATTATATTATGAGAGAAGAACATCAACGGTTGGTTCGAAACAGGTTAGTGTACTGGTAATAGGAACCTTTATCGTATTATGTTATTATTTTGAACAGAAACTGGATTGCTTTCGAATTGCAATCCTCCGTATTCGAGATATTATTATGGGACATATACTGGCACTGATGATCACAGATGCCATTATATATATATTGATCTGGATGTTATCTATCCATTTACCAAACCCGGTGCCGGGACTTTGTGCATGGCTGGTACAGTGTGGAATTAGTTTTTTCTGGACATTAGGTATGCATAAGAACTATTTTAGAACACATAAGCCGCTGAAAACGGTAGTGGTTTATGATGAAAGGGAAGGCATGGATTTACTGATCCATGCATATGGACTGGAAAAGAGATTTGAGATTACGTCAGTATATCACGTGGACGAAGTGATAGAACATTGGGATATACTGCATGACATAGAAGTTGTATTTTTGTGTGGAATACATTCGGGACAAAGAAATAAAATATTAAAATATTGTACATCTGAAAATATTCAGCTTTTTATGATTCCGAGAGTTGCTGATGTCATGATGCAGGGATCAGAACAGATGCATATGCTTCATCTACCAATTGTGAAAACAGAAAGATACAATCCGTTGACGGAGTATCTGATCGTAAAAAGGTTGATGGACGTTGCCGTGTCATTGTTGGCATTGCTTATTTTATCCCCGGTCTTTTTGATCGTGGCAATCGCAGTGAAAAGTGATGGAGGACCGGCATTTTACAAACAGAAAAGGCTGACGAAAGATGGCAAGGTGTTTGAAATCGTCAAGTTCCGAAGCATGAGAGTAGATGCTGAAAAATATAGTGGAGCGGTACTTTCAGCTGGAGAAGATGATCCGAGGATCACAAAAGTGGGACGGATCATCCGTATGTGCAGACTGGACGAAATACCACAGTTTATTAATATATTAAAAGGTGATATGAGTCTGGTGGGACCACGGCCGGAACGTCCGGAGCTGCAGGAAAAGATCGAAAAAGAATTACCTGAATTCAGACTGAGACTGCAGGCAAAAGCCGGATTGACAGGTTACGCACAGGTATATGGAAAATATAATACTACATTTTATGATAAATTACTTATGGATCTGATGTATATCGCAAAACCAAGTTTGCTGGAAGATCTTACGATTATGCTGGCAACAGTACGAATTCTGATGAACAAAGAGAGCACAGAAGGAGTAGGCGAATGCGAGAAAACGCTGGAATTGAGAAAACTGTAAGTGCAAAGACTGTATGAGTCCGGGAGAGGTTTTAGATAATGGTTTCAATTGTAATGCCGGCATATAATTGTGAAAAATTTATAGGAAAAGCGATAAAAAGCGTACAGGATCAGACCTGGACAGAGTGGGAACTGATAATTATTGATGACTGTTCGACAGATCATACATATGATACAGCTGATACTTATGCGCAAAAAGATGCACGGATACGATTACTTCGACAGGAGCAAAACAGTGGTGTTGCCTGTGCGAGAAACCGTGGCATTCAGGAAGCAAAAGGTGATATGATCGCTTTTTTGGACTGTGATGATGCGTGGGTGTCAGCAAAGCTGGAGAAACAATTAGAATTGCAGCGTGAAACCGGAGCAGAGATTATATATTGTTCCTATGATTTTATAAATGAGAATGACGAAACGATTCGAAAGCCATTTATTGTGCCAGGTATCACAAATTATGATAAAATGCTGGCCAGCAGCGTGATCAGCTGTTCTACCGCATTGATTAAAACATCTTTGTTAAAAAAACATTTATTTCAACCGGAGTATTACCATGAAGATTATGTATTGTGGATGGAATTGTTAGCAATTCCGGTCCGCGCAGTTGGAAATCGTGAGGTTCTGGCTCATTACAGACAACTTTCAGGTTCACGTTCTAATAATAAAAAGAATGCAGCAAAACAACGTTGGTTTGTCTATCGAAATGTGCTGCATCTTGGGATGATCAAGAGTTTAAATGCCTTTGCAAAATATGCTTTATTAGGAATGATAAAATATGTCTTGTAGAGTGTCGCAAAATGAAAGGGTTTACAGTAAATGAAAGTATTAGTTGTGAGCCAGCCGGTTTTCAGCAACACAAATAATATGGGGAAAACATTAAAGGGATATTTTTCATGTTTTCAGCCTTCAGAAATAGCACAATTATATTTGAGAAACGGTATTCCAACGGAGTTGTCCAGTTGTGAAAACTACTATCGTTTTTCAGATGAAGATGCTTTGAAGTCAATCCTGAATCGAAGAATACATGGAAAACGGTTTGATAAAGAAAATATAACGCTTGCAAAAGATATAGATAAAAACAGGAAAGCTGCATCAGACTTACAGCCAGAAGGAATGGTTTATAAAATGAAAAGTAAACATAAAGCATGGATGTTGCTGTTACGTGATATGATGCATGATCTAAGTAATTGGAAGAATGAAGATCTTCTGATCTGGGTCAGGGAAATGAATCCGGATATTATTTTTTTTGCAGCGGGTGATTCAGCATTTTCTTATAAGATAACAGATTATATCGCAAGAAAAATGAAAAAACCACTTGTTGTTGGATGTATGGATGATTTTTATATTAATAATCAGAATAAAAATGATTTTCTTGGGCGATTCAGACAAAATCAGTTTATGAAAGTTGTAAAAAAGACGATGGAAGATGCAGACGCACTTTTTACAATTTGCGATTCTATGAACCGGGTATATCATCAGATGTTTCAACGAAAATGTTATACACTGCATACACCTGCTGTAAAGAGAGAAATTATTCTGGATGAAAAGGCACATCAGATTTCCTATATTGGAAATGTGGGATGTGGAAGAGTTCAGTCATTACTTGAAATCGGACAGGCTTTATCAGAAGTGAATTCAGAAGAACTGCCGGGCTATGTCGATGTATATTCAGGAACAAAACAGCCGGAATATATCGAAAAATTAAGGCAGGCACCTGGAATCAGATTTCATGGGGCTATTTCACCGGAACAGGTATTGGAAGTAATGGGGCACAGCATGGCAGTGATCCATACAGAGTCGTTTGATACGAATATGATGGAACGGGTGAGATTTTCTGTTTCAACAAAGATTGCAGAATCTTTAATGTATGGTCCGTGTTTACTGGCTTATGGACCGAAAGGTATAGCATCCATAGATTATCTGAAAGAAAATCATGCAGCGTATGTGATATCGTCCCGACAGAAATTAAAACAGGGCTTGCAAGAACTTTTGGGAAATGCAAAGTTACGAAATGAGATTTTAAAAAATGCACGTGTTCTGGCGGAAAAGAATCATGATGGAGAGAAGAATCCGGGAAATGTACGAAAATGGTTATCTGAGATAGCTGCTCAGAGGATAGTGTCAAATGACCTATGAAAAAACAGATCAGGGCAAAGAGGCTGATGTATGAAGATTTTACAGATAAATTGTGTATATGATTATGGAAGCACCGGGAAACTGACGCGATGTATCCACGAAGGGTTAGTTGAAAGAGGCATAGAAAGTGTCGTTCTGTATGGTCGAAGAGATAAGAAAAATATTTCAAATGTTTATAAGACATGTACAGAGCTGGAGGCAAAAACCTGGAATCTTATTTCAAGAGTCAATGGACATCCGTATGAAGTGGCACCGGTAGGAACATCAAAATTAATCCGATATTTAAAAAAAGAAAAACCGGATGTAGTACATTTGCAATGTATCAATGGTTTTTTTGTTAATATATATCACCTGGTTGCGTATTTGAAGCAACATCAGATACCAACAGTGCTGACTTTACATGCTGAGTTTATGTTTACCGGTGGCTGCAGTCATGCGTTAGACTGTGAGCAATGGTCTGAGGATAAAGGATGTAACAGCAAGTCCTGTCCGGGATATGGATCAGAATTGCGATCATTGTGCTCAAATCAGTCTTCCTATATGTGGAAGAAGATGAAACAGGCATTTTATGGATTTGAAAAACTTCAGGTGGTGTCTGTGTCTCCGTGGTTAATGAAGCGGGCAGGCAGATCCTCTATACTTGGGGACAAGTCTCAGTGCGTAGTATACAATGGAGTCAATACAGAGATTTTTTATTATCGCTGCGAGGAAGCAAAACGGCTTCGAGGGTATCATCAGTGGGAGAATAAAAAAGTAGTATTTCATGTAACACCTGCATTCAGTTCAAATTCAGACCATCTGAAGGGCGGATACTATGTTCTGGAACTGGCAAAACAAATGCCGGACACAGTTTTTCTTGTAGCCGGAGAGTGCAAAGAAGAAATAGCATTTCCGGAAAATTTGAAAATGCTTGGAAAAATAGTGGATCAGGAAATGCTTGCGGCTTATTATTCTATGGCAGATGTTACTGTGCTTACCAGTAAGCGGGAGACTTTTTCTATGGTCTGTGCAGAAAGTTTATGTTGTGGTACCCCGGTTGTTGGGTTTCTGGCTGGTGGACCGGAAACGATTGCAATATCGGAATACAGTCAGTTTTGCAATTATGGAAATATAGAACAGTTGGAAAAATTGTTATCTGATAAGAGAACGTATGAAAAAAATATCATTGCAGAAGAAGCACAGAAGAAATATGCAATTTCTGAAATGATTGAAAAATATATTGGAATATATCACCAAATGAGTGATTAGTGGAGAAAAGTGAATATGAAAAAAACAAAAAATGTACAATTAAATTTTTCCCTTTGTATAAAAGTGGAACTGTTTCTTGTCGCATTAATTATTCTGTTTACAATGCTGAGTCAAGATTCGCTGGTTTCTCTATGCTTTACGTTAAGCTTTATCGTTCTGCTTATATATACGGGTATAAGACTAACAACACGCAAGTTTAATCTGTCGGTACTTATACTGATATTGCTTTCTGTGATCAATGTTTTGTGGAATGCGAGTATTTCCAGAGACGCGAATATGAGTTTTGATTATTTTAAAAAAGTTTTTATGTTTGCGGCTTTTATATTGATACTTTATTATTCGCAGGAAGATAGAGTATCAGAAGGAACCTATAAATATGCCTTGATATTACCGGCATTGGTTGGAACGGTTCTGGTAATGTCTTATTTTTTATTTGGTAATAAAGTGCAATATGGTGGAGGTATCACGCTGGGATTCTCAAATCCGAATTTTACAGGTATGTGGTTATTACATTTGATGATTTATATGTTTTTGTTGATGGTATCATCGAAACATAAAATATGGCTGCGCATATTCTGTATTATTATGATCGGTCTTATGGTATGGCTGATCCTGCAGACAAAGGCAAGGTCATGTCTGGTGGGTCTGATCGTATTTTTCGGGCTTTGCCTGCTTGGTAGGATTATCAAACCAAAAAGAGTTTTAAATCCAGTTTTACTGTTTGTGATTATTATATTCCCGATTGTTCTGGTTTTTATCTACCAGTTTTTGTTGAATTCAAGCTGGTTTTTAAGAATGTTTGCGTTTATGGTATCTGAGGGAAAAGGACTGGATGCCCGGTTACGTGTATGGAGTCCGGCGATTAAATTATTTAAGGAAAGCATATGGCTGGGAGATTATTGCGGTATCAGTGATGGTACTGGTGTTTCTCAGTTACATAATACACATCTGGATGTTGTATGCTCGTATGGAATTATTCCATTTTTGCTATTTTTGCAAGTGTTATTCCGGGAAGGAAAAAAGATGATGCGATCCAGCAAATCATTTTTTAATTATTATGCAGTTTGTGGCTATTTTGCCATTATAGCTACCGGTGCATTTGAGGCTGCCGTAGTTGCGGGAGCTATGGGTCTGAATCTTCTTACAGCAGGAATTGTATTGTTGGCTAATCGACCGGTGGATGGAGAATTGAAAGATGAAAATCACATTTATTTCTAATTATTTGACGCATCACCAAATCCCTTTTTCTGAAAAAATGACGGAACTTTCAGGTGTTGAATATTATTTTGTTTCTACTCAGCCTATGGAAGAAGAAAGAATTGCAATGGGATGGAGTCAGGAAACTTACCCGTATGAAATAAAAGCATATCAGAGTATGGAATTGAAGAAAAAGGCAGAAAAGCTGGCAGAAGAAAGTGATGTTGTAATCATAGGAAGTGCTCCGGATTCATATATTGATGCCCGATTAAAACAAAAGCGTCTTACCTTTCGATATGCAGAGCGTTTTTATAAACAGGGATTAAATATAAAAAACATAGGACATGCTTTTATTGGTTCTTTATTGCATCATGGAAAATATCGCAGAAGTCCGTTGTACATGTTATGTGCCAGTGCATATACAGTAGCGGATTGTGCTGTTTTTGGAAACTATATAGGAAAAACTTTTCAGTGGGGATATTTCCCACAATTCGAGGAATATGATATCGCAGACTTAATGAATCAAAAAGCAGCGAATACACATCAAAAAACAAGTACAAAAATAAAAATTTTGTGGGCAGGGAGAGTGATTCAGTGGAAGCACCCGGAAGCGGTTCTTAAACTTGCAGAACAATTAAAAATGTCAGGGTATGCTTTTGAAATACAAATGATCGGTACTGGTGAAATGCAGGAATCAGTAGAACAGATGATTGTAGAAAAAAATATATCGAATTGCGTCAGTTTCCACGGGGCAATGAAGCCGGAACTTGTGCGTAAATATATGGAGCAGGCGGATATTTTTGTGTTTACCAGCGATTTCAATGAAGGCTGGGGTGCAGTTGTGAATGAAGCTATGAACAGTGGATGTGCGGTTGTTGCAAGTCATGCGATAGGTTCTGTACCATTTTTGATAAAAAATAAAAAAAATGGTTTGATTTACCAGAATGGAAATCAGGAAGAACTGCAGAAAAAGGTAATGTGGCTGCTGGATCATCCGGATGAATGCAGAAGAATTGGAAAGAATGCATATTTAACCATTCAGAATCTGTGGAATGCGGAGGTGGCAGCATCACGTTTTGTGAAATTATCTGAAATGCTGTTGAAGGGTGAAGATACAGAGTATCTTTTTGCTGATGGACCATGCAGCAGAGCAGAGATTATAAAAAATGACTGGTATACAGGAAACGAATAGGAGGCAGAAACATGCATATTGTTTTTGGAATAAAAAAACGTATGGTGTTATTCCTGATAAATCATATATTTGCAGGTACGAGAGAATCCTTTTGGAATGTCAAAAGAAAATTATTAAATAGTATTGGTTACAGTATTGGAGAAGGCACAAAGGTGGTCGGACCTTTGGAATGTTACGGAACATTGAGTGTCGGGAAAGATTGCTGGATCGGTAAAAATTTAATTATAAATGGAAACGGAACAGTAAGTATTGGCGATAACTGCGATCTGGGACCCGAAGTTACATTTCAGACAGGTGGACATGAGATCGGTTCAAGTGAAAGACGGGCCGGAAATGGAACATGCTATTCCCAATATGTAGGTAATGGAGTCTGGATCGGTGGAAGGTCTACCGTGTTGGGTAACACCAGAATTGGTGACGGAAGTGTAATTGCAGGTTGTGCCTGTGTGGTAAAAGATATACCGGAAAATACATTAGCCGGGGGAGTCCCGGCGAAAATGATACGGAGATTGGAAGCATGAATTTTAAGAGTATCATACAGAGCAAAGTGACAAAAAATGCAAGCTGGCTGATTGGCGGACGCGTGTATAACATGGTGTTAAATTTTATTGTAGGATTGCTGACGGCACGTTATCTGGGACCAGGTAATTATGGACTGATCAATTATGCAGCTACCTATACTACGTTTTTTGCATCTTTTTGTACACTTGGAATTAATTCTGTAATAGTAAAGAATTTTATGGATCATCCGGATGAAGAAGGGGAAACCATCGGTTCGGCAATCTTGCTTCGGACGGTGTCCAGCTTTTTATCATTACTTATGATGCTTTGCATTACCATGTTTGCTGACAAGGGAGAGACTACGACACATCTGGTTGTGGGATTATGCGGGATTGGTGTTGTTTTTCAGGTGATGGACACTTTAAACTACTGGTTCCAGTCCCGTTTGCAGTCGAAGTATGCTACATATGCAACGATGATCTCTTATACGATTGTATCTGCTTATAAAGTATGGCTGCTGGTTACTGAGAAAAATGTAGAATGGTTTGCTGTATCGACATCCATAGATTATCTGGTTGTAGCAATTGTTTTATTTATCATGTATCGGAAGCATAACGGTCCCAGAATTTCATTCTCAAAAAGAAAAGCCCGTGAACTATTACAGAGCAGTTATCATTTTATATTGGCCGGGCTGATGGTATCTATTTATGGAAGTACCGATAAATTTATGCTGAAGCAGATGCTGAGTGAAGCAGATGTCGGATATTATTCCACAGCTGTTTCCATATGTAATACCTGGGTATTTGTATTAGCAGCGATTATTGATTCTTTATATCCGACAATATTGCAGGCTTTTGAAAATAAAAAACTATTTGAACGGAAAAACCGCCAGTTATATATGATTGTTTTTTATGTATCCTTTCTTGTATCAGCAGGATTTTCCATATTAGCGAATGTTATTATAAGGATACTGTATGGAACAGCATATTTACCGGCGGCAATGCCATTGCGGATTATTACCTGGTATACAGCATTTTCTTATCTGGGAGTGGCCAGAAATGCATGGATCGTAAGTTACAATCATCAGAAATATCTCAAATATCTTTATGTGGGTGCGGCAATTACAAATGTAATACTGAACGCGATCATGATCCCTCATTGGGGAGCATCGGGGGCAGCTGCGGCATCTCTTGTGACACAGATCAGTACGATTATGGTATTTCCGGTACTGATCAAAGAGTTGCGGCCGAATGTAAAACTGATGCTGGAGGCAATACGGTTTAAAGATGTGTTTTAACACAAAAGAAAATTGATAAAACGGTAAAATTGAAAGTATAGATACATAGAAAGATGAAGGGAGTTACAGATGTCAACATTTAATAATGCCACACTTATGATCACCGGAGGAACCGGATCCTTTGGTTCTACGGTGTTGAAACGTTTTCTGGATTCAGATTTGAAAGAAATCAGAATTTTTTCCAGAGATGAAAAAAAACAGGATGATATGCGTCATGAACTGCAGGCAAAGCATCCGGAAATGGCAGGAAAAGTAAAATTTTATATCGGAGATGTGAGAAATCCACAGTCTGTCAGAGATGCGATGGCGGGTGTAGATTATATTTTCCATGCAGCTGCATTAAAACAGGTTCCGTCCTGTGAGTTTTTCCCGATGCAGGCAGTGCAGACCAATATAATTGGTACAGACAATGTACTGCATGAAGCAATAGAAGCAGGAGTAAAAAAAGTTGTCTGCCTGTCCACAGATAAGGCTGCCTATCCGATTAATGCAATGGGTATCTCAAAAGCTATGATGGAACATGTGGTGTATGCAAATGCACGTGTGGCAGCAGAGCGTGGTGGTACAACAATCTGCTGTACCCGATATGGAAATGTAATGTGCAGTAGAGGCAGTGTGATTCCTCTGTTTGTAGAACAGATCAAAGCTGGCAATCCTATTACTATCACAGATCCGAATATGACCCGTTTTTTAATGAGTCTGGATGAGGCAGTTGAATTGGTATTATTTGCTTTTGAGCATGCAAAGCCCGGAGATCTGTTTATACAGAAATCAGCAGCATCTACCATAGGAGATCTGGCAAAAGCAGTACAGCAGCTTTTTGGAGACACCGGAACCAATATCATCGGAACCCGTCATGGAGAAAAATTGTATGAAACTCTTATGACGAGGGAGGAACGGCTGCGGAGTGAAGATATGGGAGATTATTTCCGCGTGGCAGCAGATAACCGTGATCTGAATTATGATAAGTTTGTTGTAAAAGGCGAAGTACACACCATGTCTGATGAAGCATACACCAGTCACAATACAAAGCGTCTGGATGTGGAAGGCACTGTTAAAAAAATTCTGACAACAGATTATATACAAAGACAAATTAATGGAAATTGTGTTGACGAGAAGAGGATTATAAACTAAAATTATGAGGAGAGAGGTACGAAAGAAAGAAACACTGCGTGCACATCAGAATGTAATGAACCAGATGCTGCAGGTGATTGATGAAATCTGTCGAAAACATAATATCTCTTATCTGCTTTTTGCAGGGACGGCACTTGGTGCGGTACGGCATCATGGATTTATTCCCTGGGACGATGATCTGGATATTGTAATGCTCCGGCCGGAGTATGAACGTTTCCTGAAGATTGCCCCTAAGGAACTTGATCCTGAGCTATATTATTTACAGGGAGAATTTTCAGCACACTGGCCGAATTTTTTCTCAAAACTGCGAAAAAATAATACAGCATGTATCGAACGTTATATTCCAAAAGATGAAAAAGTGCATCAGGGAGTATATGTGGATATTTTTCCATGTGATAATCTGTCGGATTACAAGCTGAAGCGTGGGCTGCAATTTGCCGCATCTAAAGTGGTGATTGCTCATTCGTTAGGCGAGAGAGGATATCTGACACATAATCCGGTCAAAAAGGTTATGCTTGCTGTCAGCAGATGCTTTCCACAGAAAGTTATGCTGAGATTTGCACAGGATCGCAAAGAAAGTGACAGCAGAAATGTACATACATTTTTTGCAGCAGCATCGAAATATAAGAAAAATGTATTCCCAAGAGAATGGTTTGAACAGACGACAGAAATAGAATTTGAAGGTCGGACTTATCCGGTATCAGCGTTTTATGATGAGATGCTGACACGGATATATGGAGATTACATGGTGCTTCCGCCTGAAAGTGAGAGAACTTGCAAAGTGCATGCAGATATTGTGGACCTGGAACATTCTTATGAAAATTATATTGGAATCCAGAAACACATGAAGATAGATGAATATACCAGAAGCATACGATAGTAGCTGTAAAAAAGTATGCAGGGAGAGTTTTAATGAAGAAAAAATGGATTTATTGCCTGTTAAGTATCGCAGTTGTTGGAAGTTTACTGACAGGATGCGGTAATGGACAGCAGACAGAACAGAAAAATGACAAAAGTGTTGTAGAAGTATCTTCGGATGAAGAGGATTCTGCAGATGCAGAAGAATCTGAGAAGGCAGATACGATGGAAATTGAGACAGAATATGGAACGCTGTATTATCCGGAACAATGGAAAGATTCAGTGGAAGTTGAGCAGACGGAAAAGGATGATACATTACATGTTGCGTTTCAGGTAAAAATTGATGAGAAAAATTATACTTTATTTGAAATAATAATTGGTAAAGGAGATGGTGAGCCTGTTGGAACAATACAGGATGCAGATGGAAAAATGCACGATGTATATGTGAATACAGAAGAAAAGGAAGATTTGAAGAATTTGAGTGAGGAAGAACAGAATCGGTTTTATGCAATGAAAGAAGGTATAAATCAGGTACTGGATCATCTAACAAACTAAGGAGGCAAGAGAATGAAAAAGAGTTACAGAAGGTGGATCGCCGGTGTGCTGGCTGCATCCATGGTTCTGGGTATGGGAGCCCCGGCGGTATCCTATGCACAGGAACTGTCAGCCGGTCAGACAGATGCGGCGGAAAACCTGCTGGATGAATCTGAGGTACAGGATCAGGATGCAAGTCTTACGGATGATGCAAGTAATGAGAATGCGGATACTCAGATTCAGAGCGAGAGTGAGGAAACAGGAAAAGTAACAGATTACAATACGTTTCTGTCAGATCTGAAAATCCTGGAATCCTATGCGGAAACTTATGCAAAAGAGCATAAGGGTGAGAACGCAACAGAACTGGTACTGAACTATATTCGTACTGGTGTGGAAAAGTATACAGATGGAAACTGGAACCTGCTGGCAGGTGAAGAAAAAACGGCTTTCGTATCTTATGTGGCAACACAGGATGAAGCAAATGGAACATCTGTGGCAGATCTGAGAAATCTGGAAGAGTTTACAATTCCAAATGGACAGACCGTAGAGTTCGGTCACATGTTTGGATGTATGAATATTACATACTACATGAAAAAAACAAACGCAAGTGCAGCAACTATTTATGCTGACCTGAGCGGATGGGGTGGAGACATCTGTGATCTGATGTCTTATACAAAAGGCAAAGTCAGCGGTGATGTGGAAACAATGGCTGCTGATATTCAGAAAAATTATCTGGGTGTAGATGATCCGTCCACACATACTTTTGGACAGCTGGATATTTACGGAGATCTGGATGCTTTCTATATTATGAATAATATTTCAGAAAGCAAATCCATCAGTGCTGTAATGAAAGATTACTATAATAAAAATCTTACAGATAAAGCAAGAGCGAAATATTTTGTTCAGAACAGATTCCCAGGTAGCGGAACAAAAGATGAGATCAGAGATGCTATGTACCGTGCATATTCTACCAATGATATGCTGAGCAATCTGGAAAGCAGCCGAGGTCTTGGCGCAGATGATGCTGATCTGAGAACTGCTTGCAGCTATGCTTTTGCTGATTATCTGGCAGAACTGACCGGTGTGATCACTGACAAAGAGAGCAATGATTATTATACTGTATTCTCCAGTGAATCATCTACTCTGGCACCGGGTGTGACACAGCAGATCAAGCAGGCAACAACAGCTGATAACAAACAAATTGTATATTATGTTGCAACAGCAGATGTAGGACGCAGTGATATCAATATCTATGCGAACTATAAGGACAATGAAGGAACGACAACAGCATGGGGCATGCAGCGTGTAACAGATCAGATGGCTGCTGCACAGAAGAAACATTCAAATCCGGAGGATAAAGAGAATTATATCGCAAATTACAATACAATTCTTGGTGTAAACGGTGACTTCTATAATATGAGTACCGGTGAGCCGACCAGTGCACTGATCATGGAAGGAAAGACATATCATGGTCTGGGTGGATATGGTACATTCTTTGGAATTTTAAAAGATGGAACACCGATCATCGGTGGACAGTTTGAATGGAATGAGTACAAAGATGAGCTGCAGGAAGCAATCGGTGGAAATACATGGCTTGTAAAAGATGGAAAATCCGCAGTGACAACGACAGATAAATCACGTATGCCAAGAACCTGTATCGGTCTGACAGCAGACAATAAAGTTGTTATGGTAGTGCTGGATGGTAGACAGGAGCCGATTTCCGCAGGCGGAAGCATGGCGGAGTTAGCACAGATCATGCTGGATGCTGGCTGTGTAGTTGCAGTCAACCTGGATGGCGGCGGTTCTACAACCATGGCAGCAAAGAGCGAGGGAAGCGATGAAGTATCTGTTGTAAACAGACCTTCTGATGGATATGAGCGTTCTGTAAGTTCTTCTCTTCTGGTTGTTTCTACTGCAAAATCTTCCACTGAGTTTGATCATGCATTAGTTACAACTGAAGAGGATTATCTGACCGTAGGTACTTCTCTTGATGTATCTGTAACAGGTGTAAGTGCTACCGGAAATGCAGCAGATATCCCGAAGGATGCAAAACTGGTTGTATCCGATGAAAATGTCGGAACATTGGATAACAATGTGTTTACAGCAACAGCGACTGGTGATGTTACCTTAAAACTGATGTCCGGTGATGAGGTACTTGGAAGCAAGACACTTCATGTAGTTGTTCCGGATAAAATCAGCTTTTCAAGCGAAAATGTGAATGCAGTTTACGGTGTTCCATATAAAATGCCTGTTCAGGCATTTTACAAGGGAAGTCCAGTAGCTATTAATGAAAAAGATGTTATTTTTGGCTTTATTGAAGATGGACAGCCTGTGTTTGAAAGTAAAGCCGGAGTATTCAGCGGATTCGAGTTTACAGGTGACGAAAGTTCCGGAATCCGTGTTGTAAAATCAGGTGCGATTTTAAATAATGGCAAAGCCATGAATGAGCTGACTTCAGATGAAATGGCATTTGTCACGATTAACCTTTATAAAAAGGATGAAGCGGTATTCGATTTTGACCATGTGACTGGTGGAAATCGTTCACTGGCATGGGTAAGAACTGTATCCAATTCTAAAACTGCAGATGAAAAAACATATTACATAGAAGATCCAAAGCAGGATATGGAAGGCAATTATACTTTTGCAGTAGATATGTCTACGATTGAGATTCCGGAGAAATTAAAACCGATGATCAGTCTTCTTCCGGGTGGCGATGATGCATCAGCGACAGCCTGGGGATTCTTAATGCAGCTGGCAGAGAGAGTCAGCACTTTAACAAATGTGCAGGTAAGTCTGAAAGTAAGTGATGGATTTGATATTGATGCTTCTAATCTGAAAGCAGTAAATGAATATTTTGAACTGACAAAGACAGAGTATGATAAAGATAATCATACTTTAAATCTGACGCTGAATTTTAAAAAGCAGTCTCAGGCAATTGACGAAGCGACTGCAAATCCAATTTGTATTTTGAGTGGTCTGAAAATTGTGGCGAACAATGATGCAAAGTGGACAAATGAGCAGATTACGGCAACATTAAACGGAAATGTAAACTATGATATTTATCTCCGTTCCAATGCGGTATATGGTATTGCTAGTGATAAGGAAAATCAGGAAAATTATGATCTGTATCCGTTTATCAATCCGGATAATCCGAATGAGAAAGGTGCACATTTTTCAAATGACTTTGCTGAGGTGACAGATGAGTACACTCTCGACAGAACGAACAAACAGGGCTGGATAGAAGAAGACGGAAATCTGTATTACTACAAAGATAATGTTGTACTGACCGGAATTCAGGAGCTTCCTGGATACAAAGATGAAAGTACAAAATATTATTATGATCTGGGCGAAGATGGTATCAGCAAAGGAAAATATAGTGGTGTATTTGACCTGAACCATGCAAAATACTTTGCTAAGAATGGTGTACTTCAAAGCGGATGGCAGTCTGTACCTGGTGCAGGTGGAAGTGTTCAGGATTACTATTTTGATAAAAACACTTATCAAGCTGTAAACGGAAGCCGGACAATTGGCGGATATCATTATGAATTTACAGATTATGTACTGACACGTGGTGACCTGATTAAAGATGCGAACGGAACCAGATATATGTGGGCCGGTGTATTTGTAAGTTACCAGTGGAAAACAGTAGATGGACAGAAATATTATTTCCGTTCCAGCGGATATGCAGCAACCGGTGTATATGCATTTAACATTGACAACAAGAATGTATTTTATCTCTTTGATGACAATGGTGTATGGCAGGAAAATCTGAACGGTATGTACACAGATAAAAATGGTGATACTTACTGGTTTGAGAATGGTATCAAGAATACCTATCCGGGACTGCTGTATGTAAATGGAAAATATTACTATTTTGCTTATGAATCAAATGGCAAATTAGGCGTTATGATCAAAGGAAGAACCTATTGGATCAGTAAAACGAATGATCTGATGAAGGAAGCAAATTATGTTTTCAATGAAGATGGTTCTATGGCAGATCCGAAACCGTATGCTGGATTTAAAATTACCTGGAAAAATGCAGATGGATCTGTTCTGAAGACAGATCAGGTACAGTATGGAAATGTGCCGGCATATGGAAATGAAAATCCGACATTACCGGAAGATTCACGTTATACATATGAGTTCACTGGCTGGTCACCGGAAGTGACAGCTGCGTCTGGTGAAGCAACTTATGTGGCACAGTATAAGAAAATCGGTAAAAATGGACTGTGTGTGGAAGGTGATGATACATACTGGATCAAAGATGGTGTAAACGTAGAGTTCCCAGGACTTGTGAAAGTAACAAATGAAAATGGTAATAATGTATATTACTATTTTGGAGAAGACGGAAAAGCTGTTAAGAATGTACCGGTAGGCGGTAAAGATTTCTGGGTAGAGAAGACCAATGATCTTCTTCCACAGTGGGGATACTACTTTGATGAGAACGGTATCATCATTCATGATGCATTATATCAGAATGGTATTCAGAAAGATGAAAATGGTACACTTTGCTATTACATTGATGGAATCAAAGCACATGTTGGTATGATCCAGATTGGTGATGATTACTATTATGCAAAGAGCAATGGACAGCTCATCACAGGAAGATCCTATTATTGTTCCAGAACGAATGGATTAAAGCCGGAAGGAACTTACGAGTTTGATGCAGATGGAAAAATGATTCAGCCGGATCTGAACAAAAATGGAATCGTAGAGGAAAATGGAAGTCTGTACTACTATCAAAATGGTGAACTTACTTATGCTGGATTAATTCAGATTAACGGTTCTTACTATTATGTAAAGACCAGTGGAGAAGTAGTACATGGACATAATTACTGGATCAGTAAGACAAATGGTTTACTTCCAGAGAAAAGCTACACATTTGCAGATGATGGTAAGCTTGTAATGCCAGAAATTACAAAGAATGGAATTGTAGCAGAAAATGGAAGTCTGTATTACTACGAAAAAGGTCAACTTACTTATGCAGGTCTGATTCAGATCAATGGTGATTATTATTATGTAAAAACCAGTGGAGAAGTAGTACATGGACGTAATTACTGGATCAGTAAGACAAATGGTTTACTTCCAGAGAAGAGTTACACTTTTGATGAAAATGGTAAAATTGTAATGGAGTAAAAAAATGAATATAGTGACTGAATGGATGATAAGTCATGCACTGCTGCTGTTACTGTCAGCAGGTACAGTATTTAATGTGATATGGCTTACAACATTTAGAAACAGATTACAGATGAAAATGGGAGCAGTATTGATTGTATCAATACTGCATACCGTTTTCGGAGTAATGGCTGTAAGGTTATTCGCATTTGCAGAGGGTGGATTTGACAGCAGTAAGGCAGGGAATATGAGTTTGTTTGGTGGCGTTTTCCTCATGCCAATAGCATATTGGCTGGGAGCCAAGCTCACGAAACGTTCTATGAAAGAAGTATATGACCTGTTGACGATTTGTATGGTATTCACACTTATGTGTGCAAGAATTAACTGTATCATAAGTGGATGCTGCAAAGGCATGTTGATTCCAGGACAGCAGATGCGGTGGCCAACAAGGGAAGCTGAGATTATCTTTTATATTATTTTACTGTTTTTATTGGGAAAAAGAGTAAAAAGGGACGAGATGTGTGGACAGACATATCCTATCTATATGATGTCATATGGAATATTTCGTTTTATCATAGAAGGTTTTCGGTTTCACGAGGATACTTCCTTGATTCATCCGGCTCATATCTGGGCATTGCTCTCATTTGGAGTTGGATTTAGTATATATGCTGAATTGCAAAAGAAAAACAAGAAGGGAATGAGTAAGAAAAAATGACAGAAGTAAAAAACGTCATGAAACGTCTGATGACATTGCTTTTAGTATTTGCAATGGTTATTACTTTGGTACCATTAAGTGGTATAGAAGTTAAGGCGGCAACAAGTGGCACTGTAAATGGTTTGGCAGACTCAACGATTGGATTGAGCTATTCTGGATCAGCAGAAAATGCATGGAGTGCTAGCGGTGCCACAATAATAGGAACAACGCAGAGTACATCAGGGTCATGTGGAGGAACTGACAATTATACATCTACATTGAAAATTAAGAATACAAAATCAGAAGCTGCCGTTTTGTCGTTTAATTACAGTGTTGTTCAAAGCGGTGGTACAATTAAGGTGGCAGAAAAAGATGTTACTGAAGCAGGTACGTTTGAACGTGAACTTGCTGCGGGCGAAAGTATTGATATTGTGATAAATTCAGGAAGTACAAGTGCGGCAACAACGATTACAATGTCAAATGTTACGTTAATATCAAATACAAATGTTACAACAACATTTAATGTTGCGAAAAATGGTTCGTATACTGTTGATGATAAGTCAATTACAGAGACTTATAGTAATACCCAAAACTCTTTAATTGGATATCATGTAGTAGCTAAACCGGCCGATGGATATAAATTTATGGGCTGGTATGATGTCGCAAATGATGAATATGTTTCCACTGAAGTAGATACAACATTAAAATTTGATAAAAATATCACAATTGTTCCAGTATTTGCTGCCAAAGACGCTGCACTTTTTACAGTTGATGGTAGATTATTTGATGATTTGAATCAAGCTATTACATATGCAGAAATGAATAGTATTAATGAAATAATATTAGCTGATTCCGGAATCATTAGTGATACATATACAATTCCTCAAGGAATTACATTATTGATTCCGTTCGATGAACGTGGTACTTTATATACAACAACACCGGAATATACTAAAAAAGAGGAGACACAGAGTGCATATAAAACACTTACAATGAAAAGTGGCTCTTCAATGGTAGTAAACGGAGCTATTAGTGTGGGAGGTAAACATTATACTTCTACTGGTACACAGGTATGTAAACCAACTGGAGCATATGGTTGCATTAGCATGGAAAAAGACAGTTCCATGATTGTAGAGTCCACAGGTGCCCTGTATGCTTGGGGATATATTGTAGGCAATGGTAAGATTAGAGCTAAATCAGGTTCAAATGTATATGAATATTTTCAAGTGACAGATTGGCGTGGTGGTTCTGCAACCTCAGGTATGGCAAGCAATAGTCAGAAAGTTTTCCCATTTTCACAGTATTATGTACAAAATATAGAATCTGCAATTACGTTTGAATCAGGTGCGAATGAGTATGCATATATATCTGTTACAGCAAGTTCAATAACACAATCAGCAACAATTCCTTTTATTGGTGGAGACGGATTGTTTGCGATGGCAGATGATTGCACTATTACTAAGACATATGATTCAACTAAAGATCAAGAAATTTTTGATATAAATGGTGATATTGCGGTAAATAGTATATCGATGAAAGTTGTTGTAAAAGTTGATTCTTCGGATTATATTTTACCAATTAATAATAATATCCAATTGAATATTCAGAGTGGAACAGTAACTGTGAATAAAGATATTGCATTGCAACCAGGAGTATCGGTATCTATTGCGAAAAATGCTACTATGAAAGTTGCTTCAGGAGCATCTTTATATGTTTATGATCAGGATGAATGGAAATCTTCATACGTATATGAATCAAGTAATGGAATTCAGCCGGTAAAATTTTCACCATCAGGTGTTGGAAAAAGAACAATATCAGATGCAACTATTGATGTAAATGGTACATTAATTGCATCGGGAGCTATTTATACCACTTCCAGCGGTAGTAATATTTATAGTAGTGATGGAACAGGAGTATATGTACAGGATGGAACTTTAGGGACGAATACAGTAACACATCAGGCTACCCAGAGTGGAAGAACAGTAAGTTATGTAGATATTCCAATCACAGCAGCAAAACTTCATAATGCAGATGAGACTTATTTTGAAACAGCTGGGGTAGATGCAGGACGTACTATCGCATATAACGATGGTAAATGGAATATTGTAAAGAATCATTACACTGTAACATGGGTAAACTATGATGGATCTGTTCTGGAGACAGATGAGAATGTAGAAGAGGGAACTATCCCGACTTATGATGGTGATACACCGCAGAAAGATGCTGACGATGATTACACCTATACATTTAAAGGCTGGGATCCGGAAGTATCTGAAGTAACCGGTGATGTTACTTATAAAGCTACTTATGATGAGACACAGATTGTAAAGAAATATACAGTTACCTGGAAAAACTGGGATGGATCTGAACTGAAATCTGAAGAAGTAGAAGCAGGTACAATGCCTGTATGGAGTGGTGATGATCCGGTACGTGAAAGTGCAAACGGATATACCTATACATTCAAAGGCTGGACACCGGAACTGAAAGAAGTAACAGGTGATGTTACTTATACAGCAGAGTTTGATGCTGTAAAGAATCTGTATACCGTTACATGGGTAGATGAGGACGGAACAGTTCTTGATGTAGATGAAAATGTAGAATATGGCACTGATCCACTTCCATTATACAGTGGAAAACAGCCGGCAAAAGAGGCTGATCATGACTATACTTATACATTTGCAGGCTGGACACCGGAAGTTACACCTGTTACAAAAGATGTAACCTATACAGCAACATATACAAAGACACCGATTGTACGTCACACAGTAACCTTTGATGCAAATGGTGGTACCGGAAAGATGGATCCACAGGAATTTGTTCAGGGTACAGAAGGTAAATTACATGCAAATGAATTCAGCCGTGAGAATTACAGCTTTAATGGCTGGAATACAGAAGCAGATGGATCAGGTGCAACATATGCAGATGAAGGTGCAATCATTGATCTGACAGAAGATATCACATTATATGCTCAGTGGAAGATTGAAAACGGTCTGGAGTACGACGGTGATGATATTTACTGGGTACAGAATGGCGAACGTGTCATGGATGCAGGTCTGGTTCAGGTAAAAGATGCTGATGGACATAATCTGTATTACTACTTTGGAGAAGACGGCAAGGCAGTAAAGAATGTACCGGCAGGCGGTCAGGATTACTGGGTTAGCAAGACAAATGATTTACTTCCGGAGTGGGGATACTACTTCGATGAGAACGGTGTCATCCTTCATGATGAGCAGTTCCAGAATGGTATCAACAAAGATGCTGCTGATGGTCAGTTATACTACTATGTAGACGGTATCAAAGTTCACAAAGGTATGTTTGTAGTTGATGGAAATTACTATTATGCAAAGAGTAACGGAGCTCTGATCGTTGACAGAAGCTACTATTGCTCCAGAAATAATGGTCTGAAGAGTGAAGGCACTTACAGCTTTGATTCAGAAGGAAAGATGATCATTCCGGATGAGACAAAGAATGGTATTGTAGAGGAGAATGGAAGCCTGTATTATTATGTAGACGGAACACTCTCTTATGCAGGTCTGATCCAGATTGATGGAAGCTATTATTATGTAAGAAGCAATGGTGAAGTAGTACACGGACGCAGCTATTGGATTACAAAGACAAACGGATTATTACCGGAGCAGAGTTATACATTCGAAGCTGATGGTAAGATGGCGAATGCAGATACTACAAAAGATGGCATCGTATCCGAGGATGGTACCATGTATTATTATCAGAATGGTGTCAGAACTTATGCAGGTCTGATTGAACTGAACGGAGATTACTATTATGTAAAATCTACCGGAGAAGTTGTTCATAACTGCAACTACTGGATTTCAAAAACCAATGGCTTATTACCGGAGCAGAGCTACACATTTGATGAAGATGGTAAACTGGTTCAGGGAGATAAAACCAAGAATGGTATTGTATCTGAAGACGGCACGATGTATTATTATGTCGATGGGATCAAGACATATGCAGGATTGATCGAAATTGATGGATCTTACTATTATGTGAAATCCAGCGGTGAAGTAGTACATGGACGTAGCTACTGGATTTCAAAAACCAATGGCTTATTGCCAGAGAAGAGCTACACATTTGCAGATGATGGAAAACTGATTAAGTAAGAAATATGAATACAAAATAAAATTGCTGTAAATCAGATATCTGAAATGATGCAGTAAAATAATTGCTCTCTTCTGAGTAGATAAGTGAATGAGAAAAGACACTTAATACTTGGAAGAGAGCTTTTTTGTTTGTTTTTTGTATGATTCCGGTGAAAATATGCAGAGAAAAGGAAATTAGAAATGGCAGATTATAATGATATCAAGTGGAAAGAAAATGGAAAATTAAAGCTTTTGATCATCGTAGGCACAAGACCGGAGATTATTCGGCTGGCAGCTGTTATCAATAAAACGAGAAAATATTTTGATGTGATTCTGGCACATACCGGTCAGAATTATGATTATAACTTAAACGGTGTATTTTTCAGGGATCTGAAGCTGGAAGATCCGGAAGTATATCTGAATGCAGTAGGTGCGGATCTCGGCGAGACTTGTGGAAACATCATTGCGCAGAGTTACAAGCTGATGGCAGCGATAAAACCGGATGCAGTTCTGGTTCTTGGAGATACAAACTCCTGTCTGTCTGTTATTGGCGCGAAGAGACTTCATATTCCAATCTTTCACATGGAGGCAGGAAATCGTTGCAAGGATGAATGTTTGCCGGAGGAAACAAATCGTCGGATCGTTGATATTATTTCTGATGTAAATATGGCTTATTCGGAGCATGCCCGTCGCTATCTGGCAGAATGTGGATTACCAAAAGAGAGAACCTATGTAACCGGATCACCGATGGCAGAAGTGCTTCATAATAATCTGGCTGAGATAGAGGCTTCTGATATTCATAAAAAACTTGGGCTGGAAAAGGGCAGATATATTTTGCTTTCCGCACATCGGGAAGAGAACATTGATACGGAGAAGAATTTCTTTTCTTTATTCAATGCGATTAATAAGATGGCAGAAAAATATGATATGCCGATTCTGTATTCCTGCCATCCGCGCAGCAGAAAGCGAATCGAGGCTACCGGTTTTAAACTGGATCCACGAGTGATTCAGCATGAACCGCTGGGCTTTCATGATTATAACTGTCTGCAGATGAATGCGTTTGCGGTCGTGTCTGATTCGGGTACCTTACCGGAGGAGAGTAGTTTCTTTACATCAGTGGGACATCCTTTTCCTGCTGTATGCATCCGAACTTCTACGGAGCGACCGGAGGCACTGGATAAGGCATGTTTTATTTTATCCGGAATTGATGAAAAAGGACTTCTTCAGTCTGTGGACACGGCAGTGGAGATGAATAAAGCCGGAGATTATGGAATTCCGGTGCCGGACTACATCGAAGAAAATGTAAGTTCCAAAGTGGTAAAAATTATTCAGAGTTATACTGGTGTCGTGAATAAAATGGTCTGGAGAAAAGAAAGTTAAGTATATTGTAGTAGAAAGATGAAATGAGGGGCATGTGATGAATATATTAATAACCGGGGCAAAAGGGATGGTTGGCACGGCCCTTGTGAATAATCTGAAAAGCATCAGAGATGGAAAAAACCGAACAAGACCCGGGATTCTGGTAGATGAAATTTATGAATATGATGTGGATTCTACATCGGAGGAGTTGGATTTGTACTGTCAGAACGCAGATTTTGTGTTTCATCTGGCAGGGGTAAACCGTCCTGAAAATTCGGAAGATTTTATGAAGGGAAACTTTGGTTTTGCATCAGAACTATTGAATACATTAATAAAATATGGAAATAAAGCACCGATTATGGTGTCTTCATCTGTTCAGGCGACACTTGCAGGTCGTTTTGGTAATTCAGAATACGGACGCTCCAAACAGGCAGGAGAGGAACTGTTTTTTGCTTATGGCAGGAAAAATGATGTCAAAGTGGCCGTGTATCGTTTCCCAAATCTGATGGGACATTCCAGACCAAAGTATAATTCCGCGGTTTCTACATTTTGCTGGGCTGTGGCAAATGATGAGGAGTTCACGATCAATGATCGGGATACAGAACTGGAACTGCTGTATATTGATGATCTGATAGAAGGGATGTTTGACCTTCTGGAGGGAAAAGAAAAGCATTGTGAATTTGATGGTGTAGAGGCAATTGCGAATACAGATGGACGTTATTGTTACGTCCCGGTGACATACAGGGTGACTTTGGGAGAAATCGTAGATTTATTACAGCAGTTTAAGGCACAGCCGATGACACTTCTGATGCCGAGGATGCCGCAAGGTTCCTTTGCAAAGAAGTTATACAGTTTATATCTGACTTATCTTCCGACCGAGAAGTTCAAATACGGATTGAAGATGAATGTGGATGATCGAGGCAGTTTTACAGAACTGGTTCATACACAGGACTGTGGACAGTTTTCTATTAATATCAGCAGACCTGGAGTTACAAAGGGACAGCACTGGCATAATTCAAAATGGGAGATTTTTATAGTTGTGGCTGGCTACGGTTTGATTCAGGAACGGAATATCAATACCGGCGAAATGGTAGAATTTGAAGTGAGCGGGGATAAGATCGAAGCTGTTTATATGATTCCGGGATGGACACATAATATTATAAATCTGTCTGAGACGGATAATCTGGTTACTGTAATGACCTGCAATGAAGTATTTGATCCGAAACATCCGGATACATTTGGAGAATGTGTGTAATCATGAATTTATATAAGATTTGGACAGTTCATATCAGAATGTGGTCACCAAGAGAAATATACGTGTTTACAATATTGTTTGCCATAGCTGTGTTATTTTTGATTGGGCGAGTAAAAAAACATAAAATGAATTGGCAGCAGGCTGTTGCTGGTGGGATTTTATTTTTGTTTCTTGGTCTTGTATATGCGTCTACCGTATTTACGAGAGAAATCATCCCAAGAGATTATAAGCTGATACCATTCTGGTCATGGCGGCACATTTTTAAGATAGGTGATCTTGGACTGCTTCAGGAAAATATTCTAAATTGTATGTTACTGTTCCCTATGGGAGTTTTGCTGCCTGTGATTGCTGGTCACAAAGTAAAGCCAGGCATTGCTTTTGGAATGGGATTGGCTGTTTCAGCATTTATTGAGTGTAGCCAGCTGATCTTTATGCGCGGGACATTTGAATGGGACGATATGATTCACAATGCCTTTGGGTGTATGCTCGGGTGCGTTGTGGCCAATATTTTAAAGCGAATTCTGAAAATGGCTGGTAAAAAGCGGTGAGGAAAGTAGAAATGAAGATAGCTGATCTGTTAAATTATAAATATATATCGATTCAGAGAGAATCATATTCACAAGTTTTTAGTGAAGAAAAAGAAATGGTGGAAGAAAACAGATTTTTTCGTCTGGCAGAGTTGAATGTTTTACCGAAAGGGCAGATAAAAAAGGTCGAATTGCTGGATATGGATAAAGACAATTCTGATAGGTATGACGATATCTTGTTGAATGGGAAATGCGAGAAAAAGATTTTAATTACTATGAAAAATGGTGAAAAAATCGAATTGGGGATAGCATAGGACTGTTTGAATGGGACGATATGATTCATAACTCGATTGGATGTGTGTTGGGGTGTATTTTAGCAAATTTTATTTTCAAGAGAAAACGTGGATCGCTTTGAGGCGGTCCTCTTTTATTAGTACAACCTATAAAAATAATTAAAAAGTGATAAAATATATTGACATAGTTGGCTGTCAATGTTACATTCTATATAAGCATTAGTATTCTAAAAATTCTAATTAAGGCGAGGGCCAATCTTTATTTCTAATATGATGATCGACAGAATTTCTTAATGCTTGGATTTCAATGATTACTAAAATTAAAAACAGGCAAAAGGAATCGGGCAGAAGAAGTTTTGCAGAAACTGTAAGTGTTTTTGTGTGTACATATGCGTATAGCGAAGTGGTATGTGAAATCGGCTGTTATGTTCTTTTTGCCTGGAAAAAGCGAGGAGGACAATGGATGGCAAATCTGAAAGAGACTATGAGAGAGGGAATTTCCACAGAATACTTACAGGAAACGATGATGCATGTGATCAAAGTGTTGGGAGAGCCTGGCAGGGAGTATAAGGAACGTGTATTTCGGATGCTTTTGAAAAAGCCGGAGGTAGCGTTGGAAGTGTACAATGCGATGAATGATACGGCGTATGAGGATCCGGATGAGCTGACGATTACTACTTTGGAGAATGCAGTTTACATGGGGATGAAGAATGATGTGTCGTTTGTGATCGCTTCACAGTTGGTGTTATATGAGCATCAGTCAACGGTAAATAAAAACATGCCATTACGGAACTTAATCTATGTGACATGTATTTATTCGGCATTGACACGGAATGAAAATTTGTATGGAAGAAAGAGGATCCCGCTGCCGGAACCGAAATTTGTTGTGTTTTATAACGGAAGAGAAAAGATACCGGACAGAACGGTGTGTAGGTTATCGGATGCATATGAAAGAATTTCCGGGGAGCCGGATCTGGATCTGAAGATCACAATACTGAATATCAATGAGGGGCATAATAAGGAACTGGCTGAGAAAAGCCCGACGCTTCATCAGTATATGATGTTTGTGGATATCGCTGTTTGTCAAGCTAGATGTCAGTAAAACTTTATATTTTTGTTGCTATATTTCCTCTTGCTTTGACCGAGGGTACCTGGATCAGACTAAACTGTCAATGGCAAGCGGTTCAGACCGTCGCTGCGCATCATTGACAGC
>JALESO010000007.1 GCA_022781925.1 Lachnospiraceae bacterium
TACCAGTCACTCTGTTTTCCTTTTTATCCATATGTTACTTGTATGTTGTTTGTTTTTTCGTCTGCATAATTTGGATTAACAATTTATTCACATTTCGTTTCATCGGCTTGTCATAAATACACTTACTTTGAGTTCTTCATCTATATTTTTTATTAATTTTTCTTTATTTTAGAATGTATTAATTGAAAATATCCAACATTTTTTCACATATTTTCTATTAATTCTACATTTCAATCGATTTTATCTATAAATATATATTTATTATTAGCTTTATCTATTTGTAAAGTTTTTGTAAACAAGCTATAATATCCACGTAAACTTTAAAAAGTGATCGGGAGGTATTTCTAATGAAAAAGAAAGTATTATCAATTCTCCTTACAGCCGCTATGGTAATGTCCATGGCTGTAGGATGCGGCTCTAACAAATCAGCGTCCACAGACGCAAAAGACGACACAAAGACAGAGGCATCTGCTGATGGGGAAAGCAACCAGATTCTGTTCAATGGTTCTTCTACACTGGCACCGGTTATTACTTCTATCGCAACGAATTTCTTCGATACATATGGAACATGGAAAGCTTATGATTCCTCTCTTCCAGATGAAGATATTGCAATTTATGTTTCCGCAGGTGGTTCCGGACAAGGAACAAAAGCTGTTATCGATGGTACATCTACTTTCGGTATGGTAGCAAGAAGTGTAAAAGATGAAGAGAAAAAGGCGATCAAAGACGAGAAAGAATACCAGGTTGGTATCGATGCCCTTACAATCGCTGTAAACCCTGAGAACCCTGTAACTAAAATTATTGATGACCTTTCTACAGAGCAGATTGTAAGCCTGTTCTCCGGTGAATATAAAACATGGAAAGATCTTGATGCTTCTCTTCCAGATGAGGAAGTCGTAGTTATCACTCGTGACATTAACGGTGGTGCCCACGAAGTATTCCAGAAGAACATCATGGGCGATACAGAAGTGAAATCTGATGCTATCCAGGCTTCTTCCATGGGTGAACTTGTTCAGGATATCATCGACAATCCATATGCAATCGGTTATGCATCATTCGGTGTTGCTAACCAGAATGCTGGAAAAGTTGTTACTATGAAAGTAAATGGTGTTGAGCCTACAAAAGAGAATATCATCAATGGTTCTTACATCATTCAGAGACCTCTGCTGTTAGTTGGTTCCGGTGAACCTACAGCTATTCAGCAGGCATTCTTAGACGTAGTTCTTGGAGACGAAGGTCAGAAAACTGTAGAAGATATGGGATTCATTCCTATGAACTAAGACTTTTATTTCAATCCAAAGAGGGGGTGTCACATGCACACCCTCTTCTTTATATATGAATGTCTCTTGCATAACACGCATGATAGCTTATAATGAAAATGTTACAAGTATCATTCACAGGCTGTAGCTTATAATGAAAATGTTACAAGTATCGGCCACAAGCGTTTTACAAAAGTTAGCAAGAATTCTCCTTCCTCTACAGGTGGGAGATGAATTACAGAAAAAGAACGCAGAACACTTATTCTGCATTGTGAAGTATGGTATACTATAATCAGTCGAAAGAATAGAAAGGACTGATTATATGGATAAAATGGATCATAATGCACATTCAGTATATTTGATGTATTATCATCTGATCATGGTTGTAAAATACCGAAGAAAAGTAATAGATGATCCGATTTCGGAACGTGCAAAAGAGATCTGGGAACGTATTGCACCTGATTATGGAATCACACTGGAAGAATGGAATCATGATGTTGATCATGTGCATGTTATGTTTCGGGCACAGCCAAAATCAGAACTCGGTAAATTTATCAATGCGTATAAAAGTGCAAGCAGTCGTTTGTTAAAAAAGGAATATCCACAGATCAGGGAAAGACTTTGGAAGGAAGCATTCTGGAGTCAAAGTTTCTGCCTGTTGACAGCGGGTGGTGCACCGATTGATGTTATCCGTAGTTATATCGAGACGCAGGGAGAGAAAAAAAGATGAATATAGCTTACCGTTTTCGTATATATCCAAACAGAGAACAGGAAGTCCTGCTCGCCAAAACATTTGGCTGCTGTCGTTTTTTATATAATCAGATGTTGAATGATAAGATACGGGAATATGAAGCAACGAAAAAATGCTGCGAAATACACCGGCGATGTATAAAAAAGCATATCCATTTTTGAAAGAAGTGGATTCCCTGGCACTTGCAAATGTGCAGATGCATCTGGAAAAGGCATATAAGAATTTTTTCAGGAATCCAAAGATTGGCTTTCCAAAATTCAAATCAAAACACAGGAGCCGAAAAAGCTATACGACAAATGTGGTCAATGGAAATATTCAGGTAGAAGATCATCGGATAAAACTACCGAAGTTGAAATGGATCCGTATGAAAAAACATCGTGAAATTGCAGAAAAATATTGCCTGAAATCTGTAACAATAAGTATGGAACCATCCGGAAAGTATTATGCAAGTCTATTATATGAAAAATCTGACTGTGAAAACCAGGCAGAAGAATTTGATTATGAAGACGCAAAGATACTGGGAATTGATTATGCAATGCATGGAATGGCTGTGTTTTCTGAAGATATACAGAAGGAAAATGAAGGATACTTCAGAAAAAGTGAGGAGCGGCTGGCAAGGGAACAAAGAAAGTTATCCCATTGCGTGAAAGGAAGCAGCAATTATTACCGGCAGAAAAAACGTGTTACATTATGCCATGAAAAAATCCGAAACAAGAGGAAAGATTTCCTGCATAAACTGAGTTATGAAATAGCAGAAGCATATGATGTTGTTGCAGTAGAAGATATTGACATGAAATCAATGAGCCAGTGTATGCATTTTGGAAAAAGTGTCATGGATAATGGTTACGGAAAGTTTCGGGAATTTTTGGAATATAAGCTGATAAGGAGAGGAAAGAAACTGGTACGTGTAGACCGTTTTTTTCCTTCAAGTAAAAAATGCTGTAAATGTGGCAGTGTAAAGAAAGATCTGAAACTTTCAGACCGAGTATATATCTGTTCGTGCGGAAACCGGATAGAACGGGATCTGAATGCAGCAATCAATATCCGTGAAGAAGCACGCCGTATGCTGTTAGCAGGATAAATGGGAAGTGTCTGTATCCAGACAATAAAAATATTCCACAACTGGGTAAAAATGAATCGCGGGGCACGCGAGGATAGCTTGTAGATACTTGGCTCAGTAGAGTCATTGAGCAAGAAGCCCCCACTTCAAAATCTGTGATTTAAGTGATGGGAGCATGTCACTAAAGTCTGAATGAAAAAATAGATTGTACTTAAATCTGAATGAGATGAAAAATGGATGAAATAAAACTGGCTTAAAAATAAAATGGATTAAAATGAAAAACTGAATAAAATAAAAAAATCGCTCCATACTAACAGCAAAACAAAGTGGCAGAACGTTTCTGCACAGAAGGAGGAAATTTGCATGTGTTGTAAATTAATGAAAAAGTGTTGCTGTGTAGTGGTGATCGCAATGATCGCGGGAGCGGTTTTTTATTTTTTATGCGGATTAAAAGGAGACGATATGCAGGAGAACGGGTGTCTGGGGCAGAAGCTCCGGGAGAAAAAGAAAAAAGTGAAACAGGCCTGTGGATGTATGAAAGAACAGGGCGAAGACATTGCAAAAGAACTGAAATTTGCAGCGGAGTATTCGGCGGGTGAGATGAAGGACAGCTGGAAGCATGCCGGCGAGGCTGTGCGCAATGCCGCCAGTGAGATCAAAGCGGATGTGTCTGAGATGAAAGAGTCAGCCCAGGCAGTATTTGAAGAGGATGAAGAAACTGCAAAAGAAAAGGAAAACGTATGAGTGCGGCAGGACAGACCTTGTATCTGAAAATAGAACAGAACTGTATTGTATACAAGCGGAGTGTGACGCTGCAGGATATCGCATCGGTGGAGTGTACCAACGTGGGGATCCGCCGTCAGGTGCTGCAGGAGCAGATGTATCATTTTTTCGGAAATGAAAAAAGCAGCTTTGTGCAGGTATTTTCGGTATTGTATGTCATTCAGAAAATCCATGAAAAATATCCGGCGCTGGAGATCGAAAACATTGGAGAACCGGACTTTGTGATCCGTTATGTGCCGGATCCGGAGAAGAAGTCCGTGCAGTATGTAAAGACGGCTTTGGTCTGCGTGATCCTGTTTTTCGGTTCTGCATTTACCATTATGACCTTTATCGAAGATGTCTCTGTTAGCAAGGTGTTTGATGCCCTGTATACAAGGGTGACGGGGCAGATGTCCGACGGAGTGGGAGCGCTGGAGATCTGTTTCTGTATCGGACTGGCCATCGGAATCATGATTTTCTATAATCACATCGGAACGAAGAAGATCACAGACGATCCGACACCGATCCAGGTGGCGATGCGCAAGTATGAGCAGGATGTGGACACCACGTATATCGAAACAAGCAGCCGGAAAGGCAAAAGTATGGAGAATACGAAGAATAAGGGACAGCAATAGGCATTTCTGTACGGATAAAGCAGAAATGGAATGGGATGAAATCGTGTCTGCATCAGAGCGAAGGGAGGGCGGAACGATGGTTGGGTATCAGATCGTGCTGGGAGCGTTGGGACTGCTGTGCGGCATCGGTGTGGCAGCAGGAGTGTTTGCGCTTGTTGCAAGTCTTGGCATGGTACCGCGCATGGCGGGGAAAACCAGTGTGGCGGCTTATGTGCCTGCACTGGAAAACGGACTGATCGCCGGAGGAATCTTTGGCTGTGTGCTGGCCATTTTCCCGGATTTTCCATTTCCGGTGGGGGCATGGTTCCTGGTGGTATACGGACTGGCATCCGGTGTGTTTTTAGGCTGTCTGTCCGTGGCATTGGCGGAGGTGCTGAACGTATTTCCGGTGCTGTTTCGCAGGATGAGACTCAAAACCGGTCTGGGGATTCTGATCACATCCTTTGCACTGGGAAAAACCGCAGGTGGTCTGGTCTATTTTTTCTGGGTTGCAAGATGAAAGAAAAATCATGGGTTAGAAGAAATTGTGATCGTATGGTTAGCTGGCAGCCTGTGAGAGGAATGGAAGAGAAAAAAATGGCAGAGGAAGCACGAAAAAAGGTGAGCGAAGAAAGGGTGTGAAACAACATGGGGCAAAACATGGAACAGAAAAATCGGAAGAAGACGAAGGCAGAATATAAGAATACATCCCGGGAGGAGCTGATCCGGGAGATTTCCGGACAGGAGAATGCCAGAACTGAGGAAGAGAAAGAGGCACGAAAAAACGCCTATGACGCTTATGTCAGCCAGGTGACTCCGTCTTACAGTCTGCCCTTAAATATGCTGAAAGCGTTTCTGGTGGGCGGCATCATCTGCTGCATCGGTCAGGGCGTTATGAATCTGGCCATGTCCAGAGGACTGGATCAGATGACGGCAGGAAAATGGACCAGCCTGATCCTGGTGCTGATCAGTGTGATCCTTACCGGACTGAATATTTATCCCACCATTGCAAAATTCGGCGGCGCGGGCGCACTGGTCCCGATTACGGGATTTGCAAACGGTGTGGCGGCACCTGCCATTGAGTTTAAAAAAGAGGGACAGGTGTTTGGTATCGGCAGCCAGATCTTTTCCATCGGTGGCCCGGTCATACTGTATGGCATTTTTACCAGCTGGCTGCTGGGGCTGATCTACTGGATCTGGAAAATGGTCGCATAACGGAACGGTGACTAGCCGGAAAGGGAATCGTCCGGAAAGGAAATACTGTGGATTTTCTCAGAAAAAATTGTGCTGGATTTTCTCACGGAAATATACTATCATGCTAGAGGAATATGAGAGATGACCGGAATGTGAAAGTATAAAAAATATAAGACTGGAAAGGGCATCTTTTGAAATAGTACGGGATAAGGATAGAAATGTGAGGGGATAGTTTGAACAACGATTTTTTTGGTACAGAAAAAATATCGAAGATTTTATTGAAAATGGCACCGCCTGTGATGCTGGCTCAGCTGATACAGGCATTATATAATGTGGTGGACAGTTTCTTTGTCGGCCGCTATTCCGAGAGCGGTCTGACTGCGCTGTCGATCATTTATCCGATCCAGCTGCTGATGATCGCACTGGCGGTTGGCACGGGCGTTGGTATCAACACGGAGATGGCGTACAATCTGGGAATCGGCAAAAAGAAACGCTCGGATGATACCGCAGGAATCGGTACACCGCTGGCGCTTATCATGTGGGCACTTTTTGCAGTGGTTTGCTTCCTGATGATGCCGGCATATGCGAGAATGAATACCTCTTCCGAGGAAGTCATTGCCATGGTGGTCAGCTACGGCCGAATCGTCTGCGTCCTCAGTATCGGATTGTTTCTGGAGAGTGTGTGGACAAAGGTGCATCAGGCAGAGGGCAACATGCGGACACCGATGATCGCACAGATCATTGGCGCTGTGGTGAATATTGCACTGGATCCGTTTCTGATCTTCGGATTATGCGGTCTGCCGAAAATGGGAATCGCAGGAGCTGCCACCGCCACCGTGGTGGGACAGATTGCGGCAGCAGTCATCGTTATGAAGGGCGGCTGCCGGAAAATACCAAAACTTGTGGTATTCCCACATCAGATCAAACGGATCTACAAGCTTGGAATCCCCAACATTCTGATGCAGTCGGCCTACACGTTTTACATATTTGGACTGAATCTGATCCTTGCGACCTTCTCGGATCAGGCGGTGACGGTACTGGGATTATATTATAAATGGCAGGCATTTTTCTTTATTCCGCTGGGGGCAATGCAGACCTGTATCGTGCCGGTGGTAAGTTACAATTTTGCCGCCGGAAAATACGAGCGGTGCAAAAAGACGCTGAAGGTGGCTATCGGATTCGGTATTGCCCTGATGATGATCGGAGTTGTGTTATTTGAGACGATTCCGGGACCGATGCTGCATGTATTTTCCCATGATCCGGAAGTTATCCGGATCGGAGTCGTGGCCTTCCGGTTTATCGGAATCAGTTTTATCCCGCTGGTAAGCTCCCTGACGTTCCCGGTATTTTTTCAGGCACTGGGACATGCGGTGAAAAGCTCGATCCTGACGATCATCCGGACAGTATTTCTGTTTATCCCGCTGGCATATCTGTTTTCCAGATTCGGACTGGACTGGTTCTGGCTGACCTTCCCGGTGACGGATTCCCTCACGACACTGGCAGGATATCTGTTTTACCGGAAGTTTAATAAAAGGATGGCTTCATCTGCTGTGTCAGCATAAAGAGCAGGCAGAACGATAGCTATGATCGTTTGTCGTTATTGAATGGAAGCTGAGAGAAGAACTGGGAGCGTGATCGTATGGCAAAAAGGATTGGAATTATATCAGATACGCACAACCTTCTGCGGCCGGAGGTACTGGAAATTCTGAAAGGCTGTGACTGTATCCTGCATGCGGGGGATGTGACGAAGGAATCTCTGCTGGATCAGATTCGTTTTCTGGGAAATCTGTATGTGGTGCGTGGAAACAATGACGGAGACTGGGCGCGGGGAATCGCAAAGGTTTTGAAATTTCAAATCGAGGATGTTTCCTTTGTGATGGCGCATGAACGGAGGCATCTGACCGGACAGACAGAAGGGGCAGATGTGGCGGTATTTGGCCATACCCATAAATATTTTGAAGAGCAGGGGAAAGACCTGCTCTGGCTGAATCCTGGAAGCTGCGGATATCCGCGGTTTGGCGGTGCTGTCACCATGGCGGTGATGGAAGTGGACGGGGCAGAATATCACGTTGAGAAAATTGACTTTTCCAGGGGAAAATGATAGGATTTGAAGTAAAAGAAGAAAGAAGGAAACAGAGTATGATAAACCCGGCAGCAGCTATGAAAGTAATGAAAGCAAAAAATCAGTTTGTGAGCAACCATCCGAAATTTGCGGCATTTTTCCGCAATGTATTAACCGGTGGGGTGCAGGAAGGTACCGTGATCGAGATTACCGTGACCAGACCGGGAGAGGAACCGATGACGACAAATATGCGTGTACAGCAGTCTGATATTGAACTGTTCCAGAGCCTGAAAGATCTGAATGGCTGATTAACAGGAAATGCGAGGAACTATGTGCTGGTGATGTGCAAAAATCTTGAGAAATATATGTCTGTTTATGCTGATCAGAATTCATCATCAGATCTCATGTGTGTTTGATTTGAAATTACAGAAAGAAGAGATGACGTATGGAAATCCCGGAGATGTTAGACGAACTGAAACAGAAAGCGTTACATGATGAAAACTTGCGGCAGGAACTTCTGGATACAAAGAAAGATCAGCAGCCGTTGACTGCTTTTTGCAGGAAATGTCAGGAGAATGGATATCCGATCTATGAAATGGAACTGGTTCTGGCAGGTGAGGAATTCTATGCGACCATGAAGCGCAGTACCAATGGCGGAGGCGAAAATTCTCCGATGCTGGAGGGCGAAGATGATTTCTACGAGTTGTTTTTTGCCGGATTATAGAAACGCGGAAAAGCAGAACTGGTTAACGAGGATGTGACGGTATGTATTCAATGGTGATATTGGATGATGAAAAAATCGTATTACAGGGAATCCAGAAGCTTTGTCAGAAGGAAGACTTTGGATTTGTGATCAAGGGAGCCTTTGTGAACTCTCTGAAAGCGTTGGATGCATTGCCGGATCTGCGCCCGCATCTGATCATTACCGATGTGCGGATGCCTCAGATGGATGGTCTGGAGTTTGCAAGAAGAGCCAAGGAGATCCTGCCAGAGAGCGAGATCGTGATCCTGTCCGGATACCGTGATTTTTCCTATGCGCAGACTGCCATGCAGATCGGAGTCAGTGATTATCTGTTAAAACCAATTAAAAAAGCGGATTTTGGCGATATGCTGCATCGGATGTATGAACGTCTGGAAGCAAAGATCGGACAGGCAGCCTATTATCAGGTGCTGGACGGGTATGCCAGAGGGCTTGTCGGGGAAGAGGAAGTGAAACATGCCGTTTCTTCGGTACAGCTTGCAAAGGTAGGGCAGCGTCCCGGTGTGCTGGCGAAGGAAGGCGAGCAGTCTCCCACGAAGATCGTGCGGGATGCTCTGTACTATATCCGCAGACATTATAATGAAAATATTTCCCTGACGGATGTGGCGGAGCATATCAATGTGAACAAAAGTTATCTGTGCGATGTGTTCAAAAAGGAGCAGAAGGTGACGATCCTTCAGTACATGACCAATCTGCGTATCGAGAAGGCAAAAGAATTGCTGACCCATACGGATATGAAGATGTATGAGATTTCCGTGGAAGTCGGCTACAACGACTATACCTATTTTTCACAGATTTTCAAACGGAATACAGGCGAGACACTTTCGGAGTTCCGAAAAAAAGTCGGAAATAAGAAATAAGAAATAAGAAAAAGCACCCACAGGAGGGAAAACTCAGAAAATGAGTAATTCTCCGTGTGAGTGCTTTTTTGTTGTAAAAATGCGAACGGCCGTCCGTTTTAGTTTAATCATTTTTCTCCGATGGATCATGCTCCAGGACCGGAAGCTTCAGGTCACACCAGGTGCGGTCATCCTGGATCTCGTAGGAGAGTCCATAGGAGATGCCGCAGAGAATCTGAATCCTGCGCTGGATATTCTGTACACCGTAGCTCTTCTGGTCAAAATCCAGCAGTTCCTGACGGGATGCATCAAAATCCAATAATTCTTTCATTCGTTCCAGACAGATGTGGGTGCCGTCATTTCCAATCCAGATATGCAGCGCATCATCCCGGATGAAAATCTCCAGATCAATGGAAAATGGATCATCCGGGGAGATCATGCCGTGTTTGATAGCATTTTCCACCAGCGGCTGCAGGGTAAACCGTGGGATATAGAGCTCTGCTACGGTATCCGGAATCGTGATGGACACGTTCAGGCAGTCCTGATAGCGGAACTGCTGTAAGACCAGATAACTGCGGACGTATTCCATTTCCTGTGCCACCTGGATGTAGGAACTGTGGCTTTTGGTCAGGCTGAGCCGGAACATATCGGACAGGGCGGTGACCATCTCACTGATCTCGTCCTGATCGTTGGCGATGGCCAGCCAGTTGATGGAATCCAGCGTATTGTACAGAAAATGCGGGTTGATCTGGCTTTGCAGCAGGGCAAGCTCCGCGTCTTTTTTCTCCAGATTTTTCACAAAGTTCTCCCGAATCAGGGTGTCCATACGGTTGACCATCTGCTGGTAGGAGCGGTAGATCTGGACGATTTCATCCGGCTGTCCTTCAAAGGAAAGATCTTCCAGAGCCGCTGGCTGTGCATGGGAAGCGGACACGGAAGAAACATCCGAAGCACTTGTCGCCGCTGTGTTTGTGGTATCAGGCGCAAACCTGGGTGAACCGGCAGGATCCGTATTCAGAACCGGTGTCCGTCCCGGAAAGACCATCGGCTTCATATCGCTGCGGTAATGGTCCATGGTGTGCGCCAGCCGGATGATCGGATCTGACAGGGAGGATGCGGTCCGCAGTGCCAGGAAAAACAGGATAGCAGTCAGGGCTGCTCCCAGCAAAATAGCCTGAAGAACAAAGATGATCAGCGGTTCCGACACTTCCCGGAAAGGTGTGGCGGTATACAGGTACCATCCGTTGTCTGTGACCGGCCGGATATTCAGGACAAACCGTTTCCCGTGGGAAGACAGGATAGTGCCCTGTTCCTGGGGAGAGAGTTCTTCTAATAAATAAGAATAGTCAGCAGAGGCTTTGTTTTGTAAAATAGCGGTTCCGTCGCTGTTTACCAGCCAGGTGTTTGTCGTGTGACCGAAATCGAATTCCCCCATCAGTTCCCGGATGTAACTGTCATCCAGATACAGCATGAGATAGCCGAGACGGGTCGTGTAGTCCGACATACTGTATACCGGCCGTGCCATCATGATATGCTGCGGTGCGTTTGAAGAGGTGCGAAAAAAATTTGCTCCGGAAGTCTGCGAATCGGATGTGTCAGAACCTGTCGGATCATCAGACACCGGGGTGTAATCCGGATCCACGAACCACAGATAAGGTTTCTGACTGTTTTGTAACTGTTCCAGCCATGTGGAATGGATGATCGTGTCATAGTCAGAAATATTGGTAAATGCTTTTTCTGTGGAGTACAGTGTCTGGTTGTTACCGGTGAGGATCACACAGTTGATGTAATCCCGGTTTGCGATGAAGCCGTTGACATGGTAGGCAACGTCCGCATTTTGCGGAAACTGCTCACCGG
This sequence comes from Lachnospiraceae bacterium, assembly GCA_022781925.1. Classification (GTDB taxonomy): domain Bacteria; phylum Bacillota; class Clostridia; order Lachnospirales; family Lachnospiraceae; genus Eubacterium_I. Next base: position 11,159 of record JALESO010000007.1, read on the forward strand.
CGGTACTGCTGGCAAGGATCTTCTGGATCTCACTGTTAAAGATCATATCCTGGGACAATGTCTGAGTGTTGTCAATAATGTGTGCAATGTCACTGCGGACTTTTTCTGTGGCGGCAGCCTGTGAGTTGATGACGGTCTGCCGGTAGTTCAGCGTCAGCATAATAACGGAGACGGCACAGACGATGGCGGTCACCGGTGCAGCAATCCGGAAAATGGACAGCAGCAGCCGTCGCCGGAAACTCTGCTCATTGGTTTTATGTATTGTTTTCGCTATTTTTTCCATGGATATACCTCAATATTTATATGAATTCTGTCCGGATAAAAAACAGACAGATGCTTCATAATTTAAAAATTCTGTTTCAAATTCACAGAAATGAAAAATTTCTTCGATATCATTTTAACAGAAAAATGCGATAAGACAAAGAAAATCTATATTTCCCAAATATAGTCAATAAAAAACGCAATTTTCTTCATATTTTCAAATTGCGTTTCCGATACAATAAAGAAGGTTTGAAGAGCACGGATGAGTTAGGGTTTTCCGTGCAGGTAAAGTATTTATATTGGGAGGAAAATTGAATCATGAAGAAAAAAGACAATCAAAATTCAGTGGTTGCGTTTGGTGCACATGGCTGGTTCCACATCATTTACATGATGCTGATGTTCTGGTTTTATGTGGGAATGATCAACGACGGCAGTAACAATATCGCAGGAAATATTGCAGAGCATATGCTTGGAAGTGTCAAGATGGCAGGAACGATTTCCACTTGTAACTCCATTGCCGGAATCATCGGCGTTGCACTGTTTATCGTGATCGGTATCTTAAACCGCAAGATCGGTTCCAGATATATGTCCGGTATCAACTGCATCATCGCAGGTATCACTTATATCGGTGTGCTGAATGCCCCGAACCCGGTTGTTTATACTATTATGATGGCCATCACATGTGGAACCATCATGTCAGCAGGTTATCTGTGTGGCGGTGTTCTGGTTGCAAACTGGTTCCCGAAGAAAAAAGGAATCGTTATGGGTTATACAACCATGGGTCACAACCTTGCAACAGCAATCTATGTACCGCTGATCCTGTTTTTGGTTGGAAGATTTGGCGTAACCCGTGCATGCTACCCGATTTCCATCGGATGTATCATCCTTGGTATCGTCGGAATCTTATTTGTTCGTGATACTCCATTTGAGCGTGGCTATTATCCGGATCATGTATCCAAAGAAGTATATGATGAATTCTATGATAGTTCAGATGACGCGGAAGGCGATAAAGACGGCGGCTGGACTGTTGGAAAATTATTAAAATGCGATCAGGTATGGATCGTTGCACTGGTAACCGGTGTCTTCCAGATCTGCTCCGTAGGAACCATGTCACAGATGATCAACCGTACCACAAACGGATTCGGATTTTCTGTTACCGTAGCTGCAAGTATTATGTCTGCCTGCGCCATCGTAGGTGTGATCGGATCTTTCCTGATCGGTGTACTGGATCAGAAACTTGGAACAAAGAAAGCAATGGTCGTATTTGGATGCTGGTATGCATGCGCATTATTATTCAATTTCACAAATACTATGGCAGGTTTCTGGATTTCCATCGTTATGATCGGTATCGGTATCGGCGGAAGTGCCAACTTCACAACTTCTCTTCCGGCTTCTGTATTCGGAAGAAAAGGTTTTGACAAAGTAAACTCTGTACTGTTCCCAATTCAGGGTATCATTACAGCTCTGACCTTTGCAATCAACGGCGCCGTTATGAACATGACAGGCGGAAACATCCGTTATGCATATGCCATCGATGCATGTCTGGCTCTGGTTAATGTAATCCTGATCATTGCATTTGTAAAAGATCACAAATACAATGCAGACTGGATCGCTGAGCAGGAAGCAAAAGGTGCTGAGGAAACAAAAACTTCTGTAAAAACAATCTAATCATATAGTTAAAAATAGTTAAGCAAAACAATCTGAAAAAAATGACTCCAGGCAATGAAAGTTGTTTGGAGTTTTTTCAGTTGTCAATGCATTTTTATGAACAAAACTCAAGAAGTACCTCTCGCAGGCGAGCTTTTTACAGGCTAAGTATGAGTTTAAATCATAATCGGAACTTGACGGGGATGGCTTTCCCGTGGGAAAATAGGTAAAATGAAAGCAGATAAAAGCAGATTATGACAGGAATGTCGATGGCATTCTTAAAGTAATAAACAGATAAAAAGATCTATGAAAAAGGAACTGGCATGAAGAAATTCAGAATTAAAAAGAAAAAAGAAACAGTAGGAAAGCGGATCACATCCCTGATGCTGGCAGTTTTGCTGGGGGCACTTCTGCTGTGCGGTGGCTGTGGAAATGCGGCACAGAAAAATACGACGGAAGATACAAAAAATCAGACAGATTCCGGGGAAAAGGTCTCCCTGTCCGTCTGGGCATTTTTTGATGAAAATACACCGGGCACTTATTATGTGGATCTGTGGGAAGAACTGGCGGAAGAATACGGCTATGACATTGAACTGAAGACCTATTCCACGGAGCAGATCAAGGATAAGCTGAAGATTGCCCTGGTGTGTGACGAACTGCCGGATGTATTTGCCGTGTGGGGTGGCAATTACCCGAATTTTCTGTTTGACGCCAATGCGTGTCTGCCGGTGGAGAAATATCTGGAAGCATCGGAGACGAAGTTTGCAGATTCCTATGTGATGCCCTATGAGGACGGGCACAATTATATTATTCCCTGCCTGGTGGAGGCATACGCTGTGACTTATTGCAATCAGGATCTGATGCAGGAGATGGGGCTGACGGTTCCGCATACCTGGGAAGAACTGGTGACACTGGTGCAGCAGGTAAATGATTATAATGAAGCACACGGAACAGAATATGCAGCCATTGAACTGGGAGACAAGGACAGCTGGCTGGGTGAACTGCTGTATACGATGATCGTAAACCGCATTGATCCATATGCCCAGGAAAAACTGGCTTCCGGAGAGATGGATTTTTCGGATCCGGTATTTTCGGATGCGGCGGCAAAACTGATGCAGTTAAAAGATATGAATGCTTTTCCTGAAAAATTCCTGGAAATCGGGGAAGTGGAGGCGGTACAGGATTTTGCGGACGGAAAAGCGGTACTTTTCCCGCATCAGTCCACCATCGTATACCATCTGTTGGATGAGATGGGGGCAGACGCCCTCAGCATGGAACAGTTTCCAAGCTGCAATGCCGCCTATGATGCCACTTATGCAGAATATATGGTGGATATCAACCATACACTGACACCGGGACTTTGTATCAGTTCTGATACGAATTATCCGGATGAGGCGGCGCAGCTCTGTCTGGAATTTGCCAGAAGGGTGAACGAGCGCAATGTGACGCAGTACGATTATGTGGATTTTGTAAAAAACAGTGGTCTTCAGGCTCCGGCCAAGGGGGCGCTGGCGGTACAGCAGTTCCATGAACAGCTGGATCAGGCGGTTCACTATACACCACTGTGGTATGCAGTGCTGGACAAAGAAGATGGTGACAACTGGCGCAATCTGACCAGAAAACTGCTGGGCGGAGCGGTGAGTCAGGAAACGTTTGTGCAGGACGCACAGCAGTATCTGAATTTTACGGTACAGTAAATGACAATAAAATAACAGGAAAAGCAGGAGGTGGAAGGAAATGTGAATGTTCCCAGTTAGTGTCAGAAAAATTAACATAAACTTAAAGGTTTTTTCCCGAAATCTGTGCTATGATAGTCAGTGGGTGCATGAAAGCCCGTTTGATGCATATAGATAAAAGGAGACACTAAGGGAAATTGAGAATGGATAAAATAAAGGAGATTATTAACAGGATTTTTCAAAATGAAAAAGAAAAACGCCTGATGGGTGCAGCGGTGCTGGTGCTGATCGGGCTTTGTATTTTTATAATGGCGATCAGTCCGCTGGTGGGTGCCAGCCCGATCATCACCCTGAACGGTGATGAAGAAATGCAGGTGGAATGTGGCAGTGAGTTTGTGGACCCGGGTGTAAAAGCCACCGCAAAAGACGAAGATATCAGTGACCTGATAGTGGCCACCAGCAATGTGGATACGACAAAACTCGGTACTTACCATGTGGAGTATCAGTTGAAATATAAGAAGAGGAAAGTATCCAGAGAACGGATTGTAAAGGTGATCGACCATGCAGCTCCGGTGATTACGTTAAACGGGGATACTACCGTGATCGTGAACAGTTTTGAGGAATATCAGGAAGCCGGGGCGACCGCACAGGACGGCTGCGACGGTGATGTGTCAAAGAACATCAAGACCTCAGTAGAAAAAGTAAATGATTATACGATGAAGGTGCATTATGAAGTGACGGACAGTCATGATAATACCGGTTCGGCAGACCGGCAGGTGATCCTGCAGGATACATCAGCACCGGTGATCACCTTAAATGGTGAGGCTTCTGTGACAATCAATGAACTGGAGAAATACGAAGATGCAGGCGCGACAGCAGTGGATGACCGGGATGGTGATCTCACAGCCAATCTGGTAAAGAGCGGTTATGTGGATGTCTACCGGCCGGGTACCTACACTGTGACTTATACGGCGACGGATTCCAGTGGAAATGTATCCCAGGCAAGCCGGACGGTGAAGGTAGAGGAAGTAGAGACCAATCCGGGCGATTCCATTTATCTGACCTTTGATGATGGTCCGAGTTCTGATGTGACGGTCCGGATCCTGGATACGCTGAAGGCGAATGATATCAAAGCGACCTTTTTTATCTGTGATTATGATGAGGATAAGCTGCCGATCATCAAGCGGATGATCGACGAGGGACACACCATCGGCATCCATGGTTATTCCCATAATTACAGCCAGATCTACACATCCGCAGATGCTTTTATGGAAAATATCAATAAGCTGAAAAACAAGCTGAAGGAGGATACCGGATATGATGCCTATGTGATCCGGTTTCCGGGTGGAAGTTCCAATACGGTCAGCAAAAAATACTGTGTGGGTGTAATGTCCCAGCTGGTACAGGCGGTTACCGACAGCGGTCTGATGTATATGGACTGGAACGTATCTTCCGGTGATGCGGAAGGAAATAACCGTCCGGTCAATCTGATCATCGGAAATGTTACCGGCGGATTCAAGCATAACCGCAACAATGTGGTGCTGATGCATGATACATCTGCAAAACAGACCTCAGCGGATGCACTGCAGAGTATCATTACCTACGGAAAGAATAACGGATATTCCTTCTATCCGATTTCCAAAGATACGATTCCGGTACATCATGGTGTCAATAACTGATGCAAAGGTAGAATCTATATCAGTACAAAAAAGAGTGGGAGAAACATAAGAAATTATGAAAAAATTACTTTGTTATTTGAAAGATTATAAAAAAGAGTCGGTATTGGGACCGCTGTTTAAATTACTGGAGGCTACGTTGGAATTATTCGTGCCTCTGGTAGTGGCAGCCATCATTGATACCGGTATCGGCAATCAGGACCGGGGCTACGTCGTAAAGATGTGCCTCGTTCTTGTTTTGCTTGGAATCATTGGCCTGGCATTTTCTATTACAGCCCAGTATTTTGCGGCAAAGGCGGCGGTTGGATTTGTGACGAAGATCCGTCACGTACTGTTTGCCCATATCCAGAAACTGTCCTATGCGGAACTGGATACACAGGGAACATCTACATTGATCACCCGTATGACCAGTGATATGAACCAGGTGCAGAATGGAATGAACCTGACATTGCGGTTGCTGCTGCGTTCTCCGTTTGTCGTCATCGGAGCCATGGTCATGGCATTCACCATTGATGTAAAAGCGGCACTGGTATTTGCAGTGGGTATCCCGGCACTGGCGGTGGTTGTATTCGGTGTCATGCTGGCATGTATTCCCCTGTACCGGAAGGTGCAGAACCGTCTGGATAAAGTGCTTGGGCTCACAAGAGAAAATCTGACTGGTGTCCGTGTCCTGCGTGCGTTCTGCAAAGAAGAGGAGCAGGAAGCAGAATTTCAGAAACAGAACCAGACACTGACGGATACGCAGAAATTTGTGGGACGTATCTCCGCGCTGCTGAATCCATTGACTTATGTGATCATCAATGTGGCGATCATTGCACTGATCTGGATCGGAGCCATCCGCGTTGACATGGGTATCATCACTCAGGGTGCAGTCGTTGCATTGTACAATTACATGTCACAGATCCTGACGGAGCTGATCAAGCTTGCAAACCTGATCATCAACATCACAAAATCCGTGGCCTGCGGAAACCGTATCCAGTCGGTACTGGAAGTGGAGCCGTCCATCAAAGATGGAACTAAGGATGACGCAGAAAGCGCATCTGCTGTGAAAAATGGTGATGAAGAAAAAGCAGAGAAGGAAAACGAGTCAGAATACAGCGTGGTATTTGATCATGCGGGAATCTGCTATCCGGATGCGGCACAGGAGGCTGTCAGTGACATCTCACTGAAGGTCCGTCCAGGAGAGACTATCGGTATCATCGGTGGAACCGGTTCCGGAAAATCCTCTCTGGTAAATCTGATTCCGCGGTTTTATGACTGCAGTTCCGGTGCAGTGTATGTGGATGGGAAAAATGTCTGTGCATATGGACTGACCGAGCTGAGAGATAAGATCGGTGTCGTTCCGCAGAAAGCCGTATTATTTGCCGGAACCATCCGCTCCAATATGCAGTGGGGCAAACCGGATGCCACGGAGGAAGAAATCTTCGCGGCACTTGAGATCGCTCAGGCAAAAGATGTCGTATTAAAGAAAGAAAAAGGTCTGGATACAGAAGTGGAACAGGGCGGCAAGAACTTTTCCGGTGGACAGCGGCAGCGTCTGACCATTGCCCGTGCCCTGGTAAAACAGCCGGAGATCCTGATCCTGGACGACAGTTCCTCCGCACTGGATTTTGCGACAGATGCGGCACTTCGTATGGCCATTGGCTCTATGGAACACAAACCGACGCTGTTTATCGTTTCCCAGCGAACATCTTCCATTCAGTATGCGGACAAGATCGTCGTGCTGGATGACGGTGCAGTGGTTGGTATCGGTACCCACGAAGAACTGATGGATACCTGTGAAGTATACAGAGAGATTTATGATTCACAGTATAAAAGGGGGGAGAACGAGTGAAAAAGTCCGGATCACAGATGAACACATTAAAAAAAGTGCTGCAATACATCGGAACCTACCGTTTCTGGATGCTGGCATCCATCGTGCTGGCGGCGGTAACTGTGGCACTGACCTTATATATTCCGATTCTGGTGGGACGCGCCATCGATTTTATTATTGACTGGGGAAATGTTGATTTTGCCAATATCCTGAAACTACTGGTGGAGATCGGCATTCTGGCAGCAGTAACTGCGATCCTGCAGTGGGTGATGAACACTATCAACAACAAAGTAACGTATCAGGTGGTGCGTGATGTGCGAAATCAGGCATTTACCAGAATCCAGAAACTGCCGTTAAAATATCTGGATGCACATTCCTATGGTGAGATCGTCAGCCGTGTCATCGCGGATGTAGATCAGTTTGCAGACGGTCTGCTGATGGGATTTACCCAGCTGTTTACCGGCGTGGTCACCATCATCGGCACGCTGATCTTTATGCTGACGATCCATCCGCTTATTACACTGGTGGTAGTCGGTCTGACACCAATCTCCCTGTTTGTAGCGAGATTTATTGCAAAACGGACCTATGATATGTTCCGGCTGCAGTCGGAGACCAGAGCAGAACAGACAGCGCTGATCGACGAGATGGTAGGAAATCAGAAGATCGTACAGGCATTTTCGCATGAGGACGAAGCGCTGGAGCAGTTTGATGAGATCAATGAGCGGCTGCAGAGCTGTTCCCTGCGGGCGACATTTTTCTCTTCCCTGACGAATCCGTGCACTCGTTTTGTCAACAGTCTGGTGTATGCAGGTGTCGCTCTGGCAGGGGCGCTCTGCGTCATTGCAGGCGGTATGTCTGTCGGCGGACTTTCCTGCTTTTTGAGTTATGCCAACCAGTATACGAAACCGTTTAATGAGATTTCCGGAGTTATCACGGAGTTGCAGAATGCCCTGGCATGTGCGGCACGTATTTTTGAACTCATTGAAGAAGATGTGGAGATCCCGGATGCGGTGGATGCAGTTGTACTGCATCAGGTAGAAGGAAAAGTAGATCTGAAGGATGTGGACTTTTCCTATCTGCCGGAGCAGAAGCTGATCGAGAATCTGAACCTGAAGGTGGAACCAGGACAGACTATTGCCATCGTAGGTCCGACCGGATGTGGAAAAACAACACTGATCAATCTGCTGATGCGTTTTTATGATGTCAATGACGGTTCTGTGTGCGTGGAAGATCAGGATATCCGGAATGTGACACGACACAGTCTCCGGGAAAATTATGGTATGGTATTGCAGGATACCTGGCTGCAGGCAAGTACGATCCGTGACAATATCCGCATGGGACGCCCGGATGCGACGGATGAAGAAGTGATCGAAGCAGCAAAAGCCTGCCATGCACATGGTTTTATCAAACGTCTGTCAGATGGCTATGATACTGTGATCGGAGAAGATGGCGGAAGCCTTTCCCAGGGACAGAAACAGCTGCTGTCCATTGCGAGAGTTATGCTGTGTCAGCCGCCGATGCTGATTCTGGATGAGGCAACTTCTTCCATTGATACGAGAACGGAGATCAAGATCCAGGATGCCTTTGCAAAACTGATGAAAGGGCGCACCAGCTTTATCGTGGCGCACCGTCTGTCAACGATTCAGAATGCAGACCGGATCCTGGTCATGAAGGATGGAAGTATTATCGAACAGGGAAATCATGAAGAATTGCTGGAACAGAAAGGGTTCTATTATAATCTGTATAACAGCCAGTTTGCGCATTAAAAATGTGCTTTTTCCCCAGAAAGAACGGGGATGTGAAAGTGAAAGCATTCCATTAATTAAAAAAATCGTGAGATTTGTCCCGGCAGCTAACAAGCGCCTGCCAGGAAAAATCTCACGATTTTTTATTTACTAATCTTCCTGTACGAACTGGATATCTACGCCGTTCGGATCTTTTACGAAGAAGAAACGGGCATGTGGATTCGGGGAGATCATTGGTCCCGGATGAAAGCCCTGTTCTTCTTTTTTTGTATATTCTTTGTCGATGTCTTCGACTTCAAATCCCATGGAAATGCCACCGCCATAGTAAGCTGCGGTCGGGTTTGCAACAAGTTCGACACAGGTGCCGCCGGATTTGTCACTCATGAACACGATCTGGTGCTCCGGGTTGTCACGCATGTCTCTGAGGATGGTGAGTCCCACCTGCTCTTCATAAAATTTTACGGATTCGTTTAATTGTTTTGTCATGATCGTTACATGCATCATTCGCATAATATTGTCCTCCTGAAAAATAGTATCTATTGTCTGCTAAAGTAGCTTTTTGATAGTCTGCAAAAATGTTTCCACATCTTCACGGGTTGTGCCCCAGGCTGTCACCAGACGGATCGGGATCATGCCGTCTTTTTCCGGTGCCCATTCGTAAAAGAAGAAGTCTTTTTCCAGTTCTTTTACAACAGCAGAGGGAAGGATTGGGAAAATCTGGTTTGTCTGGGAACTTCCGAAGAACTGCACACCAAGTTCTGTCAGGGAATCACGCAGAAGTGAAGCCATTTCATTTGCATGGGCTGCCATGGAGAAGTAAATACTGTCCATACCGCCATCCAGCAGTGCTTCAAACTGCACACCAATGAGGCGGCCTTTTGCCAGCAGTCCGCACTGGCGTTTGATCATCCAGCGGAAGTGGTCGTTCATGGTATCATTTAAGATGACAAGTGCTTCTCCGAAGAGGGCACCGTTTTTGGTTCCACCGATATAAAATGCATCGCAGAGTGCTGCCAGTTCCTGGATGGTCAGGTCGTTGTCGCGGCAGGTCAGGGCGCAGCCAAGTCTGGCTCCGTCCACATAAAGCAGCATGTTGCGCTCTTTACATTTTTCAGAAATGGCAGTCAGTTCAGCTTTACTGTAAATGGTTCCGATCTCAGTAGGCTGTGAGATATAGGCAAGTTTCGGAAGTGGTGTGTGCTCGTCCTCGTATTCTTCCCAAGCCTGATCGATCATCTCCGGTGTCAGTTTTCCATTGTCACCTTCCATGGTGACGATGCGGTGTCCTGTGCCTTCCACGGCACCGGTTTCGTGAAAATAAGCATGTCCCCCACGCACACTTACCACGGATTCATAGGGTCTCAGACTTGCTGCAATCGTGGTTACATTACACGGTGTGCCGCCTACCATCATATGCACATGGCAGTCGTGATTGCCGATCAGATCCTGGATCATGCGGGCTGCATGCTCGCAGTGCCCGTCCAGTCCATATCCGTCGGAATGCTCGAGATTTGTTTTTACCAGAGCATCCATTACTTTTGGATGTGCCCCCTGACTGTAATCTGAGCGAAAATAAATCATACCTTTGTCCTCCTGTATCAATCGGTTTTAGAAAATGGTATTCCAAAACGATTTCATTTTATTCATTCGTTTTATAAAAATAAGTATAGCAAGGTGCGAAAGGGGCTGCAAGCTAAATCATATAAAACGTTATATCCTTCTGCAAGGAAACGACAGTCTTTTGTTTTGCGTTGAGGAACCAAAACAAACCGCTCACATACATTAAGAAAGAGAAAATCATGGTATTTGGAGGTTGTTTTGAGAAAGATTTTGAAAAGAGGAATTGCAGTATTCACCTGTACAGCTATGACTGCAGGCTTGCTTCTGGCAGGCTGTGGTCAGAATCCGGATCTGGATGAACCGGATACCGGTTCGGTAGAAGCAGAAAGCACAGACAGTGGTGAAAAAGACGAAGCCCCGGTATTGCAGAAGGTGACGTTGAATGAAGTAGCACATTCCATTTTTTATGCGCCGATGTATGTGGCAATAGAAGAAGGTTATTTTGAGGAAGCGGGCATTGATCTGGATCTTGTAACGGGATTTGGCGCGGATAAAGTTATGACTGCAGTGCTTTCCGGGGAAGCGGATATTGGGTTTATGGGACCGGAGACTACCGTGTATACAGCCAATGAAGGCAGCAAAGATCCAGTGGTCAATTTTGCACAGCTGACCCAGCGGGCAGGTAATTTCCTTGTGGCACGGGAAGAAATCACGGATTTTGAATGGTCGGATCTGATTGGCAAGGATGTACTCGGCGGCAGGGCAGGTGGCATGCCTGAGATGGTATTTGAATATATTTTAAAACAGAATGGCATCGATCCGTCAGAAGTAAACATCGATCAGAGTATTGATTTTGGTTCTACGGGAGCGGCTTTCACCGGCGGTCAGGGAGAATATACGGTGGAGTTTGAACCGGGTGCTACATTGCTGGAGCAGGAAAAAGCCGGCTATGTAGTGGCATCTTTGGGCGTGGATTCCGGTTATGTGCCGTACACGGCTTTCAGTGCAAAGGCAAGCTACATGGAGAAACATCCGGATGTGATCCAGGCATTTACGAATGCTTTGCAGAAAGGTATGGAATATGTCAATAGCCACATACCGGAGGAAATTGCCGCCAGCATCCAGCCGCAGTTTACAGAGACGGATGTGGAGACGATTACGACGATCATCCGTCGGTATCAGGAACAGGATACCTGGAAGCAGGATCTGGTTTTTTCGGAGGACAGTTTCAATCTGCTGTTGGATATTCTGGAGAGTGCAGGACAGCTGGATAAGCGGCCGGATTACCAGGATGTGGTGACGACGGAGTATGCAAAAAAGGCATTAGAGTAAATAAAATAAAGGCAGAATGCATGTGAAAAAATATGGCATGTGATTCTTGCAGGGAGCAGGGGAGCAGAAACTCCCCTGTATTTAAAGATCCGGATGTACAGAAGCGTATGTAATTTTGGGAAAATAATAAGTGTAAAATGTATCAGCTGATTTGTACCGGAGCCTAAAATATGGTCTTTTTTATTGTCAGAAAAAAGGTGTAGTGTTACAATAAATGCATTCGCAACAGGCGTACAGTTATGAAAATAGAAGAGGAGAGTGTAAAAATGGGATTAAACAGTACACCAAGTGCCAACCGCGTACATATCGGTTTTTTCGGACGTAGAAATGCAGGAAAATCCAGCGTGGTAAATGCTGTGACCGGGCAGGAACTGGCGGTGGTATCAGACACGAAGGGAACCACCACGGATCCGGTCTACAAATCCATGGAGCTTCTGCCAATCGGACCGGTGGTGATCATTGACACCCCGGGATTTGATGATGAAGGGGCACTGGGAGAACTGCGTGTCAGAAAGACAAAGCAGGTGTTGAACAAGACGGATATCGCAGTGCTGGTGGTGGATGCCACAGAGGGGAAGAAGCAGTGTGATGAGGAACTGATCCGTATTTTTAAGGAAAAAGAGATTCCGTATGTCATTGTAAATAACAAGGCAGATCTGCTGCCGGAGGACTTTTTGGAAAAAGCAAAAGTCTGTCCGAAGAACACAGCAAAGCAGGCGAAAAAAAATACATCTGCGCAGGGAACACCGGAGGAAAAGAACGGAACGGAATCCGGACAGGAACAGTATGTCAGTGCCCTCACAGGAGCAGGCATTTATGAACTGAAAGAATTCATTGGAAAACTGGCACCGACGGAGGATATGACGCTGAAGATCGTGGGGGATCTGCTGAATCCTAGAGATTTCGTGATACTGGTTGTGCCTATCGATTCCGCCGCACCGAAGGGACGTCTGATCCTGCCGCAGCAGCAGACCATCCGGGATGTCTTGGAGGCAGATGCAGCAGCAATCGTGGTGAAGGAGACCGAGCTGCATGATACGTTGGCACAGCTTGGCAAGCGTCCGGCGATGGTCATTACCGACAGTCAGGCGTTTGAGCAGGTATCCGCAGAAGTGCCGTCGGAGATTCCACTGACTTCTTTTTCCATCCTGATGGCGCGCTACAAGGGCTATCTGGATACCGCGGTAAAAGGCGTGGAGGCTATCGAGCATTTAAAGGATGGAGACCGGATCCTTATTTCGGAAGGCTGCACCCATCACCGGCAGTGTGACGACATCGGAACCGTGAAGATTCCACGCTGGTTAAAACAGCACACTGGTAAAGAACTGGTGATCGAGACAAGCTCCGGCACGGAATTCCCGGAGGATCTGAGTCTTTACGCGCTGGTGATCCACTGCGGTGGCTGCATGCTCAATGAGCGGGAGGTCAGATACCGGATGAAATGCGCGGTGGATCAGGGCGTGCCGTTTACGAATTATGGCATTGCAATCGCACAGATGAAAGGGATCCTGAAACGCAGCATTGAGATATTTCCCTATCTGACAGAGGTGTAAAATTTATTGAAAAGTAAAATCTTAAGGGTATCTTAATTTTCGGCATTTTCAGCCACTTCTTATAAATCAAAGAAAAAGTGCTACAAAGCCTTATTTTACGGGCGTTGTGGCACTTCTTTTTGATTATGGATAAACATGAAAAAATGCAAATAAACGCAAACGGTTAGTAACACGTTAGTAACAAATCTTTATCTTCTCAATTTCACTCCGGAGGTCTTCCAGAGTACGGTGTCCGTAGACATCGTTTGTAACATCTCCACCAAAGCTGTGGCCGAGCATTCGCTTCCGGTCGTTCTCCTTTACTTCATATTTTTCACATAAGGCAGAGAAAGTATGCCGGCAGTCATGCGGGGTATGCTTTTCACCTGTTGGAGCAATGGCAATGCCAAGGTCAGACAGGGCAGCGTTCATATCTTTCCGGAACTTCTGCGTTTGACAGCCAAGTATATTTTGGATTCCGTATTTCTCGCAACGATCTGCAACCATATTATAAATTCCGGAATAGATCGGTACTGTACGAATCTTGCTGGAACGTGTCTTGATGCCACCATGAAAACTTCTATCCTTCAGATTGATTGTTATTTTGGAATATTCCGTAATCCGAAAACCGCTGTAGCACATGATCAGCAGCATCTGGATTACATCATTTTCTTTATTTTCCCAGAGAATTTTCATCTCATCATCTGTAAACGGCACTCCGTGCTCGTCATCGTCCTCTGTATTGATTCGCACATGTACAGAGTAATCTTTATCACACAATTCGTAAATTTCAGCGTAAGCGTACATCTGATGCATCAGAGACACAAGCAGTTCTTTGCTGGCATGTTTCAACGGGCAGGAATCAATGATGTTTTGCAGATCCTGATGGCGCAGATCAGCAAATACTTTATCGTGTATGGCAGAACAGTTTTTATATGCAGCCCGGGTGGAATTTTTTGACGATTCAGATAACTTCCGGCTCTGATCACGTTCATACTTCCACTGATAGAATTCCTCATACACATCAGAAAAAGTCTTTTTGGCAGCTTCCAGTTTCTCATCGGATGCTTTTGTAAGATTGTAGTCTGCCAGGATAGATTGGATCAGTTTGCTGTCAGAAATTTCTGCGGTTGCTGCCAGCGTTTTTTCATATCCTGGGTAATAAGTACCGGCTTTATATGCAGTCAGCACTGCAAAACCAATCATCCAGTCAGAGACATAGCAGAGTGCCTTTGGCGTTTTTGGAACACCGTCCAGTGTAAATTCCGTGGTAGGTGGATGGACTGCATAAGGATTGCGCCGCCCTTTGCCAAGATATTTGATGGAGCCGTTAGTAGCCATTAGGAATCTTTGGGTATTTTTTCCTTTTTGGCATATACATCACCT
>JALESO010000033.1 GCA_022781925.1 Lachnospiraceae bacterium
CTGCAGCATAAGAGCCGGATGGAGTATTATCGGAATACGGCATCATTGGCAAGGGCGATGGCACGTCTGAAGGAAGCCAATAAATATCGCCACTAGGTGTGGTAAGGAACAAAGCTGGGAACAGAAATCCAGACAGACACGGATGATTTTCTACCTCCGTTGCGCCGCTTATCTCCGCCTCCTCCCGCGAACTCGGCTGCAAAATCAGCAGCCTCAGACACACTCACGGAGACGGGCTATGCTCACTTCGTTAACGAAAATCACCCTACCGTCTTGTCTTGGATTTTGTTCCCAGTTTTGTTCCATTTACACAGTGGCTCCAGCCGCATATGTGTACTTATAAGTTATCTGGTCCAATATAAACCTGATAGTATTCGCCAAGTGTATCCCGGCCGTACTTGTATACGGAGTAGAACGGGGCATGGTAAATGACGGTTTCATCACTGTATTCTACGGAATAGGCGAAGCGTGGTGCCTGTCGGATGTAGCACACGCTGGCAAAGTCCAGCCAGATCATGCCAAATAGGATTGCGATAAAGATAACAATGGATTTCAGTAATCTGCGTTTTTTCAGTAACTGGAAGATCCCGATGGTTACGATAATGGCACCAAGGATAGCAAATTTTGCCGCCCAGCCGCTTTCACTTGGAAATACAGTAAAACCGGATAAAATCAGGAAACATCCGAATGCTGACAGGATATATCCGGTCAGTTTTTTCATTTGCATATGTTTGTCTTCTGTGGCATATTGTGCCGCTTTCATTAAAGTGTCTTTCATTTCTACATTCATGTTCTCGCTTTTCCTTTCTCCGTCGATGATTTCACGGATATCAACATCATAAAAATCTGCAAGTTCAACCAGTACAGACAGATCTGGTAAGTTCGTTCCGGTTTCCCAGCGGGATACGGTTCGGTCAGATACGTTGAGGTGTTCTGCAAGTTGACTTTGCGTAAGTTCTTTTTCTTTTCTGAGTTCTTTTAAAAAAAGATCGATCTTTTTCTGATCCATGTTGTTGTTTTGCCTCCTTTCAGGAAAAACGATAACAAAAAGTATGTGAAATTACCACGACACAAAGCGAGAGTTATGACATATAGTAAAAATTGATTGAAAA
This sequence comes from Lachnospiraceae bacterium, assembly GCA_022781925.1. Classification (GTDB taxonomy): domain Bacteria; phylum Bacillota; class Clostridia; order Lachnospirales; family Lachnospiraceae; genus Eubacterium_I. Next base: position 1,113 of record JALESO010000033.1, read on the forward strand.
GAGAACGTTTGTTTGCTAAAATGTATACAGGTGCTATCATATAATGGCGTATGAATGGCGGTTCGCTTTGTGCGGAGGGTAGAAAGTAGCTCCGATTACATAGATTTTAAAATTATGCTCTTTCAGGAGAAAGAGGAATCTCATGGAAAGGAGATTGTGCTTATGCTAACCATAGGTGACCTTATAGCAGTGATTTCACTGTGTGCGACGTTTTATAGTCTTGGTTACGTGCGTGGAAAGCATGATTCCAAGACACAAAAATAACCGCCTCACCCTGAGAAAGTAAGCGGTTATTTTGACCAAATATCAATCAGGTGAACCGTCATCGGTAGCACCTTTTTTATAAAAACATTCTTTACAAAATCATATTAACATTGCTTTCAGAGTATGTCAAATGATTCACGGTGACTTTTTTATTATACTTTTTATTATTAAGTCAGACAAGATGCATTGCACGATAGTTTCGCGCGGACATGCCGTTTTCCTGCTTGAAAATCCGGCAGAAATAGTTATAGTCGGAAAATCCACATTGTTCGGAAATAACAGAAACCGGTAAAGTGGTTTCGGACAACAGTGTCTGTGCATGCTGCAGGCGCATTTTTTTTATGTATTTGGCGATGCTGCAATGCAAAAATTCTTCCGAGTATTCGTAGAGCTTGCGACGGCTCAGATGTAGGTGTTCGCAAAGGCGGTCTACGGACAGATCTTCAGTCAGGTGATTCAGAATATAGGCGTTGATGTTCTGCTCAAATTGCTGTTTTTCGATGGAAATCAGTTTTTTGTACAGGATGGAGGAAATACATGCTTCCATGATACTTGCAGCGGCATGAATCTGTGTGTCGGAGATGCATGGAATCGCAGCAGCATACTGTTTCCAACTGTCATATTCGACTAATTTGTTTGCTTCATTTGTATCAGGTGAGGTTGAGTTAGCAATATTGGTTTCCGGTGGGGTGAGGTGATACTTGTGTAATGCATGTTCAATCAGTGACTGTAACTGCT
>JALESO010000017.1 GCA_022781925.1 Lachnospiraceae bacterium
TCTGGCAAGTTTGACAGCCTGGACCTTATATTCGTGGTCGTATTTACGTTGGGTACGTGACATTGAGAGTTCCTCCTTATTCTCTTTATTATACATGAATTCTTTGAGAATAAGGTGTCAACTTTATTTATACAACATCAAGATTACAGTTTGTATCCCACATTGCCTGAATAAGACCTTTGATTTCTCCATCCTCTTTGGAAGCCCCTTCCATGGTTAAAAACTCTTTTGATAATCTTCCCCAACCGGAAAATTTAAAACCGAAAATCCGTTTCTTTTGCACTTCTGTCAGTTGATTTCCATATGTCTCTTCCACTTTTTCTTTCAGAAGTTTTTTACCATCACCATACACGGTTCCCCAGAATATAATATCTTCTATCATTTTTCGATGTTCATCAGTGTATACAGTATCACCAAATACGCCCTTAAATTTTCCAATAGAAGATAAGGAATTATGAAATCCGCCATCTATGCCAGAAATGCAGCTGTCTTTTTCATCACTGGAAATAATGCCATTTCGCAGCAGGAAATTCGTCAGTCTGGTCATTGACACTTTTTTACCATCTTCAAACAGTTCATGGTAGATCTCCTGCTTCAAAGAGACTGAAATTTTTTCTCCTCGGACACGGAGATTATTCAATTCGTTCAATACCTGAAATTTTTCATATAACAATGACTGTTTTGGTAATGCCTGTTCCCCGGATAAATAAGTACAGCGTCTGACCATGCGCCCGATAAATTTTTCTGCACTCTTTTTTACATCTATTTTTTCTTCAAAATTCCATGGATAAATTTTGCCCGGTGCTTTTCTTTCCGCCCAGACATTATATCCCTTTTTATCTTTATATTCCTGTCCTAATGGTCCTACATAATATGGAATCTGAAACATAAACAATTGTAATATTTTTTCAGACACACTTAATCCGGTATCATCTCTTTCTTTCAAAAACGGCAAATAGTGCTCTGCCTGTTTTAAAATTGCGCTCATTTCCCTGGCATGTACCTGATTCGGAATAACACCATTAGAAGCTGTCAGCTGTTTCGGTAAAAAACGCTCATTTTCAATTTCAACTAAGATATATTTGACATCTTCATCATCCTGTGGAAACTCTTTCAACACTTTTTTGACTTTCGTATAAAAATCTTCCTGTTTTCCGCTACCCAGTCCACGTCGGTGTATGCCATGATAATTTACACTGCCAACGTATGCGCTGTAACTTTCCTCTTTTATATTTTCATTACGGAACATTTCAAAGTATGCTTTTTTATCATATCGCTTCAATACACCTTTCAGTATACCTAAATCCTGTTTGTGCTTTTCATAAGATGCAACACGCGCAACAGATAAATACGGATAATCTTTCATAATTCCAGAAAGTACAGCACTGTCATGTACTGCCTTTACTGCATCAATCATATCCATTTCGGATTCATCCAACAGTTCCCGAATCGTATTTTCCTTTTCTTCATAGTCGGAATCTCGAAAAGAAAACGCTAATTTTTTCTGTTCTTCATCGTATTCCTTATCTGGGAACAAATCTGACAGTTTTCCTTTCAGACCACATATAAGATTGATAAACTGACACTCCCGTTTCTGCTTTTTACTGATATTCAATTCAGCAAGCAGCTTTTCAACTTTTCTCTTTCTGGAATCGTTACTTCTTAAAATCTCATTCAACTGTTCTTCTGATACATGCTCTGGAAATTCCAGTTCAGAATCATTCAACGTATCCACAAATGTATGATATGATTCACCAACACTACTATTTTCCCCTTCAATCTGAAGGGAACTATTCAAGAAATGTCCTCTGTGTTTGAACATATTTAACAATGCCAGATATACCAGACGCACATCATGCGGTTTTTCTGACTCCAATAATTCTTTTCTCAAATGAAAAATCGTCGGATATTTTGCATAATATTCCGTATCAGTAAATAAGTTATCCGAAAACAGGCCGTACTTCTGTTTGTTGCTTTCACTCCGATCCTCCATATGGAATTTACTTTCATCTAATCTGACAAAAAATCCTGAATCAACTTTTTCAATTTCATCTGCAAACAATTCTTTTAATGCGCCAATTCGTGCCACTTCACGTTGTCTGCGCCGCCTGCTCACACGATAAGTCCTCCGTTCCACCGAAGTCTCTGCAGCAGGAAATAATCGCACGCCCCACAAATCTTTTCCTTTTGCTCTTAATATATGATACGAAGAATCGGTCACTGCCCATCCCAGAGAATCGGTTCCCATATCTAATCCCAGATAATATGTAAATTCTGATCCCATTTTTACCTCCTGCTCTTATTGACAGACTCACGCTCCTATGCTATTCTATTGATACAAACTTACAAGGTGAGTGCAAATAAGGAATTATTCCGACATCGATTGCCCGCATTGTGCGGCATCCAAAAGGCTTCGTAATACGAGGTCTTTTTTTATTTTTCCATTATTATTTTATATTGCCTGTCTTTTTCTAATGAATAATATAATTTCATTGTACACTATTCTAATTATATATACAATTGTATTTTTATACTTTACAAAAAAAGATGCTGTCAGCATCTTTTTTCATACCACACAGCATCTTCCAATTACACAATTTCCTATTCTATTTTCCACAATACTTCCGTATTGTCTTTACCGCCTGCTTCATCTGCAGCGGCTTTGACAGATGTGCATTCATCCCTGCTTCCATACACTGTTTCGCGTCTTCCTCGAATGCATTTGCAGTCATGGCAATGATCGGTATCGTCTTGGCATCCGGCCGGTCGGTGAGACTTCGGATTTCTCTGGTTGCTGTAATGCCGTCCATTACCGGCATCATAATATCCATCAGAATCACATCAAAGGTTCCCGGTACATTATTTTTGAATGTGTCAACTGCCTGCTGACCATCACACACCCGCAGGATCGTTGCACCTTCGTCCCGGAATAGTGTTTCTGCGATTTCTGCATTCAATTCATTATCTTCTGCCAGAAGCAGATGCAGTCCTGCGATTCCAGCTTCTTCTGTCACGGTCTGCGTCTGTGCCATATCTTCTGCACTTGCGATCTCAAACGGAATCGTCAATGTAAAGGTCGAACCTTCTCCTTCTTTACTTTGTACCTCTATCGTGCCGTCCATACGATCAATCAGTGCCTTTACGATAGACATTCCGAGACCGGTTCCGTGGTATACGCTCCGTGCATCGGTATGTTCCTGGGCAAACGGTTCAAAAATATGATCTAAAAACTCCTGACTCATTCCGATACCGGTAGCAGAAATGATCCATTTATATGTAACTTTTCCATTTACAGTTCCCAGGCAGCGAAACTCGGTACACACATTTCCGCCTGGTTTATTATATTTGATACAGTTTCCGTAAATATTCAAAAACAGCTGCCGCAGATGTAGCGGGCTGCCGTATGCGATCGGATATCCGGCTTTATCTGAAGTTTTATCGTACACCAGTGCAATTCCACGCTCTGCCGCCCGTTGTTCCAAAATCGTAAGGATTTCTCTTGAAAGTTCATTCATATCCATTATTTCATGAGAAAGCACGGTTTCGCCGCTTTCCATTTTGCTCATCTGGAGTACATCATTGATCAGTTCCAACAAATGATTTGCTGCCACCAGCATTTTCCCACGATTCTGCTGAATCAGCTCTTTGTCATCCGAATGTTTTCCATCAATTTCCAGCAAACCGATAATTCCGTTCAATGGTGTTCGAATATCATGGCTCATACGGGACAAGAAGTTTGTCTTTGCTGCATTCGCCGCTTTTGCTTCATCTGCCGATGCTTTGATTTTTTCTGCACAAATCTGATCTTTATAACGGCGTAGTTCCGCCTGATAATACACCTGTGCGACTAAGCCTGCAAAAGCAAAACATACCAAAGTTACAAGTACCGTCTGTATTCTGGAAAACCAACCATCTGTCAGCGCAATATCCATATACCATGTCGTATTCGCTGCCTGACATTCCACTTCCACCGCATCTGTCAGCATCGCTTTATTACACTGCGTGATAAAAATGCGCTCGCCACTGGCAGAATCTTCTTTCCAAATCTGGTAATGGTAGGAAGCCTCCTCCAACCGTTCCAGATCCAGCGCCTCCATCAATATCTGCCGATTGATCAGCATAACTGAAAAACCCCAGAACGTTTCTTCTCCGGACTCTTGCTGCACATAAATCGGATCAAGCACAAGAACTCAAGATTCGATATCTCTTTTTTCAAAAGCGCCTGCCACCACATACTTTTTTGCCTCTTTTGCCAGATTCGCATTATCCCGACATTTAGAATCTGCGAACAAATCTGCTCCGGTAATATCCGGAATCTGTTCCCCTGCATAATACTGCGTCAGAATACCATCCGGTGCCAGACCGATGCCTTCCAGTGCACCACTCTCATGCTCCATAAATCCTGCCATCAGATAAAACTGCTCATCACTCACAGTAGCGCCCGATTCAATCACCTGTTTCATCAGTTCTGTTTTAGACAGATGCTTATTTAACTGAGCCTCAATTCGCCCTATGGTAATTTCCGCGGTATACTCTGCCTTCATTTTCTCCTCATTTTCACGGTTCAGTATCATAACATGCATACCGCCGTTCGTTGCAAGAAATACAATCAGAAACACTATGGCAGACCAGAGTCTTGCCCTTCTTTTTGTTCGCACTTTTTTCATATATGTAAATTCCTTTATCTGTTTTTGGATCATCTTCCTTATTTTTACAATTTTATTTATATATATTACAGGATTGTTTATTTTTTGGCAATCATAACTTGTATTTAATGGAGATTATTTGATCAAATATAATACGATAGGTTAAAGAATCACCTAAATCAGATCAAAAATGAATTATTTGCACGAAAAAAAGGAGCTGAGATTTCTCTCAACTCCTTCATTTCATTACATATTCTGACAATTAATTAGTCAACTGCGATAATCTCTTTTTTATTGTAAGAACCACAGGATTTGCAAACTCTGTGTGGAACCATAAGTTCGCCACATTTGCTGCATTTTACTAAAGTCGGAGCAGACATTTTCCAGTTTGCTCTTCTTCTATCTCTTCTACCTTTGGAAGATTTATTTTTTGGACAAATAGACATTTCGTTACACCTCCAATTTATCTGAATCTAAGTGAATTGTTCTGAATCACACTCAATAGATTATACACAGAACTATACTTCTTGTCAACAGATTTTTTGTATTTTGTGTAATAAATTGTTATCAAATTGTTATCAATCACACATTCATTGTCCCAATAACAACTATTTTACTAATGCTACTGTCTCTCTTGCGATTGCAAGCTCTTCGTTTGTCGGGATTACGCAAACTGTAACTTTGGAATCCGGTGTGGAGATCACGATATCATCGCCTCTCTTGCCGTTTGCTTCCTCGTCTACTGTAATTCCAAGGTATCCAAGGTATGCTAATACTTTGGAACGAACCAGCGGAGCGTTCTCACCGATACCTGCTGTAAATGCGATCACATCTACACCGTTCATTGCTGCTACATAAGAACCGATGTATTTTGCTACACGGTAGCTGAATACTTCGATGGCTGCTGCTGCACGCTCGTTGCCAGCTTCCATACCTTCCTCAAGGTCACGGAAATCGCTGGAAAGTCCGGAAATACCCTGTACACCGGATTTTTTGTTTAATACGTTCATAACACCTGCGATATCAAGGTTCTCTTTCTTTGCAATGAACTCCATGATAGCCGGATCGATATCACCGGAACGTGTTCCCATCACAAGACCTTCCAGTGGAGTAAGACCCATGGATGTATCTACGCATTTGCCGTTTAATACAGCACTGATGGAAGCACCGTTTCCAAGGTGAGCAACGATGATCTTGGAATCATTGATGTCTTTGCCAAGGAACTCAGCAACGTGTTTGGATACGAAGCTGTGGCTTGTTCCATGGAAGCCGTATCTTCTTACTTTGTATTTCTCATAATACTCATACGGAAGTCCGTAGAGGTATGCCTTCTCCGGCATTGTCTGATGGAAAGCGGTATCGAATACACCTACCATCGGTACACCTGGCATCAGATCCTGGCAAGCACGGATACCGATCAGGTTTGCCGGGTTATGAAGCGGTGCTAAATCGTTGCACTCTTCTACTGCTGCAAGCATCTCTGGTGTGATAACTGCGGAGGAAGCAAATTTCTCGCCACCATGTACGATACGGTGTCCTACTGCATTTACTTCTGCAAGGCTTGCGATCGCACCTGTTTTCTCATTTACAAGAGCGTCAAGTACAAGCTGGATAGCTTCTTTATGTGTAGGCATCGGAGCCTCTGTGATTTCTTTGTCAAGACCTGCTTTCTGATATGTAAGTCTTCCGTCAATGCCGATTCTCTCGCAAAGTCCTTTTGCAAGTACAGCCTCTGTATCAGAGTTGATCAGCTGATATTTCAGTGATGAACTACCACAGTTGATTACTAATACGTTCATTATTTATGTTCTCCCTTCATTTTTCCTTTGACGTTTCGTCAAAATACCTGTCTTATCCATTATATCTCAAATTTTCTGTTTCGCAAGTGGTTACCAACTGGTTTTTTGTAAGTTTTTTCCGTTGCATTTATATTCGTACATGATATTTAGCTGTTACAGTTCACTCATCACATGTATTCAGGTAATGATCATGCTTGCATGAGGAATGACCTGGATGCATAGTGATGAAGGGAGCGCCTTTTTATGAGCAAAAATAGGAGCGTAGCTGCGGAGAAGCCCGAAGGGCGTTTTGCGAATGGCGCGTGTGAACTGTGACCTGCATTTCCATGCAAATTTATTTGTTTTTCTGTATCATCCATGCTATGCTCTTTCATATACGTTTTACAAATTTTCATCAGCAGGAGCAAAGGAACCATGAATGTAACAGGAATCATTGCAGAATATAATCCATTTCACAACGGACATGCATTTCATATAGAAGAAACACGCAGACAGACTGACGCCGATTACTGCATCGCCGTCATGAGCGGTGATTTTGTCCAGCGCGGTGCACCGGCCCTGCTGAACAAATATGACCGGGCAAAAATGGCTCTGGAAAACGGCATTGATCTGGTCATCGAACTTCCGGCCGCGGCTGCGGTCTCCAGTGCGGAAACCTTCGCCAGAGGCGGTGTCTGCCTGCTGGACGCCCTCGGTGTGGTATCCTGGATCAGTTTCGGAGCGGAACTGGAGCAGCCATCCGACGCGGATCTGTTAGCCGTGCTGGCGGATTTTTTTGCCTGTGAACCACCTGCATTCCGTGAACAGCTGGATCTTGCCTTAAAATCCGGCTGCAGTTTTCCGTCTGCCCGGGCACAGGCAGCTCTGCACTGTATGCAGCAGACACATGTGGCTTCCGCAAAGCTTCCTCAACTGGAACGGCTGCTGTCTTCCCCTAATAATATTCTCGCCATCGAATACGAGAAAGCGATCCGGCAAAACAATGCCCGCCTGCATCCCTGTGTCATTTCCCGTAACGGTGCAGGCTATCACGATACGGAGACGGACACTGCTCTGGCCAGTGCCTCTGCCCTGCGCCGGTTCTTTTTTCAGGATCTGAGTCATTCGTCCACAGAACCGGAAAACATCGATCTGCTGACACAGACACTGGAACGGACGGTTCCTGCATCGGTAGGTTCTATATTAAAAGAAGCCTATCACACCCATCAGTTTCTGCAGGAAGATGATTTTTCTGATCTGCTGTACTATGAGCTTCACCGCCGCGCAGTTCGATCTACAGATATAACGCTTCCAATAGTTGGAACTGTATCCGATCTGGAACAGCGGATCACAAAACACCTGGAACAGTTTACCTGTTGGTCTGATTTTGTAGCAGATATGAAAACAAAAAACCAGACCTACACGGCCATCAGCCGGTTTCTGCTGCATGCGCTCCTGGGGATGGATGCCGCAACGCAGACAGATATGAAAACCTGTCATTATGCACCTTATGCCCGCATCCTCGGTTTTCGAAAAGAATCCGCACCGCTGCTGAAAGAACTGCAGCTTCACTGCCGGATTCCACTGCTGCGGAAAATTGCCCGGGAACGGCAGACCCTGACACCGGCGCAACAGCGCCTTCTGGATCTGGATATATCTGCGGCAGATCTGTACAACCGGATCCTTTATACCAGATCCGGTATCCGACGCCGGAGTGAATACCGGGAACCGCTTATTATTGTCTGATACAAGATGGATTTTGCCAGAAAAGCTTCTATTTTTCTGGCATTTTCATTTTTATTCCATGCATATTCTGCACATCATCACGTCACCATCCTGCAGTATTTCTTGCATTATGCAGGATTTTTCGTTTATTTTTGAATTATTCAGAATCATTTCCTGCATTTTTATCTTGTTATTTATTTAACAAGTGCTTTTTTTATATTTTTTTGAATTTTTATATTTTTTCTCTTGCATTTTTCTTTCAATTTCCATATACTTTTAAACATGGTGTCAGGCAAAGGCACTAAGGGGAAAATTTTTCATTAAAAAATGTAAAGAGTTAATTAAAAGGAGTATGACGCATGAACAATCAGGTACAGATCAGAAAATTTAAAAAAGTTCTGGTAGCAAATCGAGGCGAGATCGCCATCCGTGTATTCCGAGCCTTAAATGAGCTTGGTATTACGACGGTCAGCATTTATTCCAAGGAAGACCGTTACGCACTCTTCCGTTCCAAAGCAGATGAATCTTATCCACTGAATCCGGAAAAAGGCCCGATCGATGCCTATCTTGATATTGATAACATCATCAAGATCGCACTGGCAGCAAATGTTGACGCTATCCATCCGGGCTATGGATTTTTATCAGAGAATCCGGATTTTGTAGATGCCTGTGAGCGAAACGGCATTGTATTTATCGGACCTTCCAGTCAGATCATGAATGCAATGGGCGACAAGATTTCTTCCAAAAAAATGGCCATCGATGCTCAGGTACCGATCATCCCGGGTGTTGATTATGCGATCAAAGATATTGATACAGCGACAAAAATCGCAGCAGAGGTTGGTTTTCCGATCATGCTGAAGGCTTCCAACGGCGGCGGCGGACGCGGTATGCGTATCGTAAACGCAATGGATGATCTGGAAAAAGAATTTAACGAAGCAAAAAACGAGTCGAAAAAAGCATTCGGCGATGACAAGATTTTCATCGAGAAATATCTGCGTGCACCAAAACATATCGAAGTACAGATTTTAGGCGATAATTACGGAAATGTCGTTCATCTGTATGACCGTGACTGTTCCGTACAGCGCCGTCATCAGAAAGTAGTAGAATATGCACCGGCATTTTCTATCCCGGACGAGACCCGTCAGATCATTTTTGACTCTGCCATCCGTCTCTCCAAAGCAGTCGGCTACCGCAATGCCGGCACACTGGAATTTCTGGTTGACGCAGACAACAATCCATATTTTATCGAAATGAACCCTCGTATCCAGGTGGAGCATACCGTCAGCGAGGAAATTACAAATATCGATCTGGTTCAGTCCCAGATCCTGGTGGCAGAAGGCTATCCGCTGGATTCCGATGAAATCAACATCAGATCCCAGGCAGACATCCACTGCGACGGCTATTCCATCCAGACCCGTGTCACCACAGAAGACCCGGCAAACAACTTCATGCCGGATACCGGCGAGATCACCGTTTACCGTTCCGGTTCCGGAAAAGGTATCCGTCTGGACGGCGGAAATGCCTACACAGGCGCTGTCATCTCTCCTTATTATGACAGCCTTCTGGTAAAAGCAATCTCCCACGACCGTACCTTTGCAGGTGCTGTGCGCAAATCCATCCGTACCTTACAGGAAATGCGTATCCGTGGTGTAAAGACAAATATTCCGTTCCTGATCAATGTCCTGCATCATCCGACCTTTGTTGCCGGAAAATGTTATACAACCTTCATCGAGGAGACACCGGAGCTGTTCCAGCTCACACAGAGCCAGGACCGCGCGACCAAGATCATTGAATTTATCGGTGACCGTATCGTCAACTCCCAGAAAGGTCAGAAACCGCACTATGAAAACCGCGTACTCCCGAAACTGGATCAGAGCAAACCGGTATACGGTGCCCGTGATGAGTTCCTGAAACTCGGTGCAGAAGGTTTCATGCAGAAAATCCTGAAAGAAGATAAATTATATGTTACAGATACCACCATGCGCGATGCCCAGCAGTCTCTGATGGCAACCCGTATGAGAAGCAAGGATCTGTGCGGTGCGGCTTATGCCACAAACGCATACATGCAGAATGCATTTTCCGTAGAGGCATGGGGTGGTGCCACTTACGATACCGCTTACCGTTTCCTGAAAGAGTCTCCATGGAAACGTCTGGAACTCTTAAGAAAACGTATGCCAAACACACTGATCCAGATGCTGCTGCGCGCTTCCAACGCCGTCGGATACAGTAACTACCCGGACAATGTGGTTCAGGAATTTATCAAGATTTCCGCTGCTCACGGCATTGATGTCTTCCGTATTTTCGACAGTTTAAACTGGGTAGAAAATATGAAAATGCCGATTGAAGAGGCATTAAAGACCGGCAAGATCGTAGAGGGAACCATCTGCTACACCGGCGATATCACAAGCCCGACAGAGACAAAATACACACTGGATTATTATGTAAAAATGGCTCTGGAACTGGAGTCCCTGGGATGTCATTCCATCGCCATCAAAGATATGGCTGCGCTGTTAAAACCACGTGCCGCCAAAGAACTGGTAACTGCATTAAAACAGGAGCTGCATATACCGCTCCACTTACATACACATGACTCCACCGGAAACGGTGTCAGCACAGTCCTGATGGCTGCCGAGGCAGGTGTGGATATCGTGGATCTGGCCATTGAGTCCATGTCTTCCATGACAAGTCAGCCGTCCATGAATGCCGTTGTAGAAGCGCTGCGCGGAAGCAAACGTGATACCGGTCTTGATTTTGAGGAACTGGATGAGCTCAGCCGCTACTACGGACGTATCCGTAAAGTTTACGAGCAGTTTGAGAGTGATATGAAGGCTCCGAACGCTGAGATTTACAAATACGAGATTCCTGGCGGACAGTATTCCAACCTGCTGGCCCAGGTTACAAGCATGGGTTCCGCAGACGAATTCGAATCCATCAAAGCACTGTATAAAGATGCCAACGATCTGCTTGGAAACATTGTAAAAGTTACTCCGACTTCCAAAGCGGTCGGCGATCTGGCGATCTTTATGTTTAAGAACGGCCTGACCAAAGAAAATATCCTGACCGCAGGTGCAGGTCTCTCCTATCCGGATTCTGTGGTATCTTACTTCCAGGGTATGATGGGACAGCCTTACGGCGGATTCCCGAAAGAGCTTCAGAAGATCGTTCTGAAAGACATTGAACCGCTGACAGACCGACCGGGTAAATCCCTCCCGCCGGTTGATTTTGAAGCGATCAAGAAACATCTGATCGAGAAATACAATTACGGTGACAAATCCGAAGAGGTCATGAATCAGAAGGCTATCAGCTATGCGCTGTATCCGAAGGTTTACGAAGATTACTGCGAGCACTTCCAGATGTACAACGATGTAACCCGTCTGGAGAGCCACGTTTACTTCTACGGATTACGCAAAGGTGAGGAAACTTATCTGAACATCGGAGAAGGCAAACAGCTGCTGATTAAATATCTGGAGGAAGGCGAACCGGATGAAAACGGTGTTCGTACACTGACCTTCCAGGTAAATGGTATGCTTCGTACCGTCAAGACCCAGGATAAGAACCTTGAAATCAAAGCAGACCGCAAGCTGAAAGCTGACAAGACAAACCCTCAGCACCTTGGTTCTTCTATCCCGGGTACCGTAGGAAAAGTCCTTGTAAAAGAAGGCGATGCAGTAACAGAAAATATGCCGCTGCTCACCGTAGAAGCTATGAAGATGGAGACAACAGTCGTATCCAAGATCACCGGTACTGTCGACAAGATCTATGTACAGCAGGGTGATACCGTATCACAGGATGATCTGTTGATTTCCTTCCATATTGCGAAATAAAAATATATTTCCGAAAACGAAATTAGTATAAAGAAAACAACATAACAGACACGGGCGTTTTTCTATCTCTGCTGCACCGCTTATTTCCGACTTTCTCCGCGAACTCGTACGCAAAACCAGCGTACTCAGACACACTACGAAAGCCGGGCTAGGCACAACAGATCTCACGAAAATTCGCCCTACCGTCTTGCTATGTTGTTTTCTTTTTTACTAAATTTCGTTTTCTACGTTATGAAGCCGCTGACGCAGAATCAGCTTTTTCACTGTACTTTCGGGAAACGGATCGTGATCTTCGTTCCTTCGCCCCATTGTGACTCGGCCTCCAGTTTCAGGTTCAGATCTTCTGCCATTTTTTTTGTGAGATACAGTCCCATTCCGGTGGCTTTTTTCCGGCTGTCTGTCGCATCTCCGGTGAATCCTTTCTGAAATATATAAGGCAGATCATAGCTCTTTACTCCGCTTCCATTATCTTTTATGGTAACTATATCCGCGGTATCTGTATGCCACATGGATACGGTAAGTTCCGGTGCTTCTGTGCTGTATTTGATCGAATTGCTGATGATCTGACCAAGCATGAACTGCAGACCACGCCAATCTGTATAGACCATTTCCCCCGTCAGGTTCCGTTTTTCAATCAGAAACTGCTTTTCTTCCAGCAGAGGTTTATAATCTTCCAGAACCTCATCCAATGCCTCTTCCAGATCCAACATCTCAAACCGATAATCCTTCGTGCTGCTGCCCAGACGCGCATAATAAAGGATCTGCGTCACATCCTCCTGAAGCTGACTGCGCACATAATCCAGTTTCATCTGCAACGGCGGTGACAGTTCCTCACTGCGGTTATCCAAAAGCATGGTAAGCAATGACAAAGGCGTTTTCGCTTCATGCGCCCAGCCCTCCACATACTCTTCATAATCCTGAAGTGCATCTGACATCTGCTGTATCTGTTCCTGATTTCCCATTAATACATTTTGCAGGATCTGTAACTGTTCCCCCTCAGACTCGCTCACCACACGCAGCAATTTTTCTGTATGGATCTCATCCGGTTCTGTCAGAAACTCCTGGAATAACGCCTGTTTCTGCGTTTCTTTTATATGTAAGATCAAAATGATCACCGCAAAAAATACGATGCTTGCCAGAAGGATCAGTCCTGTTAAGCGTCCCTGTGCCTCTGCATCGGAAATCCAGAGCAGAAGGGAAAAGAAGCCGTCCAAAATCAAAAGGCAGATCAAAAGCGGTGCATAACGCCTGCATGTTTTTCCAAAACGTTTCATGATACGTCCTCCGTTTCCAGTCGATAACCCACTCCACGTACCGCAACTACTTTCTGTTTCATACCCAGTTTTGCCATATTTTTCTTTAATCGGGTCAGGTTTACCTGCAATGCATTTTCGTCAATAAATTCCGTGGTCTCCCAGAGAGCCTGACATAACGCCCGGGCTGTTACCAGTTCATCCCCTGCGGTCAGCAGTGCTTCCAGTAGTTTTCCCTGATTTTTCGGCAGAACGACAGAAATATTGTTGATGTAAAGGGTATAGGTTCCCCGGTCAAGCAGAAATCCCTGTCCTTCCAGCAGATTGGAACGACCTTCGTACCGTTTTAAAATATTTTCAATTCTGGCTAGCAACCGCTCCTTCCGGCATGGTTTTGTCAGATATTCATCTGCGCCGAGCTGCAACGCCCGCAGTTCATCCGCCATCTGATCTCTGGAAGTCAGCACCAGCACCGGGATTCCTGTCTTCTGCTTCAGATCACGGCAGATCTGAAACCCACTGATCTCCGGCAGGTTCAGATCCAGAACCACCAGATCCGGATGAAGCTGTGCAAGCTGATCTGCTGCCGTCTCAAATGCAGTGATTTCTCTCGCCTCATATCCCGCATGGTTCAGCATGCAGCAAAGTTCTTCTCGCATATAAACTTCATCTTCCACCACTGCAATCATTTTCATACGCCAGCCCCTTCTCATTTCCACCACTGTCATTCATTTCACTGTTTATTTTTCCTGCTGATAATGCAGCTTTTATTTTCCAGTTCCTATTTCATTCACCATCAGGAATATTTCATAATCTGCCATCTCACCGCTGCAATCTGTTTTTATTCTTCTCTCTGCGGCTGCATCAGCGTCAGCAGATACCGGTCACTGGAACGCCGGATCACCGCCATATACACACATTCTACCACACAAAGCAGCACAATCATAGCTGCAGCGATTGCGATCATCTGTCCCTGATTTTCACCTCCTACGGAAGAAAGCATTCCTGTAAACAGAGATCTGACACCAAACAGACTGCTCACTGCTGCCACAAAAACAGGCAGTCCCACAAACCAGTTGATCTGTTTGCGCGCAGAGACGCACAGATCCTGATAGGTAGCGCCAAGCCGCACCAGTGTCTGATATCTGCGCCCGGTTTTCTGCTGATTCATCAGGAACTGAACTCCGATGATCGTATTGGCAACCACCAGGAAAATGATACCAAGATAGATCGTGATATAGCTGGCTGCTACCATATAAAATAACTGTCTGCCCATATTTTGTAGATAACTTTCATACGTAATATCTGCTTCCGAAAGATCACTGTTATCCAAGCGCTCATTCATATCTGAGATCACACTCATCAGACTGGCACTTTTTCCATTTTCCCGGTTCAAAATTGCATTTACATACACCGTATAATCGCCATTTGTATATTGTAAAAACTGATCATCCGGCAAAATCAATGCAAACGACAAGGTAATGGAACGATCCGTTACCAGATTAACCGTCTGCACTTCGCCGGTTAATTTCACTGGATTCTGGTTCAGTATAATCTCCGGCTTCTCAGAAAGGACACTGTGAAACAACTGGTTCTCTGCATCGTTTGTCCAATTTCTATCTTGATAAACTGCCGCTTCATTTTCTGCCAGTGTCAGTGTCGGTTTTCCGGCGGCTGCAAGTAATTTGTTATAATCGGACAGGCAGATCAGGTATACATCCTGCGACATGTCCTGAGCTTCCAACTCATTCATAACAAGGTCTCTGGCTTCCGACTGCGGAAGCTTACGCACTTCATCGATTACGGAATCAAACGAAATCACTGTATCATCCTCAGCAGCAGTTTCTGTATCAGTTGCAGTTTCGTATACATGACCGATCCGCATTTCCCAGATCTGTGAAAAATCCTGAATCAGTCCATTTCCAAGAAGTGTTTTTTCCAGATGTGGCAGCACTTCCTCCGGGCTCTCGGTACTGTAATCCCGAAAGGTATAATCCAGCACATGGTTTTCTGCCTGGCTTTTCACCCCGGCAATTCCAATTCCTGCGCCAAAGCAGCACAATGCTGCCAGGATCAGCAGCGAACTGATGGCCATGGATGTGGACTGATGGATCACATTTTCCTGAATCTGGCGAAACGTAAATACATGCAGTTTCCGGTTTATGTTTCCTTTTTTTATCAATAATGCGATCAGCGCACGCATTCCGTAAAACAAGAGGATCGTTCCCACGAATCCAAACACCAGTGTCAGAAACATCATCGCATTTTTCGACCAGGAAATACCGCTGATCGCCATGCTGTAAGTGGCAGCCAGCATCCCGATCCCTGCCGCCGCACTGATTCCGTAGACAACCGCCGGTGCCGCTTTTTTCTCATTTTCCACAGAAGGTTTCAGCAGGATTCCAATCTCCTGTCGGCTGATCTTGCTGCTCAAAATCAGAAATGCTGCAAACTTGATCACCAGAAATCCGACAATCGTAAAAATAATGGCAGATATCGACAGTGAAAACTGATGTCCGATAATGCCCATTCCCACAAGCTTTGCCGTGATCAGGCTGATAAGTTCCGAAATCAATACTGCCACCGGAAGTCCGATGACCAGTGCCAGACCGCTTTCCAGTAAATCTTCTGCCAGAAGCATGGCAAACAGCTTTCCCCGGCGCATTCCCATCATCAGATAGACACCAAACTCCTTCCGACGCCGCTCTAACTGATATTTGCATGCAAAATAAATGAGAAAAAACAAAATCGCCAGTGTTACCACATAAAAAACAGGGATCATAAGCAGCAGACGGCTCACCGCATCACTCTCCATTTTTGCAAGAAAGATCATCACATCCTGATGTGACAGAGACAGAATAATGTAAAACGCAATGATGGAGATCACCAGGGAGCTGAAAAACAGACCGTTTTCCTTCCGGCTGCGCTTGCTGTTTCGAAGGATCAGATCAGAGAACATTGCAGCTACCTCCTCCCAGTTGCGCCATTACCCTTAAAATACGCTGATAAAACTCCTGCTGGCTTTCATCCCCGCGCCGGAGTTCATGAAAAATCATGCCATCCTGGATAAACAAAATCCGTTTGCAGAAACTTGCTGCGTTGGAATCGTGGGTTACCATCAGAATCGTTGCCTTTTCATCCTGATTCAGACCGGACATTTTTTCCATAATATTTCTGGCATTCCTACTGTCAAGCGCCCCGGTCGGTTCATCCGCTAGAATTAACTTTGGCTGTAAGATCATGGCTCTGGCTGCTGCCACACGCTGCCGCTGTCCGCCGGACATCTGCATGGGAAATTTATCCAGTACATCTGTAATTTCCAGATACGTTGCAAGCTGTTTCAGCCGAAGTTCGCTTTCTTTTGCATCCACACTGTGAAGGGATGTCGGCAATAAAATGTTCTCTCTGCCGGTGAGATTGTCTAACAGTTCAAAATTCTGAAATAAGTATCCTACCGTTTTTCCGCGGTATTCTGCCAGTGCTTCTCCCTTCAGAGACTGCAGCTTTTTTCCTTCTACAAGAATACTGCCGCCGCTTGGCTTGATCACCGTCGCAATACAGTTCAGCAGCGTAGATTTTCCCGAACCGCTGCTTCCCATAATTCCTAAAAATTCCCCCGGCATAACCTGAAATGTAATGCCATCCAGCGCTTTCGTCTGGTTTTGTACCGTACCATATGTTTTTGTCAGATTTTCAATATTTAAAATCGGTTCCATCAGAGTTTCTCCTGTCTGTTCTGATTGAAAATTCGTCCGCGAAACGTATTTCTCTATCTTTTCTGACTTAAACTATAACACAGGGCATCCGAGAATAACACTTACAGTCAATGTAAGAAAACACATGGCCGTTTATTTGTTCATTTATTTGTTTTCCGTTCCTTTATGGATGGCATTCTCCCCATAGCGTTTTTTTATTTTTGCGATCGCATCGTCCAGGCTCGCCAATTTTTTCTGTTTCTGCGCTTCTTTTTCCCGGCGCAGTTCTTCCTGTTTTTCCTGCGCCTGATACTTGCCAAGATCAAACAGACTGATCTGTGTCGGTTCTTCCTCGTCCTGCAATTTGGTGGTACGGATACCAAGCAGGCGAATAGGTTCTCCGTCCCAGAGTTCGTTAAACAGCTGACAGGCGCACTGATAGATTTCTGAGGTTTCCGCTGTCGGTGTCAGGATCGTTGTCTGATGTGATACGGAACGAAAAGACGCATATTTGATCTCCGTGCTGATCTGTGCTGCCAGGAAATGATGCTTTTTCAGGCGCTGTGAAACACTGGCCGCCAGGTCTTTTAATACCGCATACGCCTCTTCTTCTGTCTCCGCATTATTTGCCAGTGTCGTAGAGTTTCCTACCCCTTTTGCTTTCGGTTTTTCTTTTACAACTTGTCCATCGTCAATACCGTTTGCATAATTCCAGAGCATCCCGCCATGGCTCTTCAGCCAGCTTTCCACAACGGATCGGTCCGTGCGTGCCAGATCTCCAATTGTGTGGATTCCCATTTTCTGCAACAGTTTTGCACTGCTTTTTCCGCACATATGTAAGGAACCGATCGGCAGTGGCCAGAGTTTTTCCTGGATTTCTCTCACATATAATGTGTGCACCAGGTTCGGCTTTTTGAAATCAGATGCCATTTTTGCCAGCACTTTCCGGTCTGAGATCCCTACATTTACCGTAAATCCAAAGGTGTCATATACACTGTCCTTGATGTAAGCTGCCGCTGCCTCCGGGTTTGGAAATTGATTACAAATCGGTTCAAAGGACATATAGCACTCGTCGATACTGACCTGTTCGATCTCATCACAGATGCTGCGCAGATGACGCATCAGCTTCTGGCTCATTTCCCGGTAATACGCGTGATCCGGTGGAACCATCACAAGCGTCGGACACTTTTGAAACGCACTGGCAACAGTCTCCGCCGTCTGAATGCCAAAGGCTTTCGCCGGAATGGATTTTGCAACAACGATTCCATGACGGGTTTCCTGGTCTCCGCCTACAATGGACGGAATGGTGCGCAGATCCTGTGTACTGCCATTTTGCAGTTCTTTTAATGCACTCCAGCTTAAATATGCGGAATTTACATCGATGTGAAATATGATAGCATTATCGTTTAATATCATAATAATTTCCTACTAATCTTTTTTATACTTAAACTACTTTTCAATAGTTTCTTGCATGACACTTTGAGTGACATCTTGGGTGTCATCCTGAGGGACACCTTGAGTGACATTCTTAAGGACATCTTGAAATCGTTCTAAGAAGTCCTCAAGTTTCACTATTATAACTGTACCTTTATTCTGCCTGCAAATTCAGATACTGAATTTCTTTCTCAGATAATTCCACTGTAAATGTGCGCAGATTTTCTTCCAGCCTTGATGCCTTTGTCGTACTCACAAGCACATACATATTCAATCCCTGCTGAAACATCCAGGCAAGTGCAATCTGTGACACGGTACAGCCTTTTTTCTCCGCCAGTTCTTCGCAACGCGCCAGACGTTTAAAATTATCATGACAGACATAACCTTTCACACAGAATGGATCCAAAATCTCTGCTGCCTGTGCTTCCTGACTGCTCTTAATCTTGCCAGACATCAATCCTCGCGCCAGACTGGAATACGCAATGATCGGCATCTGATTGTTCCGATACCAGTTTCTGGCCGCTTCATTCTGTTTTCCGGTTATGGTCACACAATCGCCGCCCCATGGATCAGCTACCTGCTCTGCCAGACCAAAGTGAGGACTGGAAACAGAAAATCCCTGAAGATGATGCTCCTTTGCATAAGCATTTGCCTTCTCGATTCTCTCATGCGTCCAGTTTGACACCCCAAATACTTTTATTTTTCCTGCTTTTTGTAGTTCATTTAACGTATCGATCATTTCACTGACTGGCGTCTTTGGATCATCACGATGCAAAAGATAAATATCAATGCAATCTGTCTGTAATGCCTGCAGACTTTCTGCCAGTTCTGTCTCGATCACCCTGCGATTTACACACACAGAACCGTCTGCATCACAGTTCCCGCATTTGCTGATCACTACTACCTGTGCTCTGTTGCCATGTCGTTTCATCCAATTGCCAAGTGACACTTCTGCATTTCCATATCCTCTGGCTGTATCAAATGTATTGATTCCACTGGAAAACGCTGCATCTAAGATCTCGTCTGCATCTTTTCCTTCCAGCATCGGACCGATGGCTGTTCCAAAGATCATGCGAGAGACTGATTTTTCCAGTCCTTGTATTGTACCATATCTGCATAATTTTCCGTTTTTATAAATATTTTTTTCCATGCTAATCCCCCTGTTTCTCAGACTATTTTTTTAACACACTTCATTCATCAATCTACCTGATTTTTATCTGTTCCATAATATTACCCTAACGCATTTTTTCTATCGTACATTTGTTTCCCCTATTGTAACATATTCTCTTTTTTCATACCATTCCTATCTTGACATATATAGATGTTCGATATATATTATGTATAGATAATCTATATATTATCTGATATTAAATACATGCTTGGATACAGTTAGCTAAATTCAAGTAATACACCTATTTCAAAGGAATTTTATTTAACTAAATTCCGATAACCACATCTATTTCAAAGGAGGATTTACTTATGGCAGTAGATAAAAGTCTGATTTCCGGAAGCACCACTATGCTGATCTTACAGCTTCTGGAAGAAAAAGACATGTACGGTTATGAAATGATCGAATCGTTACAGGAAAAATCCCAGAACGTTTTTCAATTAAAGGCAGGCACACTTTACCCGTTGCTTCACTCTCTAGAAGAAAAAGGATATGTTTCTTCTTATGAAGATGCCATCGGTCAGAAAACCAGAAAATACTATTCGCTGACAAAAAACGGGAAAAAATTTCTGACCCAGAAAAAAGAGGAATGGAAGGAATATTCTTCCGCTGTCGCAAATATTTTGACAACCGGGGTTCTGTCCTCTGATTTTTGCTCATGTTTGCACCACAATGGGAGGTGTAAACATGAGCAAAAAACGATATATGGAACTGCTGTTGGAGCAGATTCGAAACAAAAATGCCCGGGAAATGGTCTCCCGTGAGATCAGCTCTCACATCGAAGACCAGGAAGAAGTCTATCGTTCCCAGGGGTTCAGTGATTACGATGCGGAACGCAGAGCTGTTCTGGATATGGGCGATCCCGTAGAGACCGGTGTGTCATTGGATGCCGTTCACAGACCGAAAATGTCCTGGAGTATGGTCATTCTGGCAGCCACTATCTCCGCTCTTGGAGTGCTTATGATTGGAATCATCTGCAAAAATTCTTCGGATTTTACCACCGTTTCACTGTTAAAAAAACAGATCATTTTTCTGATCATTGGATTTGGGATCATGCTGTTTATCTGTAAAATAGATTACAGCCGGATTTTTCAACATTCCGGTGTACTGGCAGTCCTTTCCCTCGGATTGCTGTTTTTGCGGAATATAGGCTTTTTTCACTCCATTTACAACACCGCAACGTTTCCTTATCTGCTCAGTATTCCAATCTTCTGCGGATTGCTGTACAAATTTCGAAAACGCAGCTGGTATCATCTGTTGATTCCTGTCGGATTTATGCTTGCTACCATCGTCTTGATGCACTACCATTGGCAGTTTGTATCATATAAACTTTTTCTTGTACTTATCAGTGCCGTTCTTGTCACGGTAGCAGTTTGTAAAGAATGGTATCCAATCCGCAAAAAAATATTTCTGCCGATACTCTGGGGATGTGTAATCGGCATTCCTGCAGTGACTTTACTGATACCGTACAAGTTTCCGGCTCTGTTTCCACCATATGTTGCTGCCCGTATTTCCAACTGGGTCTACCCGTTTTCCGTTGAAAATACATCTCAATCTATGGTATATGCAGTAATGACCAGAAGCAGATTACTCGGACACAGCTCGACGCTGATCATGGATCTGAATTCCCTGATCAGCGATTATATGATCGTAAATGTAACATCAAGATACGGCATCCTTCCGACCTGTATTCTTGCCGGATTGTTCCTCGCCTTCTGTATCCGTCTGTTTTATCTGGCCTTACACCAGAAAAATCAGCTTGGCATGATCCTGGGATTAGGATGCAGTCTGGGACTGACCGTGGAAGTGCTAAAATATTTCCTTATGAACCTTGGTCTGATCCCGATGACAACCGGATTTCTCCCGCTGTTTTCCTACGGTGGCAGCGTTACGATCATTTCCTATGTGTTTGTTGGAATTTTGCTGAGTATCTATCGGAATCAGAACCTGATTGATGAAACCAGACCGAAACGGTTTCGTATCCGTCTGAAACTGGAACAGGAATAACCTATACCCAAAATATTCTATGCAAACAAAAAATCCGGCAGATCTCCAGATGCATCTCTCATGCTTCTGTCCTCTGCCGGAAGTTTTATTTTTCTACTTTTTTATTCTATCTTATTTTTACAACACTCAATCTTCAAACAAAAAATATTTACATTTCACTTTACTGCATATTCAATCGCCACAATACCACAATGATTTTCAAATCTGCATTACGGCTATTACATCCATCATGATTTTAGTGATGGAACAGGCGGATGCCTGTAAAGCACATTGCCATATTGTACTTATTGCAGGTATCAATGACATGATCGTCACGGATGGATCCGCCCGGTTCAGCCACATATTTTACACCGCTCTTATGTGCGCGCTCAATGTTGTCACCAAATGGGAAGAATGCGTCAGATCCCAGTGCAACATCTGTATTTTTATCCATCCATGCACGTTTCTCCTCTGCGGTAAATACAGACGGTTTCACTTTGAAGATGTTCTCCCATGCACCGTCTGCAAGTACGTCCATGTACTCATCACCAATGTACAGGTCGATAGCATTGTCGCGGTCTGCACGTTTGATGCCGTCTACAAACTGAAGATTCAGTACCTGTGGAGCCTGGCGGAGGAACCAGTTATCTGCTTTCTGTCCTGCCAGACGGGTACAATGGATTCTGGACTGCTGTCCGGCACCGATTCCGATGGCCTGTCCGCCTTTTGCGTAGCATACGGAATTGGACTGTGTATATTTCAGAGTAATCAGAGAGATGATCAGGTCAATCTTTGCGGAATCCGGAATTTCTTTGTTCTCTGTTACGACATTTCCAAGGAAATCACGGTCGATCTTCAGTTCATTTCTTCCCTGCTCAAAAGTAACACCAAATACCTGTTTGTGCTCCACCGGTTCCGGAACATAGTTCGGATCGATCTCGATGACATTGTATTTGCCACCTTTTTTTGCTTTCAGGATTTCCAGTGCTTCCGGCTCATAACCCGGAGCGATGACACCGTCGGAAACCTCACGTTTGATGATTTTTGCTGTGCTGACATCGCAGACATCAGACAGGGAAATGAAATCACCGAAGGAAGACATACGATCTGCGCCTCTGGCTCTTGCATAAGCACTTGCCAGCGGAGAAAGTTCACCCAGATCGTCTACCCAGTAGATTTTGCTCTCGATCTCTGTCAGCGGAAGTCCTACTGCTGCGCCTGCCGGAGATACGTGTTTGAAAGAAGTTGCTGCCGGAAGTCCGGTTGCCGCTTTCAGTTCACGTACTAACTGCCAGCCGTTGAAAGCATCCAGGAAGTTAATGTAGCCTGGTTTTCCGTTTAATACTTTGATTGGCAGATCTGCACCGTTCTCCATGTAGATACGGGACGGTTTCTGATTTGGGTTACAGCCATATTTTAACTCTAATTCGTTCATTCTGATTCCTCCGATCACTATATGTTCATTCGCTGTTCGTTTTTACCGAACACCTCTGTGATTTGCTGTGTTCTATTTCAACAAAGAATACTATTGCTATCATTCAAGTCAAATGCACTTCAAGTTGAACGTATGTAAGACTTGGTGCGTTCAACTCAGACTGAAATTAGTCCTGATGTTTGTTTACGATACGTGTCTCATAAGTACCGTCTGCAATGTTGATATAACGTACAAACAGGGAAACTTTATTATCTGCATTTAAGCTCTCCCATAAAAGTTTTGTATACTCGTCAATATCATCCACAACATCTACCAACTCCGGCTCTCCTTCAAAACTTGGCAGCGGATTGCCATCGTTCATATAAGTATGGATGAAACGTGCCTCGCCTGCAGCCGGTGTCTCATAAGCAAAGGTATAACGGTTGCATCCCTCCGGATTACCGTTGTTGCTTTTTAAAATAGACATTGCATAGCTGAATTTTCCGTTTTCCACATGCATGATACCGGAAATACGCGGTGTGTAGTTCGGGCCGTCCGGCTCAAACTCACGGCAGCGTAAAGACTGCTCGAATGTCATCTGACGATCCATCTGATCATAAATGGTATCTGTCTGATCTCCGTTTGTTACGATTGTTTTATTTCCCAATACACGAACCGGTGCGTAGATGATCAGGCTCGGATCTTCCAGTTTGGATGGATCATATGCCTGTGTGCGGATGCCCTCTCCGTCCTCTACAAATACACGGTTTCTGCTGTTTTCACTTCTTCCCATGATAAAGTACGCGGTAACGGCTTTGCTTCCATCGGATGTTCTGCCGATGATAATGCCTCTTCCCGGGTAAGAATTCTCCTGTAACTGCTTTGCAATAGAACGCATTTCCATATCATGTCCTCCTTCGTGTGGTACCCCTTGTCATGGTTAATTATCATAGAAATATTCACGGATTCTTTTTCAAATATTGTTGTAAAGAATAGAATCATCCGGTGAATTTTTCTCATCTATTCAAAGTGTAACATGCAAAATATATTTTTACAACCACCGATTCTTATTAATACCATTAATTTATTTACTTATTTTTATTAGAAATATTAATATATACTTTTAAAAAAATCCCCACAGCTGTTTATACTGTGGGGATGAATGATTGATTTATTAGTTCTTGAAGCTGTGGATCGGAGCCGGAATACGTCCCTGACGATTTACAAAGTTCGCACAGGAATACTGATTTACCGGCATGATCGGTGCATAACCTAACAGTCCACCGAACTCTACCATCTCACCAACACCTTTTCCGATGACCGGGATCAGACGAACCGCTGTGGTCTTCTGGTTTACCATACCGATTGCCATCTCATCTGCAATAATACCGGAAATAGTTGTTGCCGGTGTATCTCCCGGAATGGCGATCATATCCAGACCAACGGAGCATACACATGTCATAGCCTCTAATTTTTCCAGTGTCAGCGCATTTGCTTTTACTGCATCAATCATTCCCTGATCTTCGCTGACCGGAATAAACGCACCACTTAATCCGCCGACATAAGAGGATGCCATGATGCCGCCTTTTTTCACCTGATCATTCAGCATAGCCAGTGCTGCGGTGGTACCCGGTGCTCCGGCGTACTCCAGACCGATCTCCTCAAGGATCTCAGCCACACTGTCACCGACAGCCGGTGTCGGAGCCAGAGACAGATCAATGATTCCAAACGGAATACCCAGCATTTTGGACGCTTCTTTTGCAACTAACTGACCAACACGGGTGATCTTGAATGCTGTCTTTTTGATGGTCTCACACAATACCTCGAAACTCTCGCCTCTTACTTTTTCCAGAGCAGTCTTTACAACGCCCGGTCCGCTGACACCTACGTTGATGATGGCATCTGCTTCTGTCACACCGTGGAACGCACCTGCCATGAATGGGTTATCATCCGGTGCATTACAGAATACGACCAATTTTGCGCATCCGAGTGAATCTGCATCTTTTGTATATTCTGCGGTCTCTTTGACGATCTCGCCCATGAGACGTACTGCGTCCATGTTGATACCGGTCTTGGTGGAACCAAGGTTTACGGAGCTGCAGACACGCTCGGTGCAGGCCAGCGCCTGTGGAATGGAACGAATCAGCAGTTCATCCGCAGTTGTCATGCCTTTGCTTACCAGTGCGGAATATCCACCGATAAAATTGACACCTACTTCTGCTGCCACACGGTCTAAGGTCTGTGCGATCGTTACATAATCTTCCGGCTTTTTGCAGGCAACCGCACCGATCATAGCAATCGGAGTTACCGAAATTCGTTTGTTTACGATCGGGATACTGTAACGGTTTTCAATGGTTTTACCTGTTTTTACCAGATCTTTTGCTAATGTTGTGATTTTATTGTAAATGTTCTGATTTACTTTTTCCAAATCAGAGTCAATACAGTCTAATAAACTGATTCCCAGTGTAATGGTACGAACATCCAGATTTTCCTGCTCGATCATCTTGTTCGTCTCATTTACTTCAAACATATTTATCATTGGTCGTAATCTCCTTTTTCCAGTGCTGAATCTTTTTTTAATAACAGGTCTTTGTCTAAACACTCATTATCCTGTCATTTTAGTGAAATAATGCCGCGCGTTCTAATCTTTTTAGATACGGTGCATCATATCAAAAATTTCTTCTCTCTGGCATTTGATCTTTACACCAATTTCTTCGCCGATCTGCTCTAATTCTTTTACGCAGTCTGCAAATGGTTTTGCGGAGGTACTCATATCCACGATCATCATCATATTAAAGAAATCCTGTACAATTGTCTGTGAAATGTCCAGTACGTTGATACTGTTACTTGCAAGGTAGGTACATACTTTTGCAATGATACCTACGGTGTCTTTTCCTACTACTGTGATAATTGTTCTGTCTGTTGTCTTTTCCATTGTGTTCTCGCGCATATGCGCTCTCCTCTCTCAAAATTGCGGCCACAAAGCGTTTGCTGATCATCCATTATACATCTGTGCAATTCTCATCTTGCAAACATGTACTTTCCATGGATACCTGTGATGAGCGAAAAGTAACATTAAATCGTCACTAACTCAGAAACCTCATCCCGTTTGGCAACCACCATAGGAAAATCACTGCCCTTGTAAGGATTTTCTCCCATGGTCACTTCCAATCGTACAGTCTCCCATGCAAGCTGTGGATAATTATTCTCTTTGCTCAAATGACCTAAAATCACTTTTTTAAAACCATCATGTAATACCTTACCAAGCAGCTGCCCAGACAGTTCATTTGATAAATGTCCGCGGTCTCCAAGGATTCTCCGTTTCAGCTGATACGGATACGTTCCCGCCTGCAGCATATGTACATCATGATTGGCTTCTAACAATAATACATCCAATCCCTGCAATTTGTCTACAATATAATCATCATATTTTCCAAGATCTGTGATAATTCCCATGGATTTCTCGCCCTGATACATCATATAAGCCACCGGTTCTGCCGCATCATGGGATGTCGGCACCGGGGAAATCCGCATATCTCCAATGGTAAAATCCTCCTCCGGACGGATCACCCGAAACAGGGACTCATCCACTTTTCCAATGGATGACTTTTCTTTGATGGCATCAATGGTTCCCTGAGTGGCATACATGGGAAGCCCGTATTTCCGCGCCAGAACCCCAAGGCTTTTGATGTGATCAGAATGCTCATGGGTCACAAGAATTCCATCCATCTCAGCCGTTTTCAGTCCAATCTCATTGAGCCCGGCTTCAATCCTTTTCCCGCTGATTCCGGCATCCACAAGGACATGGCAGTGATCCGTGCCTGCGTAAATACAGTTTCCGCTGCTGCCGCTTGCTATACTACATAATTCCATTTATTCCTCCGTTGTATAACGATTCTGTACATGTCTCTTATAAAAAAATGTACACTTCTTTGTATCACAGGATCATCCCTGCGTTTTTTCTACCTGACGTGCTTTCATCAACTCATCAATCTGTCGAAAAGCATCTTCCGGCAGATGATTGTTGTCAATTTCTGCCCTGCATACTTCCCGGTATGTATCCTCTGAAAGCTGACTGGCAAAAATATTATTGATTTTTTCATCGGAATACCCGCGGTTTAACTTCAACCGCTCTCTTCGGTTTTCCTCAGAGGTATAAATATACCACAGTTCGTCACAGATTTCATCATAATGTTCTTCGATCAGCAATGCCGCTTCCAGAATCAGCACTTCATGTGTCTGTGCGGTGCGTTCACGATTCATCTCATCAATGACATACTGTTTTACCGCCGGATGCACGATATCGTTTAATGCAAACCGTTTCTTTTCATCAGAAAACAGCACCTGTGCCATCTTTTTCCGGTCAATCTGTCCGTCTGCCTCAAACACCTGATCCTCTGCAAAAAGTTCCTGCAGTTTCCGGTAACAGTCTGTGCCCGGCTCCATCAGGTCATGCGCAATCTCATCTGCCAGCATGACACGGCATGGATAATTGCTTTCAAGGTAGGTCAGAATTGCTGTTTTTCCGGCGCCAACTCCGCCTGTAATTCCTATAAAATGCATATCACTATATGTTGATTCAGAGTTGTCCGCATCATTTTTGATACAGCAACTCTGAATACTTCCTTTCTGAAAAATGAGTCCTGCTAATAAAAGATTGATCATCGCATCCACTGACGAGTACCCATAATATTCTTTCTGTTTCCGCAATTCTACCCATTATTTCCAGTAGAATCATTTTTCACATTTCTAATTTATTTAGTGTGCTTCAAACCAGTTTTTACCGGACTGCACATCAACTTCCAGCGTTACCGCCAGATCTGCCGCATGGCGCATCTCCTCAGCCAGAAGTGTTTTCACATATTCCTCTTCGTCCGCTGCAGCCTCGATCAGAAGCTCATCGTGCACCTGCAGGATCAGCTTGGATTTTAACTGTTCCCGATCCAGACGCTGTTTTACCCGGATCATGGCAATCTTGATAATATCCGCTGCGGTTCCCTGAATCGGTGAATTCATGGCAATACGCTCGCCGAAGGAACGCTGCATGAAATTGCTGGAAGACAGCTCCGGAACCGGTCTGCGTCTGCCAAACATGGTCTCCGCATAGCCTTTTTCCTTTGCATCGGTCACCAGACAGTCAAGGAATGTCTTGATGCCCGGATAGGTTTCAAAATAACTTGCGATATAGCCCTCCGCTTCTTTTCGTGTGATACTCAGATCCTGGCTCAGTCCAAAGGAACTGATACCGTACACAATACCGAAGTTTACCGCTTTCGCATTTCTTCTCTGGAGATCCGTTACTTCTTCTAACGGTGTATGGAACACCTGGGAAGCTGTGATCCGGTGAATATCCTCCGCATGCTGATAAGCTGCGATCAGGTTCTGATCTCCGGACATATGCGCCAGCACACGCAGCTCGATCTGGGAATAGTCCGCATCGATAAATACATAACCATCCTTCGGCACAAATACTTTTCGGATCAGTCTGCCAAGTTCCATACGGATTGGAATATTCTGCAGGTTCGGCTCCGTACTGCTGATACGTCCTGTCGCCGTGATCGTCTGGTTGAATGTACTGTGGATTCTTCCATCCGGAGCAATGCACAGTGCCAGTCCATCCGCATATGTGGATTTCAATTTGGTAAGCTGACGGTATTCCAGAATCTCTGATACGATCGGATAATCCGGAGCCAGACGCTCCAGTACATCCGCTGCGGTGGAATATCCGGTTTTCGTTTTCTTACCGTTGGGCATCTGCAGTTTTTCAAATAAAATCACGCCAAGCTGTTTTGGAGAATTAATGTTGAACGTCTCTCCTGCTTTTTCATAAATGGAAGTTTCCAGTTCTGCAATTCTTCCGGTAAGCTGTGCGCCGTAACTTTCCAGCTCTGCCTTTTCTGCGCGGACACCTTCTTTTTCCATATCTGCCAGCACAAATACCAGCGGCATTTCGATCTCATCGTACAGCTTTTTCATACCGTGTTCTTCCAGTTGTTCCAATAACTGGTCTTTTGCTGCGATACAGGTATAAGCCTGATAGCAGGCCAGCAGTTCCAATGCCTCCGCCTTCTCATCTGCAGCTTTTTTAATCTTTAATTTTCCAAGCAGATCCATCTGGGACGGTATCATCTGCCCCAGAATGTCTTTTGCAAGGTCATCGTAAGTATACTCGTTTTTCAGCGGATTCAACAGATATGCCGCAATCGTGGTGTCGATGCAGTTCTTTGTCTCCGCCACACGGACATGTTTTAACAGTTCTTTCAGATCCGGTGTCACCAAAGTGTCCAATCCGTCACAGAGTTTCTGCACCTGTTCTTCCAGATAGCCTTCTGTCACAAATCCGCCACAGGTCAGATAAGCAACCTTCTGACTGCTTTCTGCCACCGCCAGACCATAGACAGTTCCTGCTTCTTCAAAGAAGGATACTGCTGCCTCTTTTGCGGAAAATCCGTCAAAAAAGTTCTGGATCTCGTCCAGTTCATGATATACATGGAAATATTTTTCCAGATCGTTCTGTGACATATCATCTGAAAAACGGGTCAGCATATTTTTGAATTCCAGACGTTTCATATACACATACGCTTCCGGTGTATACAGATCGGTCAGTTTCGCCGCTTCCATATCAAATTCGATCGGCGCATGCACTTCGATGGTAGCCAGGGTCTTGCTCATCTGCGCCATATCATAGTGCTCTTCCAGATTGGTTTTCGCACGTTTCGGTGTGATCTCTTCCAGATGCGCATAGGCATTTTCAATGCTCTTATACGCAACGATCAGATTGGTGGCCGTCTTCTCGCCGATCCCCGGAACACCCGGAATATTATCGGAACTGTCGCCCATCAGTGCTTTCACATCAATAAATTCCTTCGGCGTCACCTGATAACGCTCCACCACATCTGCCGCATAATAATCTTCAATCTCCGTACCGGTTCGTTTTGTTTTCGGGATCCGGATCTTTACCTTATCTGTCGCCAGCTGCAGCAGATCGCGGTCACCGGAAATAATGCTGACATCCATGCCCTGTGCCTCTGCCATGCCTGCAATGGTTCCAAGCAGATCATCCGCCTCATAGCCCGGTTTTTCCACGATGGTGATTCCCATGGCCTGCAGAACTTCCTTCATGACAGGCACCTGCTCCCGCAGTT
Source organism: Lachnospiraceae bacterium (assembly GCA_022781925.1). Lineage (GTDB taxonomy): Bacteria > Bacillota > Clostridia > Lachnospirales > Lachnospiraceae > Eubacterium_I. The sequence continues at coordinate 30,069 of JALESO010000017.1, forward strand.
CCTGCGCCATCGGTTTTCTCGTTCCTTTGTAGGCATCAAACATCTGATGGCGAAAGGTCGGCTCACTGCGGTCAAAAGCCACCGTCAGATAATCCGGTTTTTCCTCATCCAGAATCTTGAACATAATATTTAAAAATCCGTACACCGCATTGGTGTGCAGCCCTTCGGAGTTCGTCAATGGCGGAACTCCGAAAAAGGCACGGTTTAAAATACTGTGTCCATCAATCAGTACGATTTTTTCACTCATGCTAAATCTCCCTTGTATACTCTTTGAGCCACTCACGCTCATCGTCATTCAGATACGGAGATATTTTCTCCCATACCATCTTGTGGTATGCATTCAACAGTTTTTTCTCACGGCCGGTCATCTCCTCCGGAATAATTCCGTCCAAATCGATCGGTGCGTAAGTAATATTTTCAAACTTCATAAACTGACCATACTCGTTTTTCTCTGCTTTCACACAGATCAGCTCGTTCTCGGTACGGATACCGTACTCACCTTCCAGATATACGCCCGGCTCATCGGTAGTGATCATGCCTTCTTCGAGTCTGCCGCTGTCATTACGCTCGGCAACAACTCTCCAACGGAATCCGTTCGGTCCCTCATGGACGTTCAGGATATGTCCGACACCATGACCGGTTCCGCATTTATAATCAATGCCCATCTGCCATAATGGTCCACGGCTTAAAATATCCAGATTTAATCCGCTGCAGCCATACAGGAATTTGGCATCTGCAAGGTTCAGGTTGGATCTGCAAACCGTTGTAAAATGCAGCTTCTGTTTGTCGGTCAGAGGTCCCAGGACAAAGGTTCTTGTGATGTCTGTGGTTCCCTCATAATAATGTCCGCCGGAATCTACCAGTAAAAATCCTTCTGGTTTTAACTCTGCTGCTGTCTCTTCTTTTGCAGAATAGTGCATCATAGCTGCATTTGCACCGTAAGCACTGATATTGTCAAAACTCAGATCCAGAAAATGTTCCTGCTCAGCACGTAAGCTGTCCAGATATTTTCCTGCCGTATACTCTGTGATATATTCTTTTCCGACATGTGTCTTTAACCAATACATAAATTTGGTTACTGCCACACCGTCTTTTAAATGTGCGATTCTTGTATTTTTTAACTCTGTCTCGTTTTTGATGGCTTTCATGCGCTCGGACGGGTTCAAATCATCCACAACCTTTAATCCTTCCGGAAGTGCCATACGGATGCGGTAGTTGATGGTATGCTCGTCCATCAGCATTACTTTGTCTGCTGCAATTTTTTCTGCTGCATCGTAAATTTCATCATAAGCACAAACGGTAATATTGTTGTCCGCCAGATAAACACGCACTTCGTCTGTCAGTGTCTCTGCATGGATAAACAGTTTGCATGCATCTTCCTCGATCAACAGGAAAGATAAAAATACCGGAACATGGGAAATATCATTTCCACGCAGGTTTAAGATCCATGCAATGTCATACAGAGAGCTGATCAGGTGCGCCTGTGCACCTTTCTCTTTCATTACTTCACGGATTCTCCCTAATTTGGAAGCTGTGGTCTCTCCACTGTATTCCTCTGTTAAGATCCATACTTTCTCTGTCGGAAGCTGTGGTCTGTCTGTCCAGATCTCATTTACCAGATCTTTTGCAACGGACAGGCCGCCCTGTTTTTTCTCAGCAATTTTCGCATACGCTGCTCCGTCGGCACTGGAAAGCACTCTTCCATCAAAGCCGATGACGCCGCCCTGTGGAAGTTTATCTTCTACAAACTCTTTTACCGTCGGTACACCTTCCTCAGACATACGGTACAGTGTGATGGTGCTGCCTGCAAGCTGCTGCTCTGCCTGAATGAAATAACGTCCATCCGTCCACAGACCTGCCTCTGTCAAGGTCACTACCAATGTTCCTGCAGATCCTGTAAAGCCACTCATATAAGAACGTGCTTTGAAATATTCACCGACATACTCTGACTGGTGAAAATCTGCGGTTGGAATCATGTAGATATCCATATTGTTTTCTTTCATTTTTTCCCGCAAAACTGCGAGTTTTTCCTGAATTGTCATATCATCTATCCTCCATGTTACTTATAGTTTTTATCTTATACTCATAGGAATCTGTCTGAGCAGATTTTTATGAAATATTAGCGTTATTAGAATGTTAATACTCTTGACATCAAGCAGATATTCACAATCCACTCATGCCATTTGTTCATAACCAACCAGCTGCTATGAAGCTTAATTTAGTAAAATGTCAAGGGTTCTGAATCAAAAAATGACTATGTTCTGCCGGGAAAAATCCGATTTTTGCATTCGGATATTTTTCCTGTAACGGCTTTTGATATCCTTCCAGATACAGTTTTTCAAGATGTGCTTCTGTCACCAGATCCGTATCCGAAACACCCAGACACTGTTTTACCAGTTCCAGTCGGTGGCTCACCTCGTAAAAAGGATGTCCAACGGCATGCAGTCCCATGACCACCTGAATCTCATTTACGTTTTCCGGGATCAACGGTTCATGTGCTGCCGGGAATTTGATTGGCATATGCTTTGATCCATCTGCCTCTACCAGTACAATATCTGACAAAAGACAAGCCTGATCATAAATGTCCTTTGGCAGTGACGCAATTTTTCCTTCTTTCACTGGGCTGCCACAGATACAAACATTCTGTTTTTCCAACTGTTGTCGGATATCTTCCAGATTTTCAGATAAAACCATGCCCGGCTCCAGTCCCATATGGGTTGTCGTTGTGACCAGAACTTTTTTGCCCTGCTGCACATATTCTCTTGTAAGATTTTTGATTCGACTTGTCTTGCCACCGGCTCCCACAATCGCGATTACATACATTGTTGTATCATCCTTTTTCTAATTGCTGTTTCAATACGAAATATGCTTCCACGACACCGCCTGCAATGCATCTGGCTTTATCCGAAATCGTAAAACAATTTTCGTATTCGTTCAACCGTGGATCAATATCCGCCATCTTAAAACCTTTTGTCACCGGGTATCCTTCCCGGATCAGTCCCCGGAGCAAACCGGAAAGACTCGCAGGAACTTCTGTCCGTGTTCCATCTGCACCTTCAATCCATGCGATCGGCTGTCCTTCTTCTACAATATCCGTAATTTTAGAAATATTGTGCAAAATTCCTGCCGCAGGAGCATGGATCACACGTTCTGCCACATAACCGCCAATCATCCCCGGTACACCGGTATTTGCAATGGCTTTTCCTTCATAGATGACTCTGCCAAGTTTATGACCACGCATGGTCTCAACGACAGCATCACAATCCTGACCCGCAGTAAAACCCGGTCCAAGTGCGATTGTGATCGGTGCCATATCGCGTGTGGTTCCAAGATTCTTTTTTGCAAGAATCGCATCTACCACTGCCACCGGATGGAACCGTTTCAGGCAGTTTCCTTTCGGATCAATGAGCATCGTCAGCTTATCTTCCTTCAGAAAACGTTCTGCCTCGTCTTCATCTTTCGCCAGAAAACATTCCATGTCCTCTACTTGGGAACGGCCTTCATATACAGCCTCACTGAATGCCACATTTCTACGGATCGCAGATGGATGTGGAATTTCCAGTATCAGCACCGAAAAACCGCATTTTTTCAATTTATAGATCGTTCCGGTTGCAATATCCCCACCACCTCGAACGATAATCAGATCTTTCATAATAACCTCGCATTTCTTCCCTCTGATTTTCATCCTTTCTATCTTATCACAAAATCGGCAGATATGAAATAAAGAGATACACCATTTTCATGATATATCTCTTCATTTACTACTTACATAATTTTAATTCAACCGTATTTTTATGCCTCAACAGCCTCTTTTACGATAAACTCAAGTGCCTGTTTTGCAAGAATATCCTCTGCAACCATAGCTACTCCACGCTCGCCCATCATCTCACGAAGCTGCTCTGCCGGCATCTGATAAGACATTGCCATTGCAGCGATTGTCTGATCCACATCCTCGTCTGTATAGGAAAATCCTTCTGCTTTTGCGATTTCCTGTAATACAGCCTGTCCTCTTAACATGGAAAGTGCATCTTTTGCTGCATACTCTTCAAACAGTTCCTCTGTTAAACCGTTGTACTGCAGATACTGTTCAAATGTGTTTCCTGCATTGCGAAGCTGTGCAAGAAGGTTGTTTTTGAGCTGCTCTTTACGCTCATCGATGAATTCCTGCGGAACTTCGATTTCAGAAGCCTCTACGATCTGCTCCAGAACTTTGTTTTCTTTCTCCATATCTGCCTGATTTTGTTTGAAATCATGGATGGATTTCTTTACAAACTCCTCAAACTCTGCAACGGTCTTACACTGGGAAATTTTCTGAACTACTTCATCGGAAAGTTCCGGAACAAAGCTGCTGCGAACACCTTTTACAGTTACTTTGAATGTCGCTTCTTTTCCTGCAAACTCTGCTGCATGATAATTTTCCGGGAAGGTAACAACAACATCTACCTTGTCATCTTTTTTTGCTCCAACCAGCTGATCTTCAAATCCCGGAATAAAAGTATTAGAACCAAGTTTTAACGGAAAATCTGTTCCGTCTCCGCCTGCAAATGCCTCTCCGTCAATATATCCGACAAAGTCGATCACTGCCTCGTCACCCAGTTCTGCTGCACCCTCTTTATCCTGAGTGGTTACCGCATACTGTCTTGCGCGCTCCAGTTCTGCTTTTACTTCTTCCTCAGTAATTATGATCTCTGCTTTTTTTACCTCTACTCCTTTATAATTTCCAAGAGTAACCTGAATTTTTTTCTCGCTCATCGCTTCCTCCAAAAGTATTTTCTTTTATCAGATTTCTTTCCGTCTTTTTCTGATACCACATTTTTATATGATAAAAAAATCTTTTCTGACGTAACCTTTCTGATTCATACTTGTCCAAGTATACTCTATTTTAATGTAAGTTTCCATCACTTTATGCTTTTTTCACACTTTCTATCGTAAAAAACTATAATTTCGTACTTATTTCAACCACACGCAAATGCCCCGGAAAACGAATTTCCCGGAGCACCTGTGGTTAAAGTTGAATTATTTATATAAGGATTTTGAAGAATTGCTTATATTGTATTATATGCCAGCCTGCGGTCAGTTTAGTCCTGAAGTGCATCATAACCTTCTGCACCGGTACTGATCTTAATTGCATTTTCTACGTTGTATACAAAGATCTTGCCATCACCGATGTGACCGGTATACAGTGCTTTCTTGGCAGCTTCAATAACTGTTCTAGGAGAAACTTTGCTTACTACGATATCAACCTGGATCTTAGGCAGTAAGTTCATATCCATGGTAACACCACGATATTTGCTTGTTCTGCCGTGCTGAGCGCCACAGCCAAGTACGTTTGTAACGGTCATACCGTTGATACCAATTGCTGCCATTGCCTCGTTGAGGGCATCGAACCTGCTCTGTTTTGCATAAATCGTAATCTTTGTAATACTTACATCGCTGCCGGTTGCGATAGACGGATCCGGAGTACGAACCTGTACCGGAACTGCCTCATCGATTGGAACTGCATTCTTCGGAAGTTTGACCGGAGTTGCAGATGAGAAGTTGTTGATGCTGGATGTTAATGCAAAGTCTGCATAAGCACTTGCCAGACCATGTTCTGTCTGATCCAGACCAATGATTTCCTCTTCCTCACTGACACGAAGACCAATGGTTGCACGAATTACAAGGAATGTAATTGTAATTGTAACTGCTGCCCATGCCAGAACGGTTACGATACCAAGGCACTGCAGACCTAATAATTTTACGCCGCCGCCATAGAACAGACCGACGAGTTCATTTCCGTTTTTATCTGCGATTGCATAACCCGGAGCTGTGTTTGTAGCGAAAAGACCTACTGCAAAGGTACCCCAGATACCATTCATAAAGTGAACTGCAACGGCACCAACCGGATCATCAACATGTAACTTATAATCAAGAAGCCATACACCAAATACTACTAATAAACCTGCAACAGCACCGATTACGATAGAACCTGCCGCATCTGTAACATCACAAGGAGCTGTGATCGCTACCAGACCTGCCAAAGAAGCATTCAGGCACATGGAAACATCAGGTTTTCCATATTTTAACCATGTAAATACCATACAAACAACCGTTGCAACTGCCGGTGAAATGGTTGTTGTAAGGAAAATAGAACCTAACTGCTCAATACTTGTTGCTGCTGCACCGTTGAATCCATACCAGCCAAACCAGAGGATGAAGCATCCAAGGCAGCCAAGTGCAAGGTTATGTCCAGGAATCGCGTTTACTTTTCGGATCTTGCCATTCTCGTCTCTTGTAAATTTACCGATACGTGGTCCAAGGAGCCATGCACCGATCAGCGCGCTGACACCACCAACCATATGAATTGCACAGGATCCTGCGAAATCATGGAAGCCAAGCTGTGCTAACCAGCCGCCGCCCCAGATCCAGTGAGCTTCGATTGGGTAGATCAATGCGGAGATAACTCCGGAATAAATACAATAGGATAAAAATTTTGTTCTCTCTGCCATAGCACCGGAAACAATAGTTGCTGTGGTAGCACAGAATACTAAGTTAAATACAAAACTTGAAAAACTGAAATTACTGTAGGATGAGAAAAGATCAAATCCCGGTTTTCCGATAAATCCAAGGAAATCTTCTCCAAGTAAAAATGAAAAACCGATTAAAATAAATACAACAGTACCAATACAGAAGTCCATCAGGTTCTTCATCAAAATGTTACCGGTGTTTTTTGCTCTGGTGAAACCTGCCTCCACCATTGCGAAACCTGCCTGCATCCAGAATACCAATGCGGCACCTATCAGAAACCAGACACCAAATATGTTGTCACTAATAAAAGTCATAATCTCCTGCGTCATAACTTACCTCCTAGTTTTTCGATTCCGAAGAACCTTTACTTAAAACGACACTGTTTCAGGAACTAAAAAAGGAGCGTCACCTGCCGCTAGCCTGCAGATGACACCCCGTTGTGTCGCTATCAGAGTTTTTCTATTGTCCGGGCATTGGAACCACTGTAAAAACTGGTAACAAGTTGTTCGCAATTTCTGTTATCTGTCATTGCAGGATCCTTATCCCGGAAAATAGAAAAAGGCACCGGAAGCTTATTCTTCTCAGCACCTTTGCCTTTGATGTCTGTAATATTACCCTCATCGAAATAAAAAGTCAATAAAATTTATTAAATTTTTGTGAATTTATTTATTTTGGCGAATTATCGTGGATTTTGGCATTATTTTTGTGCAATTTTGTTGTTCTCACGGAAGGTTGTGATAAGGCATGGGGATATGAAAAGGCAGGCGCTCCATTTGTCTCCGCGGCTAACAATCGCTCGCTGAGAAAAATGGTTCTCCTGCCTTATTTCAGTTATGGCTTGTTGACAATATCCCCCCTGCCTTTATTTCAGTTACAATAACCCTCTTATGGTTCTTCTACAACTTTATACTTCTCTATAACATGTTGGTAAAGCATTTTGACAGCCGGAGCAAGGAAATTCGGATTGAGTGCCGAAATTCCAATGACGCGGTATGATTCGGGCATCATCGGGTAACGGTCTACTGCATATGGAATATCGTTCATAACCAGTTCCGGCATGATGCAGATGCCAAGTCCTGCGGCTACCAGCGCGATGGTTGACAAGTCATCTACGACGTGATAGTCCATCCGCACGTTTCCCAGTCCGTTCTGCTTCATAAAAATTGCAATATCCGCATCGGTGGTCTCCATCTGTGAGACAAAGACTTCGTCTTTCATCTCATCCGGTGTCATATACGGGGTATCTTCCCGTTTGCGATAGCCTTTTGGGACGACACAAAGCAGCGGATCACGATACAGCGGCTCGATTGGCAGGTCTCCTGCGGATGACAGGGACAGAAATCCAATGTCTACAATGCCGTTTTTGATCCAGTAAGACACATCCGCATAGGTTCCCTGATATAACTCGATATTAATGTCCGGGTAACGCTGATGAAAGGAATGGATGATGTCTGTCATCCAGTTTGTGCATACACTGGAAAAACAGCCCACTTTTACATTTCCCATTTTCAGTCCGTTCAGTCCCGCGATCGCCTGCTGCAGGCTTTCGTCACTGTTTAACACCGCATTCACGTAAGGAAGCAGATGTTCTCCATAATTGGTCAGGGCTACCCCCGCCTTATTTCTCGTAAACAGGGAAAATCCCAGTTCCTGCTCCATCGATGCGATTGCATGACTGACGGCAGAAGGCGTCAGATTTAAAATCTCTGCCGCCTTCTGAAAACTTCCCTGTCCCACCACTGTCTGAAATACCTGATAGGATAACAAAGTCATATATTTATTCCTCCCGGATTATCGTGCACATTTGTACTGCAGTTCTTCCCAACGACGGTCAACCTCAGCCTGGAACTGTGCGATCAGATCCTCATTGCCCGGTTTGAACAGATGTTTGAATCTGCCCTGCTCACGTAAGAAGTCCTCGATCGGCAGTTTTTTCTTCGGCTCATATGTTAAACGCCATTTTCCATGCTCTACCTCAAACATCGGCCAGTAGCATGTCTCAACTGCAAGTTTACAGATTTTCATGATATCTGCAGTATCATAACGCCATCCACGCGGACATGGAGTCATGATATTTAAGAAAGCAGCACCCTCTGTATAGATGGCTTTCTCTGCTTTTTTGTGAAGATCGGAGAAATTACCGATCATCGTTGTCTGACCAACATACGGAACATCATGATCTGCGATAATAGATGCCAGATCTTTTCTGTTCTGCATTTTACCGTTGGACTGTGTTCCAACCGGTGTCGTTGTGGTATCTGCGTACATCGGTGTTGCAGAAGAACGCTGGATACCTGTATTCATATATGCACCGTTGTCGTAGCAGACGTATACCATGTCGTGGTTACGCTCCATTGCTCCGGAGAGAGACTGGAAACCGATATCGTAGGTACCGCCGTCACCACCGAAGGTAATGAATTTGAAGGTAGCATCTTCCGGCAGACGGCCACGTTTTTTCAGTGCCTTATATGCTGTCTCAACACCACTCAATGTAGCACCTGCGTTTTCAAATGCGTTGTGGATATAGCTGTCTTCCCATGCGGTATATGGATACATGAAAGAAGAAACCTCCAGACATCCGGTTGCGTTACCGATAACGGCCTGATCTCCCTCATGCAGTGCACGTAATACAGCACGAACTGCGATGGTTGCGCCACATCCTGCACACATTCTGTGTCCCGGAGCCAGACGTTCCGGTTTGCTCATAACTTCTTTAAATTTATATTCGCTCATCACTCTGCCTCCTACTTTCTCAGACCGATATACTGATACTGTGTTACCGGTTTACCATTTTCTACTACATCTGCCAGTTCTGCAAATACATCTTTTGCTTCCTCGACAGTAAAGTCACGGCCGCCAAGTCCGTAGGTGTAGTTGATTGCTTCCATATAAGTTCTGGTGCGGTACAGACCTGCTGTGATTTCAGATCCAAGCGGTCCACCGTTTCCGTTGTAGCTCTCGCAACGATCCATGATCGCTACTGCCTTGCAGTTTTTGATTGCTTCCACGATTTCTTCTGCCGGGAACGGACGGAATACACGTAATTTTAATACGCCGACTTTTTTGCCTTCCTCACGAAGTTCGTCCACTGCTTCTTTTGCTGTTCCTGCTGCAGAACCGATGATGACCATGACATAATCTGCATCTTCTGTCTTATATTCTTCAAAAAGACCATACTCTCTGCCGGAAATTCCTGCAAACTCTTTGGCTACATCTAAGATAACCTGTTTTGCGTTTTCCAGTGCGATCAGCTGATTTTTTCTACCTTCCATAACGTAGTTGGATACCGCATACGGTCCAACAGAAACCGGTTTGCCCGGGTTTAACAGATACTCTTCCGGATGATATTCGCCAACGAACTCTTTGACCGGAGCATCCTCTAACAGCTCGATATTCTCTACTGCGTGGCTGGTAATAAAACCATCCTGGCAGACCATGATCGGCAGACGGACATCTTTGTGCTCAGCAATACGGTAGGCCTGAATGAAGTTATCATATACTTCCTGATTGTTCTCTGCATAAATCTGGATCCATCCGGTATCACGGGCACCCATACCATCGGTATGATCACAGTTGATGTTGATTGGACCGGAAAGGGTACGGTTTACCAGTGTCAGAGCGATCGGCATACGGTTAGAAGCTGCCAGAAGCAGTTCCTCCCACATCAGAGCCAGACCTGCGGAAGAAGTTGCAGTCAGTGTTCTTGCGCCTGCTGCCTCTGCTCCGATGCTGGCACTCATTGCGGAATGCTCACTCTCTACCGGGATAAACTCTGTATCGATCTCGCCGTTTGCGATGTATGTGGAAACCATCTGCGGGATCTCTGTGGACGGCGTGATTGGAAATACCGGCATAACGTCCGGATTTACCTGTTTGATTGCGTAGGCAACGGCCTCGTTACCTGACATACGTTCTTTGATTCCCATTATTCTACGCCCTCCTTCATTTTGATTGCTCCAAACGGACATACATTTGCGCAGATACCGCATCCTTTGCAGTGATCTAAGTCAAATGCGCCTCTCTTCTGGTCTTTGACCGGAATGGAACTGTCCGGACAGACCGGTGCGCACAGCAGACACTGTTTGCAGTTGTCCTCTAAATAAACTGGTGTATTGTTTCTCCACTCACCGGTTTTGAAATATTTGGATGTTCCTGCAGCAAATACCTGCATTCCCTCGGTCAGCCCTGTATGTGGAGTATGTTCATTGATTTTATTAATATCTGTTCTCATTTTCTGTCTCCTCTATGCTTCCTCTACGGCTGCAAAAGCCATTTCCAGTGCTTTCATATTTCCATCGATGACTTCCGGTTTCTTTGCAAATTTATGTTTGTAAGAAGCACGCATCTCATGTAAAAATGTCTCTTTCGGCATAACACCTGTCGTTGCAACAACAGCTGCCAGCATCGGGGAGTTCGGGAAATATTTTCCAAGTGCTTCCTCGGAAATTGATCTGGCATCGATGGTAACAACACGGCCTTCATAACCGTTTAACTGCGGCATGATCTCCTCTTTGGATTTTGCTGTATTTACGATGATAGCCCCCTCTTTTTTTAATCCGGCAGTTACATCAACAGTATGTAATAATGTCTCGTCTACAACTGCAACAAAATCCGGATCATAGATATTGGAATGCACACGAATCACATCTGAGCTGATTCTGTTATAAGCGGTGATCGGCGCGCCCATACGCTCCGGACCGTACTCCGGGAAACCCTGTACATGTTTTCCGGTTTTAAAAGCTACATCTGCAAGAAGCAGTGCTGCTGTCTTGGCACCCTGGCCGCCACGGCCATGCCATCTAATCTCAATTCCGTTTTTCATAATCTATCTCTCTCCTTCTTATGCAACTGCGCGATCAGCGCAGTAAATAACATTTACTTATGAAATAAATTTCTTATTTTCATCAACTTTTAACATTATATCGGTGTACTTTTTGAATGTAAAGAGATAAAATGATATTTTTTCATTTTATAGATGAAACAAATTCATGTATAATTTCAAAAAGTGAATCAAGATGCAAATTGTGTGTCATTAAATACAAGAAAGTGTGCCATCACACTCTCTCGTATACAAAATTGTCAAAAGCACATCTTTCTTGTCTGCGCCAAGCACGCTTACGAAGCAAGAATTTCTTTTCGTGCGAGTGTGCATCATTTGCACGCAGTGCTTTTGTTTTATAGGAAATTCAACGTAATTTCCTATAAAACAAAAAAAGACGAAAATTCACGTTTTACCGTATCTTTTCGCCTTTTTATTATTGTTCTCTGACTACTTATAATTTAATGTTTTTTAATGCGTCCAGCATCGCATTGCTGCCGGTTTCCTGCTTTGCCTCTTTCTGCTGTTTCTTCAGATAATTCTGTACATCACGTTTGGAAACACCTGCGCCCTCTTTTTTCCGGCGCTCCTGAAATTTACTCAGTCGCTCCTTATATCCGCACTTGCACACAAAAGAAACATTCTCACCGCTACCGATCAGCTCCATTCGTTTATGACACTGCGGGCAACGTGCGTTTGTGGTCTTCGCAATCGTCTGGCGATAACCGCATTCCCGGTCCTGGCACACAAGCATCCGGCTGTTTTTACCATTTACGGCAAGCAGACGCATTCCGCAATTCGGACAAAGCTTGTTCGTCATGTTGTCGTGACGGAAGGTTCCTTCCGCTGTCTTGATCTCTTTAACCAGATCCGTCGAATACGCCCGGATCTCATTCATGAATTTCCGGTCAGAGAGTTTACCTTCTGCAATTTTGGACAGTTTCATCTCCCATTCAGCCGTCAGTTCCGGCTTACGCAGATCCTCCGGGACCAGTTCCAGAAGCTGCCGCGCCTTCGCCGTGGTATAGATGTCTTCCCCTTTTTTCTCTAATAAAAAGCTGGAAAATAATTTTTCAATGATATCCGCTCTGGTCGCAACCGTTCCTAACCCCCCGGTCTCGCCAAGCGTCTTTGCCATCTCTTTATTGCCACTTTCCATATAACGCACCGGATTTTCCATAGCAGCGAGCAGAGTCCCCTCCGTAAATCGTGCCGGTGGCTTTGTTTTTCCTTCTGTCAGACGGATATTGGAGATAGAAAATTCCTGCCCTTTCTGCATCACCGGAAGATTCTGACGCTTTAACTCCTCTTCTTCCTCATCCTCGGACTGATTTTCATAAACTGCTTTCCATCCCATATGCAATGGACGGGTTCCTCTGGCATAAAAATGTTCCCCTGCCACTTCTCCAGTCAATACAGACTCCTCGTACTCATAGGCCGGATACATAACTGCCAGAAATCTGCGCACTACCATATCGTAAATTTTGCGTTCTTCATTGCTCATATGGATATAATTTGGCGCCTGTTCCGTCGGGATGATGGCATGATGATCACTGACTTTCGCATCGTTGACAAATGCCGGTTTTTTCGGCAGTTCCCGGCGGATCAATGGTGCTGCAAACTCCCGGTAAGCTCCTGCATTGATGGCCTGTAATCGCTCTTTGATTGTTCCCATTACATCTGCGGTCAGATAACGGGAATCCGTTCGCGGATAAGTCAGCACTTTATGATTCTCATACAGCCGCTGCATGATATTTAATGTTTCCTTTGCAGAAAATCCAAATCTCTGATTGGCTTCCCGCTGTAACTGTGTCAGATCATATAACTGTGGTGCGCCCTGCTTTTTCACCTTTGTATCCGCTTTTACAATCTGTAGTTTCTTTCCAGACAATTTTTTCTGAATATTTTCTATCCGTTCCTTCTGAAAACTGCGGTAACTACTGCTCTTTTCGTCTTTCCAGGTAAATGTCACGCCCTCTGCCTGTAACTGCAGTCCATAGTATGGTTTTGGAACAAATTTTCGAATTTCTTCCTCCCGTTTTGCGATCATGGCAAGGGTCGGTGTCTGCACACGGCCACAGGACAACTGCGCATTGTATTTGCAGGTCAATGCTCTGGTGGCATTTAATCCCACCAGCCAGTCTGCCTCCGCACGGCATACAGCCGCATGGTACAGATTATCGTATTCTTTTGCATTTTTCAGATGATCAAATCCCTGACGGATTGCCTTATCCGTTACCGAAGAAATCCAGAGACGCTTGCACGGCTTATGATTGTCCGCCTTTTTCAAAATCCAACGGGCGACCAGTTCACCCTCCCGACCGGCATCGGTGGCAATGACGATATCTGACACATCCTTGCGGTAAATCTGTCTTTTTACTGCCTGATACTGCTTCCCTGTCTGCTTAATGACCTCGATATCCATCTTCTCCGGAAGCATCGGAAGATCTTCCATTTTCCAGTCTTTGTATTTTTTATCGTAATGCTCCGGATCCGCCAGCGTAACCAGGTGACCAAGTCCCCAGGTCACGATATACTGACTGCCTTCCAAAGCACCGTCAATTTTCTTTCCACATTTTAAAACTCTGCCAATATCCCGTCCAACGGAAGGTTTTTCGGCAATGACTAACGTTTTTCCCATTCTCTTGTTACTTCTCTTTCTATTTTTATTTATGTGATTTTTCTATTATATACCAGTTTATAACTTTGGTACAATATACAAAAATAACCCTTATAAATAGTGTCCTCACCATTCATAAGGGTTATCCTCAAATCTGATATAAATCTATTTTTCCAGATACTGATTCGATTTCCAGATCACACTTACCAGTCTTGCGATACATGCTTTCAGGTCTTCCATTTGCAGAGTTCCTGCTTCCAGTTCTTTCTTTATGTTGTCATAATCTCCAAAACATCCTGGCATTACAAGATCGTTTCCCGCTCTCATACATCCGGATGCCGTGCAGCTTTCATCTTTCTCGGTCGTTGTCCAGTCGGTCATAATGACTCCCTGAAATCCCCATTCATTTCTCGCCACATTTGTACAGAGATCATAATGATTGGCTGCATGAACTCCGTTGATCAGATTGTAACTTGTCATAATAGAAAATGGCTGAGATTCTTTTACTGCGATTTCGAAGCCTTTCAGATAAAGTTCGCGAATCGTTCTCTCAGAGAGAATACTATCCGATCCCATGCGATTATCTTCCTGGTTGTTGCATGCAAAATGCTTGATCGTCGTTCCACATCCAAAATTGGACTGCACCCCCTCTGTCATTGCTGCCGCAATCGTTCCTGCCATATATGGATCCTCGGAATAATATTCAAAATTTCTTCCGCAAATTGGATTTCTGTGGATATTCATTCCAGGTGCAAGCCACAAAGTAATTCCGAAATATTCCATCTCTGTTCCGATCATTGCACCTGTTTTTCGGATTAATTCCGTATTCCAGGTCTGTGCCAGCATAGTTCCTACCGGAATTGCAGTACAGTACTGATAGTATCGTTCCCCTGGCAGATCTGTTGGCCCCTCATAAAAGAGGCCACCTTCCAGGCTGAACTCAAATGGCATTTGAACAATTTTTCCAGCATTTACATGATAATATTTCATAAGACGAAGTCCTGCCGGACCATCTGCCAGAACAATACTTGCCAGACCTTTCTCAATAGCACATCTGTGTGTTTCACCTGCTGATCCCGGTACAGAAACACCAGCAGCACCAAGATTTCCACCCTGTGCCTTACCCGGATCACCTGCCGCCAGACTGATCAGTTCTTCTATGCTAAGTGTATCAACAAATCTCATTGCCTCAGGATCAGTCAGTTCACAGTTTTCCCTATAAATAATCTCTTTTGTTTCAAAGTCTGCAGCATTCATCTTAAGAACTGTAAGATTTTTCTCTGCTGCCTGAGCTTTCTGTTCCGCTTCTCTCTGGCTGGTTTTTCCAGTCTCCTGCTCTAATTCTTCCAGCTCATCTTTCTTTGTAAAAAGATTTTTCACTTGCTCCAGCATCACCGTTTCATCCAACCGGATACCACCAATAAGTTCTGCGTTTTCCAGGCTGTTTCCTGCAAAAACACCATAAAAACCTTTTTCCAAAATCCATGCTGCATGTTCCTCGTCATAAGAACTCAGTCGCTCTACATGGATCTTTAAAGTTACTGTCTGCTCCTGCCCCGGCTGTAATAATTCTGTTTTTGCATAAGCCGCCAGACGATGTGCTTCTTTCTCCATCCTGCCTCCCGGCAAAGACACATATGCCTGTACTACTTCTTTTCCTGATACCTTTCCTGTATTTTTTACACATACAGAAACCTTTACACCATTATTTTCTGTTTTTTCGATAACATAATCCCCCATAGCAAATGTCGTATAAGAAAGTCCATAGCCAAATCCATAACGCACCGGCACTCCAAACGTGTCAAAATAGCGATAGCCTACATAGATTCCCTCCTGATAAAATTCCTTCTCCACATTTCCATTATTATGAGAAAAACCAGCCGCACTTGGATAATCCTCATATTTATAAGCCCAGGAATCTACCAGCTTACCGGATGGATTTACTGTACCTGAAATCACATCAGCAAAAGCATTTCCACCTTCCATTCCAGGCTGAACGATTACAAGAAGTGCTTTGATATTCTCAAATTCATCCATGAATGTCAGATCCACCTGTCCACCGGCATTGATCACAACAATCACATTTTTATAATATGTACAGATATCTGCCAGCATCTGATGTTCGTCCACTTTCAGATAATAATCTCCAGATGCCGCATTACGGTCAGCACCTTCTCCAGCCACACGACTAAGTACATAAATTGCTGTATCCGTATTTTCCCCTTCTGCAGGTTTCTTTACCGGATCACCAGTTGGCATGACAAACGGCGTGGTACTGTAAATATCAAAGAAATTCATAACATCGCCACCATTACCGCCGGATCTTGCTATAATATCATTCTTCCATTCCTGACGGGCTTTTTCATAAATGCTGTCATATCGTTGGATCCATTCCTCATTCGTGACTACATATCCGGCCTTTTTCATTCCCTGGAAGATGGAGACAGATTCACGTTCATTGACATCCCCTGATCCTGTTCCCCTTTTATAGTTCTTCCTGCTCCCGCACCGTAAATTGCTATATCACTTCCTGATTTCAGTGGCAATATATGATCTTCATTTTTTAACAGTACTATACCTTCTGCTGCCGCTTCCCTGGCAATCTGGCGATGCTCTATTTCCCATGGCTGTACTTTCGAATTTGTAGTTCCGGAAAAAGTTCTCTCTTTTAAAGTACGCATCTTTGTAGATCCTCCCTGTTCTCTTTTCACTTTCTGATCTGTCACGACAGCTTACTGAATAAAATCTGCAAAGTCTTTTTTTACTTTTTCTTCATCATCTGTAGCCGCATTAAGTACAAGTGCCTTGCTTAAATCCAGACTGAAAATTCCCATAATAGACTTTGCATTCACATAATATTTATCACTCTGCAGATCCATGTCACAATCATATTTACTGCAGATTTTATTAAATTTGTCTGCGTCCTGCATAGACACAATTTTTACCTTTACTTTCACCATAACAAAATCCTTCCTATACATTTTCGTTTTTCTGATTCTATATTTTTCTAAGTCAATTAGATAAAATCTTTCACACCAATCAAATTTGATTAAAAATATTTTCTCAGCAGATATGCAGGTGTGCAGCTCCATGCATGACAGTAACTGTTTACAATACTGTTTCCATATGGCGATTCTGCCGGATTTTTAGGATTGTAAAGTTCCCAGAACGTATCTGCCCCGCTGCTGATCATTCCGCCCCAGTAATATTTCATATAATCCATGGCCTCCTCTTTTTTCCCGCACAATAGCAATGCCTCTACATAATGATGATTCATATATGGCGAAACCATGCCTTTCTCCGGATTCAGTTCTTTTACTTTATCCAGAATCTGTATGCCCTCTTCTGAGCTGACAGCACCGGCAAGTATCAGCCATACCTGACTTGCATAGCTGATCTGTCTGTCCGAACCGCTCACAAATAACCCCGTTTCCTTATCCCACAAATATTTCCTTGCAGCTTCTGCCTTTGTTTCTGCCTCTGCGGAAAGTTCTGTTGCTTTCTCCTTATCTCCGAGGATTTCTGCAATTTGCTGAACCTTTTTTGTGCAAAAAATATATACACCCTGCATAGCAGCCTGTTTATCCAGCCCTTCTGTCCAGTCAATAAATGCCCAGAACCCCTCTCCATTAACAAGCAGATTTTTCTCATCGAACTGTTCCTTCACGATCTCCATCTGGCGGTACGCACATTTGCTCAGATCACGGAGTGTTTCCATATCTCCGGAAGCCTTATAATAGTCCAGCAATGCAGCTCCAAAGAACATGGAATAGTCCAGTAGAAAAGTATCATCTACGATAAATTTCGGTTCTGTAAACAGGCAGGCACTCACCAGTCCATCGTCCCTTGTCTGGCCAGCAAAAAGATACAGGCATCTTTTTACGAGGTCAAAATTCCGAAAAGTAACATAATTCGTCAGAGCCTGCAATCTCAGATCTCCCAGCCACAGCCTTCGGTCACGCTTTGGTCCATCTTCAAACACAGACTGCATACAGTTCATCAGAGTCCGAAGGCTTACCCGATCCAGACTGCGAACCATTTCATCTTCACTCTCTATATGCTTTACCTCATCCATACTGGCAGCAGAAACACTGATACAGGTTACATCTTCTACAACCAGCTGCCATTTCAGAGAAGTATCTATGGCTTCAATCTCCATATATCGGAATGCGTAACGTCTCGGAAGTTTTAATTCTGCCGGAAGTATATCCACATGGATATACTCTTCCTGAATCCAGCCTCGGCTGATCCAGCCATCGTAATCAGCAGAATTCTCTGTCATTTCTTTTGCAATCTCTCCAAATTTCAGCCGTAGGAATGCCGGCGCGTCCTGCGGGCTTCCCACAGAATTTACTTTCAAAGTCACATAGCCAACCTGATGATCTCCGAAATCCAGACATATTTTATCTCCCTTTGCGAGATGATAATTTGAAAGGTTTTCCACAGAGTCTTTCTGTTTCACCTGCGGATATACAGCATCTGTCTTTACAATATCCACAAGTGCGGCAGGTTTTACCATTGTCTCATGAAGCTCCGGCATACAGTCTTCCGCTTTTTTTACAAATTCCTGGTTAGTCACGAGAACCATATCCAAATCAATACTTACTTTTGGCATTACGCTGCTCTCCTTTCATCCAGTTCTTTCACGATCTGAGGATAGATTTTATCCAGATTATAGAACATCATTGTAATTATGGTTGCAACATTCAGCACGATCGGTACCCAGATATACATGGCCGTAATATAACTCTGTGCAGTTGTCGTCTGTACGGAAAGTGCTGCATCTAATCCACCAAACTGCAGAAGTGCCGCACCGATACTGCTGGCAATCGCCATACCGACTTTTCCGATAAATCCATTTACTGCAGAAAGGGTTCCGGCTGTATTGACACCACTTTTCCATTCTCCATAGTCAACAGGATCCGGCTGCATTGCAAAATGCATGCTTCCTTTTAAGCCATAACCAGCTGCTGCAATCACTGCTCCTGCGATAAGCACCTGCGCATTTGTTCCTCCAAAGAAAATCAGCAGCAGTCCACCTATATGTACCACACTTCCGCCGACCATAAGGTTCCTTTTCGTTGTGAGTTTTACAAGAAATGGTGCTGCAAGGTTTGTTACAATTGGCACAAGTGTTGTGATAGTTGCAACCACCTGTACCAGTCCGGTATTCTGAACCACATAAGTAAAGTAAAAAATAACTGCACTTGCCTGAATAACATATCCACCAAAGAACCACAGAATGTTCAAGGCAAACAACTTCCACGGCCCATTATGGAGCAGGCAGGAAATATTTGCTTTCAGGCTGACTTTTTCCTGTTTAATCGTCACACGCTCTTTTGTATTAAAGAAGCAGAAAAAGAATACCAGACATCCGATCACACCAAAAAGAATCATTACGATCCGAAATCCAAGTGCATCATTTCCATTTCCAAATTTGTCTACCAAAGTCAGTGCCAATGCACTGACAACAGTAGAACCAACAGATGAAAAGAATGTTCTGCAGGATGCAAGGACTGTTCTCTCATGTGGATCTTCACTCAGTGCCGGAAGAATGGATGCCATCGGAATATTTACAATCGTATAAGATGTAGATAACAGAATGTATGTTATATATGCATAGATCAACATTCCTGTCTGACTGATATCCGGTACAGAGAACGCAAGAACTGCAGTCACACCAAACGGGATTGCTCCAAAGAGGATCCATGGTCTTGATTTTCCCCATCTTGTGTTTGTCTTGTCAATCAAATACCCTACGATCAGGTCTGAAACACCATCAATAAATTTCGTCACAAGGAACATAATACTGACTGCACCTGCATTTAAATGCATTACATTTGTGTAAAAATACAGTAAATACAATGAAATCATCTGCCAGATCAGATTACAAGCAAAATCTGAAGAGCCATATCCTATCCGCTGACGCCAGAGACCAATCTTCACTTTCTTTTCAACTTCGTTCATTTTTATTTACCTCCGTGTTTTGATGGTTTTACTTTACTTCTTTTTCACGGGTTCTCCAATTGTGATTCTTTTTGTGAATTACTGACTTTTTTTATGATAAATATTTTTTACTGTTCCTCCATCAAAATTCTGTGACATATCTTTTTTTCTGGCAAAAGGCATGTTATACTTTTCTACATACAACAGCTGGTGCGACAGAAAAATCCAAAATTACCAAAAATAAAAAGAGGTATATTCCTCATATAAACGAGGTATGCGCTATGAAATTAAGCAGAAGTGAATTTCAGAATTATATTCATTCTTATGAAACGGATGAGAATTTTTATCGTGAACTCTATTTTGCAGAGAAAAAGCACCCTGAAACCTTTATGGAATACTGTCAGACGCTTGATCGCGACTTCATCTCTGAGCATAAACTTTATGTTCCAGCGCTTCATAATGAAGCCTGGTACCCTTATCTGGAAGAAAGTGTTATGTTTTGCAATCTTCCAGGTAATATCATGCTCTGTAAACATTATCGTTATAGTCCGGTTTTTGTACATGAACATGAATTTTTCGAAATCCTGTGTGTATATGATGGAACTGTCCACACTACGATCCAGGGTATCTCTCACGAACTGACTACGGGAGATATCTGCATTATTCCACCCCACACAAAACACAGCGTAAGCGTTTTCGATGACAGTGTTGCGATCAATATTCTGGTTCGAAGTTCCACTTTTCAATCAACGTTTTTCCAGACACTGACCTCTGACAGTTCACTGGCACAGTTTTTTGCGCATGTATTATTTCATAAAACTGAGGGTAATTTTCTGATTTTCCATGCTGGAAACGATTCTGCTGTCATAGAATCTCTGGAAAACCTCTTTATAGAATAGCTTGGGCACGGAAAATACAGCTCTACTTTTCTTAATTCCATGCTGGTATTATTCTGGGCACAGCTTCTGCGTTACCATGAGAATGATATCGAATCCATTCTTGCCAAAGACACCGCAGGTAATTCCATGACGGAAATCCTGAATTATATCAATCACAATTATCAGACCGCAACCTTAGGTGACACAGCCGCGCATTTTGGCTACAGCGTCTCACATTTCAGCACGTTAATAAAGGAAGGTACTGGTCGCACCTTCCTTCAGATCATACGTGATATTAAATTAAATCAGGCCTGCCGCGCCCTGTGCCAGACTGAATTAAGTATCCCTGACATCTGCGAACTGGTTGGGTATGAAACGCCAGAGCATTTCATGCGTATTTTTAAGAAAACTTATGGCATGACACCTGGTGAATATAGAAAAAAGAACAGATTATAGCAAAACTGCCACCAACTAATTCTTATTTTGTGAACAGTTTGCCGCATCGATTGCCAGTACCAGTAATAATGCCGGAACTTCATTGTTCGGATCATCAAATTCAATGGCATAGGTGTCACCCCAGCTCAGAATTTTTTTATGTACACGAACGACTATGCTGCAGGCTTCATACACATCATAATCCCATCCCATGAAATCACCTTCTGCACGCCATCCCATGAAATCCACATCATATTTCGGACGGAACAGAGCGAAACGCTGCTCGATATGTCCCATCAGTTCTCCGTTCCACTCGATTTCAAAAGTTGGAAGCAGGCAGAATAATTTCTGTTTGATAAATCCGATTTCGTTGTTCGCTGCATCATATACATGCAGGCGGTGTCCTAATGAGATAAATTCATTTTTCACAAAATACTTTTGATTTCCCTGCTCATCGTAAATGTCATAAGTATCGGACCAGGAAAATACACGCTGTTTAATTAATAATTGCATATGTGCTCCTTTTTATTCTTAACAGACTCTAAGGGTCTCTTAAGAGGCCTTTAGAGGCCCTTAGAGATCTTTATCTTTCTATGGGCATTCTAGCGGCTACTCTTTACTACAGAATGGGTACTATCCATAGCATTTTCACTTTCTTTTTCACATTTTTCTAATCGTTCTTTTTCTGCTGCAAACCATTTTGCCGCATCTCTACATAACTCCAACGTTTCCCCAAGTACCGCATGTTTATATATCATAGTCAACACCTCCCATAACTGTAATCAGTATACGTTTCCTATTTGCTATATGTCAACCATCAGATACCTAACGTAAAAATAGCACCCGCAACAGCCACACACTGTCACAGGCACTATTTATCTCACTATATTTTCTTAAAAATCTCTTCTACTGAATAAACATGGCATCGCCAAAGGAGAAGAACCGATATCCTTCCTTCACCGCTTCCTCATAAGCCGCCAGCACATGCTCTCTTCCTGCAAGTGCAGAAACCAGCATCAGCAACGTTGATTCCGGCAGATGGAAGTTTGTGATCAGACAATCCAGAACTTTGAATTTGTAGCCCGGATAGATGAAAATCTCTGTCCATCCGCTGCTCTCTCTCAGCATACCATTTTCGTCTGCTGCGGACTCAATGGTACGGCAGCTTGTGGTTCCGACACAGATCACACGATGACCATTTTTCTTCGCATTGTTGATCTTGTCTGCGGCTTCCTGTGTCACCATATAAAACTCAGAATGCATATGATGATCCAGAATATTGTCCACTTTTACCGGACGAAAGGTGCCAAGTCCCACATGAAGTGTTACCTCCGCAATGTCCACGCCCATAGCCTTTACCTGCTGAAGCAGTTCCGGTGTAAAATGCAACCCTGCCGTCGGTGCCGCTGCGGAACCGTCATATTTTGCATAGACGGTCTGATAACGGTTTTTGTCTTTCAGCTGATGTGTGATGTATGGCGGTAACGGCATCTGACCTAACTGATCCAGAATCTCCTCAAAAATTCCTTCATAGGTAAATTTGATCAGACGGTTGCCTTCTTCCACGATATCAACCACTTCACCAACTAAAAGTCCGCCGCCAAAGATGATCTTTGTACCGACTTTTGCCTTTTTGCCCGGTTTTACCAGAGTTTCCCAGACGTCATTCTCCTTACGTTTCAGCAAAAGAATCTCGATTTTTGCCTGAGTGCCCTCTTTTTCACCGAACAGACGGGCCGGGATTACTTTTGTATTGTTTAAAACAAGGCAGTCTCCCGGTTTCAGAAATTGTGTGATCTCCCGGAACACATGATGGGAATATTCGCCTGTCTCTTTATCCAGAACCAGCAGTCTGGAGGAAGAACGATCCTCCAGCGGGTCCTGCGCGATCTGCTCCTGTGGCAGATCAAAATAATAATCTGTTACCTTCATTTCGTTTTCGTTCAATACAGACACCAACTTTCTACTGGCGCAGTTCGATACCAAGACGCTCCAGACCGTTCATGATCTTCTTCATGGCAGCTGTGATATCTGCCTCCTCTAAGGTACGGTCTTTTGCACGGAAGGTCAGTTTGTAAGCCAGAGATTTGAATCCCGGTTTGATCTGTGCACCCTCATAAATATCAAATAATTCATAAGATTCCAGGATCTTGCCGCCTCTCTCGTCAAATACTTTCTCGATATCGCCTGCAAGTACATGTTTCGGAACAACCATACTGAGGTCACGGCTGACTGCCGGGTATTTTGCAATGCCTTCATATTTGCGGTCAAAGGTTGCACGGGAAACGATTTCCGGCATATCGATAACTGCAACGTATACACGGTCTTTGATGGAGTAATTTGCTGCAACCGTCGGATGAACCTCACCGAGATAACCGATCACCTGTCCATCATAAATAACATTTGCCTGACGTCCCGGATGTAAGAAGGACAGCTCAGACTCCGGATCATACTCCGGTTTCAGGTTCATGCCTGCTTTGTAGAGGAACTCCTCAATGACACCTTTCATAGTATAAAAATCGCCATCGCCGTAGAATCCCAGTGTAAACTGCATACGCTCTTCCGGAAGCTCTGTTACCGGCTCCTGTTTCGGCAGATAAATATTTCCTAATTCATACAGACGGACATCTTTGTTTCTACGATTGAAGTTGGTAGAAAGAGATGTCAGCATTCCATTTAAGGAAACGGTACGCATAATACTGAAGTCCTCACCAAGCGGATTGGAGATTGTTATTGTATTACGCAGCGGGCTGTCTGCCGGAAGTAATAATTTATCAAATACCTTCGGGCTCTCGAAGGAGTATGTCATACCCTGTGAAAATCCGCAGAACTGAGCAACTTCTCTTGCCACTGCCTCTACACGCAGTTTGAAGGAAAGTTTACCTGTTGTGGATTCTCCAGACGGAAGTGTGGTCGGAATATTGTCATATCCGTAGAAACGTGCCACTTCCTCTGCGATATCTGCGTCACGGAGCAGATCCTGTCTCCAGGATGGAACGATGACTTCCTGTGTCTCCTCATCAAATCCGAGGTCGATCTTTTTGAAATATCCAATCATTGTCTCAGCGGAAATATCAGTTCCAAGCAGTCCGTTGATCCAGTCCGGATCAAATGCGATTCTTCTGCCTGTCATTTCTTTCTGGTAAACATCAACGACACCGCCAACGACTTCACCTGCGCCAAGTTCTTCGATCAGCTGGCAGGCACGGTTCATAGCCTCGATCGCGTTGTTCGGATCCAGACCTTTTTCAAACTTGGAAGAAGCGTCGGTACGAAGACCTACTTTTTTGCTGGACAGACGGATGTTTGTTCCATCAAAGCATGCTGCCTCAAATAACATAGTCTGTACATTGTCTGTGATCATGGAGTTTTCACCACCCATGATACCGGCAAGTCCAACTGCTTTCTCACCGTCACAGATCATCAGGATGCTGTCATCTAAGGTACGCTCCTGACCATCTAATGTCACGAATTTCTCGCCTTTTGCAGCACGGCGTACACGGATCTCATGACCTGCAATGGTATCCAGATCATATGCATGCATCGGCTGACCAAACTCTTCCATCACGTAGTTTGTGATATCTACGATATTGTTGATCGGACGGATGCCGTGGGAAGCCAGTCTGTGCTGCATCCACTTCGGTGATGGAGCAAGTTTGATATTTTTTACTACACGCGCGGTATAACGCGGGCAGAGATCTGCATCTTCTACGGATACTTTGATGTAGTCATTTACGTCCTCTGCATTGCCTGTCTCTGTCACTACCGGCGGAACAAACTCTTTTCCGAAAGTAGCTGCTGCCTCACGGGCAATACCAAGGATGGAGAAGCAGTCTACACGGTTGGATGTGATCTCGTACTCTACAACGACGTCATCTAATCCAAGATAAGATACTGCACTCTCACCAACCGGAGCATCTTCCGGTAAAATGTAAAGTCCGTCCGGAGCTGCATCCGGGTACATATCGGTAGTAGAGCCAAGTTCTTCGATGGAGCACATCATACCGTTGGACTCTACGCCTCTTAATTTTCCTTTTTTGATCTTAATGCCGCCTTCTACGATTTTTCCGTCATGACCGCCGGCAACACGTCCGCCGTCTAATACAACCGGAACTTTTGCACCCTCAAATACGTTTGGCGCACCGGTTACGATCTGTGTGGTCTCTCCGCCGATATCTACCTGGCAGATCACCAGTTTGTCTGCATCCGGGTGTTTCTCTACTTTTAATACCTGACCGATGACGATCTTTTCCAGATCCTCATCTAATTTTTTATATCCTTCTACTTTTGAACCGGAAAGTGTCATCGCATCCATGTATTCCTGCGGCTCTACTTCTAATTCCGGAACATATGCTTTTATCCAAGATAATGAAGTTGTCATGTTTCTTTCTCCTAATTAATCTATTATTCAAAAATATTATTTCGCTTTGTTTGTGCAGATTCGGAAATCTATTTTGCACTTCTTTCGTGCAGATTCGGAAATCCATGATTTCCTCATTGTCCGGCATTCGCCGTACAACCAGCCAGCGCTTCATACATGCTTTTGCAAGCAAGCTTTCAACGCATGTCCGAATCACTGTCTATCTGCACTTCTCAAAGCTAACGCTAAAACTGTTTTAAGAAACGATCGTCATTCTCATACAGCAGACGCATGTCGTCGATCTCATATTTTAACAGTGCGATACGCTCCAGACCTACACCGAAAGCGAATCCGGAATATTCTTTCGGATCAATGCCGCTCATCTCAAGTACGTGCGGGTGAACCATTCCACAGCCAAGGATCTCGATCCAGCCCTCGCCCTTACAGAAACGGCATCCTTTTCCACCACATTTGAAGCAGGTTACATCTACCTCTGCACTCGGCTCTGTGAACGGGAAGTGATGCGGACGGAATTTTACTTTTGTCTCCGGTCCGAACAGCTCTTTTGCGAACTCCTGCAGTGTTCCTTTCAGATCTGCAAATGTAACACCTTTGTCGATCACCAGACCTTCGATCTGATGGAAGGACGGAGAATGGGTTGCATCTACTTCATCGGCACGGAATACACGTCCCGGTGCGATCATACGGATCGGCAATTTGCCTTTTTCCATGACACGAACCTGTACCGGGGATGTCTGGGTACGAAGTACGATCTTGTCATTGATATAGAAGGTATCCTGCTCATCTTTTGCCGGATGGTTTGCCGGAATGTTCAGCGCCTCAAAGTTGTAGTAATCATACTCTACTTCCGGTCCTTCTACGACTTCATATCCCATACCAACAAAAATACGCTCTACCTCTTCCAGGGCAATGGTGTTCGGATGACCGTGGCCAACGCGGTTTTTCTTTGCCGGAAGTGTTACGTCGATGACTTCTTTTTTCAGCTTGTGCTCCAGTTCCAGAGCTTCCATTTTTTTCTTTCTCTCTTCGAGTTTCTGCTCGATGGCTGCTCTTGTCTCATTTACCATCTGGCCAACCAGCGGACGCTCCTCCGGGCTGACATCTTTCATTCCTTTTAATACAGCAGTAAGCTCACCTTTTTTTCCAAGGAAAGCAACACGGACATCATTTAATCCGTTTAATCCTTCAGAACTTTCGATAGAAGCAAGTGCTTTTTCTCTGATCTGCTTTAACCTGTCTTTCATCTTTAATCTCCTTTAAAATAAAAATAAAAAAACGTCCCTTCACAAAGAAAGGGACGAAAAATCTCCGCGGTACCACCCGGTTTTCCGACATACATCGGACACTCTGATGCGTAACGTGCATGACCCGTCTGTTCCTACTCAATCTGTGCGGTAGTTCTGTCCGCATATCCATCGTTCAAAACAGCAGCTCCAATGGGAAGTTCAGCAAATGTCTTTCCTTAAATGTACTCTCAGCCAACATACATTCTCTCTGTAATCCGATCATCTGCCTACTGACATCTTCTCAGCTTTTGTATCATAAAGTTTATTCTGTATTTGAAAATACAATGCTTTCCAAATCGAAACCAGAACTTATTCTAGCATAGCTTTTTTAAAACATCAAGCGTTTTTATCCTGTTCCCGTTCTTTTTTTCTCTGCCGTGCTTCCTGGATCTCCACCAGAAGAATTTCAAACAGATTGTTCACTTCCGCGCACACCAGAAAAATATACATGCTGATGTACAGCCAGAACATCAACAGGAAGATTGTCGTCAGACTGCCGTACAGGGAAAATCCGTTGAAATAATTGACATACACGGACAATCCAAAAGAAAATACATACCATGCGGCAGAACATCCAACGGCTCCGATGAGCTGGCTTTTGAATGTCGCTGTCCGGTTCGGCAGCACTTTATAAATAAACATAAAGAACACGATCAACACAAAAAATAAGATCAGCAGCCGTAGTTTTAAAATAATATCCGTCACCACCGACAGGATCGGCGCATATTGTACCAGCATGTTCTGGATCTTCTGACCAAATACCAGAAATACCATCAGCAGAATGATGACAAGCACCAGGATCAGTATCTCGACCATCGCACGAAAACGCAGGACAAACCAGTTTCGCGTCTCATCGGTATCGTATACAATATTCAGTCCGTACCGAAGACTCTGTATCGATTTTGCTGCGGAGTACACCGCAAAGATCACGGCGATTGGAAGCATTTTCATGGAATTGTCGTATACTTCATCCACGATGTTGATCAGCATCGGTGTGATCTTGATCTGTCCCGGAACCACCATCTGTATCACGGACAGCACCGTACTTTCGCTTACCGGCGTGAACCGCAGCAGAGACAGAAACACAAGTAAAAACGGGATGGCCGACATGATGATAAACAGCGCTGCCTGCGCCGCATAAGCGCCAATATTATCTTTTTTCAGTTTTTGCAAAAAGAAGCGTATCAAATGCTTATAATCCATAAGTTCTCCCCTTTTGTATCCAAAACAACTCTCTTTTGAATATTCACATCTCGATAGGATAGCAGATTTTTTCCATTTCATCAAGTTTTTTATTCACCAGCCCCTGTATACAGTTCTGTTCCCGGAAAAAAAGTACCCAGGATTTCCACATAACCGGCTCCGCTTTCTGCCATGCCATCCGCACCATACTGACTCATGCCAATGCCATGTCCGAGCCCGCCGCCATAGAGTACAAACGTGCCATTCCCCACTGCGTCAAAGGAAAAAAATGCACTGGGAAGCATATGAAAAGTATTTGCCGTATTTCCGTTTTTATCCGTCAGAGACGTACAGATCCTCCACAAGATCGACCGGATTGTATTTTCATTGTAAATATGTGCCGTTCCGTGCTCAAAGGTCAGACGTAGATCTGTGACACAGCCGGACTCCGCCCTTGCATCGACGCTCAGATTTACTGCGTTTCCAAAGGAGGAGACATCCTCCGTCTGTACGCCTGCCCCATCCGTCAGCACCACTTTTCCATCCCTGTGGCTGGCTGCCGTCTGCAGCGCCTGCCACAATTTTTCATCATTTCCGGACAGTTGCAGCACTGCCTGCCAACGGAAAAAGCGGCTTTCACTGTCGTATGCCGTCACCTGACCATCCCGCAGAAACGCATCTATGGAAGATGCTGCATCTGCGTTCTGCACCAGACTGTGCACCCCAAGATAAGGAAGTGCGTCCTGCTGCCAGACCTCCAGCCCGGTGGTATAACCGCAGGAAGTGGAAAAATAATAGACTGATGCGATCATGCCCTGCCAGGTAAGGATCTGCCCGGTCGTGGCATAAACAGCCTCCGTTGCCGCCGGATTTGCATTTCCCGGGAGATATACCTGACAGGCTGTGGTATCGTCCACATCTGCATGATATGCCTCATAAGAAGTTCCAAGCACCTGTAATGCCGCATAGGTCCGGGCGCAGACCGCCTGCGCTTTCAATGCCTCCGGTGCAAAG
This sequence comes from Lachnospiraceae bacterium, assembly GCA_022781925.1. Taxonomy (GTDB): domain Bacteria; phylum Bacillota; class Clostridia; order Lachnospirales; family Lachnospiraceae; genus Eubacterium_I. The sequence goes on from JALESO010000017.1 coordinate 59,137, forward strand.
GATGCCGGCATCTCACCGGGAACCACACCGCAGAGATAGTCTTCCATCCCAAGTTCATTGACCACCCAGTATGCACCGTCCTCCTGCCTGCGGTATACATGCAGTTTTCCGGCATACGTTCCCTGAACTGATCCATTGGCATCCGCCAGACTTAAAGCTCCTCCATTCTCAGCCTCCAGTAACGCTTCATCCAGACCATTCTGCGCCATCCACGCGCCACAGTCTGCCGGAGTTTCTGCCGCAACCACCGCCTCCACGCCGGCAGCAGACGCTTTCCATGCGGTACTCCCCATCACATAAACCCCGGAACGCTCCGGCTTCTGTCCGTGATCCTGTGTCAGCAGGACACGTACCGTATCCGGAACCGTGATTGACACCACATTGGTGTCCGTTTCCGACTCCGATGCTGCTTTGGGCATTTCTCCGTCATTTTCAACGTTCTGTGCCACTTCCTGCTTGATCCCAAGCAGTACCTTTCCCTGCACATATACCACATACCGTTTTCCATATTCCATCCGGCAGCTTTGCAGGTCACAGTCATAATTGCCGTTATCCGCCATGATCCGCTGCTCCCCCGGGACTTTTCCCAGATATTGCAGTTCTACTTCAGCCACCGTATCTTTGACCTGAAGTTTATCCAGAAGCAGTTCATAATACATGCACCACTGTTCTCTGCTCAATACCAGTTCTTTCTTTTGTGCAGACGTATCCGCAATTGTCGGAAAACTGTTCTGCAGATGCGCCACTGCTTCCTCGTAACACCTTTCCATCCCCAGTACGTTGCAGATCCGCCGCAGATCATCCACAGTCAGCACTTCCTGGACTTTTGGAATCACCAGTGTCCGTGTCTCCTCCGGCGTCAGATATGCTGCCTGCAGAAATCCTGCCAGCTCCGATGCATAAACCTCACGTTCAGGCACAGCCGCCGTTTCCTTTTTCCCTTTTCCTGCCGCCGCTGCCAGAAATACCCCGGCAATCACCACCACACCGATTCCAAACAACAGCAGCCCTCTGCGGCGCTTTTTTATTTTTCTCTGTTTCTCCAGATAGCGCCGTCCAACCTGCATCTTCTCTGCTCTTTTTCTCATACCGCCTGTCCCCTCCATGCAACATCATATGGGCATCGTGGCAAAAAAAGAACCGGACATGATGTTGTTCACACCATGTCCGGGGTTATCTTTTGTGATTCAGTTTTTTATCTTTTGTAACACAGGCATATCGCTATGCTTTTGTCTTTTGTAACGTACTTTTTAAAACTTTATCTTTTGTGATCCCAGAGTGCCGTTCCTGCAATTTTGACTCCTAGCAAAGCTAGGGGGGATTCCGCAATCGGTTTTCTGCCTTCCACTGCGAATTCGGTGGCCTGACATCCAGCCGACAATTTAAGATTCCCAAAAAGAAAATGTAGGTTCAAAATAGCAGGGTTCTCGCACACCCCAGGAATCGCTTTCGCTACATCTGATTATACTTTACTATGTGCATCCTGGCAATAAAAAATTCAAATTTTTTTTAGAAAAATCTGGTTTTTCATCCGGTCATTGCTTTCCTTCACGTAAAGTTCAAGTTCCTCTTATTCAAGTTGTTATTACTCACCACTTGCAGAAGTGGGAGTCTCAATTCAGACTGAGATGAACCCCGACAAGAAGTATACACCAGGTTCCCACATACGTTTGGATTGAAATACCCTTGTCCGCTATTTTTCCAGAGAAAAGGCATAAGGTAAAAGTTCACCTAAAGATGCGGTACGCTGACTGCCATCACAGCCCATCATAACCACCGGAAACTCCGGACCGCAAAATTCAGCCATAACCTGTCGGCAGACGCCACAGGGCGGTGTCGGCTGCTCGCTGTCACTGACAATGACAATGGTTTCAAATTCACGATATCCTTCTGAGACTGCTTTAAAGATTGCAGTACGTTCCGCACAATTTGTCGGACCATAGGCCGAATTTTCAATGTTACAGCCACTGAATATCGTACCATCTTTGCACAACAGTGCCGCACCTACATGAAAACCCGAATACGGAACATATGCCCGCGCTCTCGCTTCCTGCGCTTTCCGGATCAGTTCTGTCAAATCCATCTTATTCTCCATCCTGCAGCATGGAAATCGCACTGCTTGTACCGATCCGGCTGCATCCTGCGCCGATATACAATTCCATATCTTCTTTGGAACGGATACCACCTGCGGCTTTGATCTTCACATTCGGACCCACATGCTGCTTCATCAGTATTACGTCCTCCAATGTCGCACCACCGGTTCCGAATCCGGTTGAGGTCTTGATAAAATCTGCACCGGCTTCCGTTACTGCTTCACACATTTTGATTTTCTCTTCTTCTGTCAGATAACAGGTCTCGATAATAACTTTTAAAATCTTATCTCCTGTCGCTTCCTTCAGCAGACGGATCTCCTCTGTCACCTGCGGATACTGCTGATTCTTCACCATCCCCAGGTTGATGACCATATCGATCTCATTCGCACCGTCAGAAAGTGCCTGACGTGTCTCTGTCAGTTTTGCCTCCGTGCTTGCATTTCCAAGCGGGAAACCGACTACCGTGCAAATGTTTAATTCCGGAAAATACTCATGTGCACGCTTTACATAGCTGCTTGGAATGCACACAGAAGCCATTCTGAAAAACCGTGCTTCCTGACACAACTGCTGGATTTCTTTCCATGTTGTGACTGCCTTTAACGCAGTGTGATCCACAAATCTGTACAATTCTTCTTTCTTCATGTCTTTACCTCATTTTTACGAATGACTTCATGATAATATATTTTGTGTAAAAAATCTATACCAACTCATATTTTCAGAAATTGTTACAAGAAAGACGCATTTTCTCACCCTTTCCGGGCAATAATTACTATAACTTATCTTGTTGATAAGATTTTCTTGTTAATGTAATGTGTCTTTTGTCGTACCTATTTTCTTTTACTGAATTCAGAAGTCACCGGGCAGTCCGGCACCTGGGTATTGGCAATGATGTACTGGCTCCAGGTTCCGTCCTCGTTATAGATCCACTGTCCCGTCACAAGGCTCTGGACAGAATAATGCTGTTCATTAAACTGCACCCGCCCGATCACAGTTTCCGTATCCAGAACATCCGCCGCTGCGCATAATTTTTCAATATCCAGTGATTTCGCTTCTTTCAGAATCTGATACAATACTTCCACATTCGCATAGTCATATCCCGCCAGTGCTGAGACATAGCTGTCTTTCGTCAGCTTCATCCACTGCTGTCCGATCTCTTCACAGCTTTCACCGGAGATAGACGATACATACGGATACTCCGGCGTCCACCACACTTCCGAACACAGGCGGTCTGCTCCCGCCGCAGCCACATCTTCCTCAAACAATGCCGCCTTCGCCACCGTGCACACCTCCGGCATATATCCGGATGCCTTTAATTTCCGGTAAAAAGTGCCAAAATCCGACGTCAGCATAACACCTGCGATAATCTCACAATCCTCTTCTTTTAACCGGCGCACCATGGCACTGTAATTGGATGTTCCCGGTGTATAAGCCCCCGGATCGCATATCTCATAACCATATGCAGCAGCAAACTCCGTAATGGCTGCCATCATGGCCTGTCCCTCCGCATCATCTGCATGCATCACACCGATCTTGCCACCGGTCACACCTGCTGCCTTCCACGCATCCAGAAAACAGAGTAATTCGTTCTCTGTATTAAATCCCGCATGATAACTGTACTGATGCTCCGATGCCGCCCATGCTTCATCCGGCGTATCCACAGACAGGCAAAGGATGCCTGCTTCCTCACAGGCTTCCGAAACCGGCACCGTCGTATCTGCCGTGTGGGACGTCAGCATCACATCCACATTCTGAATGGAGATCAGCTCCTGTGCCGCCTGTCTGGCTTTTTCCGGATCCGACTGGGAATCTGCTACGAACAGCTTCAATTTTTTTACGGTTCCATCCACTTCCAGCCCACCCTCTTCATTGATCTGATCCAGGGCATACTGCGTCATCTCTTCCGTTCCGGCTCCGAATGCCGTCAGCACTCCGGTCTGCGGAATCACAATTCCTACTTTGATATAATCCTCTGATCCTGCCGCATCCTGCTGCCCGTCTTTCTTTTCTGTGCATGCGGTCAGCAGCATCCCAAGCGAAATCACCGCAAGCGCCACCGCCACAATTTTTCTTATCCTTCTTCCCTTCCACATAATCCCTTCCTGCTCCTTTTTCTGGTCTTACCATCTATCTTAACAGGATTTTCCCCTGTTTTCCATCCCAAATAGCAATCTTGCTGACACATAACAGGCTGTAACGCAGACATTCGCAATCCGCTTTCGCTACTTGTTCACGAACACAGTCGCTTTGCCCCCTGTATTCAAATCTGTATGATTCGAATGATTCATCCTGATTTTCTGCTATACAAAAAACGGTTCTGAGTCAGTCGCGTTTTTCGTTTCTGTCTCTGAACCGTTTTCACTTTTCTTACAAAATAGATTTTATTATATATATGTTCTCTTCGCCTTATTAAGCTGCGACGTATACCACGCGATCCCAACCAGAAGCACGCCGATGCCGACAGCTTCTGCGATTTTCTGATACCAGAGCAGTTCTATCACCAGCCCGTATATGCCGAACACCGTACATACAAGACCGAAAATAGTAGTTTTTGGTCCCATTTTCTCACAAAACTTTTCCGGATGACGGATCTGACGCAATTCCTGCTCCGAGAACAGCCACTGTGGAAGCACATGATTCTTTTTCATTTTTCCGGCAGTCACCATACAATAAATGCCGCAGATGATCAGGATCACATCCACAATACTCAGGATTCCCGTTTTATTAAGGGCTGCTGCCACCATGTTGTCTTTATTCTCCTATCTTCAGAAACTCTTTCACAACCTTTGGCATCTCATCCACTTCGCATACCGTTTTGTGAAGTACCTCTGCGCTGCGGATATCCTCGATGGCCTGCGGAACTTTTACGTTCGCGATCTTGGAAAGTTCATCCACCAGTTCAAAATCTGTCATGGAATCATATTTCTCATCAATGGCATCCATAACGCTTCTTGTAAACTTGAACGGGCTTGCAGTAGATGCGATGACTGTTTTTGTCTCATCTTTTGTCTCTGCTTTGTATTTTCCATATACACCGGCTGCTACTGCAGTATGTGTATCGATGACGTAACCTGTCTTCTCATATAATGCGGAGATCACTTCTGCAGTCTCTTTCTCTGTGGTGTAATTGCCATAGAAGCCCTCTAACTGAGCTTTCATCTCGTCTGTGATGATATATTTTCCATCTTTGGATAATGCTGCCATCAGTTTTGCATTTTCCTCTGCATTCTCGCCTGCGATACGGTAGATCAGACGCTCCAGGTTGCTGGAGATCAGAATGTCCATAGACGGAGAAGACGTCAGGATAAATTCACGGTTCTTGTCGTACTCTCCGGTGCGGAAGAAATCGTATAATACTTTGTTCTCATTAGATGCACAGATCAGTTTCGCGATCGGAAGTCCCATATTTTTTGCATAGAAAGCTGCTAAAATATTACCAAAGTTTCCGGTCGGAACTACCACGTTGATCGGCTCACCTGCCGCAATTCTGCCGTTTGCATACATTTTTGCATAAGCATATACATAGTAAACGATCTGCGGAACGAGACGTCCGATGTTGATGGAGTTTGCGGAGGAAAAACGATAACCTGCCTGAAGCAGTTCTTCCTTCATCTCCGGATCAGAAAACATCTGTTTTACACCAGTCTGTGCCTGATCGAAGTTTCCATGGATTCCTACTACAAAAGTATTGTCACCTTTCTGGGTAACCATCTGTTTTTCCTGGATCGGGCTGACACCGTTCTTCGGATAAAATACAATGATCTTGGTTCCTTCTACATCTGCGAAACCAGCCAGTGCTGCTTTTCCGGTATCTCCGGAAGTCGCAGTCAGAATGACGATATCCTCTTTTACCTCATTTTTGCGGGCTGCTGTGATCAGCAGATGTGGAAGAATGGATAATGCCATATCTTTGAATGCAATGGTTGCGCCGTGGAACAGCTCCAGATAATAAGCGCCGTCTGCTTCTACTAACGGTGCGATCTCCGGTGTGTCAAATTTGGAATCATACGCACGATTGATACAGTTTTTCAGTTCTTCCTCTGTAAAATCGGTCAGGAATCTGCTCATAACTGCGTATGCGGTCTCCTGATAACTCATTTTTGCCAGTTCCTCCACCGGAATGTCCAGTTTCGGAATCTCTGTCGGCACATACAATCCTCCATGCTTTGCCAGTCCGTTTAAAATTGCCTGGGAGGCAGTCACTTTTTCTGATGCATCTCTGGTATTTGCATATAAAATTGCCATAATTTCTTCCTTTCTCTGCTGTCGCATTTTCACTTTTTACAATCCATAACATAATAATTTTTGTTTCATCACTTTAATGTAGTGATTTAAATCATTGAACAGTATTCTATCATACACATTTTTAAAATACAAGTGAAAAGCATTTGAACTTCAACAATAATCTCCACAAATACATCATATTTTCAATATCACGACTGCCTAACCACCAATCATAACCATTTTTTTCACTTCAGATATTTCTTCCGGATGTTCAAAACAATGATTCTGTGGTTTCGCCTGTACCGCCTTATTTATAATTTCTCTCATTTTAGCTATTTTATATGCTTCATCAAAATCCTGATTTCGTAATACCGCTCTCAAATCATAACTGTTACTGTAACAAAGACACGGTTTTATCTGACCAGTTGATGTCATTCGAATACGGTTACACTGCTCACAGAATTTTCCATGAATTGCACTGATGAATCCCAGACTCCCCTTAAATCCCGGAATGGTATAATAAATTGCCGGACCATTTCCATGTTTCCTGTAATCCGCTCTGATACCCGGATACTCCTGTCTGATTCGGTGTAAAACTTCATCACCGGAAGTTATTGTATAATCTTTGCCAAGACCGATCGGCATCATCTCTATAAAACGCACATCAACCGGGGACGTTCTGGATAATCCCAGCAGATCAAGACAATTGTTGAGTAAACGTTCCTTTGCCTGTTTTTTCGCTGAAACTCCCCAGCTTTTTTCCGCTATGACATGTTTTTCTTCAAACAGCGATTCACTCAAAACCGCATTCACTTTTGTTTTCAGCCCAGCTGCCACACATGCCTGAATCGACTGGAATACTTTTGTCAGTGCATCCACACCGGTAATGTTTTTATACAGTACAGGATCTAATGTATCCAGACTGATATTTACTGCTGATAAATGATTTTTCAGCAATTCAGGCAGCATTTCTTCCAAATAGATGCCATTTGTTGTCAATGTTACGCCTGTAATTCCCGGTATTTTTGCAATTTTTCCAACTAACTCTGCAATTCCTTTACGGACCAACGGCTCTCCACCTGTAATTTTTATTTTCCTGATTCCAGATAATGCAGCTGCGCGGCAGACTTGGATTATTTCTTCATATGTAAGAATTTCTTCCATCTTCATAAACTGTACCCCATTAGAAGGCATGCAATAGCTGCATCGTAAATTGCATCTATCTGTCACAGAAATACGAAGATAATCAATTTTTCTATTATATTTATCAAGCATAAGTAAAATCTCCGCTCTTTCCACCTTTTTTCTGGCAAAGATGTATTTCTTCCATATGCATGCGTTTATCTACCGCTTTACACATATCATATATTGTAAGTAAAGCCACATGCACTCCAGTCAACGCTTCCATTTCCACGCCTGTCTTTCCCTGACATTTTACTCTGCAATGCACGGTAATCGAACTCGTCACATCATTCATCACAAACTCAATTTCCGCCTTTGTCAGATTAATGTTATGGCACAATGGTATTAAGTGAGATGTCTGTTTTGTAGCCATAATACCTGCTATCCTGGCTACTCCCAAAACGTCTCCCTTACTCATATCCCGTTTCTGAATCTTCTGATAGCATTCTCTGCTCATATAAATGTTACCGGTTGCCAATGCTTCTCTTTGCGTTTCGCTTTTTCCACTGACATCCACCATAATAGCATCCCCCGATGCATTAAAATGTGAAAATTCTCCCATTTCTATCTTCCCTTTCCAAATCCACAGTTTGGATAGGTACAGACAGGACAATTCAGACATAATCCACCTTCTCCAAGTCCGTACAGTTCCTCTGCTGTAATCTCATCTTCTGCGGCAAGTCTTGGTAAAACAAGGTCAAATATAGTGCGTTTTGCATACATAACACACCCTGGTAATCCAACAACAGGTATCCGTTTCTCCCCACGTGCCAGATAAGCCAGAAGGAACATCGCTCCCGGCAAAACCGGCGCACCGTATGAAACAATATCAGCACCTGTATTTTTGATTGCTAATGGTGTCTTATCATCCGGGTCTACACTCATTCCTCCGGTACACAATATAAAATCCATACCTTCCTCTGCCATTTGGAGAATCGATTTTGTAATTATTTCCGTATCATCTCCAGGCATTGCATGCTGCTCGGTTTTAATTCCATATTCTGCAAGTTTTTCAACAATCACCGGCGTAAATGTATCTTTTATTCTTCCTTTCAATACCTCACTGCCAGTTGTAACAACACCTGCTTTTTTTAATTTATATGGCATCAAATGAAAAATCTTGCAGTTTCCGGCCATTTGTTTTACCTGCTCCATTTTTTCCTTTTCAATCACCAGTGGAATAATTCTTGTCCCTGCAAGTTTATCCCCTTTCTGAACCGGTGTATCACCATGTCTGGCTGCAATCATCATCTGTCCAAACGAATTAACATTCCGAAGTAACTTGCGGTTAATTTTCAGCAGACCATCCGCATCTGCAATGATTTCAATCTTTCCTTCTTTTACATCAGATGGATGCATATGCTCACTTGCACAAATGTCATATAAAACCTGCGCCGCATCATTTTCATGCATCATTGTTTCATCATTTTCCCAGACATAGAGATTCTCTTTTCCAACAGACAGCAATACCGGAATATCTTCTTCCCTTACCACATGTCCCTTTTTGAAAACCGCATCTTTTGTAACGCCTTTTATGATCTGTGTAATATCATGACACAATACATGTCCGACCGCATCTTCTGTTTTAATTATTTTCATTTTCCTGTTCTCCTTATATACAATTCAGACTGAGATGATCTGCTTACTTTCTTGCACATTCACCTGCGCGCCCAAGCAAAATTTTTATTCCATGATCCAGCTGATCAATCACCAGTTCCAGACTTTCCGCAACTGCTTTCGGACTTCCCGGAAGATTCACAATCAGTGTTTTATTCCGGATGACAGATGTTTCCCTTGAAAGCATGGCTCTTTTTGTAATCTTCATGGATCCCGCTCTGATTGCCTCTGCTATTCCCGGTGCCAGACGGGTTGCAACTGCCATGGTTGCTTCCGGTGTCCGGTCTCTCTCACTGAATCCTGTGCCACCTGTTGTCAGGATCAGATTCACCTGTCTCTGATCTGCCAGACGGATCAGTTCCTTTTCAAGCAACCTCTGCTCATCCGGCAGAATATTGCTTTCAACGATCTCATATCCGACTTTTTTCAACATTTTTACGATTACCAGACCGCTTTTATCTTCTCTTTCGCCTTTTGCCCCCTTATCACTTAATGTGATCACTGCTGCTGTCAGCGGTGCATCGGAAGAAACCGGAATCATCGTTACCGTATCTCCTTTTCTGATTTTCCCGCCTTTCAGAACTGTGGCAAACACACCTTCCCGTGGCATGATACAGTCTCCCATCGTCTGATAGATCTGACAGTGCGTATGACATTCTTTTCCAATCTGTGTCATTTTTAAGACTGCGTCACCAATTGTAAAAATTGTTCCAACCGGAAGTGCACGAAAATCGAATCCATCTATAATCAGGTTCTCTCCAAAGTCACCAAAGGAAACCTGTGCACCTTTCTCCCTGAATGCCTCAATTTTTTCCAGTGACAGCAGACTGACCTGTCTGTGCCAGTTTCCCGCATGTGCATCCCCTTCAATTCCATAATTTTCAACCAGCATTGCTTCAGCAACTTCCATTTTTTTCGTTCCACGTTTTTTGCTGACGCAAATTCCTTTTAAAACACCCATCTTTTCACGCTCCATCTTATTTCAATCTATAATTATTGATTATCGATTATTTATTATAAATTATACATGTGCAGAGCCTGTTTTTCTAGTGGCATTTTATCCAGATATAAAGTATATTTTTATGAGTATTTAACAAAAAAATCCACGAAAAGCCATTTCACAGGTTTCTCGTGGATTTACCATTTTCTGTTATGTTTTATTTGTACCGAGATACATTCTGGAAGTGTTCTCTCATCGTCTTATATGTATTCTCATGATCTTTGTTCACAAGTGCTTCATAAACCGGTACATGAAATTCGGCTAATGCCTGCAGTTCCTTCGATGAACGCTTTGTGCACACCGCCGTCCACAACCGGATATTACACATATTCCATAATTTCTTCAAATCTGTCGTGTCTGCCATATCAATGATCTGCTCATGAAACTTTATATCAGACTCAAAAAAAGATTTCTCATTCTCATTTTTTGCAGCTTCAAACATATCTTCCAGATAATGATGAAGCTCACGGATCTGCTTCTCCGTTGCCTTATCCATTGCCTGATTCAGTGCAACGGTCTCAAGACCAGCCCTGACTTCATGCACATCCTCAATCTGCCGATCTGTCATTTCACGCACGAAAGAGCCCTTAAACGGAATAGAAACTACGATTCCCCTGGCTTCCAGATCACGAATCGCCTCTCTGACCGGTGCCTGAGAGGCGCTGAATCGTTCTGCCCACTCCATCTCAACAATCCGGTCACCCGGTTCCAGTTCTTCATTAATAATTGCTTCATAAATTGCATCCCGAATTAAATCTTTAAAAACTTTTCTCTCAAATTTTGTTTTTCCTGCCATATTTCTCCTCGATTATCAATTATTTATTCCGCACTTAGTATAGTATAATCTCATCCTTTTTTCAAGAAATATAACATACAAACTCCACTTTTTATAGTTTCTATTTTATACTTTTTCAAAAAAGATGGTTTCCATGCCGCCACAAACCATACCATCATCTTCTGCATCCGCTCCGGTCAGATCCACTTTATAGATCTCATGATTTTTTTCCCGGGATATCATTAACTGTCTTGCACGTCTGACTGCAGCAGCTTCCATGCATCCACCGCCTATGGTTCCAACCGTTGTTCCATCCGCACCAATCAGCATTTTCGTGCCAACATCCCGTGGTGCAGAACCTTTTCTTGATACAATCGTTGCCAGCATCCGTTCCACCGGACTTTCCATCAGTAATCCATTCATAATTTCCTTGCTGAAACCACTGTCTTTTCTCCGTTTGTTTTTTACATCAATAATCTCTGCTATAATGGCAACACCAATTTCATCCGGTGTTTCCGCCCCGATATCAAGACCAATCGGAGAATGTACCTCCTTTAATACCTCCGGATCTGTGCCTTCCTGTTCCAGTTGTTCGATAACTGTCTTTACACGTTTCCGGCTTCCGATCATACCAATATACGCATATGGTTTTTCACAGATGAGCCGCAGACATTCCTGATCATACCGGTGTCCACGTGTTACCAGTACATAATATGTATTTTTATCTCCTCTGATCTGTTCCAAACCATTCGCAAAATTATCACAGATTACCAGATCTGCACCGGCACTTCTCGCATGATTGGCAAATAACGGCCGGTCTTCCAATACTGTAACATGAAAGCCCAACATTTTTCCTATTTTTATAATCGGCATAGAAACATGCCCGGCGCCACAAATCACCAGTTTTCTCTCACAATTCAGATGTTCCCTGAATATCTGCTGCCCGTCACGAATATAGATCTGATTTTTCTCATATTCCTCTTCTGTCAGAGTCCGCTGTTCAAAAAAATCTGTCCTGTTGTCTGTCCAGCATAGCTGATCTTCTACAAACAACCCCTTTTCTCCGGCATGTTCTCCGGTCAGTATCGTTTCCAGATAATTATTTTTATTAAGATCCAGTTCATTAATTTTTTCAAATACGCCACTGTTCATTTTATCCAACCCGGTTCCTTTCTTTCTCCAGTTCCATCTCCCGCAGTTTTCTGTCAATATTTTCCATCACTCTGGAAGCATAGTCACCGATTGCATAGAGATCCTTTGCTCCACCTTTACACATATCACCAAAAGGAATTACAATCTTGTCCCTGATTTTTCCCAGAAACTCTTCTATTTCCGGCGTGACAGTATCTGTATTTCCGCCCCAGAAAATCACATCTGCCGAAAGGCACTGATCATCCATCATCCCCATATAAATACACTGCTGTGGACCAAGTACCGCATACATGGTCTCTGCCAGTCTCCGTGCATTCGTATGTGGTGTTGCATAAACAATTGCACACGTTAACATTTCACACACTCCTTTAAATTGCGTCTTCTTTTATATTCAGGATACAATCATTGCCAATCTTCTGACAGCAGTCAGAGGCAAATAAATTTGCAAGAATCATCGCATCACCGTTTGTCGGACCTACTGCTCTGATTTTTAATACATAATTTTTTTCCTCTTTTACAATATCCAGAGAAGGATTCTCGCTCTTGCATAAATCCCCCAAAGAAGAAAGCAATTCACGTATCCCTTTTTTCTCTGCCTTTTCATTTAAAATAATCTTCATACCGGCTTTTCCAATCGATACTCTTTTATAAAAATATCCAACAATATCATCTTCAAATATCGCCTTGATGTCCGTGCTGAGAAATGGCAGTACAATGAGTGTCTTTCCATCTGTTTCCAGAACATACCCCGGAACATATCCTTCATAATTATCAAAAATCATAGCTCCTTCTGGAAATTCTGCCAGGCTCTTTAACTGTACATCATCTGTTTTTACACCAGATTTTTCCGCCTGCTTTTTCATATGCGCAAAGACTTTTTCCGAAAAAATCAGTTTTTTCAAAAAATAGTCAGCAAAAATATTCTGATTTCTTCCATATCCTATACCACCTGTTATCAGTACCGTGTCAACATCTTTGTAAGAATCATCCAGAGCTTTTTTAATTTCCTCATCATAAGAACCAACCAGAGTAATTCTTCTTACATTCACATCCAGCTCTGCCATTCTTCCTGCAAGATAGCCTGTATTGCTTTCCGGTAACATACCCGTTATGTATTCTGTTCCAACACAAATTATATCTGCTTTCATAATTGCTCCTTTTTAATTATAGATTATCGATTATTTATAATTTATTATATTGACTGTAATCTCTGTTTTCAATAGTTATTTGTTCTAAAAATAACTGTATTTTTTTGTATATAAAGTAGATTTTTTATATTATCGATTATTTATTATTGATATTATTGCTTTTTGCTTTTTTATTTTCTATAATCAACTTAGCGTTTATCGCAGTCTGGAGGACATCATCATGAATCAAAATTACTGTGTCATACTTGCAGCCGGTTTATCTTCCCGCATGGGAGCTTACAAACCATTACTGAACATTCAGGGAACCCCGGCTATCCTCTATTTAGTTCAGCACTTATATGCCGCCGGAATCGACAGGTGTATTATTGTTACCGGACATAATGCCAAGCGGTTGATGGATACCTGCAGGGATTTTAAAAATATTATCTTTGTTCACAACCCGGCGTATGCCACAAGCGGCATGTATGATTCCGCAAAAATTGGCTTTCAGGCAGTTCCGGAAGATTGTAATAATCTGCTGTTTACCCTGGCAGATATTCCACTTATTTCGGAATCTATTATCCACCAGGTGCTAACGGAAGATCATCCTCTGGTTTTTCCAAGCTGTCATTACCATCGTGGGCATCCTGTTAAGATTGCACCGGATCTGTTGCCTGCGCTGCTTTCCTACACAGGGGAACATGGATTACGTGGTGCTTTCGCATCTTTGGATATTGAACCCAGGTTTATCAATACGGAGGATCAAAGCATCTTGATGGATATGGATACACCCGGAGATTATCAGAAAATAATTTCTTCTTTACAGAATAAGCAACATTAAGAAAGAGGGTTCGCAAAATGAAATTAGATATTACTCTGTGGAATATCCACCACTGGCTTCTTCAGCGTGATATTCCACATATGTACATTTTTGAAGATGAACTGGACTCATTTTCCGGTATCCGTTTTTATTCACCGGAAAATGATACCGATCATATGGCTGTTCTGTATAATGAAACACACAGTCATCAATACCGCTCCGTTTTATCTTATCAGAACAGCCGTATTTATTTTCAAAACCATTCTGCACACGAAGCAATGAACATTCTGACGGGAATTCTTACAGGATATGCCTCCTGTATCCGGCAGATTAAGGATATGAATCTGAACAGATGCCCATTATCAGATATTTTAGAAGTTATCTCTGACTTTCTTGGCTATCCCTTTATCCTTGTAAAAGATACCCGTATTCTTGCCTGCACACCAGGCTGCGAAGAAACTGTGCAGGACTTTAAAAAGAATTATTTACAACAGAATATCTTTGATGCCATGGACGAATGGATCCGGACGACACAGGCAAATAGTTTTACCTACCCCCAGCTTATCCATTCGGAGCAATATCCGCCTGTATTTCTCGGGCGTTTCTCCTTCCGGCAAAATTTTATCTGGATATTCGGTATTGGTAATACAGATGGCATTCACTATGGAAATCTCAATCTGTTTCAGACATTTTTACAGTACATCCAACAGTCTTTCTTGTTATCAGATTTCCATTCTTTCGGTTGTGCAGACGAAACCGAAAGATATCTGCTCGAATGTATCAACCATACCGGTACTTCCCAGACAGTGATTCCGTCTGCTTCCGGAAAGTTACACTGGCAGAAAGATGACTTCTATACCATTTATCGGATTGAATTATTCAATGGCAGTGATTCCTTCATTCTGAATCAGCTTCTGATGCATTTGTATAAGGTTTTTCCAAAAGCTTATGCCATGATCCATGACAGCGGTATTTATCTGTTCTGGAATAAGCGCCTGTGTGGGGCATTTATGACTGCCGAAACATTTCGTCAGATACTCCCCATGAATTACCTCTTTATCGGTCAAAGCAATATTCAAAATGATTTTTCTGTTTTGCCCGCACTGATTCACCAGGCAAAAGAGGCGGTTGCTCACGGCCGCAATCAGAACTGCCATTTTCTGTTTTCTCAGGAAATTTCAAAGGACATGCTTTCCGACAGGCTGCATACATCCCCGGAAATCCAGGCACTGGTTCATCCTGCTGTAAAATATCTGCTTTCGCTGGATAATGCCTCGCAGGGAAAAAAACATTATCTCGATACACTGAAAACATATCTTCTATCCGGTGCCAATCTTTCTCTGTCTGCCAAAAAGTTACATTTACACCGGAATACACTGATCAGCCGCATCCATAAAATAGAAACGCTGACCGGAATTAACTTTGAAAACAGCAGCCTGTGCGAAGCATTGTTACTGTCTGTCATGATTTTATAGCTGTAAATCCCAAAATGGTGCCGGACGTCATTTTTCTATGACATCCGGCACCATTTTCTATTATCTTCAGCTAATTCGTCTGTGCTTAATTAATCTTAGCAACTGCATCTTTGATCATATGTTTCATCGCAACATATACCATCTCTTTACGGTATTCTGCTGTTGCTCTCTGATCTGTGATCGGATGGATGTTCTCAGAAGCCATCTTTGCTGCTTCCTCGATCACTTCATCTGTTACTTTTTTACCGATCAGGAACTCTTCTACTTCTTTTGCCCTGATAGATCTTGGAGCTACCGCGCCAAGTGCAACTCTTGCCATTTTGACCGTGTCATCATCATTCAGTCCAATGCGGACACCGACACCAACAATTGCAATATCTGTATCACCGCGAATTGCATGTTTGTGATAAGCAGCTTCACAGCGGTCATCCGGTTTCGGAATGGTAAAACTTACAACAATCTCATTTTTTGCAAGTGCTGTTTTTCCCGGTCCTAAGAGAAACTCATCAATTGGAATATCTCTTTTTCCCTCCGGTCCTGCAACATTTACAATCGCATCAGAAATTAATAATGCCGGTGTTGTATCTGCACTTGGGGAAGCATTGACATTGTTTCCACCTAATGTTGCACGGTTACGAACCTGTGTACTGGAAACATGTCCGGCACACTCGGCAATGATTTCCCATTTGCCGTCTTTTACCAGCGGATTTTTCGATAAGCTCATCAGATCATATGCTGCTCCGATCACAAGGTTATCACCATCCACTTTTACTTCTTTTAACTCCGGGATTGCAGAAATATCAACCAGTGTATCTACTTTTAACATATGTGCACGAAGACGGATAACTACGTCTGTACCACCGGCTACGATTTTAGAATCTTCGTTCTTCTGTAACAGTTCTATTGCTTCCTGCACAGAAGTTGGACGAAAATATTTATTAAATTTCATTTTCATATTCAATTTCCTCCTTATGCCTGCGCATTCATCTCATCACGAGCTGCTTCAATTGCTTCAATAATCTTCTTGTATCCTGTACATCTGCAGATATTGCCATGTAAAGCTTCTCTGATCTCATCTTCTGTCGCATTTGGATTCTCATCCAGAAGTGCTTTTGCAGAAAGAATCATTGCAGGGGTACAGAAACCACACTGAATTGCGAAATGATCAATGAAAGCCTGCTGAAGAGGATGAAGACCATTTTCGCCTTCCAGTCCCTCAATAGTTGTAACATTCGTACCTTCTGCCTGACCAATCAGCATACAGCAGGATTTCACAGCTTTTTTATCAACGATCACAGTACATACACCACAGTTTGAATCATCGCAACCCTGTTTTGTACCGATAAGACCAAGGTCCTCACGAAGAACCTCAAGAAGTGTTCTGTTCGGAGCAGTCAAAACTTCAACCTGACGTCCATTTACCGTAAATGTAACCAGAATTTTATTATCCAGCATACTCATTATTCAGCAGCCTCCTTTGCTTTTTTTTCTTTGATCAGTGCAAGAATACGCTCTGCTGTCATCGGGAAGTATTTCGGGCGAACACCAACTGCCTGATAAATACCCTCGGAAAGTGCCGGAGCGATTGGGATCGTAATTGATTCTGCCATACCTTTTGCACCAAAAGGACCATCCGGAAGCGGATCCGGATTGATCAGGGAAATGAAATTCTCCTGTTTCGGGCTGAGCAGCATATCTGCAACTCTGTAATCTGCAAATCCTTTGTTCATAACAGCACCATGTTCATCAAAGATCGGCTCTTCCTGAAGCATATAACTTGCTGCAAGCATTGTACCGCCTTCAATCTGTCCTTCAACCATTTTCGGATTGATCGGATTTCCTGTATCTGCTGCTGTCGCAACTTTCACAATTTTAACCTGACCGGTCTCTTCATTAACGGCAACTTCTAACGCTGCAGCTGCGTACTGGAACCAGTTCCACATACGTTTTGTCAGACCATCATGACCCCATTTTCTGATCGGAGCCGGGCAGAATACACCATGTCCGATAACCGGTGAGAATCTCTGAAGTCCCCAGCATCCCTGCTCAAACGGAGATGTATTTTTAAATAATTCAGAAATATTGATTTCCTGAATATCAGATCCAAGGATTTTTGCTTTTGCTCCATGAACCTCAACTTTTGATTTATGTACACCGACTTCACGTGCTGCTGCTTCCTGCAGTTTGTCTTTTACTTCCTGGGCAGCGATCATAACCGCATTACCTGTTGTGTAAGTTGTACGTGAAGATGCAGAGTAGTTATCAAACGGTGTAAGGATTGTATCACCTTTGATCACTTTGATATTTTCAATTGGAAGTTCTAATACGGTTGCAGCAATCTGTGCCATAACAGTTGTTGCACCCATACCATTCTCATCACAGGAAATCAGGACTTCTACACTGGAATCACTGTAGTAACGAACCATTGCCTCGGCTCTTCCAAGCGGTGTATTCTGTTTACCGCCGACAGCGCATCCTTTTCCCTTTTTCCATACAGATCCGTCCTGTACGGAAGGTGTATCAATATCAATTGCATCTGCACAGGCACGGAGACATTTCTCTACACCGATAGATGTGATCAGCTCACCATAACCATTGCGTCCGCCATTTTTGATAAAGTTTTTACATCTGATCTCAACCGGACTCATATGAAGTTTCTCAGCAAGAACATTCATCATAACTTCCATACCGAACTCAGATTCCGGGCATCCAAGACCACGGAACGCACCAACCGGCATTGTATTTGTTACAACTGCTGCTGTATCCATATGAATATTGTCGATATCATATACACAGACAGCTCCGGAGGAAGAAAGACGACCTGTATAGGATACATTACCCTGTACAGCACCAATCTCTTCTACACAGTCATAATCCTGTGCGATGACACGGCCATCTTTTGTTGCACCATATTTTACGCGTGAATATACCGGCCATGCATACGGAGAACCTTCAAACTGCTCTTTTCTTGTGTACTGATAAGCACAGCTCTTTTTCAGGAAATGTGTCATCATATAACATAATACTTCGACATACGGATTCAGACGTCCGCCAAAGGAACCACCAATATACGGCTGAATGGTTCTGACTTTTGTCTCCGGAACCTCAAAAATATTGACGATTGCAGATTTAATTACACCATGTACGCCGCAGCCGCTTCCGTAACATGTAATACTGTCATCCGGATTATATTTACAGATCGCAGTTGCAAGTTCCAGATGGGAATGAAGTCTTTTTCCTGTACAGAATTCGTCTTCAACAATAATATCTGCTTTCTCCATTGCTTCCTGAACATTTCCTTTGTCCAGAACATAGTTACCAACGATATTTGGTGATGTGCCTTCGCCGGAGAATTTACTGTCTACGACATCCAGACGACCGATCTTGGCCCACGGGTTAGAGTCATCGATGGTACCACTCTGACCTTTGGAAGGATCAATAATACTTTCCGGGTTTGGATTCAGTGCCTCAAACACGTTTGTGATATGTGGTAACTCTTCATACTCAAGAACAATTGCGTCCACTGCGTCCTCTGCAAGTTCCGGTGTCTCAGCTGCAACGATCGCAATTGGCTGTCCTGCCCATAAACACTCACCGTCAATCGGGAATCTGACCGTCTCCGGAAGTCGATCCATATGGTATGGTGATCTCTCAACGGTAAAAATGCGTTCTACCCCAGGCATTGCCTCCGCTTTGCTGACATCCAGTTTTGTAATTTTACAATGTGCTACCGGGCTTCTCAGGATTCTTATATGAAGAAGATCCGGGATAAATTTGTAATAATCACTTGCAAACAGGCCTTTACCTGTTGCTTTTTCGTAAGCATCAACTCTTATAGGAGTTTTACCAATGTAATTTGTGTCTTTCTCAGTAATATTGCTCACTATTGAATACCTCCCTTTCTTTTATGATGTTATTATATCTATCCGGTCTTTTCTTTACATTGTTCAATCATGCACATTCTTTTTTTTCTTTTATGCTTCTTTTTATTATTGATTATCGATAATCTATTTACAAAAGACATTTCCTGTGATATCCTGTCAGTAACTGTTAGATCATGCACATTTACACCCTGTTTATTGTGCATTTTTAGCGAAATAGGAGGGTCTTTATGAACTTTACTTTATGGCTTTTCAGAGACTGGTTTGTCAAAAAAGAAATCAGTAATTCCTATAAAATCACAAACACATTTGCCCCGATCGTCTCCGTAGGATTTGATAATTCCAGTATGGATTCCGGCATTGCCTGCATATCTTCCCATACAGTTCAGAATCATTCAGGGGATTTTTATCGGTGCAAACTGACCTATAAAAATGATGAGATCCTGTTTCCGGTTACATCACAGGAATCTGTTTATAACCTCTGTCTGGACATGATCACATTTTATAACGACTGGGAAAACAGTATTCATGATCAGATCATAAATGGTGCTTCTGTCCCTGAGCTTTTGCATGTATTTTCTCAGGCTTTTCCACATCCAATGGCTGTACTGTATCAGAATGTGGATCAAAATTGTTATTCTTCTGACTGGCAGCTCAGGCTGAGCAAAAAAACTCTGGATAAAATCCCTGGAATCGTCAGACCAGACACAAATAAAATGCCGGTATTTTTACCTGCGGATTTCTTTGGTGTTGATAATGCAATCATCAAACAGATACCGACAGATCATCATTCAGCCGTCTATCTGGCGGCATATGACACCGGTCATAATTTCAAAACAGGGGAATTGTATCTCTTTCATATAATCTCTGAATTTATCGCACAGTCCATACAGTTCCAGAGAAAACAGCATCAGCACATCCATCCGTTGGCTACATGGTATCAGCAGCAATTGGATCCGGATGTTCAGCTGCCGGTTAATACACAGACCCTTCAAAATCTTGGATGGAAAACTACCGACTCCTATCAGATCCTCTCTATTCAGACAGATCATCTGACTGCTGATGGGTTACACCAGTTTCAGGAATTGCTGACGGGTTACAATTATTGCTGTATTTCCGTTCCGGAGGGTCTGTCTGTTTTGCTGCATCAGGAATCCCGTCATTCTGATGAGCAGTCCGACAGGAATTCCTTCCTGCTAAAATTGTGTGCCCGCAGAAATACATATGCCGGTTTCAGCCTTTCCTTT
Source organism: Lachnospiraceae bacterium (assembly GCA_022781925.1). GTDB lineage: Bacteria > Bacillota > Clostridia > Lachnospirales > Lachnospiraceae > Eubacterium_I. Next base: position 79,727 of record JALESO010000017.1, read on the forward strand.
CAGGGACTTAACAGTCTGTTGCCCTATTATCAGCAGTCTGTTCAAAGTGCCGCTCTGGCGAAAGAGAAGCAGCAGCCTTATATTTTTACGCAGGATCATCTTGCAGATTTCATCCATAATGCCTGTTCCACAATTCATGATGTCCGTGCCTGTATCCATCCGGATGTCAGTACACTCATTAAATTAGACGCAGAGGACAGGGATGAACTGATCCGGACGCTTTATACCTATCTCTTTTCAGGAAAATCATGCATTCGAACGGCCGAAAAACTGGAAATACACCGAAACACACTCCGGACAAGATTAGCCAGAATCAACGCTATATTTTCTCTTGACACTTTAGATGAAATGGAACTGGAGCATATTATGCTCTCCTTATTGTTCATCAGCAGTAATTAAAAGTGGCCTGTCCGTTCAGATATTCATTATCTGACCGGACAGGCCACTTTATATTATATAGGGAAATGGATTTCAGGTATAAGTACGTATGAATAATTTTTATCTGTTTTCTTCCGATTATTACGGTTCGATAATTGCTTTGATGACTTCGCCTCTGCCGGTCGCTGCAAATACTTCTTTAAAGTCTTCGAGACCAACTTTGTGACTGATCATACTCTTCACATCGATGGCTCCTCTTTCCAGCATGGACAGGCAGGTATTCCATGATGTCGGTGTGGAACTGTAAGAGAAAATAACTTCCAGGGATTTCTCTGCCGCAGTCTTCCATTCAATTGGGATTTCACGTCTTCCAGGAAGTCCGATCACACACATTCTGCCAAGTTTCCGGAGCATTCTCAGACAGCTGTTGATTGCCGGTGCTGCACCGGAACAATCTACCGCGAGATCAATGCCTTCTCCGTTTGTCAGGTCACTCAGAATTTTCTCTACATCATCTTCACCGGATACAAGTGTAATATCTGCACCCAGTTTTTTAGCCAACGGTAACCGCAGTTCTTTATCCGGAGCAGTACCTACAACAATAACTTTTGAGGCACCATAGATTTTTGCCATCTGGGCAGCAAGAAGACCAATCGGTCCCGGTCCAAATACAACTACAATATCTTCCGGCATTACTTTTGTTCTTTCCAGTAATGCTGTCGCTACACACGCCATCGGTTCTGTAAATGCAGCTTCTTCAAAGGACAGATCATCTGAAAATGTCAGTAACTGTTTCTCATCAATTTTCATATATTCTGCAAAGGCACCATCTACCCAGTGACCCGGACAGGTTCTGTGTTCACACATCTGCGGATTACCGGAAAGGCACGCTTTACAGGTTCCACATACACCAACATTTAATCTGGATACCACACGCTCACCCGGTTTTACCTTTGTCACTTTTGCGCCGACTTTGTCAATCACACCAGACAGCTCATGTCCGATCACCACATCTGTTCCGGTTACCACATTGCCGTTGTAAATATGTAAATCCGTGCCACATACACCAACGGCTTTTACTTTTATCAGCACTTCATCTTCTGCAATTTCCGGAATTGGACGTTCCTGGATTTCCATGCATCCCGGTTCCAAAGAAGTTCTTACAATTGCTTTCATCTTATCCTCCTCTATCTGACCACGTATGCTACATGCATACCATCTTTGTCTGCTTCTGATTCATATTGTTCCCATGTACCTACTTCATGTCCGATCAGCACATTTTCAATTTTTCCGTCTGCATACTTAAGAATATCCTGTAATGTCTGAATTGCATTATAGGTACTGCCAACTGCAAAACCGTTTGGCATGGATACACCATCGCCACGTCCGCCTGTAATATTGGCTTTTACATAAGCACAGTCACCAACCATAACATATTTTTCATTATGGGATTCTACAATTACAATGCTGCTCGCAAAAGAATGTCCGTTTCTTGCAACCCGGATATGTACCCCCGGAAACAGATTATCCACATCGCCGTCCAGCAGTACCAGACGGTTTTCTTTGATCAGTCCGATGCAGTTCTCCAGATCTGTGCATGAGATAGATGCTTTTAATGTATTATATTCTTTTGGCATACACATTGTCTTGATCCAGCTTGTCAGCTCATCCGCCTGAAGATAAAAGGTTGCATTTGGGAACAGTGAGATTCCACCCATATGATCCCAGTGCGCATGTGTTAAAATAACATGCTTTACATCTTCTGCACGGATACCAATTTTTTTCAACATCTCTGCCGGACTGTGATAATTTGTCAGATTCACACCATCTGCCAGTGCCTGATCCTCTGCGGAACGGTTATCATATCCTGTATCCACCAGAATGACACCATCTTCATTCTGTAATACGTTAAATGTATATGTTACATTGGTTCTTTCCCCATCCCCATAATATCCGGAAAATACCATGGCATTGGAAAAACCAATCTGTACACCATATTCTAAAATGGTGATTGCATAATCTTTCATTGGAAACCTCCCTAAAAATAATTTGTCATCAAATATGTCATTTTGTCAAATATCATATCCACCAACGGAATACTGCACGCCGGAAGCATCCAGAGTCTCCCGGACGGTTTTCCATTCTTCCCCTGTCTGGCTGTTTAAATGCTCTGTCGCATATATTTTTCCTATATATTCATATTTTGCCGCTCCAAACTTATGATAGGGCAGAATATTCAATAACGGACTGCCCTCCAGTGTCTGTACAAATTCAGCCGTTCTGCGGACATTTTCCACCGAATCGTTCATTGTCGGAATCAATGGAAGACGTACCACAAGTCTGATCGCCATTTTTTTGCAGAGAACAGCTGCCTGGCGGATATTGGCAAGAATAATGTCATTATAAACACCGGTCAGTTCTCTGTGCTGTTCCCGGTCCATACACTTGCAATCCAGAAAAACCGTATTACAGAGCTTTATCATTTCCGACAAATCTTCCCATTTGCCAAATGCACTCGATTCAATCGCCGTATTAATCCCTTCCCGCTGACACAGCCGCAATATTTCTTTTGCAAACAGTGGCTGCATCAGTATTTCTCCGCCGGACAGGGTGACTCCCCCTTCTCCTCTGCGGTAAAACATGCGGTCTTTTTCTACTTCCCTTAAAACATCCCCTGCAGTAACAAGTCTGCCAATCTGATTACGTGCCTTCGGCAGACATACAGAAACACATTTCATACAATTGATACATTTTTTAAAATCCTGCATGACAATATGCTCTTCTTCGTTCCACTGAATTGCCTGATACTCACAGACATTCAGGCAGGCTTTGCAGCCCATGCATTTTTGTTTCTGATATGCCATCTGAATCTGCTGTTCCAGGCCGAATGCATTGCTGCACCATTTACAGTGCAGCCAGCATCCTTTTAAAAATACATTTGTGCGTATCCCGGGTCCATCTTCTAACATATAATGGCTGATATCAAAAATAATCCCTGTCTGACTCATCATTTCAAATCCTACAGATGATGCTCTGTACGGTTAATGATATCGTTCTGTACCGTTGTACTGAGATCTGTAAAGTAAACACTGTATCCAGCTACACGAACCATCAGTGTCGGATATTTTTCCGGATGGATCTGCGCATCAAGCAACACTTTTTTATCCTGGCAGTTAAACTGGAGATGATGAATATGTTCATCACAAAGTGCTGTTCTTACAAGTGCACACATTTTATTGATTCCCTGCTGTTTATAGATGTCTTCATCCTTATCCGGGAATAAGGCATCAATTCCAACTTCTTTTACATCAAAACTTGCCATGAGTACCTCCTATTCTACTACCAGATCTGATTTGCTGATCCACATATTCAGAATGGTTCCGTTTGTACATGCACTGTGATTAATCTTTCCATAGGAATGAAGTGCTGCAAGTGGTCCATTGGCATCCATATGCTGTTCTGCAGATAACGTATCTGCAAGCGGTGTCAGGGCTTTTCGTCCGGATGGTAATGCCCAGCACATTTCTCCCATTGCAACATTCGTCTGTGTTGGCTGTACACCTGCTGATGAATAATTACCTGCACGACCACATTTCAAAGTTGCACAGTATTCTGCACAATCCTGAAGTGCTTTGGATGTCAGCATATCAACTTCATCAATATCATTACCGTATTTCGGTACATTGATGCACATCTGGCGGATGTCTTCATATCCTTCAAAGTCAGCAGCAACTGCTTTCAGAAGCTGTTCCATGGTAATTGCTTTATCATCAAATACAAGTTTCTTTATTACTTCTAAAGAATCACCAAAATCTGCAACACCTGTCAGCATATAATGCGGACCGGAATTCAAAATTGCGCCACCGGCTACAACATCTTCTCCTTTTTCAATGGCATCGGTTGTCATCATCGTAAATAATGGCATCTGATGTTCCTGTGCAAGAATTCGCTCTGCAACAAGCATATGTTCCTGACAAAGGTTGATCTGATATTTATACTGACGCATAAAAGCATCATAAAATTCTTCAAACGTTTTAAATGTTAACGGATCTCCACTTTCACAGCCAATTCTTGTTCCTGCTCCATAACCTGGGCATCCTTCTGGAAGAATACCATTGGTCAGTGTCAGACTTAAAATATTTCCCAGGTTTGTAATATTGGCATTCGTATGACCATAACAATAACCTTCGATTTTCGGCTCTACACATCCAACGGTTGTGGCTCGTTCACGAATTAGTTTTAACGGCAGGTTATTCGCACCATTTAATCCGGCACCATTATAACGAATCATGTCATACACACTGTCTATATCAAAAAATGACGGATGTCCAAGACCTTCTGCTGACAGTTTTACAGCTTCCCGCAGGAATGACTCCGGTGTCTTGCTTCCGATATGTACATGTACGGCCGGAGCGGTTGTACGTGTTTCTCTTGCAGCTCTCAGGCAGATGTAGGAAAGCAGATTAACGGCATCATTTCCATCCACATCATAACCACCCAGACTGTAACCACCAGCCCAACGATAGTATCCGCCAAAGCAATGTGCCAGTCCTTCCGGAAGCAGCCATGGGATATTACAGCATTTAATGTTGTATTCTTCCATCCACTCCAGTGCAGAATCTACGGTTTCTTTTCCTGCTTCCAGGTCAGCTAACAGATATGGCCACAGCAGCTGATCCAGACGTCCGACATTGATGCATGGTCCGGATGCTTCCACATTGAGAAGCATGGTATTCAACCATATGGCGTGCAGTGCTTCCGCAAAACTGTCCGGTGTATCCCAGCATATTTTTTCAGCACGGTCTCCGGCTTCTTTTAATTCTGCCTGACGTTTCGGATCCGTCTCTTTCTCAGCCTGTGCATACGCTGCTGCTTTCAGGTTTTTACCATAATCTCTGATCCCAAGGCATACCTGCATCATTCCAAGATAAAAATCTCTCTTTCCTACATTTTCCGGATCAATTTTATCCATATGCTCAAGTAATTCTTTACATTTTTCATAATATCCTTTGTAACCGATTTTCAGAAGTTCATGATAGTCCGGAACAAAATGGGAACCCGGATTTGAAATATAGTTGCTGCAGTCTACCACACCGGCGTTCAAAAGCAGGTTTGGCTCTCTTGTCTGTGCAATAAATTTTGATGTTAAGGTTCTGTCTTTCCAGTATGGAATATGTACTTCTTTCAGTTCCTCTTTATCCTCAGCATCAATCTGCCACGGATCAAAAGCCCGCGTCTCAAAAGTATCAAAATCGGACTCCAGCCAGTGCGCATGTGATTCGATACTGAAATTATTACAACGGATTTTTCCTCCCTGCCAGCCTAAAAGCCGCTCGCCTTCCACGATAAAAATCGGCATTGAGCGATATACTTCAGCCATAGCACCGTAACGCTTTGAAATTTGGGAAGCACTCTCATGCTCCTTAAAGTATTTTGTAAATACGCGTGTTCTGTGCAATTCCAGATTTGGTCTGGCCTGATGCAGCATCTCATTCAAATGACGGATACGTTCCGTGCATCCTACCGCAGTCACCTGTCCACTTCGAAGTTCCATACCGATTTTACTTCCAACCTCATGGATTGTTTCTGTTGTGCTCATGTACTTTTCCTTCCCATATATTATTTTCTGTGCTCTTTAATCAATTTTGGTATTTCCCGGAGTAATTCATCGCATATATACTCATATCGGCAAATGAATCTTGTTTCAGAATCCAACAGCGGAATAACTGCCTCACCGACGGATTCATCCAGGAACAGAAGCAATGGAGTGGTAGATTCGTAATAACGGATGGTTCTCATATCTACCGGATCCAGCTCCGTCACCGACAGTACCGCAACACTGTATCCGCACACGGACAGATACCTTGTCAGACTGTATGCGACATCTGCTTTTTCCTTACATGTCAATAATGTAATATCCACACCTTTATTGATGACCTCCGTCGTACCCTTAAAGTCAAGTGATGGCAGCATAACAATTCCCCCTGTTGTTTATCATTTTATTCTTCCGGTAATTCCCAGTTAAAATAACTCCAGTATGGAGCACTGATTCTGTTTTTAAAATCATCCATATCCACATCAGACCAGTCGTAAATACCGCGGCCTGCTTTGACACCATATGCTCCCTGCTCCATCAGATCACAGATCAGCTTTGGTGCTTTATCAGCAGCACTCAGATCTTTAAACAGATAATTTTCAATATTATAGTTTAAATCAACGCCTGAATTATCAAGATGCTCAAAAATACCAATGGATGTGTATCTTGGCATAAAGCTGTATTTTGCGGCTTTATCTACGGAACGTGCATCAGCAATTCCCTGTTCTACAATGTTAATCGCTTCACGGAATAACGCATGCTGCAGACGGTTTGCGATAAATCCAGGTGCATTTTTTTTCAGTACCACTACTTCCCTGTCCGCAGATTCCAGAAGTTCTACTGCACGTTCCGTAACACCATCAGCTGTCGCATGACTTTTCACAACCTCGAAAAACGGTACCAGATGTGGTGGGAAAAATGGATGTGCTACAATCAGTTTATCTTTAAACTTATCCATTCCCTCAGCCAGATCCTCCACTGATAAAGCAGACGTTGTAGAGATAACAGCCTTTGGAGCAGCAAGAACTTTATCCAGTTCTTTATAAACCTCATGTTTTACTTTTACATCTTCCAGGGAACACTCAAAGACAAAGTCTGCGTCTGCAATGTCCGCATAGGATGTTGTATAGGACAGATATTTTTCACAGATAGCAGCCTGTGCATCTGTAACCAGACCTTTCTGAATTAATTCCTGATAATATTCCTGATAACGTTTTTTGCTTTCCTCTGCAAGTTCCTCGTTTAATGCGTACAGGCAGGTTTTATAGCCATGTCCTGTAAACAATACAGCCAGACTGGTTCCGATCATGCCTGTACCAACAATTGCAATCTTGTTTACATTATCCAATTTCATTTTCCGCACTCCTCTTCTTTCTTTATTCCGGCATACATTTTCAATTTCTGACCATATAAATGATTGAAACATGCGATCACCCGTCCTACCAGCAATCCAGCCAGTAACGTACCGATCCCGATTGTTCCAAGATTATGATACCTGCACATTCCAACGATAAAAGCTATTACAACACTCGTGATATCAACGATATTTTTTCCCATTCCCAGTCCCAGGGAAAATCTCTCGCCCAACGCATTCGCCAGTCCATCAGCAGGATTTGGTGCCATGTCCATACTGACCGAAATTGCAACCCCTACTCCTGTTACTATAATTGCAGCTGCCAGAACGCAAAAGCGGATCACCAGTGGTGTATCCTCTGTTGTGGGAATGATTGCTGTAAAAAATGCAACCATTCTTGTAACCAGCAATCCAACCGGGAACTGCAGCCAGTCCATCGCTTTAAATCTTTTTCCTTTCAGCAACATCTGCATAAGGATAAATATTACATAGAAAAAGAACAGCATGATAGAAAAATCAAAATGTAACATCCGGGCAATAACTCCTGGCAATGTCAGGACAGGAGCTACCCCCAGATAGGATTTTACGTTTAATGACAGCCCGAAAGCCAACAGCAATATCCCCGTCAGATATATGATCAGCCGTTTTGCATTCAACTGTTATTTACCAAGTTTTCCCATGACATAGTCATAAGCAACCATGACATTATGGGTCTGGATATAATCCATAGCATCTGCCTGACCGATGTCTACCGGACAGCGGTCCGCAAAGTTAATACGTTCTACACACTCTTCTTTTGTCCATCCCTTTGCAATGCCATCAGCAACAGCAGAAAACCAGTCATAAATAAATTTCTTATTTTCATAAATTGCACTCTTATCGCAAACCGGTCCATGACCTGGTACGATATAATCCACATCCAGAGTTGCCAGGAAATCCAATGTCTTCATAAGGGCGTCCGGATCCATGGAGTGGAACCAGATCTGACAGTCCTTGAAAATCGTATCACCTACAAAAGCAACTCTCTCTTCCGGAACATGAACAATGATGTTTGCATCAGAATGTCCCGGTGCATAATACAGTTCAAATGTGTGATCACCAACTTTTAATGTCATACGGTCTGAGAACTCAATCTGAGGTGGATTTACAATATAATCCTTCTCTGCCGGCATATATTTTAAGCCTTCCGGATCCTGTCTTTTGATAACGTCCACACTGTAATCATATGTAGTCTGATTAAATGCCGGTGGAATTTTCCAGAATGACTTTTTCAGATTTTCATGACCAATAACAAGAGATTCTCCTGCAAACCAGTGGTTACCAAAGATATGGTCAATATGAGACTCGGTGTTGATCAGATATTTGATCGGACCTCTCTCAAGTGCAAAATTACGCATCTCTAATAAATTTGTAATCCACTGAGCTGTATCAATAAATACGGCTCCTTCACTTGTAAATACGATACTTGGGTTACATCCGCGAATTTCTGTTTCTGTAAAAACATTTTTTGTAATCTGCTGCATAGTAAATCTTCCTTTCAAATTAAATATAATTGATTATCGATAATTGATTATCTTATGTGCCTAATTATACAAAACAATTTTGTATTTTACAACTGTAAATATTGATAATTATTGCCGTATCTTTTTGTCTATAAAGACGAAATTTTCTTAATTTCCATGAAATAAAAAGAATCAGAGAAAACTGTGCATGCACACTTCTCTCTGATTCTTCTTTTTCTTCTGATCCAGTCTCTGTCAGTCAGCCATTTTTATTTTCGTTTGCTGTTAATATAGTTTACCAGACCTTCGCTGTCAATGATTTTCTGCATAAACGGTGGGAAAGCCTGTCCCTGATACTCGGTTCCTTTTGTGCGGTCATAGATCTTACCGCTGTCGAAATCGATCTCTACCTCGTCGCCTTCCTCAATCTCACGGGATGCTTCCGGGCACTCAATGATCGGAAGTCCGATGTTGATGGAGTTGCGATAGAAAATACGTGCAAATGTCTCTGCGATGATGCAGCTGACACCTGCTGTTTTCAGACATAACGGTGCATGCTCTCTGGAAGAACCGCATCCGAAGTTCTTTCTTGCCACGATAATGTCACCCGGCTGTACACGCTGTGTAAAGGTCGGATCAATGTCAACCATTGCGTGGGTTGCCAGCTCCTGAGCGTCAAATGAATTCAGATATCTTGCCGGAATGATTACGTCGGTATCTACGTTGTCACCATATTTAAATACATGTCCCTTTGCTGCTTTCATTATTTGTCACCTACTTTCTCAGGATTTGCGATATAACCTGCAATCGCACTTGCCGCTGCCACTTCCGGGGAAGCCAGATAGATCAGGGAATCTACATCACCCATTCTTCCGACAAAGTTACGGTTCGTGGTAGATACACATTTCTCGCCCGGAGCCATAACGCCCATGTGGCCGCCCATACATGGTCCGCAGCTTGGTGTATTAAATGCACAGCCTGCATCGATAAAGATATCAACGAGACCTTCTTTGATACATTCTTTGTATACTTCCTGTGTAGCCGGAACAACCATAACACGTACATCCGGATGAACCGTATGTCCTTTTAAGATAGCTGCTGCTTTTCTCATATCGGAGATACGTCCGTTTGTACATGATCCGATGACTACCTGGTCGATCTTGATCGGCTCCATAGCCTCTACTTCATCGATTGTCTTAGCATTGCCCGGAAGGTGTGGGAATGCAACCGTCGGACGGACTTCAGACAGATCGATCTCAACGACCTGATCGTACTCTGCATCTTCATCCGGCTCGTAAGCGGTGTACTGTTTGTCAGAATGAGCATCCATATAAGCTCTGGTCTGATCGTCCACCATAAAGATACCGTTTTTAGCACCTGCTTCGATGGCCATGTTTGCCATCGTGAAACGGTCATCCATGGTCAGGTTTGCGATACCATCACCAACAAACTCCATGGATTTATATAATGCGCCATCTACACCGATCTTGCCGATGATATGAATAATCACGTCTTTTCCGCTGACATACGGACCCGGTTTTCCGGTCAGTACGAATTTGATGGCGGACGGAACTTTGAACCAGAGTTCTCCGGTTGCCATACCGGTTGCGATATCTGTGGTACCTACACCGGTTGAGAAAGCGCCAAGCGCGCCGTATGTACAGGTATGAGAATCTGCACCGATGATACATTCACCGGCTACAACGATACCGTACTCCGGTAAAATCGCATGCTCTACACCGCATTTACCCTGTACCAGATACCATTTCAGTCCCTGCTCTTTTGCAAAATCCTGGATGGATCTGGAGTTGATCGCAGATTTGATATCCTTATTCGGTGTAAAATGATCCGGTACCAGCACTACTTTATCCTTATCAAATACTTTGTCTGCCATCTGTCGAAAAATTGGCAGTGCCATCGGACCTGTGATATCGTTTGCCATAACAACGTCCAGTTTTGCTTCGATTAACTGACCGGCTGTTACAGAATCAAGTCCTGCATGGGCAGCAAGAATTTTCTGTGTCATAGTCATTCCCATTGTCTTTTCCTCCTTATATCACACAGCAAAGTGTGTTTTATCACTTCACAGTAGTAATTTAACTCATTAAATTATATTCTATCATACACATTTTCAGAATACAAGGTAAAAAAAAGAGGGCTGCGCACGCGCAACCCCCGTCTTTTATTTCTGATTAGTTATTGATTAACTTATCTTCGCCGTTCCAGCTGTAAAGTTTACGAATCTCAGCACCAACAGCCTCTGACTGATGCTCTGCTGCTAATTTACGCATAGCTTTGAAGTGAACCTGACGTCCTGCTGGAGACATATCCAGTAAGAACTCTTTTGCGAATGTACCATCCTGGATATCGGAAAGGATTTTCTTCATTGCTTTCTTTGTATCTTCTGTAACGATCTTCGGTCCTGTAATGTAATCGCCATACTCAGCTGTGTTGGAGATAGAATATCTCATTCCGGCGAAACCTGACTGGTAGATTAAGTCTACGATCAGTTTCATCTCATGGATACACTCGAAGTAAGCGTTTCTCGGATCATATCCAGCCTCAACCAGAGTCTCGAAACCAGCCTGCATTAATGCGCAAACACCACCACAAAGTACAGCCTGCTCACCGAAGAGGTCTGTCTCTGTCTCTGTACGGAAGGTTGTCTCAAGAACACCAGCTCTTGCTCCACCGATTGCCAGTGCGTATGCAAGTGCAAGATCCATAGCTTTTCCTGTTGCATCCTGCTCTACTGCTACCAGACACGGAACGCCTTTGCCTGCCTGATACTCGCTTCTTACTGTATGACCCGGTCCTTTCGGAGCAATCATTGTTACATCAACATCTGCTGGTGGTTTGATGCATCCGAAGTGGATGTTGAAACCATGAGCGAACATTAACATGTTGCCTGCCTCAAGGTTCGGCTCGATATCTTTTTTGTACATATCTGCCTGAAGCTCATCGTTGATCAGAATCATGATGATATCTGCTCTTTTTGCAGCCTCTGCTGCTGTATATACTTTGAAGCCCTGTGCCTCTGCTTTTGCCCAGGATTTGCTTCCTTCATAAAGACCGATGATTACATCACATCCGGACTCTTTTGCGTTTAATGCGTGTGCATGTCCCTGGCTGCCATAGCCGATAACTGCGATTGTTTTACCCTCTAAGAGAGAAAGGTTACAATCTTCCTGATAATAAATCTTTGCGTTTGCCATTGTCTTATCCTCCATTTGCAAATGATTATTTAATCTATAATAGTAACATCCGCAGAACCTCTGCTCAATCCGGTAATTCCGGTACGGGCCAGTTCAAGAATGTCATATCCTTTTACCAGATCCAGGAAAGCATCCAGTTTACTCTGTCCTCCGGTTAATTCGATCACCATGGAATCATTGGATACATCCACGATCTTCGCCCGGAAAATATTTGCAACAGAAAGTACTGCCTGACGCTCTGTATCGTTGATCTTTATCTTTACAAGGATCAGCTCACGACATACGGACTCTCCATCCTGAAGCTTCTTGATATCAATTACATCTTCCAGCTTGGCCAGCTGCTTTTCAATCTGTTCCAGAATCTGCTCATCCCCGCTGGAAACAACGGTGATTCTGGTAAATCTCGGATCTGCAGTCACACCTGCGGAAAAACTGTCAATGTTGTATCCGCGTCGGCTGAACAGTCCTGAGATATGGCTTAAAACACCGGAAGTATTTTCTACTAACAGTGATAACACCTGTTTTCTCATGTAAAAACCATCCTTTCTACGTTACTGCACATTCTAGCAATATCTATTTTCTTTGTCAAGGGCAGGAACCCCTCTGTATCGTCATTTTTTGCACTTTTTTGCATATTTTTTCATTCAGCCGGAATATTTATAAGTGCCCCAAAAGTGTCCAGCTTTCGGTACAGTAACTGCCCTGTCTGTGGATCCGGCTGAGTCAGATCCGGGATCATGATGACTCGGCATCCAGCATCAAAGGCAGAACGGACCCCGTTTGGCGAATCCTCCACCGCATAACATTCCTCCGGTGCCACACCAAGTGTATGGCAGGCATATTCATAGACATCCGGCGCCGGTTTGCCCCGCTCCACCATGGTTGCACAGACGACTGCATCAAAATATTTGCGGATGCCTGCGGTACCCAGATTATGTTCTGCCTGCTCCGGTCCCGTTGCGGTTACAACCGCAAGACGGTATCCCTGCGCTTTTAAAACCTGCAGCGTTTCCGGCACCGCAGGCTTTAATGGAATCTGTCCCGACAGAAATTCTTTCATCAGTTCCTTGCGGTGTTCCCGTATGATCCAGTAATCCACTTCCGGTCCAAACCACCGCTGAAACTGCTCTACCGCAAAAGGGCGGCCCAGACTGCGGAGTTTCAGCACTTCTTCCTCCGGCAGTTCATATCCCGCATCGGAAATTGCCTGTTTCCAGGCGCGGTTATAATATTTTTCCGTATCAAATAAAGTTCCATCCATGTCAAATAAAAATGTTGTCATACGTTTTTTCCTGCCTTTTTCAAACAATTAATTCAATTCCACAGAAGAATATCTACGTTGCCCGATGTGCGTCTCACACCAGGAATGCCAAATGCATTCCCGTTACCCGCTACTCGCTGATTTTTTCAATCTCCATATTTTTCGGCAGGATCAGGCTCAGAATGATTGCAACCACAAATACGACTGCCACGCAGTTTGCAGAAAATACATCTTTCACGATCTGCGGGAAAATATTCCAGATCTCCACCTCACTGGTAGACGTAAATCCGATACCAATGGCAAGTGATAACGCTGCGATGGTTACATTTCTCTGGGAAAAACCTGTTTTTGCCAGCATCTGGATACCACTGATCATAATGGTACCAAACATCATGATGGTGCAGCCGCCCAGTACAGACTGCGGCAGGCTTGCAAAGAAGTTACCGATTGGCGGGAACAGACCTGCAAGGATCATAAATACGGCACCTGTCATGATTGTAAAACGGTTGACTACTTTTGTCATATTGACCAGACCAACGTTCTGGCTGAAGGAAGTAACCGGCGGACATCCGAATAATCCGGAAATGGAACTTGCGAAACCGTCACATGCCAGAGCTCCGGAAATCTCTTTCTCTGTGATCTCACGGCCAAGGCCACCGGAAACAAGTGCAGTGGAATCACCAATGGTCTCTGCTGCAGATACCATAAAAATAATCACAACAGAAATGATGGCACTCAGGTTAAATTCCGGCCGGTACGGAAGCAGATGCGGCAGAGAGATCAGACCGCCATCCAGCATACCGGACAGATCGACCTGTCCCATACACAATGCGATGATATAACCTACGATCAGTCCGACCAGCACGGACAGCTGTTTCAGATATCCTTTTGCCACGGCATTGAAGATCAGGCAGACAGCCAGTGTCACCAGACCAAGCACCAGATTCTGAACGGAACCGAAATCATCTGTATAGCCGCCGCCAAAAGAACGTGCGCCTACGGTAAACAGGGAATAACCGATGGCGGTAACAACAGATGCGGATACCACCGGTGTGATAAACCGTTTCCAGTATTTTGCAAACAGACCGAGGACACCTTCACACACACCACCCACTAAAACGGCACCGATCATGGTCGGATATCCATAGGTGCCGCCCACGTAACTCAGGATCGTTACAAAGGTAAAACTTACACCCATAACGATCGGCAGTTTTGCACCGACTTTCCAGACCGGATACAGCTGGATCAATGTGGCAATACCCGCAACAAACATGGCATTCTGCAGCAGAACCGCCAGTTCCTTTCCGCTCAGGCCGGAAGCCAGACCGATCATGGTAATCGGAGTCAGGTTGGATACAAACATCGCCAGCACATGCTGCAGACCGAATGGAATCGCCTTCAGAAGCGGTACCCGCCCGTTCAACCGGTAAATATTACCGATACTTGCTTTTTCATTTGTTTTCATTTTCATACCTCTGATTTTTATATTTTTACACGCTGCCTTCCGGCAGACACAAAGCATTTTCTATCATACCACCTGTGTTTTTGTTTTGCAATGATGGTCTGTACTTTCTTGCTAATTCTTTGCTACTGTGCTATGATAAACCGTAACAATTCAAAAACTTAACACGGAGGTTTTTTATGATAGAAAAATGGGATATCACTATTCCGGAACTCACCGGGGACGAAGTGCGAAGTGCATACATCTGTCTGCCAGAGACATACACATATGATACAGAACGGCGCTATCCGGTGCTGTATATGTTTGACGGACACAACCTCTTTTTTGACAGCCATGCCACTTATGGCAAATCCTGGGGGCTGAAAGAATATATGGAATACACACATACCCCGCTGATCATTGTAGGTGTCGAATGTAATCACAGTCCGGATCACGGCCGGCTGCAGGAATATTCCCCTTACAACTTTACATTACCAAAAGAGGGGAAAATCACCGGAAAAGGCAGGATCACCATGGACTGGCTGACCCACACCTTCAAGCCTTATATCGATGCACATTACCGGACGCTCCCGGACCGTGAGCATACCTTTATCGCCGGAAGTTCCATGGGCGGACTGATGAGCATCTACGCACTGTTATATTATAACCAAATATTTTCCCGGGCTGCGGCACTCTCCCCTTCCCTGTGGATCGCGCCAAACGACTTTATGCAGATGGTCCGTCGTTCCCGCCCGCTTCCGGGCAGTATCTTATATATGGATTACGGAAGCCGTGAAATGAAACAGCGCCGAAAAATGAACCAGACCTTTGGGCAGGCTGCAAATCTGCTCCTGGAGAAAAATATTTATCTGGACTGCCGCATCGTTCCAAATGGAGAACACTGCGAGGCAAGCTGGGAAAAACAGATTCCGTTCTTTATGAACACACTGATGTACGATCTGTAATCATCTTTCTTATTTATATAGAAGTAACACGGAGGACTTTTCCATATGAACATACAATATTTTAAAAATTACAGCCCGGCACTCGGCCGGGATATGGAATGCAAACTGTACGGTCACGGCGGACAGCCAATCCTGTTTATCCCCTGTCAGGACGGACGTTTTTTCGACTTTGAAAACTTCCATATGACAGATGTCTGGGCACCCTGGATTGACTCCGGAGAAGTCACCATTTTCACGGTGGATACCACTGATGCGGAGACCTGGTCCGACACAAGCGGCGACCCGCGTCGGCGCATCTGCCGCCATGAAGACTGGTTTCGCTATCTCACGGATGAGATGGTTCCTTTTATCCATGCAAAAATGAAAGAATATCAACCGGATTATGTTGAGAACGGAATCATTGCCTTCGGATGCAGTCTTGGCGCTACCCACGCGGCAAACCTGTATTTCCGCCGTCCGGATTTATTTAACGGTCTGCTGGCATTAAGCGGCATTTACGATGCGTCCTACGGATTTGGTTCTTATATGGACGATCTGGTTTACATGAACTCACCGGTGCACTATCTGCCAAATCTCCCGGCGGATCACCCTTACATGGAGCTGTACCGCCAACGCAAGGCAATCCTCTGTGTCGGTCAGGGACCATGGGAAGAACCAGCCAGCACTTATCAGCTTCGGGATATTCTGCAGCAGAAACAGATTCCGGCATGGGTGGATTTCTGGGGATATGACTGTGCACATGACTGGGACTGGTGGTATAAACAGGTAACTTATTTTGTACCGCATTTGCTGTACGATCCGGTGTAAATGAAAGATAAAAATACAACAGATAGAGAGAACAATACTTATGAAAAATGTGATTTTTATTTCTCCGAATTTTCCGGAGAATTACTGGCACTTCTGCCATGAATTAAAAGAAAACGGCATGAATGTTCTGGGCATCGGTGACTGTCCTTATGACGATCTGCGCCCGGAACTTCAGGAAAGCCTGCAGGAATACTACAAAGTGGACTGCCTTGAAAATTATGACGAAGTCTATGGAGCTGTCGGTTACTTTATCTGGCATTATGGCCGCATTGACTGGCTGGAATCCAACAACGAATACTGGCTGGAACAGGATGCCCGTCTGCGTACCGATTTCAATATTCCAAGCGGTTTTCATAACGAGGACATGCCGCGTATCAAATACAAATCCCACATGAAAGAATATTATCAGCGTGTCGGCATCCCGGTTGCCCGCTACCACATGGTAGACAACTACGAAGGCTGCCTGAATTTCATCCGTGAAGTGGGATACCCGGTTGTCACAAAACCGGATAACGGTGTCGGAGCTTCTCATACCTTCAAAATTTCTTCCGATGAAGAACTTGGCAATTTCTTTGCCAACAAATGGGATGATACCGTTTATATTATGGAAGAATTTATCAATGCGGAGATCAATTCCTACGATGCGATCATCGACTCTCACGGCAACCCGATTTTTGAGGCAGGAAATGTCACACCGATGTCCATTATGGACATTGTAAATAATGCCGACAATTCGCTGTTCTACATTGTGAAAGATCTGGCAGAGGACACCCGTCATCTTGGCAGAGAAACCGTAAAAAGTTTTGGTGTGCGCAGCCGTTTCGTTCACTTTGAATTTTTCCGCCTGCTCTCCGACCATGAAGGCATCGGCAAAAAGGGAGATTTGATGGCACTGGAAGTCAATATGCGTCCTTCTGGTGGTTTTAGCCCCGATATGATCAATTTTGCAAGAGAAACCGATGTCTATAAAATCTGGGCCGACATGATTGCATACGATTCCACCCAGAAACAGGTTGGTGCTCACCACTTCTGCGCTTTTGCAGGACTGCGGGATGGCAAAGATTTTGCCCTGACACAGAATGATATTATTGAAAAATATGATGATCATCTCAAAATGGTAGAACGTATGCCGGATGCATTGGCAGGTGCCATGGGAAATCAGATGTATCTGGCTACTTTTGATACCGAAGAAGAACTCAATGCCTTCTTTGCGGATGTGACCAGGCTGAAAGAGCCTGAGGATTCCGCTGAATCCAAAACAACTGAAACACCTGAAGAAAAATAATAAACATTCTGAAATAAAATACAGCATTTCCTTAAATATACTTCACAGTATACCAAAAAGATGCTGTATTACATTTTTGTTGACTTTTTATAGTTTTTTTATTAATATATCTTTCAAGAAACGAAGTTTACTACCGTGTAGCAATACGATTGCTCAGACGGGCTGCTCGTTTCTTTTTTTATGCATACCATAATTTATCACTCAAACGTATAATAAACCGCACCGGAAATCATATCGACATAGACGTACAACCCTTGATTTTTCACCTTATTTACACCACAAAACTTCCAGAACGGATAATAGATATCTGTCTTCTCTTCCAAATCTGATATATATCTGGCATAGCCTATGCCAACCTCATGTACTTCCAATTTCAGAAATGACGCCAGCTTCTGACTCATGATATCCACTGCCTGCTTGATGCCCACCATCTCGCTGTCCTGATACAGCACATGAATCTGGTCAGAAGGGCTGTCGCCAATGAAAAAAGCGGTCACTCCCTCGTCATCGACCACATAGGCGTCGTTCAGCGGATACATAATGGAATATCCATCATAGACATTGGCATATGCATTTGCTTCCTGGCGATGTTCATACAGAAACGGCATTTTTTCATACCAGTACCGTACACTGAATTCATACCCACAGGCATTTTCATCTAAACGGAATACAGCTGCCTCCGGGGCATCAATGGTCACGCCCTTTTCTAACGGTAACAATGTTCCCGCCTCAAAATACGTTCTGACCTGCTCCGCACTCTCTCCAATGGTACGTTCTCCGCTGATCAGTGGATAAGACACATCTTTCAATTCCGACACCTTTCCAATCTGAAATCTATCTGGATTATTGCTGTCTGGCATGTCATTTCCCCAACTTTTCTTATGAAGATATGCCCCGATTTTTCCCTCACTCATTGTAAAGATTCCACCATGCGATGATGCCGTCACATAACAATCTTTTCTCGTAAGAAATACATGCCCTTCAAAATCAGGATCCTGTAAATAATCTTTCATCAAAGCATAACACTCCGGATATTCCTTGCTCTCATCAACCGCTCGATTCGTCCGCACATCTGCGTCCATATCAACTTCTGACCGTTTTCCAATACTCACCAGCCAGTTGTCGATGGTATCCCAGCATTCCTGTGCACTCAGTCTTTCATAGGTTGTATAAAATACATTCAATTTCTCTGCCTTATCCGGAAATGGTTCAAAAAAGCAGTCGGAAAAGCTGATATTGGGATACGTTGTACTCTGAATCTCCTGTATTTCCTGCTCATACTGATCCGCATAATCTTTTAAACTTACCCTGCCGTCCGTGATACTTTTCTGATATTTCTCTGCGGAAAAATCTATCGTTTCTGCGCTTTTCTCTTCGGTATCAGATATCTCTGTATCTGTCGTTTTAGTGCTTGTGCATCCTGCCAAAACAGTTGCTCCTGCTAAAATCCCAATGAGACTTCCCCTCAGCAACATTCGTTTTAACGTAAATTTTTCCGCTGCACGTTTACTCCATAACATTTCTTTTCTTGTAAATTTTCCCATCATCTGCCATTACCTCCCCGCCTGATATTTCTTTGCCGCAAACATACATCCCACGATCAGTCCCCCACAACTTCCTGCCAGATACAGATAAGATCCCCAGATTGGAAATACCTGCGCCCGCAGATATTTTTCATAGTGCACCCACGGAATGGCGTGCGCCATAGGAAACAGCCACATCCACACTGCATTTGCAGAACAACCCACCGTTCCCATCACGATCAAAATTCCATCTACCAGAACCCCCACAGACTTCCGGTTGCACAGTGCCGCAAACAGCAAGATCATTGCCAGCAGGAAGAAATAGAGAAACAGCATCAGGATAGTATGCAGCACTGCGGTGGAAAACAACATCTGCTGATACAGATTTTCCGGCAGCAGCTGCAAAATATAATCGCCTGTCCGTTCCGGGAAAGTGCTGGAATAATACGTCACCGCATCGCTGAACCGCATCTGCCAGACACCTTTTGTACTCATCATGATACAGGATGACACAATCAAAAATCCCACCAGAAATGCCACTGCTTCCAGTGCAAATAAAATCTGTCCCCACATCCACGTCTTCTTGGAACAACGCATCTGATACAGAAAATCGATGCCTCCCTTTTGTGGAAAATCAGATAACAGCACAAGAAACAATGCCGGCAGGATCAAAACGATCATTCCGGAATTTCCCAATGCCACAAATGCTTCCAGAATCGTTACCGGCTTTCCCATACGGACCGCACAATCCTGCAATGTCACAATGATCTGCATATGTATAAACACCAGCATCACACCGAGAATGGTCAGACGGCTGCTGCGCATCCAGCGCTGAAATTCCACACTGCCGATATGAAATACTGCTCTGATGTTTCCCATAGTTTTTCCTGTTTCACCATTTTTCACCTCAATCCCCCCTCGTTTACATATCATTGAAGACATAATATACCGCACCGGAAATCATATCGACATAGACATTCAGCGCTTGATTTTTTACCGTATTGATACCGCAAAATTCCCAGAATGGATAATAAATTGATGTATCATCATCCTGTCCCAGCCCCGTGTCAATGACATAACTTGCATACCCGATTTTTACTTCCTGCACCTCCAGTTTCAAAAAAGATGCCAGTTTTTGACTTGCAAGATCCAGAGCCTGTTTCATTCCAACCATCTGCGTGTCCTGATACAAGGTGTGAATCACATCAGACTCTGCCGGCCCCATAAACGTAGCTACTCCGGTATCATCCACCACATTGGCAAATTTTAATGACTCATTGATTCCATACCCCTCATAAGTATTTGCAAAAGCGGTATCCAACCGATACATATACGGCATATTTTCATACCATTTTCGGATACCAAAATTATACATACAGGTATGATCATCCAGCTGATACACAGCCACATCCGGAACATCAATTTTTACACCCTTCTCCATCGGAAATGGCGTTCCTTCTTCAAAATATTCTGTTATCTGTTCGGCACTTTCTCCAATCTGACACACTCCGGAGATCAGAGGATAAGCTTCTTCTTTCAATTCCTCCACCTTTCCTGACTGAAGCAGGGTAAGATCATCTTTCATATAGATATCCTTTCCCGGTTTATGTGCTTCTCCAAGATACGCACTGATCTTCCCATCACTCATCATGAAAATCCCACCTGCACCAATCATGGCATAGCACTGTTTCGTATCCAGAAGTAATGCATCCCCGCTCCCCAGCTGTTCGATGGAAACATCTGTCAAAAGTGGATAACATTCCGGTGCATCTTTACTTTCATCAATCTCAATGTCAGGACTTATAACACGTACTTCTTTTTCCAGATCAATGTCCTCTTGCTTCCCTATACTCACCAGCCAGTTTTCCAATGTTTCAAGCCCTTCCTGCACAGACATTCCATGTTCTGTTGTATAAAATACGGACAGTCTCGAAAGTTCCTCCGGAAATGAGTCAAACACACAAGCCTCTGTAAAATGAATGTTCGGATAGGACAGATTCCGGATTTTCTGCTTTTCCTGCTCATAGTGACTCGGATATTCGGTGATAGCCATTCTGCCGTCTACGATTTTTTCCAGATATTTGTCCTCTGAAAAATTTACTTCTTTCCCCTCCGTCTCTGCACTCTGTACCTGCTGGTTCTTATCTTCCTGCTGATTTTTCGTATTTCCACAACCACTTAATACAAATAGTAAAAGGAGTAACCCCACAGTCAGCCCACCCAATAACGTCTGTTTGATCGTACCTTTTTCTGTCATAGCAATTCCCCCCGTTCCATCTCATGCACTTCATCACAAAGGACACGGATGTCTTCCGCATTGTGACTGGCAATGACAATGATCTTGCGCTCATCTTTCATGGATAACAACAGCTTTCGGATTTCTTCCACCCCGTTTTTATCCAGTCCGTTCATTGGCTCATCCAGAATCAGTACCGATGGATTTTCCATGATTGCCTGCGCCAGTCCCAGTCTCTGCCGCATTCCAAGGCTGTATTTTTTTACCGGAAGCTTCAGATCCGGATCCAGACCGACCGTATGAATCGCCTCCCAAATTTCATTTGCAGAAATCTTATTTTTGATTCCGGCAAGCACTTTCAAGTTCTGAAAGCCGCTGTAATACGGGATAAATCCTGGTGTTTCAATGATGACACCCGCATCCGGCAAATAATCCACATCCCGTCCGATCACTTTTCCGTTGGATTCCACCGTACCTTCCGTCGGGCGGATAAAACCACACATACACTTCATCAGCATTGTTTTTCCACTACCGTTATTTCCCACCAGCCCATAAATGTTGCCTTCCTTTAAAGTCAGTGAAACGTTATTTAAAATCTGTCGTTTATTCAAAGTCAGAGAAATATTTTTAACCTTAATCATCGTTTTTGTCCCTCCCCAGTTATCCAATATTTTTACATCTGCTAATTACCGTTTATCCTCGTAGAAAATCATTTTGTTATAAAATGAACTCCGCCAAAGATATGCTCTCCTCAAATCACATCCTGTTTTCTAAATACTTCATCACTGAACTCTACTTAATTTCATGCTCAGATAAAATATACCGATCAATACTACATAAAGTACCAGCATCGCCACAAATGGAATCAGCCAGATCACATTCCCCGATATATTCATGATTGATTCCGGTTTCATAGCTTCGATCCATGTGATTTTTTCATAGTTTTCTGACGCCCAACACTCTAACGACAGCTTACTCAGCACCTGTTGATAAATATAATTGATCATAAACGGCAGACAGATCAGCATATATTTGTCCCGAAATACGATCGCTACGCCAATCCCGAACAGGCTGCCTGTCATTCCGTAAAGGAATGCACCTATCAGGTATTTCACAACTTCCATTGCAAGTGAGCTTCCCATCAGATAGAATTCCTGTTCTTCCACCGGCAGCGTACTTAACAATGGAAAGCGGATCATCATAAGTAACCCGAATACCGCATAACCGATCAGAAAAATGATTCCTCCTGCCAGTGCTCCTCCGCAAACCTTGGAAATGCAATACCGCAATTTTCCGGAGCGCATCAGTGCAAATCGGATCTGACCATTCTGCCGTTCCCCGGAAAGTGAGATCATATATCCCACCGTAAGGAGCATCGGTGCAAATACGATCAGCCAACCGCCGATACCTGCCCGCCACAGTTCCAGTGCCACATGCTGACTGCTGGCATCTTCAGATCTTATCATCAATGAGAAAATAGATATCTGCCTGCCTCCAACATCCGTCTCTCCTGTTGCGGTCAGACACAAAGCAATGATTCCTGCCACACTTAACAATAGATATGGCAAATGTAGAATTTTCTGTACTTCCAGCCGTATGTTTCGTATCATAACATTTCACCCCCCAATTTTCCGCTCAACTATATTTTTTGTAAGCGGCTCTCCTTTCACATTACAAAAATCTGTTTTATACCTTTCTTTCTTGTTTTCATTATATAAAATCAATCTGTATTCTTTATGTACTCTGAGCATTTTTTTGAAATTTTCTCAATTTAAGTGCAAAAAAAACAGCTCCTATGTTCTCAACATAAAAGCTGCTTTTCTTTACCTATTCATTTTCCTTCAGAATTGCATCAATCATCTGCAATCCATCTGCAATCTGTTCTTCTGTCAGTCCGCCGTACCCCAGAAGCAGGATTGGATATTCCCGTTTCGGATTCTGACTGATGTAATATTCTGACAGACCATACACCCGGATCTGCTGTTTTGCACATGCTTTGATCACATCCTGCTCCGAGCGGTCTGTATCCACTTCCACCAGAAGATGCAAGCCGGAGTTTTCCCCCATGATCTCCCGCACCCAGGAATACTTTTTCAGTTCTGTCAGCATAAAATCATGTTTGCTCTTATAAATCGCACGCATGCGGTTCAGATTTTTTTCAAAATATCCTTCCTGCATAAACTGGCAGATCGCCTGCTGCATCAGATTGGGCACCGTACATGCATAAAAACCGCACCGCTCCCGGTAGCGGGACAGCAGATGCTCCGGCAGCACCATGTAGCTGACACGGATGGAGGACGCAATACTCTTGGAAAACGTGCCAAGGTAAATCACACGACCGGAACGGTCTATCCCCTGTAAGGCCGGAATCGGCTTTCCCTTATATCGGAACTCACTGTCGTAATCATCCTCGATAATATACCGCTCCGGTTCTTCCACCGCCCAGTTCAGCAGTTCCAGTCTGCGCTTCATCGGCATGACGATTCCAAGTGGGAACTGGTGGGATGGCATCACATAGGCAATGCTGGCATCCGTTTTCTCCAGCAGATCCACCCGCATTCCTGCATCGTCCAGAGCCACTTCCCGTACCGCCAACCCGGCATTTTTAAAGGTCCGGTAAGCACGTAAATAGGTGGGAGACTCCATTGCCACGCAATGCGATGTACCAAGCATCTGAATCAACATCAGCTGTAAATATTCATTTCCGGCACCGATAATGATCTGCTCCGGCGTACATCGTACATTTCGTGCATGATACAGATAATCGCAGATCGTTTCCTTCAGGTTCTCTTCTCCAAAAGCACTTCCGCTGCTCATGATCTGTTTCCCATGATCCAGCAGAAGATTTTTCATGATCTTGCTCAACGCATTATACGGAAAGTTGTCCATGGAAAGCTCATTCAGAGAAAAATCAATCTCATACGCCGTCTGTTTTTTCTGTCCGTTCTCTGCTTTCAGATACGGAAATGCAGTGTCTGTCTTTCCCTGCTCTCCCGTCTTGCCTGACTGCTTCTGCTTCATCTCACCGGTCCGGATATCCGTCAGATTATACAGTTCCCGCACATCACAGGCGAAATAACCGCGATAAGGTTCCGAGTGAATATATCCTTCCGATACCAACTGGTCATAGGCAAGCTCCACCGTGCTGCGGCTTACCTGCAGATAATCCGCCTCAAACCGGGTGGAAGGGAGTTTTTCCCCCTGTAAAATACGGCCCTGCAAGATTGCTTCCCGCAGGGCTTCGTAAATTTGTTCATATAAAGGCTGTTTTTTTTCTGTATCAAGCGTGATCGCTAATTCTTTCATTTTCTCCTAAGCCTGTGTCGGCAGTTTGTATGAACTCTTTAAAGATACGATACGGTTGAATACCGGATGCTCCGGTGTGGAATCTTTTGCATCCACGCAGAAGAAACCGTTTCTTACAAACTGGAAGCTGTCGTATTTTTCTGCTTTCAGTAAAGATGGCTCCACATAGCAGTTGTTCAGTACCGTCAGGGAGTTCGGGTTCAGGTTCAGACTTCCGTCCTCATTGTATACACCTTTCTCCTCGTCAATGATGTTCTCATACAGACGAACCTGTGCTTTCACTGCATCTGCTGCAGATACCCAATGGATGGTTCCACGTACTTTTCTTCCATCCGGGCTGTTTCCACCACGGCTCTCCGGATCATAAGTACAATGTACTACGGTTACTTTTCCCTCCTCGTCTTTCTCAAATCCGGTACAGGTTACAAAGTATGCGTTCATCAGACGCACTTCGTTGCCCGGATACAGACGACGGTATTTTTTCGGTGGCTCTTCCATGAAGTCCTCACGCTCGATGCAAACCTCACGGCCAAACGGAACGACACGTTTGCCAAGTTCCGGATTCTCCATGTTGTTGTCTACTTCCAGCTCCTCCGTCTGTCCTTCCGGATAGTTGTCAATCACCAGTTTGATTGGATCAAGCACTGCCATAGCACGGGATGCTTTTAATTTCAGGTCCTCACGGATACAATACTCAAGCATTGCGTAGTCTACGGAGCTGTTACTCTTGGAAATACCGCACAGCTCTACAAATTTTTTGATGGAAGACGGGGTAAATCCTCTTCTTCTCAGTGCTGCGATGGAAACAAGACGCGGATCATCCCAACCGTCTACAATGCCATCTTCTACTAACTTTTTGATGTAACGTTTTCCGGTTACCACATTGGTCAGATACAGTTTTGCAAACTCGATCTGTTTTGGCGGATGCGGATACTCCAGTTCTCTTACAACCCAGTCATACAGCGGACGATGATCCTCAAACTCCAGGGTACAGATAGAATGAGTAACACCCTCGATGGCATCCTCAATCGGATGCGCAAAATCGTACATCGGATAGATGCACCATTTATCTCCGGTACGATGGTGTGTCATATGAGCCACACGGTAGATAACCGGATCACGCATGTTGATGTTCGGGGAAGCCATGTCGATCTTTGCACGCAGAACTTTCTCGCCATCCTGATACATGCCGTTTTTCATATTTTCAAATAATTCCAGGTTTTCTTCTACGCTGCGGTCACGGTATGGGCTGTTTTTACCCGGCTCTGTCAGCGTTCCGCGGTACTCACGGATCTCCTCTGCTGACAAATCGCAGACGAAAGCTTTTCCTTTTTTGATCAGTTTTACAGCTGCTTCATACATCTGGTCAAAATAATCAGATGCGAAGAACAGTCTGTCTTCCCAGTCCGCGCCCAGCCACTCGATATCTGCTTTGATAGATTCAACAAACTCTACTTTTTCTTTTGTCGGGTTTGTATCGTCAAAACGCATGTTGAATTTTCCATGATATTCCTGAGCAAGTCCATAGTTTAAGAGAATGGATTTTGCATGTCCGATGTGAAGGTATCCGTTTGGCTCCGGTGGAAAACGGGTACATACGGTCTCACATCTGCCCTCCTCTATATCCTTGTCAATAATCTGCTCAATAAAATTTCTGGAAATTGTTTCATTTTCCATAATCAAACCTCTCTCTCCTGTATTTTAAGTAAGAATCATCCTGTTACTTTACATGTTCATGGGTAAACAGATGATCCTGACAATATTCATAATTTCCATTGCATTTGGAACAGAAACGGAATTCCAGATTCGGATCATCCAGTTCTGTCCGTCCACAAATTGCACATTTGTGCCGTGTGACACCCTTTGGCTGCTGCACCTGGCGGTGATACGTTCGTTTCCTGTGCACTTCCTTTGGCGAAACACTGCGGTAATTGCGTGTCGTAAAGAAGAAGATCAGGAAATTCAGGACAGACGCGATAATAGCTACTCTGCCTCCCCAGCTGGAGATGATCATTTCATAAATGATCAGTGCCGCATAAATGCCTGCCATCCACTTCATCTTGATCGGGATGATAAAATACAGCATGATCCGCATATCCGGATAACACATCGCAAATGCGAGGAAAATTGTCATATTAATATAGTACGTGCTGAAGCTGCCGCCTATGGAAATCGGTGTATTCACACCATAGATCACATACAGGAGCAATGCACCAAGCACGGTAAAGATCATACCGCCAAAAATATACACATTAAACTTGAATGCACCCCAGGTACGCTCCAGAGCCGTACCGAGCTGGTAATACAGTATGATCATGATGATTGCAAAGAAAAAGTTGCTGGTTGGCGGCGGGATCAGTACCCATGACACCAGTCTCCAGACCTGTCCGTAATGGAACACCAGATACGGTTCCAGCGTCAGAAAACTGTACGCCTGCGGGGCAAGGAACTCGATCAGATATCCTGCCACATAAAAAAGGATGATATACTTCATCAGTCCCTGAATCGCAAACCTGCCAAACTTGCGTTCCATTTTATTCAAAAAATGCATGCTGTCTCCTACTTTCGTTTTATTTTTGCCTCTTTTTCTGTCCATAACCCTGTTTTCATAAACAATCAGACAAAGATGACTATCTTTTGATTATATAGAGCGGATTTCACTTTGTCAACGTGGCAAACTTTGAATTTTTCGTGTCCGGTTCACCTATATTAAAATGCTTTCCGTATTTTATGAATTAATATAGATGAACTGGACTACATTTTTATGCTTCATCCCGCATGATCTTTTTTCCAACCGGAATACACAGTTCGTCTCCGATCTGCAGATTATAGACGTTCACATACGGATTTGCCAGCAATATATCTGTCACGCTCACATGATGATACTGTGAGATTTTATATAAAGTATCCCCCTGTTTTACCACATGAATCAGCCCTGGACAGCTGTGCATCATACGGGATTCTCCATATTCGGATTCAAAATAAGGATTCATAACTTTTTCCTTTTTCTTTTAAGATATGCGTATTTTCTACATTTGCGAAAAAAGAACAGCTAGACTTCTAAACATTCTAACTGTTCTTTCTGTATATTATATTAAGCAATTTTATTCCTGGCTACAGATTATCTTTTCACGTTTTTTATCTAACAATGGTTGTATGCTTTCCATAACCTGCTCTCGGGCTTTTTCAGTCTTTTTAATCTTTTCAAGTTCCTTTTTTGTCCATTCTTCTGTTTCTCTAAATAATTCTGGTGTCTCACCTAATCTGGCATAATCGTACCGCATGTCTACACCTCCTACTATCTGTTTTCATATATAATTCCTGCTTCATAACAGTGACTTATAAAATATTTTGTCGCATCCTGATATTCTTTTAAATCATGTGCCTCATTGTACCTCTGGATGGTTTTATTCAATAATTCCACACTTTTTATATAATCAAACCTTCTACTTTTCACCATATAAGACACACTACCAAGATTCGTAACAACCACAAGTAAACGAATGCTACCATATTGAAGGAAAAAGCGAATATCTGTTACCGATATCAATGGCAAAGATGGATGATTATGCATAGATACCACCATACATTCTCTTGATGTCATAATTAGATGATATGTTGTAGCATCTGCCAGCGGATCCACTGAATGTTCATCTCCAAACTGGATTCCCACAACATTTTCATTTGCAATTACTTTTTCTGTATCAAAACTATATGTGATTGCAACTTCATTCGAATCATTTTCATCTTTTGCAAGTTTCAAAACCTGTTGCGTCAGTTTCTGTATAATTTCGTATTCTTCTTCTGGTATCTCTTTATATCGAATATATGGTACTTTTTGTATCGCTTCATCTGTTATATTTACTTTATGATTTCTTTTCTTCGACATTTCAAGATTATCCAAACCATAATTATCCATGTTTTCTGCCTCCCTTCTGCAAAATAATTATAAGCAAAAATCATATAAATAACAATAGACATTCCTATCTAAAATCATAAAGAAATTATAAAAAGATTGTATTTTGCCATTTCCTGTCGTATAATGAAGTTCGCTTGTAATCAGACAGGCGTTATACATATAATATGAAACTTCTGAAATCACTTTTCACTGATTTTTGCTGAAACGCAATGATTTCAGACAACCAATGAACATATACAGGTGGTAAAATGAATAATTTAAAATTACACAAACTTGGAATTGATATCGGATCAACTACGGTAAAGATTGCAATTTTGGATGATCAGAATACCCTGGTTTTTTCCGATTATGAGCGTCATTTCGCAAATATCCGCGAAACGCTCACTGATCTGCTTCATAAAGCATACGAAAAACTCGGACAGATCCAGCTCTGTCCTATGATCACTGGTTCCGGTGGTCTGACACTGGCAAAACACCTCGGTGTACCTTTTGTACAGGAGGTTATTGCCGTATCTACCGCTCTGCAGGATGCCGCTCCGCAGACAGACGTAGCCATCGAGCTTGGTGGTGAGGATGCCAAGATCATTTATTTTGAAGGCGGCAACGTCGAGCAGCGAATGAACGGTATCTGCGCCGGCGGTACCGGTTCCTTTATTGACCAGATGGCTTCCCTGATCCAGACAGATGCCAGCGGTCTGAATGAATATGCCAAAAATTATAAAGCAATTTATCCGATTGCTGCCCGCTGTGGTGTATTTGCAAAGACAGATATCCAGCCGTTGATCAACGAAGGTGCAACCCGTGAAGATCTGTCTGCTTCTATTTTCCAGGCAGTCGTAAATCAGACCATCAGTGGTCTTGCCTGTGGTAAACCGATCCGCGGTCACGTTGCCTTCCTTGGCGGCCCGCTTCATTTTCTTTCTGAGCTGAAAGAAGCATTTATCCGTACACTGAAACTGGATGAGGAGCACACCATTGTTCCGGAAAACTCCCATCTGTTTGCAGCCATCGGTTCTGCCTTAAATTATAAGGAAGAAAATCAGGTATCCTTAGAGGAACTGCTGAATAAATTAAAAGGTGAGATCCACATGGAATTCGAAGTAGAGCGTATGGATCCGCTGTTTGCAGATCAGGCAGCCTACGATGAATTTACCGCTCGTCACAACGGCGCATGTGTGAAAAAAGGTGATATTTCTACATACAGCGGAAACTGCTACCTCGGTATCGATGCAGGCTCCACCACAACAAAGGTCGCTCTGGTTGGAGAAGACGGCACCTTACTGTACTCCTTTTACAGCAGCAACAACGGAAGCCCTCTGGCTACTTCCATCGTTGCCATCAAAGAGATTTACGAACAGCTTCCGGCAGATGCGCACATTGTATCTTCCTGTTCCACCGGTTACGGCGAGGCACTGGTAAAAGCTGCCCTGATGCTGGATGAAGGCGAGGTAGAGACCGTTGCACACTACACCGCTGCTGCGTTCTTTGATCCGAAGGTTGACTGTATCCTCGACATCGGCGGTCAGGATATGAAATGCATCAAGATCAAAAACAACACCGTTGACAGCGTACAGTTAAATGAGGCATGTTCCTCCGGCTGTGGTTCCTTCATCGAGACATTTGCAAAATCTCTGAACTATTCCGTACAGGATTTCGCAAAAGAAGCATTATTTGCGAAAAACCCCATCGACCTTGGAACACGTTGTACCGTATTTATGAACTCCAAAGTAAAACAGGCGCAGAAAGAGGGCGCATCCGTTGCTGATATTTCCGCAGGTCTGGCTTACTCTGTTATCAAAAATGCATTATTTAAGGTAATCAAGCTGTCCGACCCGACAGAACTTGGTCAGAACATCGTTGTTCAGGGTGGTACTTTCTACAATGACGCTGTACTGCGAAGCTTTGAGACCATCTCCGGCTGTCAGGCCATCCGCCCGGATATCGCCGGTATCATGGGAGCGTTCGGTGCCGCACTGATCGCCCGTGACCGCTACGAAGGCAAACAGACTACCATGCTGTCCATCGATCAGATCAACGATCTGAAATTTGAGACAAAACTTGCCCGCTGTGGTGGCTGTACCAACAACTGCCTGCTCACCATCAACAAATTCTCCGGAAACCGTCAGTACATTACCGGAAACAGATGTGAGAAAGGTATCGGCAAAGAGAAAAACAAAGAACAGATCCCGAACCTGTTTGAATATAAACTGCATCGTGTCTTTGACTATGAACCGCTGAACGAGGAAGAGGCAACCCGCGGAACCCTCGGTATGCCAAGAGTCCTGAACATTTACGAAAACTATCCGTTCTGGGCAACATTTTTCAAAGCACTGAAATTCCGTCTCGTACTCTCTCCGGCTTCCACCAGAAAGATTTACGAACTTGGTATTGAATCCATCCCAAGTGAGTCCGAGTGTTATCCGGCAAAACTTGCCCACGGACACATTACATGGCTGATCAAAGAAGGCATCAATACGATCTTCTATCCATGTATCCCGTATGAGCGCAAAGAGTTCCCGGATGCAGGCAACAACTACAACTGCCCGATTGTTACTTCCTATGCGGAAAACATCAAAAACAACGTAGATGACATTACTTCCGGAAAAGTAAAATTCTACAACCCGTTCATGTCCTTCGCAGATGAAGAGACTTTAACCAAACGTCTCGAAGAAGTCATGAAAGAAGATTTTGATATTCCGGCTTCCGAAGTAAAAGCTGCGGTACACGCTGCATGGCAGGAGCTTGCCAATGCCCGCAATGATATGCGCAAAAAAGGTGAAGAGACCATCCAGTGGTTAAAAGACAACAACCGCCGTGGTATCGTACTTGCCGGCCGTCCATATCATATTGACCCGGAGATCAATCACGGTATTCCGGAACTGATCACATCCTACGGATTTGCAGTTCTGACGGAGGATTCCATCTCCCATCTGCATCAGGTAGAGCGCCCACTGATCGTACTTGACCAGTGGATGTACCACTCCAGACTGTATGCAGCTGCAAACTATGTAAAGACAACCGACTTTCTGGATATGATCCAGCTGAACTCCTTCGGCTGTGGACTGGATGCGGTTACCACCGATCAGGTCAGTGATATCCTGACGCATTCCGGCAAGATTTACACCTGCCTGAAGATCGATGAGGTAAACAACCTTGGTGCGGCTCGTATCCGTATCCGTTCTCTCATCGCTGCCATCCGCACCAGAGAGAAAAATCCGAAAGAGCGTAAGATCGTTCCGTCCAGCTACCAGCGTGCAATCTTTACAGAGGAAATGCGAAAGACTTACACGATCCTGGCTCCACAGATGGCTCCAATCCATTTCGAGCTGTTAGAGCCTGCATTTAAAGCTTCCGGATACAACTTAGTCGTTCTCGGAAATGACAACAAAGCGGCTGTCGATGCAGGATTAAAATATGTAAACAACGACGCCTGCTATCCGTCCCTGATCACCGTTGGTATGTTCATGGATGCGGTAACCTCCGGTAAATATGATGTGGACCATCTGGCCATCATCATGTCCCAGACCGGTGGCGGCTGCCGTGCTTCCAACTATGTCGGATTCATCCGTCGTGCACTGGAAAAAGCAGGATACCCCCAGATTCCGGTTATCTCACTGAACTTAAGCAGTCTGGAATCCAACCCGGGATTCAAACTGAATGTCTCTCTGATCCAGAAAGGTATGTACTGCCTGGTATTCGGTGATATCCTGATGCGTTGTATCTACGCAACCAGACCGTATGAAGCAGTTCCGGGTTCCACAAATGAACTTCATAAAAAATGGGTACAGAAAATTACAGATTTCGTATCTACCGATAAACTGATCAGTCACAGAAAGTACAAACAGTATTGCCGTGAGATCGTACATGATTTTGATGTACTTCCAAGACTTGATATTCAGAAACCGAAGGTAGGTATCGTTGGAGAGATTCTGGTAAAATTCATGCCGATGGCAAACAACTATCTGGCTGATCTGCTGGAATCTGAAGGTGCTGAGGCTGTCATTCCGGATCTGCTGGACTTCTTCCTCTACTGCTTCTACAACAACAACTTCAAGTCCGATGTCCTTGGATTCAAGAAATCCACCAAGACAAAATCAAATCTTGGTATCTGGGCCATCGAAAAACTGCGTGGAGTTGCACACAAAGCACTGGAAGAAAGCAAGCATTTCACACCGCCGGCAAATATTTACGAAACTGCCAAAAATGCAGAATCCATCGTATCTCACGGTAACCAGACCGGTGAGGGATGGTTCCTGACTGGTGAGATGGTGGAGCTGATCAACTCCGGTGTCAACAACATCGTATGCTGCCAGCCGTTTGCCTGCCTGCCGAACCATATCGTAGGTAAGGGTGTTATCAAAGAGCTGCGTCATCAGTATCCGATGTCCAATATCGTGGCCATTGACTTTGATCCGGGTGCCAGCGAGGTAAACCAGTTGAACCGTATTAAACTGATGCTGTCTACGGCACAGAAAAATCTGAAAAAATCACAGAAACAGGACGCGTAAAAAAGTTTCTTTTGTAAATTAAATTTTAGGGTATGAAAAAAATCTCCTGTATTTTGTCTCCGCGGCTAACAATCGCTCGCTGAGAAAAAATACAGGAGATTTTTAATTTACACACAACACAAAATCACCGGGTGCGCCTTCATAAAATTATATTTATTATTTTAAAAGTTCCTCGCTTACGCGCTCAAGTTCTGCACGAATCTGAATATGCTGCGGACATGCTTCCTCACATTTTCCACATTTCACGCACTCATTCGCACGTTTCAGTCCATGGCCGCCTACCAGCCAATTTTCCTGATGTACTGCCATATCTTTATCGCCGTACAATGTCAGGCAGTTCATTGCTGTGAAGGAACCTGAAATACCAATCTGCATCGGACAGACTTTTGCACAGTAATTACATGTTGTACATGGAATCAGCGGAATCTTGTTCAGTTCTTCCTGTGCCTGTTTTAAGGTCTGCATCTGAGCGTCATTTAATCCATTGAAATCTTTCATGTAGGACAGGTTATCCTTCATCTGCTCTACGTTGCTCATACCGGATAATACAGTGATCACGCCTTCCAGGTTTGCTGCAAAACGAACAGCCCAGGACGCAACGGATGATTCCGGTTCTGCATCTTTTAATACTTTAACTACGGATTCCGGCGGAGTTGCCAGCATACCGCCCTTTACAGGCTCCATGATGATCACCGGTTTGCCATATTTTCTTGCTACTTCATAGCAGCCTCTGGACTGAATGGCTGGGTTCTCCCAGTCTGCATAGTTGATCTGAAGCTGTACAAATTCCATCTCCGGATGTTCTTTTAAAATTGCTTCCAGTTCTTCCGGTGTTGAATGGAAGGAAAAACCAACGTGTTTGATCAGCCCTGCTGCCTTTTTCTCTGCTACCCAGTTCCACATATCAAATTTGTCAAAATACTCCGTTCTTGTCTCACCCAGATTGTGCAGCAGATAGAAATCAAAATAACCTGCACCGGTCTGTTTTAAAGAGGTGTCAAACTGCGCATATGCTTCTTCTTTTGTCTTGCAGTTGATCCATGCCGCATTTTTTGTCGCAAGCTGATAGCTCTCACGCGGATAACGCTCTACCAGTGCCTGGCGGATGGCATCTTCGGAACCTGCGTATGCCCATGCGGTATCAAAATAAGTAAATCCTGCATCCATAAACAGGTCTACCATTTCTTTGGTCTGCTCCACGTCAATAACACCGTCTGTCTGTGGCAGACGCATCAGACCAAATCCAAGTTTTCGAATGTCTCCACCTAAATAACTCATAATCTCTTTTTCTCCTGCTATCTCGTATAATCTTCTGCTATGTTCTTTTCCACATCATCCTGTGTAGAATTCTGCACATTTATATTTACTGTTTTTCCAGAAGCATCGGCTGCCACTTCCTTCAATTTCTGAATACGATTCTCCACTGAATCTGCAATCGCCATTACACGCCGTTCATCCATGAATTCCTGCGCCTGCTCATCCGACAAAATCTCACATATCATATCTTTCACATCCACCAGATTTTCAAACGGAATCCAATCATATGAGGTTACCAGTTTTAACTGTTCCTCATGATGTCGTTTAAATGGTTTGCAGACAATACCGCGCTCTGCACGAATTTCCCCTGCCATCTTATCATATCCAAGAGAAGAACCACTGTCAAAAATCGGGGCAAATCCCATCCACTCCAGATTTTCTGCATTTCGAATCAAACCGAAATTGTTCAGATGCCGATCCTCATTTGCAATCAGATAATCAACAACAATCATGCGATCCAGATCAGATACTATATTAATTCCTGTACCTTCACAACAATTTACAAAATGCTGATACACCGATGTACTGTTGTCTTTTTTCTGGGTCTGCATCAAACGCCACGCACTGACAAGTTCCGTATCTTTTGTAATAAAATCCTCGCAAATGCTATACGGAGCACCTTCACTCCAGACTACCGTGTATGGAATATGATTTACTCCAAGTCTCTGCATCACTTCAGATGCGATCACCTCATTAAAAGGCTGTTGTCGAAACGGATTACTTCCACCTTTTACCAAGCAACGCTTTCCATTGATAATTTTCCAACGCTTTTTCAGACAGCCATCGGATGTGTTATCCGGGGAATTGAAATCAAACTCCGGTTCCTTTTTCGGACTTCCAAACAATACATCACCCATATCATCCGAAAAATCATTGTCAAAAAATTTTACCTGTTCCCAAGTCAACGTTGTATTTTCCGGCTTTATCCAATACTGATCCGACAGACTCAATCCAAAGCATCGCACCAGAAGCATTTTGGTATCTGCAATTTCCAATGTCTCCAACGCTTCCCGGACACCGGATCGACTCGCCGGAATCGAACGGTCTGTCCACCAATGGTTAAATGCCGCACGATCCACTACACCTTTTTTCACAGAAACTCCCACTGGCAAATGCTCTGGTCGATATACATTATTTATTTTTCTAATAAATCCGCTGGCATCATCTAATTCCAGTTCTGCCACTGGCAGATTCTGATGCATAAATGTATAATTCATCTGCAAACACTCCATTTTATTCAAGGATATCCTAATCACCCCTATTTCTCACCAACTATAGAAGTGGGAATCATTTTTCACTTAATACTTTTTTTATAGTATCATCCAAAATCAGGTGCGTCAATCTGTCACTGAATAAAAAGCATACAAGAAAGTGTGCTATCACCCCCCCTCTCGCATATGAAATTATCAATAGCACAGCTTTCTTGCACGCGCCGAGCACGATTGCGAAGCAATAATTTCTTCTCGTGCGAGTGTGCATCGTTTGCACGAAGTGCTTTTATTTGATAGGAAATTTATCGTAATTTCCTATCAAATGAAAAACTGCCCGCATCTTCGATACGGACAGCTTTTTTGTCTAGCGTGTATTCTTTTTTTATAATCCCCTCCCATACTCAATTGATTATTTTAAAAAATGGGTATGCAATTTACTGTACGATTCCGCACTCCAGACACTCTTTTCCAATGAGCTGCACTGCATAGCGCTCCAGTTTGATACAGTCCGCTTTCGGGGCTCTTTTTCTTGTTTTTCCTAACATATAACACAGATATACTTTTCCGATTGTTATATTTTTATTTTGAAAACGAAATCCATATCGCTCCGGATGCTCAATCGCATCGCAAAATCTGGCATAACACTTTGCATCTGCCCGCAGAGTCTCTCCGGCGTTCTCATAAATCTGTCCTACCATACGGTTCATACCATCCACATAGCATTCTACAAATTCATCATCCGTCAGTTTTTCCTGCTCTGCAAGTTCCAGTTTTTCCCTTACTGCCTCACCAAACAGATGGATATTCTGGTCAATGAGATCTACAAAATACTGATATGTGTTTTCCTTTTTTGATGCGAATATCATAGTGTGCCTCCTCATACTTCTTCTTTTTACCGGCAATTTTTATGTCAGGACTACATGTCCCAAATTACATGTAGCCCCGATTTATTTTTATATTGCCAGTGCACAAACTGAGATCAGTGTTGTTACGATCCAGCCAGATGCATAATATGCCATAAACTGTACGCCGGTATGGATTCCATAGTGGTTGTTTAAGAATCCACCAAATACACCGATTACCAGTGCAGTGATAATACCGAATAACCCTGCCTCATGGAAAGCCAGCATGCAAACCAGTCCCATGAATGCGCCAATCAGTGCCTCATGGCTGATGGAACGGAACATCTTTTCAGACCATTTACGGGCTTTTTTGATTGCCATCGGATATGCAAACAGGCAACCGAAGATAATACCGATAAATCCGTAAATGAAGTAATCTGACATGGACAGATAATCATGTAAATTAATCTGGTTGAATAACGGAGATGCCGGGCCTAAAGCTACCGGGCTCAGCGGCAGGCCAAATGCGATCATCGGGATCAGAAGTTCTCCCAGATAAGTTGCATTGGATACCGCATCCTGTACACCAAGGGTTGTGGTGACACGGTCAAATAACTCTTTCTTTCTGGAGGCTACCAGCTCACCCAGCATAACCGTCATACCAACCGGGGAAAATGTAAATGTGCAGGCTGAAATTGCAGAACAGCCGGCAACGTAACCTATGGATGATTTACCAAAAAATTTAAACGGGTTCGGGAAAAACGGCATTTTCTCTTTGGAATCCGGAGCAAGCCAGATTTCTGTCGGTTTTTCCCTGCGGTTCTCCGCACGTTTTGCAGGAATCATAATATTGAAGATTTCTGCGATCATCGGACCAATGGTAATTCCCATGAAAATAGATGTAAATAATGTCTTACCTACTGCTTCTGTAGATATTCTCTGTAAACCCTGAATCAGGAATGCAAACGGTACCAGTGCTACCACTGCTCCGATCTTTGCCTGTGACATAAATGCAATGACACATGCCGCAATGGTAAAGATCAATCCGCTGTATTGTGTGATAATATCGCTTAACGGTGCCAGAACCTGTGCAAACAGAATAGCGATCGGTAAACCGATCAGGGATCCGATCAGGGAACCTGCGGACATTTTTCGCATGGAAATATGCGGAATACCAAGTTTTTTACCGATGTTACTGTTTTCTACCATCGGCACTGCCATGGTGGAACCCGGAAGGGCTGCCATCGCTGTCGGTATCGTATGCGTGATCTGCATCGCAACCAGAATTGCGATAAACCATGCAAAAATAACAACCGGTTCAAATCCCATTAAGACAAGAATCAGGGTAATTGGTGCCATGGTCGCTGTCTCGTCTGTACCAGGGATAATTCCGATAATGGAGAAAATGATTCCTCCGATAATTGAAACAATAATTGCCTGTATAATCAGCATGTTGTCTACCTCCTATGCGTCTTTTTTGCTCTGACCTCCTGCCAGTTCTCTGTATTCCGGTTTGTAGTTGTTTGCGCCTTCCGGAATCAGGGCCAGCAGACCGTACAGTTCCAGATCTTCCATTTCTTTGATCACATCCGGTCCGACTTTTGTCAGTGCTTCGCCTTCTTCTTCCGGTGTCATATGTGCGTATTCCAGCACTTCTGCCACATCTGTCGTACTGTCAAGCTCGCCAACAATACGTTTCGGCCGGAAGGCTTTCGCAGAGATCACGGCTGCAATAAAGCAGCCGGCAATCCCTACAAAAAGAGCATATCCTTTCGCAAGATTCTCTTCAATCGTTCCCATGCTCATGAAGATCTTACGTCCGATCAGGTAGAAAACCATAGTAAAAATAACCCCTAAGATAATGGATATCGCCAATTCCTTGATATTAACGGTATCTCCCCATACTTCCGTCAACACTTTCTGTTTTTTCTCAGGTTCAGTATTCATAAATACGCTCCTCCTGTATGTTCTGTTTTATTTTAAATGTGTCACATATTATTTGCTGTATTTTTCAAACAGCTCCTGTGCATATTCCAGACGGACTTTTTTCTCAGAAACCATCTGTTTTACGATTGCTTCCAGAACTTCGCCTTTGGCACCTACGGTAGAAGCCAGGTTTCTTGCATGCAGTGACATATGTCCTCGCTGGATACCTTCTGTAGCAAGTGCTTTCATCGCTGCCATATTGTTTGCCAGACCAACTGCTGCAATAATCTGTCCCAGTTCTGCTGCTGTCTTAATTCCAAGCATTTTTACAGCCACCTGTGCGGTCGGATGAATTTTTGTCGCTCCACCTACTAAACCAACAGCCATCGGCATTTCAATGGTTCCAACCAAATCGCCGTTTGCGTCTTTCTCCCAGGTTGTCAGGGATGTGTATCTGCCGTTTCTGCTTGCATAGGAATGTGCACCTGACTCAATGGCACGGGTATCATTTCCTGTAGCCAGAACAACCGGGATAATTCCGTTCATAATACCTTTGTTGTGTGTTGCTGCACGATATGGATCTGCTGCTGCAAATGCGTAAGCGTTCAGCATCTTATCTACTACTTCCTCGCCGCCGATTGCTTCTTTTTTGAATACGGCACGGGCTGTTACCAGTCTGTGATCTGCAAGGTTGGATAAAATACGAAGTTCTGCAGTTCCTCCGGTGATTTCCTCCAGATACGGTGCTACTGCTTCAGCCATTGTGTTAACTGCATTCGCACCCATAGCATCTAAGGTGTCAACTAGCAGATGAACGATCACCATTGGGCCAACCATGGAATCAATGACACGTACTTCCACGTCTCTTGCTCCGCCGCCAAATTTTACAAGTACCGGATCTTTCTCATTACACTTCTGAATGATCTCATCTTTGTGCTCCAGAATGATGCTCTTTGCTGCAAATGGGGTCGGAACATTTAGAAGCTGAATCTGAGAGATCATAACTGTTCCGGAAGAATGTGTGGTAAATCCACCGCCAACGCGCGCCATTTTTGCTGCGTTTGTGCAGGCTGCAACAACGGAAGGCTCCTCAGAAACCATCGGGATAACATAATCTTTGCCGTTGATCTGGAAATTGATTGCCACACCAAGTGGAAGTGCAAAACGTCCGATTACGTTCTCGATCATATGATCTGCTTTATCCATATCCAAACTATCTGCATCCTGCAGCACTTTCTGATCTTCTTCTGTCAGGTTTGCAAACTCTGCAACCTCTTTCATTCTGTCCTCAACTGATAATTTGAAAAATCCTGAATATTTACTTGTTTTCATTGTCTTATTCTCCTTTACCCTTACCGATACAAATTACTGATGTATTTCTCTCTATCGTTTCTAAAATTTATAAATGATTTTCTGTTTCTTGTCTCTCTTAAAACACTATCGAATGGAACTCGTAAATGAACTTAATTCTCTTCCCAGAATACGTTCTACCATTGTTGCTATTTTATAACATTTCTGTTCGTCAATTCCAGTCTCGATTCCCATCTGATTCAGCATCGTCACAAAATCACAGGTCTCTACCAGACCGGTTCTGCGTGTGTCAAAATAGTAATCTCCG
Source organism: Lachnospiraceae bacterium (assembly GCA_022781925.1). Classification (GTDB taxonomy): domain Bacteria; phylum Bacillota; class Clostridia; order Lachnospirales; family Lachnospiraceae; genus Eubacterium_I. Next base: position 119,937 of record JALESO010000017.1, read on the forward strand.
ATACCTTTTACCGGAACGTTATCAACAATATTTGCCACCTGACCGCCAATGCCGCCCATAGAACAGTCAAACATGGTCACACCGGCTTCCATTGCCGCATAATAAGCAGTTAAGCCCATGCCTCTGATATCATGTACATGGAAACTGTGTGCGGATGTATCCGGATATTTCTCCAATACTGTGGAAAAATATTCAAATACTTTCGCAGGATCTGCAATTCCATCCGGATCGGAATGTTCAATCTCATCAAATCCGATATCAAAACATCTGTCACAGAATTCATAGGCCTTTTCCAACGGCACTTCCCCCTGAATCGGACAACCGAAAATGGTACCGATGTTTGCAAATACTTTTTTAACCCCATGATCATGTAAAAATTTTACATTCTTTTCAGCTTCTGCAAACAGTTCTTCGTGTGTACGGTTCATATTTTTTCTGGCATATGCTTCACTGGTTGCAAGCTGCCCGCATAAAACACGGTCAATCTGTGCTCCGTCTTCCAGTGCCTGAACGGTACGCTCGCACGCTTTTGTATTCAATGCCAATACTGTGTACTCTACATTTTCATTCTTTGGCAGACCTTTCAGAACCGCCTCGATGTCTTTAAACTGCGGAACATATTTTATATGACTGAAGGTTCCGACTTCAAACTTGGTAAATCCCGCATCAATCAGTTTGTTTGCGATCCAGAGCTTTGCTTCTGTCGGTACAAACATTTCCTCATGCTGGAAACCATCTCTTAAAGTAACATCCATTACTTCCACTTTTTTTGGTAGTTTCATCTGATCTTCTCCTTTTCTATCTTCCTGCAGGTTTGTGACCTATTATATCGCAAAGCCGATGCCAGTTTTGTTGTGATATCTGGCAAATATATGAATTATGCTCATTTATGTTTGTTTTACTTCAAAAAGCAGGCATAATCAATTCATTTTTCGTGTTTTTGAGATTAAAAAAGGAATATGACAATTCCATCATATCCCTTTCTGAACTATATTCGTTTTTACGCAGTGTCATTTTTGGCACTTATCTTTGTACGCAAGTGTCATTATTGGCACGCATGCCATTTATGGCACTAACCTGTCTTTTATGCATATTTTTTCAACTCAGGACAATCCATACTCTGACAGTTTCCGGTAAAACGTCCGTCTGGATACTTTCAGTTCCTGAATTACCGCATTGCGATCTCCATGGCATCGTTCCAATGCCGCCGCGATCACATGTTTCTCATAAGCCTCCACCTGTTCCTTCAGACTGTCAAAATACATACCGTCTTCCAGCATGGAAAAATCCTTTGTCTGCACATCCTGCTGCACGGTTTCTACCGCAGCAACACCGGAGATATGTTCCGGCAAATCTCCCGCGCCAATGGAATCCGACATCGTCAGCACCACTGCACTTTCCACCACATTTCGCAGTTCACGGACATTTCCCGGCCATTTATAATTCATCAATGCCTGATACGCACTTTCTTTCAGATGTTTTTCTTTCTGATATTTGTGATTAAATGTATCCAGAAATTCATTTGCCAGCAAAATCACATCACTACCACGTTTTCTGAGAGGCGGTATCTCAATGGAGATAACATTCAAACGAAAATACAGATCCATTCGAAAGGTTCCATCCTCAATCATCTGTTCCAATGGCTGATTGGTCGCCGCGATCACTCGCACATCAATTGGAATATTTTTCTGTCCACCTACTTTTTCAATCTCACCTTCCTGAAGCACGCGCAGCAATTTTGCCTGCATTGCCATCGGCAGATCACCGATCTCATCCAGAAAAATCGTTCCGCCATGAGCCAATTCAAATTTTCCGGCACGGCCGCCTTTTTTTGCTCCGGTAAAAGAACCTTCCTCGTAACCAAACAATTCACTCTCGATCAATGCTTCCGGAATTGCTGCACAATTTACCTTAATAAATGGCTGATTCCTTCTGGCACTGTTTTCCTGTACGATCTTGCAGATGACTTCTTTACCAGTTCCGTTCTCGCCACGAATCAACACTGACGCATCCGTAGACGCCACCATCATCGATTTTCGAATGCAGTTCAGATAGACTTCACTCTCACCGATAATATGATTTGTTTTCAGGAAATCCCTGGCACGAATCTCCTGATTATATTCCTCTGCCACCTGGGAAATACGCTGCACCTCACTGGTCAGATGATTCAATTCTGTAATATCCGTAAACAGGGAACATGCCCCAATGAACTCTCCCTGCTGATACAACGGAAACATATTTACCGACACATATTTCTGCACGGACTGGATCAGCTGTTTTTCCCGCCGTTTTGGTTGCTGCGTTTCCAACACTTCCAGAAGTGCCGCATCCTTTTCAATCTGATTCATGTAACGCCCAATAATTTTTCCCGGAGCCACATTCAAAATATCCGAATACGCCGGATTTACATAAAAAATTCGACTTTCCCTGTCAACCGCAATGACACCGATATTCAAATGTTCCAGAATCTGAGCCATATCCATCGATTGGTTCCATTGATAGATAAACCGAAGCCGCTCTGCCTGAATTGCACCAAGCATTTCGCCATGTTCATCCACAATACCGATATATTTTTCTTCTGTATTTAGTACACGCTGGTCAATATCCCTAATTCGAATTCCTGCCGGAAGAAAACTCTTTGTCTCAACATTCTTTCGATTCGGGTTCATAAAGCGCGTAATTTCCATTGTTTCCCACCAACTTTCTATCTTCTGCCTTATCCGCTCTTAGTGTTACCACAACTTTAACAGTCGGATTGCTTTCCCCGCCAGCTTATACGTCACGTTTTCCAGTTCTTTTGACGCATTCTTTAATTCTTTTCGGATAGGAATCCCCTGCGGACAGTGCTGCTCACATTTGCCGCAGCCCACGCACTGGGAAGCACTGGTGGGTGTCTGCCGGAAGATCGTACACTGCATATATCCCTTCCGCGCCGTCTTCTTATTCTCACTGTAAATCAGGTTGTAAAAACTGAAGGTGCCCGGGATATCTACATTTTTCGGACATGGCATGCAATAGCCACAGCCGGTGCAGCCCACCTTCATGCTGTGATTGATCGCATCCTTTAATTCATTGACAAAGGCCGTCTCTTCTGCTGTAAAGGCTCCCGCTTTCGTCTCCGATGCGATCCGGCAGTTCTCCCGCACCATCTCAATGGAATTCATACCGGACAGCACCGTCGTCACCTCCGGCTGGTTCCAGAGCCAGCGAAATGCCCACTCTGCCGCACTGCGTCCGGATGGATGCGCTGCCACCTTCTGTTTTGCTTCCTCCGGCAATAAATTTACCAGCTTACCGCCCCGCAGCGGCTCCATGATCATCACCGGAAGTCCCTTTGACGCAGCATACTGCAGACCCTTTCGTCCTGCCTGACTGTTTTCATCCAGATAATTATACTGGATCATGCAAAAATCCCAGTCATAGGCATCCACCAGCTCACAGAAATCCTCTGTATTTCCATGATAGGAAAATCCGATCCGGTGAACCTCCCCGGAAGCTTTCTTCTTTGCGATCCAGTTCTCGATGCCAAGGCCTTTTAATTTTTCCCACGTTTCCAGATTGGTCAGCATGTGCATCAGGTAAAAATCAATGTAATTTGTCCGCAGTCTGCGCAACTGCTCCTGAAAAGTCTTTTCCAGACCTGCCGCAGACTTGATCAGGTAATGCGGCAGTTTATCCGCGATATAAATCTGCTCCCGGCAGTGATTTTTCTCAAAAATCTTTCCCATGGCTTCTTCGCTGCCGCTGTAAATATAAGCCGTGTCAAAATAGTTGACACCCAGCTTCATGGCTTCCAGGATCTCTGCCTCTGCTTTTTCCAGATTGATCTTTCCGTTTTCCTTTGTGAAACGCATACAACCAAAGGCCAGCATGGAAACCGGATGTTTTTCTTTGTCATATCGATATTGCATCATTATTCTCCTGTTCATGAACTTTCATTCTTTTTTCTGTTTCCATAATACGGGATCGCAATCTTCCGCAACAGCCGCTCAAATCCATTCCAGGAAAGCCCTAAGGTCAATCCTACCGTGATCAGCAGCTGCCACCCGATTTTATTAAACAACCAATCATTTAATGGCGTATACATCAGGATCAGAATAATGATAGAATGTAGTAAATATACGCTCAGCGTATTTTTTCCAACGGTCTCGATCACAGGCAGCCGTTTCGTGGGCACCCAGACAATCAGGATCCAGATCCACAGAAATGCGATCATCCATGCCAGGATACGTGTGTACCAGGTATACATGCCACCATTGAAACTTTCCGTTCCCCAGAACAGCTTCCGGCTGCTGAGCTCCCCTGCCAGAATAAAACCGGTAACGATACAGACTGCCAGAATCGCCGTGGCAACCTTTGATTCCTTTGGATTCCATTTTTTCCCATAGTTCAGAAAAAAGTGACCGTCCTTTTCGTAATATCCTGCCAGGAAAAACGGCAGGAAATTCATGATCCGTGACATTGCCATAAAATTGTCCGTGTCCGGATTATATCCGATCACAATGCCAAGCACCATGGACAGGATCAGATATGCCACCCGATGCCGTTTGTTTTTCGTATCAAATACCGGGAGCAGCAGCTGATAGATGATCATCGCCATCAGATACCATAAGGTCCAGCGCGGTGTAAAAAACTGCATGTCGATTTTCACCGGATGCCCCCACTTGATACTGTCCAGTATAAAATCCAGCAGGAAACGAAGCAGCTGAAAGACCATATATAATGGAAAAATCCTGGACAAAATTTTCTTTGGTTCCACCCGGGCAAAATAGCCGGATATAAAAATAAATGCAGGCATATGAAAACTGAAAATGATCTTATATAAAATATCTACCTGCGGTGTGTCTGCAAAGGTACTGATCATATGTCCGAACACCACCAGAAAAATCAGTAACGCCTTGATATTATCGAAATGATAATTTCTTTCCCCTGTTATGTCAGTTCACTCCCATTCTTTCTATAATGATTATAATCATTTTATATTGGAAAATTTCCGTATTATTTTTCATCTGTACATCTAAGAAAGTATACCGTCTTTTGATGAAAATCGCAAGTTCAAGAAGTATCGCCCATAAACGGGTTTTGTTAGCACTCATTTAAAAAGAGTGCTAATTTTCTATTGACTTTTCATTTTTGGAGTATTATAGTGTATTTATGCTTTCAGAGATTCCTATTTTTTATCAGAATTTCTGAACCGAATATGTCAATTTTTCAAAAATATCTATAAAAAGAAACAGGAGTGATAAGTATGAGTAACAAACACGGAAGTCTTTCCATCAACAGTGACAACATTTTTCCGATCATCAAAAAATGGCTGTATTCCGATCATGATATCTTCTATCGTGAGCTTGTATCCAACGGATGTGATGCCATCACAAAGCTGAAAAAACTGGATATGATGGGCGAATATACACTGCCGGATGATTACGAAGCAAAAGTGGAAGTACGTGTCAACCCGACAGAGAAAACCTTAAAATTCATTGATAACGGTCTTGGTATGACTGCCGATGAAGTAGAAGAATATATCAACCAGATTGCATTTTCCGGAGCAACCGATTTCCTTGAGAAATACAAAGACAAATCCAACGACGATCAGATCATCGGTCATTTCGGACTTGGTTTCTACTCCGCATTTATGGTAGCGGATGAAGTTCATATCGATACCCTCTCCTATCAGGATGGTGCCACACCGGTTCACTGGGAATGTGACGGCGGTACAGAGTTCGATATGAAAGACGGTAACAAGACAACCGTTGGTACCGAGATCACCTTATTCTTAAATGAAGATTGTCTGGAGTTCGCCAACGAATACCGTGCAAAAGAAGTCCTGACCAAATACTGCTCTTTCATGCCGACAGAGATCTATCTCGTAAACGAAACTGCCGAGCCGGAGTATGAGACCATTCTCCCAGAAGAGAAAACAGACAAAGACACCGTCATTGAGACCATCATCGAAGAAGCCAAAACAGAAGAAAAAGAAAACGAGAACGGCGAAAAAGAGGTTGTAGAAGTATCTCCGCGTACCGAGAAATTAAAAATCTTAAAACGCCCGGTTCCGATCAACGACCCGCATCCGCTCTGGACCAAACATCCAAACGAGTGCAGCGATGAAGATTACAAAGCGTTTTACCGCAACGTATTCCATGATTACAAAGAGCCGTTATTCTGGATCCATCTGAACATGGATTATCCGTTCAACTTAAAAGGCATCCTCTACTTCCCGAAGATCAATACCGAGTACGATTCCATCGAAGGAACCATCAAACTGTACAACAACCAGGTATTTATCGCAGATAACATCAAAGAAGTGATTCCGGAATTCCTGATGCTCTTAAAAGGTGTCATCGACTGCCCGGATCTGCCGCTGAACGTATCCAGAAGTGCTCTGCAGAACGATGGATTTGTCAAGAAAATCTCTGAGTACATCACCAAGAAAGTGGCTGACAAGCTCACAGGCATGTGCAAGACAGACAAAGAAAGCTATGAGAAATACTGGGATGACATCAGCCCGTTCATCAAATTCGGCTGCTTAAAAGACGAGAAATTCTGTGACCGTATGAACGATTATATTCTCTTCAAGGACATCAATGACAAATACATGACGCTTCCGGAGCTCTTAAAAGAGAAAGAGGAAAAAGAGGCAGAAGCCAAAGATGAAAACGCGGAAGAGAAAGCAGATGACGCTGATGCACAGAAAGACACCCGCGAAACCATCTACTATGTAACCGATAAAAATCAGCAGGGACAGTACATCCGTATGTTCAAGGAATCTGGCATGAATGCTGTCATCCTTGACCACAACATTGATACTTCCTTCATCACTCAGTTAGAGCAGCGGAATCAGAATTACAAATTCATGCGTATCGATGCAGATGTGACCGATGCCCTGAAAGAAGAAGTATCCGAGGAAGAGATGAAATCTGCTCTGGATACACTGACAGAGACATTCCGCACTGCCCTCGGCAAAGAGAATCTGGATGTAAAAGTAGAAAAATTAAAAGACGCTTCTATCTCATCCATGATCACACTCTCCGAAGAGGGACGCCGTATGCAGGATATGATGAAGATGTACAATATGTACGGCATGGATCCGTCCATGTTCGGTGGCAACGAAACACTGATCCTGAACGTCAACAACAAACTGGTTCAGTACATCCTGGATCACAAAGATGGCGAGCATGTACCGATGTTCTGCAAACAGCTTTATGATCTGGCTATGCTGTCCAACCAGCCGCTTACACCGGAAGCTATGACAGCATTCATTAACCGAAGCAATGAGGTTATGATGATCCTGGCTGATAAATAGTCATTGGCTACGTTTTATATGCTTTTATAGAAACCAATAAAATCTAAAGAACCTCCGTATTTTGCATCACGCAGGCTGAGACGCCTTGCTTTGATGAAAAATACGGAGGTTCTATTGCTACTATCTACCATGCGATTTTTCTTATAGAGTATAAACACCCTAAACTTCCAATACTCCACAACACTCCTTTGAAAAAAGCTATCCAGTATGGATACAAAAAAGTTTCCACCCTCTGCGTCAAAAAGGTAATCTTTTCCTCATTCCACGTCTGTGCCAGCTCCCGCCAGGCATTAAAATCTGACCATACTGCAGGTAAGCCGGAAAATGATAGTTCAAAAGCGGTTCCAAATAATACCATGCATAATCCAGCTGTTCCGATTCCAACTGCTGCCAGAATCAGTCTACAAATCCCCTTTTCATTCCGAAACCATACCATAATCTGTCTTTCATAATAAAAAAGTACAACCAAAATCAATATTCCAATGAAACCTTTGAGGCAATGATCCAGAAATAAAATATCATATGAAATTCCGCCTCCATAACGACTCATAAATACCTGATCCGGTTCTGTCAATCCAATGGTATGCTCCTGATCTACAATGACATAATACAATCCTGACACACTTTCTGAGGATGTTTCATAGACAAACAGTGGCTGTTTTTGTGCAATCACGCCACGTACTGTAAATGTTCTTCCCTGATAATTAACGGACAGTCCGCGGACATCTGTATCTCCAAAAAGTTCATACGCTGTCCCTTCACTGATAAGACAACTGCTCTCTTCACCTGTAAACAACTCTGGGGCAGATGGATAAAGATTCTGGGTATTTCCACAAACCGTCAATATCTCACATGACTGACTGCGACCGAGATCTGTTCCTGTTATCATATCTTTTCCCTGATTTCCCCAGAACGTTGCATTGACAGAATTTTCCTGTTCCGCATTCTTTTTTAGCACTTCGACTGCATAAGCCCCTGTATACATAGACTGATTTTCTTCATATAAAATCATTTTTACATGACTGCGCTCCAACACTTGCAGATTTTGCACACTTTTCCAGAAGCAGCAAAATAATAAAGCAAAAAGCAGAATGCCAAACCAATTTTTGTATTTTTTCTTTTCATTTTTCGCTTCCTCATTCCTGTACGCGGACTGGATTATTATCGTTCAGTTCACGGGATGTCTCCAATACTACCTGCTGTCCGGCAAAAATCCCATCCACCGCAGCCGTCTGAGCATCACTGTCAAGCAGTTCCACTTTTTCTCTTCTCGCTATCTTCTGCTTTCCAAGGATGGTGTCAGCCTCCTCTACCACATAAACATAATAATCGTCATCCCCATTTTGATGTAAAGCCGCCTTATCTATACAGTTTTCATAGCTTTTTCGTTCCTGTGTATCATCCATCAGCATCAAAACTGCACTCTCCGTAGTCAGTTCACCGGCTTCCACACGAAGACCCGCCACCGTTCCGGACGTTTCTGTCGACAAAATTCCATCTGTTTCTTTCAGTGCTTCCAGTTCCGCATATTTTTTCTCATACTGCGCCACAGAAATATCATTCTGCTGAATCTGCGTGGATGGCATCACCGTTCCCTCTTTTTCCTGCTGTTTTTGCTGTGCACGCAGTTCCTGATTCTGCAGGTTCAGCTTTTTGATCTCATCGGTATATTCATCCATTTTTCTCTGTAAAGAAGTCAGATTCAGCTGCAGAAGCTGATCACCTGTTTCCACATGCTGCCCTTCTGTACAATAATACTGCTCCACTAAAATTCCTTCCGGTAAAACAACGGTGCTCTGTCTTGCTGCACTCCCATTCACCGTATGGCTGATTGTTCCTGATGCCGGAGAAGTCAGCGTCACCGTTGCTGTGGTCGCATTATGGACAACTCTGGAAAATATCGTAAAAAATATCATAATACATACAAATCCTGCAATCAGCTTTCCAATCCATTCTTTCTGTCCTCTGCCTGTCTGCTTCATTTTTCCTTTTCCTCCTGCATCATTGTTTCAAATCCGCTCTGCAGATATTTTTGCCCTGCTGCAAATACAAGTGCCGCCGGAATCAGCGCCAGTATTGCCACACAAAAATTCAATCCGATATCTATATTACTTGCGGCTGACAGATACATCGATAACGGCCATTTACTCTTTGTCTGCAAAAAGGTCATCGGCTGCTCGATTAGATTCCAGTATTCCAGAAAGCTTAAAACCAGTGCTGACAAGATTCCTTCCTTCGCCATGGGAATCCCTATTTTCCACAAAATCTGCCATTCACCGCTTCCATCAATCCGAGCAGCCTCCAGCACTTCTTCCGGAATTTTCTGAAACGAAACATACACAATAAATACTATAAATGCGGAAAAAATCCCCGGAAGGATCACCGACCAAACGTATCCAGTAAACCCAATTTTTTTATAGTCAGATATTCTGCCAGCATCATGACCTGAAACGGCATAACCATCAAAATGACATAAAGCACAAACAAAACTTTTCGAAAAGGAAAGCGATATCGTGCCAGCCCCCAGGCTGCCGGGATCCCCACAAATACCTGTCCAAGCAGCACCATTCCTGTAATCTTTACAGAGTTCCAGAACATGGTAAACACTTCCGGCGAATCGATCAGTAATGCAATATAGAACCGAAAAGATGGCTCCTTGGGGAATAAACTCCAGTCTGCATACTGATTTCCGGTTCCGAGCACTCCGGCGAGATGCGCCTGAATCTCATGACTGCTCATAAAAGAACCAACCAGCATAAACAGACATGGATAGCAAAACAAAAATGCAAGGACGGAAAATGTCACAACCAGCAATTTCTTTTTCAAAGCAGTTCACCATCCTTCGTACATAATTTTCTCAAAATAATGACAAACGCACCTATCACGATCGCGTGAACCACAGCCGCCGCAGACATTTTATCAATGGAAAGTTCCCGAAACCAGTTATTATACAGATGCTGCATCAGATAAATGCTCTCATGCGGATAATCCCCTGCAACCAGATACGCCTCCCGAAATATTTTAAATGCATTCATCAACGACAACACGGCGATCACGAAAAAAGACGGCACAAGGTTTGGCAGTGTCACAGAGAAAAAACAACGTATTTTTCCGGCCCCATCCATCATGGCAGCTTCATAGACAGAATGGGGAATCATCACCAGTCCTGCCATCCAAAGCAAAATGTCATATCCAAGATTTTTCCATAAAAAACTGCCAATCAGAATCACAAAAGCTGCGTTTGTGTTCAGCCAGTTACTCTCCTGTCCGCCAGCCAGATGCAAAATCGCATTTACAAATCCTTTATTTGCAAAAAGCAGTTCCCAGAACATTGCAACCGAAACCACCGGGATAGCCATGGGAAAAAGAAACATATTTTTCAATCGCTCTCCCATTCGCCCCCACTCAGCCAGAAATACTGCCAGCAGCAGAGAAAGTACCAACAATAATGGCAGTCCGATTGCCAGAAACCGAATGGTATTTTTCCCTGCCAATAAAAAGGCATCGTTTGTGAATACCATCTGGTAATTGTTCCAGCCAACAAATTTTCCTGTCGCCACAGAGGTAAAAGAACACCGCAATACATCCAGAAACGGAACCAGCATAAAGATGCAGACACCGGCAAAACTTGGCAGTACAAAACCGATTCCCCGCAAGGCCATTTTCCATTCCCGTCCATGAAACAGATTTCCCGGATTTTTTCTCATTTTCCCTTTTTTGCGTTTTTTCTTAAAATAATTTTGTTTCATAATTTTCACATTTCCAGACACTGTTCAAACCTATTCTGCCAGATACAGGCTGATTTTCTGATATGCATCCTGTGCCGCTGTCTGCAGATCACTCGAATCAGACAAATAATTTGCAGCCTGTTCCATCAGAATATCAAACACTGTCTCATCATCTTTTACTGCCTGTGCTGCCTGATCCAGTACCGACATTGTTGACTGTATTTCATCATCATTGAATTTTGAAAATGTAAGTGTGTTCTGTTTTCCATTTTCGTCAATCACATTTACTTTCTGTTCATCCAAAGCTTCCAACTGTACCGACACACACTTGCGATTGACCGGGATTCCCGTTCCATCTGTGCAATTCTGTCCGGCTTCTGAAAAATAGTATTCCAAAAATGCGGCTGCCGCTTCCTGTTGCTTTGACGCAGCAGAAATTCCCATCACAGACATTGGAACATACAACAATTCGCCATCACGGGTCAACATTTTTGTCTGAATATCACGTTCCGCATCCACATCTGTATAAAGCGACTGCAGATCTTCCATACTCAGCACATATCCCAGCATTCGTTCTGCACCGGCATACAGCAATGTAACATCTCCCATATCATCCAGCTGCAGTTTCTGTCCCCGCAGCAACTGATACAATTCTGCACCTGTTGTCTCTGTAAACTGCGTATCGCACTGTTGTTCCAATGTGGCAAGATTCTCGAAAAACTGTGTGATATCATCCACCAAAAAAGAACCGTTTTCACCTGTATTCAAATAAGACCGATATAAAATTGTTGCCATTCGTCCAAACAGATTACTTTTCCATTTTGTCCCAGATTCATAAGCATACAGATTTTCAATATTTTCCAGATCAATCGATGATGTCTCCTCTGTTCCACCAGCAAACATCAATGCAAACCTTCCTGGAATCGCATAAATTCCATTTTCAGTCTGATAAGTTTCTGCCACAGTCTCAAACAATTCCGTATGCTCTGTTACGGAATCAAGCACATCCGACAAATCCAGCAGCATATTTTTTTCTATATAATCATCCACGGATAAACCATCCAGTAAAATCAGATCCGGCCCATCCCCTGCCAAAATATTTGTGTTCAGCAGTTTCACTGCATCAGAAGTTGTCACACCATCTTCTCCACTGACACCGTTTTGTACCGTTATCTCCACATTTGGATGCTCTTTTTCATAAGATGCAATCACTTTTCGGATATCAGAATGATCCTGCAGAGTATATAATGTCAGTTGCGTATCTACTGTCACCTGTGATTTTCCTTTTGTATAACGAAGCAGATGCGCACCATCCTCAGTTACATAACTTAACCAGATTTCATCTCCAATCCATGCTAACGCATTAAGGTCTGCTCCATCCTCATTCAGATCCGTTTCTGCCTTTGCTCCCAGTGTCAGTTCCCCATCCTCATACAAGTACACACCATTGATATCCACAACCACAATTTTCAACGCTTCGCCGCTGTCATCCACCAATAGTTTCAAATTCGCGAGATAATTATTGTTCATCAGATCCTTTTCTGAATATCCATAGGATGTTACAACCTCTGTATACTGCTCATTGAATGACTTCAACGCTTCATCTTCATCCAGTTGTTCTCCTGTTTCCAGATCATACACATCCAATCCTGTATCCGTCAGCACATAAATTTTGTCTTCTGTCGCATAATAAATATGCCAGAGTTCATCACTGTAATCCAGCTCCCGCAAAGCATACTTAATATCTCCGGATTCTTCATCTACAGAAAAAATCTGCACTCCATCATCAGCCAACATTGTATCTGCTTTTGGAAAATATATATGATACAAAGCATCTCTTGTCCCATCTTTCGGATTTCCAACTTGAACTTCTGTACACTCCTGCCCGCTTATTTTATATATGGTACGGGGAATTTCATAAGAGCCATCACTCTCATCGGAAGTCCCGGAAACATTCCACACAAAGCTGTAAACATCACCATCTGGTGCTAATGTTCCATGTATTTCATAACCTTCACTGTTATTTTTTATCTCTTCCGGAAGGTTATCTGTATAACGGCTCTCAAATTCCCAGTCTTCACCCTCTTTGTCCGTTTTCCATATGCTTCCCGACTGATACTCTGTTTCTGCCGCAACGATCGACAAAGAACCGTCTTCCTGCTCCAGCATACTCTGCACCGCAACAATCTCCTCCGGAAGTTCTACTTCTGATCTGACCAGCGAGGTCTCTACTTCTTTGTCACTTTGCATCTGTGTTTCTCCTTTTTGACTGCATCCCGCCAGAATACAGCTTAGCATCACCACTCCCAATACACCGATTTTTTTCATTTCACTTCATTCCTCCTTCCACCTGCAGAACCATTTCGCTTCCTTTTCTGTGGGCTTCTTTTATATACTAAAACGTTTGCGTTCTCCTATTTGTGACATCTTTTTCAATAAAATCCAACTCAAATGATGCAAAAAAAGAACCGGTCTACTTTCTCAGAGTAGATCGGCTCCTGCTCATATAATGCCATACTGTTATTCTGTCTGTTCGATATCAAGGGAATGAAGATGTCCCGCATAATTTTCTTTATGCAGCTGCAGATTTCTGCAAAAATCTATGTTTGCCTCTGACACAGTCTTTCCGCTTCCTTTGATCAATACCCGATGTGTCTCATTTACACAGTTTTTTCCACATCCATAACACCAGCTTTTTACTTCGACTTTTCCGGCATTTCTGCTGATCGTAATACTTCCGGCACCGAGTTCTGCTACCTCGTACATGACATCTCCCTGTGCAAAATCTGTCAATGTATCTGCCTGTGCACTGAGTCTCTGCTGCTCCACAGACGGCAGAAGCGACGTAATGCCTGTCAAAAACATACCAATCATTACGGCTGCTACTGCCAGGCGGGCCACGTTTTTTATATTATTCTGATATCGTTCCCTCCGACCGGCCTGCTGGATCAGTTTCTCCATTTTTTTCTGATAGCACCCTGATGGTTCGAAGGGAAACTCCGGGGCATCTGGTATCTCATCGAAACGCTTTTCCTACACTGACGGCATCGTGTGATATAACCATTCATCCAGTTTGTCATCTTTTTTCATAATAAGATCCCTTCCTTTCTCAGATACTTCTCCATTTTTCTTTTTTCTCTGGAAATCCTCTGTCGGACAGTCATTTCTGTAATATGTAATGCCTTGGCAATCTCAGCATTGTCATATCCACTTCCGTACTTCAACAGAAAAATCTGTCTCGTAAGTTCCGGCATTTTTTCTAACATCTGCCTCAGGACTTCTGTCTGATAAACCTTTTCCATCCCGTCCACATCTGTGTTCAGATTTCTTTCTGTCTGTAACCCTTCCAGTGATACCTCTGCCTGCCGCCTGTGTTTACGCAATATATCAATACAGGTACGTTCTGTGATTACCATTACATACCGTTTTGTTTCTTTTGACCTGTTCAGATCTATTTTATCCAGATTTTTATAATTTTAATAAATGCCTCATGTACCGCATCCTCTGCTGCCATCTGGTCGTTCAACAGTTCCATAGCAGCATAAAGCATGAGTTTGTAATACTTTGAATACAGTTGTTCTGCTTTTGTTTCTTCTTTTTTCTCTGCGCATTGTAATCTATGTAATACCGTCATTTCTTCTCCCTCTCATATACTATAACGGAGAAAAACTCTGTTTTGTGACATCTTTTTGATTTTATAAATGAAAACAGAAACTACGCATAAAGAACCTCCGTATTTTGCATCACGCAGGCTGAGACGCCTTGCTTTGATGAAAAATACAGAGGTTCTGTTTACGTTTGCGATCTCTTCTTCTAATCTACTCTATATAAAACGATTCATACCCTTTACCAGAGCACATGTTTGACTTATTTATTCTTCCGCGGAAAAATACTGCTGATATACTTCCATAAAGGATGCACTCTCAAGTTTCAATGAGGTATCCACCGTCACTTCTGACCAGACATCCTGATTTTCTTTGGAACTGAGCTGGCTCATATAATCGGCATAAGTGTCTGTCACGGCATCGGACATCCGCTTTTCCAGCACATCCATTTTGTGAGCCTCAGTCAGCTCTGCATCGAATGCACTACTGCAATAAAAGATATAATAGCCGCCGTCAATCTCGATGATGTCTGAGACGCCACCATCTGTCAGTGCAAAGAGCTGTTGTGACACATCATCAGAAAATGTCGTGCGGTTGACATTGATATCCACCGTATCCGCCTCATTCGCAGTCTGGGCCAGCGATTCAAAATCTGCGCCCGCCTGAAGCTGTGCCATATAATTCTGTGCTTTTGCTGCATCCGTTGTGTAAATCTGTTTGAGTTTCATCACACGGGCTTCGTCATCACTGACTTCCTGATTCACTTCTGTCTTTAATGTCTCATACAGTTTTTCTGCCAGTACATAACGTTCATACAGTTTTTCTGCATTTTTTTCACTGAGCCCGATGTAGTCACGCTCCGCATCCTCCAGACCATCCAGATAGGTCCTGGCTGCTTCGGATACTTTCTTCTGCTCATCCTCGGATAAGGTCACTCCTTTTTCCGAAGCGATCACATCCAGGGTATACACCTGTGCCATCTGTGCCAGCGTCAGATCCTTGATATAATCCTCCAGACTCTGCTCCTGCCCATAATCATGCTCCCACATATCGATTCCGTACAGATTGCTGTACTCTTTCTGGTAATTCATCAGAATTGCACGGGCATCTTCCTGACTGCAGCTTTCTTTTCCCACTTTGAATACCGGTTTTTCCAGAACGGTGCTCACCGGATTACTGCAGCCACCTAAAAATGCGGTACCCAGCAGGATTCCTGCCAGCACACCTGCTGTATTTCTTGTCATTTTACTCTTCAATCTAGTTTCTCCTTATATCTGATCTCCTATCCTGTTTAGGAATATCCGCAGCATGCTCCGTGTCTACGACTCGCAAACTCGAAACGCTGCGCTCCCATTACACATCAGATCCAGAATCTTTTTTCAGGCATCCACTACCAGATATCGTCCATCCGGAAGCTTGAATACTTCATCCGCCTGCTCCAGTTCCTCTTTACTCATACCGGAAATGTCTGATCCGAGTTCATCAAAATATTCCCGGACTTCTTTCATGTTCTTGCATACAGCAGCCATGCACATATCCAGAAAATCTTCTGCTTCCTCCGGTGTCTCCGCTACTTTCTCCGGAAATAATTTTAACTGATCTCTCAAAAATGTCTCAATACATACTTTATCGTATTCGCCCATTGTTTTTTCTCCATTCACTTTGATTTAAGAATGTCCCTTACATTCTTCCCATACAACAGCATCAAAAAATCACAAACGTATCACTTTGTTACTTTCCTGTCATTTTGTGAAACTGTATCGTTTTTAATATACCATTTATCTCCTTTTCCCGCAACAACTGTATTTTCGTATTTTATTTCTGCAGTTCATGATACAGACGCGCGATGGGCAGTCCCACCACGTTATTATAATCACCGTGAATCTCACGGACATACAGACCGCCAATGCCCTGGATCCCGTAGGAGCCCGCCTTGTCCATCGGTTCTCCGGTAGCCACATACTGTGCAATCTCTTCTTCTGTCATCGGATAAAAGACCACATCTGTTTTCTCATAGAAGCAATGAATATCTTCTCTTCCATTTTCTTTCTTCCAGACGCATACACCGGTGTATACCTGATGACGGTTATCCTGAAGCATGCCAAGCATCCGCTTTGCGTCTTCCGCATCCTTTGGTTTTCCCAGAATCTTCTGGGCATATACGACTACCGTATCTGCCCCAAGGATCCATGCGTCCCCTTCTGTTTTCCCTGCAATATCTGCTGCTTTCTGCTGCGCCAGCTGCATAACCGCCCGCTCCGGCAGATGCTCGGTGATCTTTTCTTCTCCCTGTGACGGGCATACTTCAAATTCCATGCCAAGCTGCGCCAGCAGTTCCCGCCGTCTCGGGGAAGCAGATGCTAAAATGATTCTCATTTCTTTTTCTCCAGTTCTTCTCTACTTTTTTCTTTTCCTTTGTGTACTTTTCTATGTGTATATTTATGCGATTCAGATGGAACCTGCACAATCTTTATAAAATATTCTGTATTTCATATCATTCCTTTGTTATATTACGATTTCTTCTGTCAGTGCAAAGGAATAAATCAAAATTTCTTTTACGTTTTTTCCATTTCCAAAACGATTCAGGGCATCCGCATACAGTTCCAGCTGCTTTTTATAGCGGCAGATCAGTTCTTCGGAATTATCCACACGATCCGTCTTATAATCCAGAAGCACGATGCCGTCCTCTTCTTCCCAGAACACGTCGATAATACCCTGGACCAGCACATCTTCCTCTGGCAGACTCTCTTCCCAGACAAGCTGCGCCGGAACCGACATGACAAATGGTTTTTCCCGCTCCAGCGTACCTGACTGTGCAGCTGTGCGCATCCGTTTTGCCGTATCGCTTTGCAGAAAACCGAACAGCTGTTTCCAGTTCAGCCGCTTTGCATCCGCCTCCGTCATCCGTCCCAACGCGCACAGACTGTCAATCTGGGATTTCACATAATACAATCCCTGCTTTTTCGATACGAACTCCGGAAGTGCTGTGAAATCCAGACATTCCAGGAAACGATGCACCATAGTTCCGTACAGCGCACCGGCATTTTCTGATGTCTCCTGTACAAACCTTGGCAGATATGGAATCGGCACCTCCTGTGGAAACAGTGGTTCTGCCGTATTCAGCGTCTGCTCTGCCTCCTCGCTGCGCTCCTCCATGGCTCGATGCTTCAGTTCAGACACGGATACTTTCTGCTTGTGTGTCCCCATATCCCGCCATGCATATTCCCAGGAAAATTTCTCTGTCAGTGCTTCTGTCTCTTCTTCGGATACATGCTGCAGTGCTTCCAGAATATTCCGGTGCTGCACCGCCGTATCCTGCAGCTGACGATGCTGTTCCGACAGCATCTGTTCCTCGTCCCAGATGGTATAATCATAGTTTTTGTTTTCCATTCCAAGCACCGGAAGCACCCAGTCCCAGTAGCATCCGGCATCATACCGGTCTGAAAACGGTACTTTCTGTGTTCTGTCATATCCGGAAAACTGCCCTTCCTCCGGCAGTTTGCAGCTTCCCGCCAGGATCAGTTTCTCCTTTGCGCGGGTCAGCGCCACATACAGCACACGCAGTTCCTCGCCAAGATTTTCCCGCTTCGCCTCCATGGAAAAGATCTGGTGGATCAGCGTATCCGCCTTCGTCCGTTTCTCGCAGTCAAACCATTTCAGACCGATACCAAACTCCGGATGGAAGATCATTTTGCTGTTCAGATCCTGTTCATTGAAAGATTTTCCCATGCCGCACACAAATACAACCGGAAATTCCAGACCTTTACTTTTGTGAATGCTCATCAACCGCACGGCATTTTCCTGTTCACTGATGATCTCCGCCTCGCCGTAATCGATATCGTATTTCATCAGACGGTCAATGTAGCGGATAAAATGGAACAGTCCATGATAGCTGGTCTGTTCGTAGGCCACTGCTTTTTCCATCAGCATATCCAGATTCGCCCGGCGCTGTTCTCCCGCCGGAAGTGCCGTCACATAATTGCGGTAACCGCTCTCGTCAAGTATCTCCTGCAGTAGACGGTGGATCGGTGTGTAGGGAATCCGCCGCCGGTAATGCTGTAACATTTCATAAAAGCGTTCTATTTTCTCCGTCAGCTCTGCCTTTGCCGTTTCTTTGGATGCAAACTGCTCCACACACTGAAAGAACGGGATCCCCGGACTGGCCGCCCGGATCTGCGCCAGTTCATCCGATGTGAATTTTCCAAAATAAGACTTCATCACTGCTGCCAGTGGGATATCCTGACACGGATTGTCCAGCACCCGGAGCAGGGACAGCATCGTCTGAACCTCTGCCGCCGAAAAATATCCGGTCTGCGAAGATACGATCAGCGGAATTCCTTCCTGCTCAAATACTTTCTGATACACCTCTGCCCAGCCGGACATGGAACGCAGCAGGATCACAATGTCCTTCAATTCCAGTCCCGGAATCTGTTGAAAATCGATCATCTGCCGGATCCGTCCCGCCACCGCAAGTGCTTCCTGCTCCCGGCGTTCTGCACTGCTGCCATCCATCGGAACCAGAAGCAGCTCCGGTTTGCAACATTCCGGTTTTTCATACTCCGGGAATTCTGCACCAGCATACAACGCCGCCTCCGCATCATACCATACGTTTCCGATATCCCGCTGCATCAGCGGATAAAAAATATCATTGACCGCATCTACCACTTCTCTCCGGCTTCGGAAGTTTTTGTGCAGATCAATGCGCTGCTGACTGCTCTCCTCCAGGGAAAACCGCTGGTATTTTTCCATAAACAGCTCCGGTCTTGCCAGACGGAACCGGTAAATGCTCTGCTTGACATCTCCCACCATAAACAGATTTTCCCTGCCGCTTTTCACACCGGAAACTGCCGTCAGAAGCGTCTCCTGTACATAGTTGCTGTCCTGATACTCATCGATCATCACTTCCCGGTACTGCTGCTGGTACTCCAGCGCCGTCTCCGTCAGTTCCTTTGTCTCCGGATTCACCAGAACCCGCAGGGCATAGTGCTCCACATCCGAAAAATCCAGCATATTTTTCTGCCGTTTCTCTTCGGCAAACCGCTTTGCAAAAGCCTGTGTCACAAGCACCAGCATCCGTACCATATCTGACGTCTGGTTCAGCCGCTGCAGCTGTATCTCCAGCGGTGTGGCAAATATCGTTTTTTTCCACTTATCGATCTGTTTTTTCATCCGGTCACGCCCGGACTTCACCGCTTCTTTTTTTAATTCACTGCTTTCATACTTTTTCGCCCTGCCGATATTTTTGAAATCCATTCCGCCTATTGCCGCCTGCCACTGGGAAAAATGTTCACACTCCAGCAGATCCTGCAGCTGATACAAATCATCCTGAATGGATGCCTCATACATGTATGGTCCGTCCGCATCCCTGGTCAGATCCAGCAGATGTTCCTGTGCCCGAATCAAATCCTCAGTCCGCACTTTCATATAGGAAAGGAAGTCCTGCACCCAGGGCTTTTGCTCCAGTGCATCCTCATCAGCCGCCTCATACTGCTGCACACAGGATTCCAGCCATTCCTCCGGCCACGGATAACTCTCTGAATAATCAAACAGTTTCAGCACCATTTCTTTGATCTGCAGATCATTTTTTGCCTGGGAATAACTGTCAGCAAACCGCAGAAATTCCGGGTCTGCTTTTTCATAAAATTCCTCCAGTACCGCCTCACAGACATCTTCCCGCAGCAATTTCAGTTCTCCTTCGTCTGCGATCCGAAATCCCGGTTCCAGATCGATCTTATGAAAATGATCCCGCAAGATCCGGATACAGAAGCTGTCAATGGTGGTGATCTGTGCATTGTGTACCAGTGTCAGCTGCCGCTGCAGATGCTGATTGTAAGGATCTTTCTCCAAAGCAGCCTCAATGGCGGCACCCACACGTTCCCGCATTTCCGCAGCCGCCGCATTGGTAAAGGTCACCACCAGCAGCCGATCAATATCCAGGGGATGCACTTCATCCGTCACCATGGAAATGATGCGCTGCACCAGAACCGCAGTCTTTCCGGAACCGGCAGCCGCCGATACAAGCAGACTCCGGTCTCGAAGCTGAATGACTTTTTCCTGTTCTTCGGTCCACTTAACGCTCATCCGGATCGCCTCCTTCCCGGTAAATATTCGTCCACACTTCATCATTGGATAATTTCTTATTCCGTTCAAACGTATATCCTTCGATCTTCGGATCAAATCCGCACACGCTGTGATACGGGCAGTGATCACAGCCCGTCTTACTTTCCATACGGAATGGGCGGATGTCGATATCTCCTTCCAGGATCTGTTCCGCCGCCGCACAGATTTTCCGGTTGACAAAAGAGGTCAGCGCCGCAAAATCCACCGGTGTCGCACCGGAAGTCCCCCGCTTGCTGACACTTCCGTCGTTATTCAACGTCAGCGGAATAACTTCTGATTTTCCATGAAGTCCCACATCCATCTGCTCATACGCTTCCCGCTCCAGGCTCACCAGACCGTTCAGGCGCAGTTCACCCAGGATATGTTCCATGATCTTCTCCTCATCCTCGCCGTCAGCTTCCACCATCGGATCATCCATACGATAGTAAAAAATTCCGGCCGGAAGAATTTCTTTTCCCGGATGCTCCTTTTTCAGCTGTGCCATCGCTGCATTCAGATATACCACAAGCTGTAACTGCTGACCATAATACAGATTCAGCAGCTGAAACGTCGTCTTTCCGGATTTATAATCAATGATGCGGACATAGACGGCATCTTCCGTCTCATGGGTGTCCATACGGTCAATTTTGCCCACCAGACGCATTTTATGCTCCTCATCCAGCATCATATTTTCCACATTCAGTTCATTTACCTGCATAAAGTCCACTTCATATCCCGCAGGCTGAAACGTTCCATGCCGGATCTGCTCCGTCAGCGCCCAGATGCTGCGCTTCATGATCCGGTAAATCCGCTCCAGCACATAGGCACTTCTGGCGGACTCCAGCAGCGATTCATTTGGCATGGACAGTACGGCATCCTGCATGGCGGCCTTCAGCAGATTCTCCTGCTGTGTCTCCGTGATGGAATACCAGTCATAGGATTTTTCCAGATTTTCACAGTACCGCTGCAAAATCTCATGGAACATGCTTCCCATATCCAGTGCCGCAAAACTGTAAGTCTCACGCTCCGACAGCTTCAGTCCGTACTCCAGGAAATGCGCATAGGCACAGCGGGCAAACAGCTCCAGCCGGGTAACAGAATTCGTCAGGATCGTTCCGTAAAGCTGCCGCGCCGTCTCCACAGCCAGCTGTTCCCCGGTAAACTTTGAAAATGCCGCCGCAAACAGTTCCTGTACTACCGGCTCCCACACCGGACAATTGCTCAGATAGTGGTGCAATGCCTTCCATTCTTCCGTTACCTGGCCATCCCTGGCCGCTGTCAGTCCGGTCAGGTAGGCATCCAGACTGCTTTTCGGTGTCAGCGGTTCAAAAGCCGTTCCCGCCTCAATCTCCTGTACCTGCAGACCGGAAAAAAGTTTCTGCAGCGTACCGACCAGATAAGACGGCCGCGCTGCCTTCTGTTTTGCATCCATCCGGGCATACGTCAGACACAGTGCCTCCGACGGCTTTGTCATATTCAGATACAGATAAAACCGCTGCAAAAAGGACTGTTCCCTTGCTGTTGGAGACAGCTGCAGCTTCTGCTCCTCGATGAGTTCCCGGTCATACTGGGACAAAATGCCGCCGTTTGCCGTACTCTTTGGGATCATACCATCATTGACGCCCAGAAAAAACAGCACTTTGATCCCTTCCAGACGGGTTCGCTCAATATCACCCAGGATCACACAGTCTGCCCCCGGCGGGATCGCACCGACTTTTGCCGATGAAAATCCTTCCTCCAGCACATCCGCATAATCCCGGATGGAAAGTGTTTCTTCGCCCAGCAGATCCACCAGCTTATCCAGCAGATCCACCACAATTTTGTAAATCTGACGATACTGGGATGCCAGCAGTTCCTCCCCGGCTTCCTCAAAAGCTTCCTGTGCCTGATGAATCTGCCCTTCCAGCTGCAGTTCTGTCAGAAATTCATACAGTCCACGGGTCAGTTCCGCCACATTTTTCTCCCGGTCCGATGCGATCTCATAAAATGGTTCTATCAAGTTCCAGAATCTCTCCCGCAGCTGATCTGCCCGGGCCAGTTCCTGCTGCAACACCTCTTCCTCCACACGGATCCTTCCGGTGTGGCGCATGGGCTTCAGAAATTTTTTCTTCCAGCGGGATGCCCCACGGATACCCCTGGCCAGCACATAGTTTTCCAGGAAATCAATCTCTTCCTCCGCAAATCCGGACAGTCCGGTGCGCAGGAAACGAAATACACTCTCATAGGAGAAATCTTTTTCCACGATCTCCAGTGCCGCGCGGATCAGTTCAATGCAGGGATGATACAGGATCGATGACTTCATATCCACGAAATATGGCATATCATACCGCGAAAATACCGACTGCGCATATTTTTCATAACCTTCCACATCACCACACACAATGGCACACTCACTGTAACGATACCCGTGGCTGCGCATCAGTTCTGAAATCTTCCATGCCGCAAACTGCAATTCCTCCCGTGGAGTTGCCAGGGAATAGATCTGCAGTTCCTTTTGACAATCGCCGGTATATTGCTGCGCTTTCACCCGAAACAGATTCTGCTCCAGATGCCGCAGCACCGGTGTCTGTGCCAGACGGCTCTGTATCCCCGGTTCCAGAAAAACGGCTTCTTCCAGCGGAAACTGCTCTTCCTGTGCCGCCCGCAGCAGGGCAGCCGTCATTTTCCGACTCATGTAAAACAGATCCTGCATCCCACAGTCTGCCAGCGGATCCTCCCGTACATCCATCGTCACCGTCACATACATATCCTTCACCACATGCATACAGCGATGCAGCAACTTCATCTGCACCGGTGTGAATCCGGTAAATCCGTCAAAAGCAAACACTGCTCCTTTTAAAAGCTGTGATTTCTCCGCGGCATCTGCCAGCACATCCAGCACACGCTCCGCCGTCACATACTGCCCCTGCAGATATTCCTCAAAAGCCGCATACATGGTATGCACATCCGACAGTTTATAATACAGATTGGACTCCGGTTTCAGCTGTCCCAGAAACTCCTCCAGTTCCTCTACGGAAATATCATACTGCATCAGCTCGGAGATCATGGATTTCAACTCATTGATATATCCCATCTTCCGGATATTTCCACGCAGCACCGTCAGGTCTTTCCCTTTTTCTTCTGCAATCTTACGCAGCACCAGGCTTTTTCCGGTCTCTTCCATCACCGTATTCTGAATGCCAAGTTCGTCAAAAATACGATATGCCAGACGTTCAAAACTGACCACATCGATATTTACAATGACATGATTCTGTGAACGCCGCACCAGTTCCCGCTGTGCCTGCATGGTAAACTGCTCCGGAACGATGACATAAAAATTACGCCTGCGATCCGCCTGCGCCATCTGGATGATTTTTTCGTAGATGTAGGTTGATTTTCCGCTGCCGGAATTTCCGTATATCAGTTGTAATGCCATAAATTGTGCTCCTGTTCCTGTAAAAAAAGATAGCTATATGGTACCATGTTTCCATGTTTTAAGCAAGAAAACGGGCGATAGACAGGAAAGAGGGCGACAGCTAAAAAGCCATCGCCCTCTGTTTTGATTGTCTTTCATTCCTTTTGCTAAACCATTAAGCTGAATTATCATTGCAAATCAAAATGTAGAAAATAATTATTGTTACGTTACATTTTAATTTGCAATAAATTTCTATGTATTTCAACCATTTTTTCAAGTATTTTTACATTTTAGTCTGCAATAAGAGTTTTCTATACTCTCTTTTTATTCATATTTTTTACATTTTAATTTGCAATATGGTTTTCTTCATGTACATTTTTTAATTGCTCTTACATTTTAATTTGCAATATATAATTTTTCACACGCCAATCCTGCATCAAAATTTACATTTTAGTTTGCAATAGCTTATATATTTCAAAAGGCGAAAAGCTTACAATAAACTTTTCGCCTTCATGATTATTTGAATTGCACACCTGCTTGTTTCAATTTTTCATATCTTTCAGGAAGCAGCTTTCCTTTTTTATACAAGCTCCGTTGTCTGATCACCCATGTTCCTAAACACTCACCTTCAAAAATTACATTTTCAGAAATACGGGTATCTCCATCATTTGCCTTTATGTAACGTTTGAATTGTTCATATCGCCTGTTCCATTCATCTTCTAACGGATCAACCGAAAAACCTATATTTAACAGCTTTTGGTATCTTTTCTGAGACAATTTTCCTTTTTTATACATTTTACGCTGATCACCTACCCATATACCTAAGCGTTCCCCCTCATAAACTGTTTTCAACGGGATATTGGCATTCCCGCCATTTCCCCATATATAACGCTGATATTGTACAAAGTGTTTATCCCACTCTTCTTCTAATGGTGCAAACGAAAAATCTACACTTTGCAATTTTTCATATCTGTCCTGAGGCAATTTTTTCTTTCTATATAAACTGCGCTGGTTATCTACCCATCTTCTTAGTGATTTAGGAAATGCCTTCTTCTCACTTATGCATTTTTTATATTGTTCAAATTGCTTGTTCCATTCATTATCTAATACAGGACTAAACAGGAAATCTATGCTATGTAACTTTTCGTATCGATCATGAGGCAGTTTCCCTTTTTTATATAAGGTACGTTGCCTTCCGGCCCATTGTCTTAAAAAGATAGAAAGTTCTTTTTTCTCCTGCACACATTGCCTGTATTGTTCAAAATATCTATCCCACTCTTCCGCCAAAGGATTGAATGAGAATCCTACATTTTGTAATTTTTCCAAGCGATTTTGCGGCAGCTTTCCTACCCTGTAAAACTCACGCTGAACCTGTACCCATTTTCCTATCCACTCTTCCTCAATCTCAGTATTACCCGAATCACCAGGTTCTTTTCCATTTCTATTTACATAACCTACATATTGTTCCAAATGCCTGTTCCACTCATCCTCCAACGGTTCAAATGAAAATCCCATCCTTTGAAGCTTTTCCAGGCATTCTTCCGAAATTTTCTTTGCATTGTATGCACCTCGCTGTCTCTGACACCATGCACCTAACCTTTGATCTTTGTAAACACATTCGATTGGAATCTCCATACTGTTATACTCTGCCTTATAATCACATAAAAGCTGAAACATTTTATTCCATTGTTCCATATATATGTTATTACAAAACGGACATTTTGTATTACGATTAAAATGCTTTGGCATATATTCCATTATCCGTCCGCATTTATGATGCAGTATTTTTATTTTAGTGTTCTGATCAACATATTCTCCGACCATTTCGTATTCGCCATTCGTCCATAATCGGATGCGTTCAGTCATTATTTCCGCTGTAATACTATTAGGGAAACATATTCTACATCGTGGGATTTTAAGAAACTGCCGACAACGAACATCAAAAATATGTCCACAGGATTTTGAACGTATCTTACAGGAATCGTGCAAAGATGTAAATTCCAGTAATTCATACTGGTTACTTTCTTCAATCTGGCATTTTACTTCATAAAATGTCATTCGCGATTCGCATGCGCACCTTACATTTTCATATAAAAAAGACTTGGGCTTTATTAATAATCTTCCCATTGCTTCATTGTCATCCCTTTTAAGTCTCCGTTACCAGTTAATTTTTCATTGAGTGATGCTGACATTAATTTTCCATCCCGCAGATAGTAAACATGGTGCTAGAATATAAATAGTACAAGCCAAAATGAGAAATTCCAAATACACATAAGCATGATACAATAGAAGCATGCTGAAGGAGGATCTCATATGGCAAAGCAACATGACAAACAATTTAAACTTGATGCAGTCCAGTAC